>JAUHQG010000001.1 GCA_030408475.1 Candidatus Amphrikana amoebophyrae
TCAAAAATAGCAACGAAACTTGTACGTTTGGTACAGTAAGTTGCTATTTTTTTCGTGAAAGATCACGGAAAGACGATGTTCATCTAAAAAAGCCTATTTTCTAAACAAGCTCATAATGGGAACTTCTGGATTGTCTTTTGCTAATTGAGCGCCATTTTTTATTTGGTGGGAATAAATATGAAGGTCAAATGATGCATTATACTCCTTTAATAACTTAAAGTTTGAGCGCCAAATATCATTTTCAAAAAGATTTTCATTAACTATTTGAAAATCGGGATTAGAGTCGTAGTTTAATGCTTGGCGAACCCCTCTAAAATACTTTGATTTGGCATGTCCTTTTAATGTTTTTTCAACATCTTCACTGCAAAAATCTATGGAGCCCACTATCGCATTTGGCAAGAGATTATTTTTAGCTATTGAATCAATCCAATTGGTCTCTTTTATATAATTTGGTGAAAAATTCCCCACTTCTATATGAACACTTTTTGTAATATGATGTTTTTTCGCTGCGATAAGATAGTCTTCAATCTTATAATCTCGACGCAAACGATCATAATTCCCTATTAAAGGTTCAAAGAAATGTTCTTTCTTCCCCTTTTTTGAAAGCCAAGGTATATCATTATTATAATCCCAAAGATGCATGTGAGTGTCAACTATCGGTCCATCATATTGATTCATCTCTTAACCTCTTATTTTAGTATTTTTGCGTATATCTCTTTAGGAGAAAATTCAAAATGTACACCACTTAAAATAGCTCTCCCTTTTCCCACTTTACATTCAATAATGGCAGCTGGCTTACTAGGATGATCGTCGTAATGAGCTAATACTTGTACTTTATCAAAAGAGTTTGCTTTTTCAAAATAACAGCCCCCATTATAGTAAATTTGATGACTTTCCCCATGAAATGAAACCGTTGCATCGCAAGCAGCGTGTTCACTATCATAAACATAAGTGCCGGGATTAAATAGTGTGCCGATTGCTTTTCCAGGAAAAAACTTCAGTTCTCTTTCGGCAATTACTTCATTTTGAAATCCGCTTTCGAATTCTATTTTCGATGATCCATAGTAGCCACCAGCGCAAATGCCAATATATAAGCCCCCTTCTTCTACAAATTGGCGAATATTTTGGTTGGCGGCCCCTTTTAAAGCGTTGTGATAGGGGATATCGCGCCCTCCTGGAAAAATAATAGTTGATGCGTTTTTCATCCAACCCGTAAGACCTAGATGGGTAGAGTTAACTAGAGTGACTTGAGCTGATGGATCCCACACTTTAGCCATTAAAGCTGTTTTTTTTAAAGAGAGGGGGCTAACACCTTCTCCCTTATATATAAGTATATTCATATAAATGGTTATCTATCAAAATAGAGAAATTCTTGTCACGATCAACTTCTTTTTAAATTCCATGATCTTATTGGTGATCTCCGTTTTGGTTTAAATTTATAAGTTCGCACATCTCCATGTGTGTTTGCGATAACTAAAACATTTTTCACCCATACCATAGATTGAGCGCCATGTGGAATTGAATAAACTCGGGGTTCGCAACTTGTCGAATCAAGGGTAAACTTAGAATGGTTAGTTTTAAAGCAAATCGAGCCAACCTGATCTACAAGTGGGGGAAATTTATCGTGAAGAGTCCCTGTTATTTCATAGTGAAAGAAATTTGCTTTTTTCGTAATGGGATTATAAGAATAGTGACGAGTTTTTTCGCTAGAATCTGTAGCGCATTTAAAAAGATAAGTTCCATTATTAAAAGTGACCGAATCAATTCTAAACTCTTCGTCATCTGGCAAATCAGTTAATTGAGTTGAACTTAAAATTTGAGCGGTTTTAAATGATAAATCTTCAGGACTAAAAAAACAAACTTGATTGGCCCTTAAGTTAGTATTGAGTATGACAAAAACATTACCGATATGAATACATTCATATGAAGTAGAAGCGCTGGTTCTCTTAAAAGCCAACAATTCAGTAGAAGTTGTCGTGGCAAAATCAACATGATCTAAACAAAATTTATCGGAACCCCGGCGTGTACCAAAACAAAAATATTGGCCATTATGTGCAAAAGGGGTAAATGATCTAAAGGTAGCCCTTAAGTCAATTTCGCTTACATCAGGAGAGTAAAGGTGGAAAGTTTGGCCCTGTTTTCCAAAAAACAGTTTATTGTCTGGAGAGGTATAGACAGTATCATCAGCATCCAATTTTTCATAACTACAAAGAGGGGCAGCTAATGGAGCAGAGAGATTGCGTACTAATAGTGTCGTTTCAGATAGAGAGGTCATTAGGCCATCATCAGATAAAGAATGTAGAGTTTCATTGGCAAATCTAGCGACTATTTTACATGAACCTCTATATGAAATATCTTTAATATCATAGAGTTCAATTGTAGGAGGGTCTTGAGGCCGAGATATGGCAATAAGACCAATATTTGTTGCGGCATGGATGACCGTATGATCAGCTATAGCAACCCCTACAGGCAATGTGACAGAGGTTGCAAGTCGCAGCCCTCTTAAATCCACTACGGGGCAATCAGAACTTTGATCAAATTTGGATTCTAAAACTAGATTATTTTGGAGTCTACCAACTTTAAAGTCTTTTACTTGATTATAATACGGAATCATTTTAGAGTACTTGACTAAACAAGATGAAAATTTTTGCCAAACTGTATTATCTAGGCCGGCAACCTTAAATGCTGAAGAAACGCTTAAACAAACAGCAAGATCAGATTGAGGAATAAAGCTTAATATTTTTGATATTACACTTAAAGGGATAGGTTCAAAATAGCGAATAGGCGATGAGCTGCGCGTATTATATCGATGATGAGCTGTTACTGTTGAAGCTGCTAGTATGGCCAAAGGGTCCTCCAAAATTTTTTTAGCTTCAATATAATAACATTAGATGAGCTTTGCGTGCAAATTATTCTTTTATGATAGGCTGCAAATTGAATATTAAATAGGTGCTATTTGACAAAATTTGCTCTTTTTACCGACATTCCATTTTGGTATCCCGCTTTAGGGCAGTGCGTTCGAATTCGTGAACTTGTCTTTGCCTTGGCAAAGCGAACTTCTTTGACTGTATATTATTTAGGTGAGCAAGATGCCAGCTACGAAATAGCTTCCAAAGTTAAACTTCCATTTGAAATAGTCGCATTTGATGGATCAAATCCACTTCAACGTCTTCTTTTAATTAAAGAGATCGAATTGAACCCCATTGATATTGCTTTAGTTGAATATCTTCACTTAAGCTGGATCTGTGATTTTCTCCCAAAAAAAACAGTTAAACTGCTCGATTGCCATGATTTAGCTTCAATTAGGAGCGATCTTCATAAAAAATGGGGCTACGCTTTAGAGATAGAATGGACAAAAGACCAAGAAATTGCGGCATTTAATAGATTTGACAAAGTTATTTTCATTCAGGAAGAAGAGGCTAAAGTGGCAGCTTCTTGGATTGGGGCAGAAAAATGTTTAGTTTGCTCACACCCAGCTCACATTGAAGCTGGTTACTCTCCCAAGAAGCAAGCCACTGAGATTCGATTTTTAGCAAGTCCTTCACATGCAAATAGTCATGCTGCAATGTGGCTTCATAACGAGGTATTGCCTCACTTGCCAAAAGAGCGTAAAATTGCTATATTTGGCGCTATTTGCTTAAAAAAAGAGCTAAAAGAGAAATGCCCCAATCTTAATTTTGAGGGGACCGTTAACAATCTCAAGTCTTTTTATCACTCAACGGATGTTTTTATTAATCCTGTTTTATTTGGTTCCGGACTAAAAATCAAAACCGTTGAAGCACTTGCTCACGGAGTCCCCCTTGTTTCAACCTCATACGGAGTGCAAGGGATTAAAAATGAACATGATGCATTTTTGGTTGAGGACGATCCAAAAGCTTTTGCTAACGCTATTGAAAGTTTAGTTCAATCCCATGAGAAAAGAGTAGCCCTCTCTATTAATGCATATTCTCTTTCAAATGCAAAGTTAAATTCGATACAATGTTACTCTGAATTATTTGATTTACTATAAAGATATAATAAAAAACATCATTTTTTAAATTGTTTATTTAAAATTAGTTGCAATATTATTTGGTAGACTCTGTGGACTTTTAAATAAACAATAGGTGATAGAAAAGAGAAAGGCTCTAGATGGGGTGTGAGGGTATGGTAGAGAAGAGAAAGGTTGGATATATTGAGACATTGCTTGTTAATAGTCAGAAAGCGGCTAATAGTGGGACGATAGTGACTACATCTGATGTTGAGGGAGACATCGATGAAGAGTTAATGGTTAGTGCTTTAGAGGTAATGTTCGAGCGTCACCCTTCTCTTCGCTCTACTATATATTGGGACAAAGATGATGTCTTTATAGAGACAAATGCAGAATTTGATAATATTCCCATCACGTTTGGCGAGAGAAAGAAGGGATCTACTGAAAAGCTAATCGAGAATGAGCTAAAAACGAATCTTGAACC
Organism: Candidatus Amphrikana amoebophyrae; assembly: GCA_030408475.1. Classification (GTDB taxonomy): domain Bacteria; phylum Chlamydiota; class Chlamydiia; order Chlamydiales; family JACRBE01; genus Amphritriteisimkania; species Amphritriteisimkania amoebophyrae. The sequence goes on from JAUHQG010000001.1 coordinate 4,452, forward strand.
TACCCGATATCTTTGGCGAATGACAATATTGCTCGATAGAGGGAAACGAAAGAAAAAGACGAATACTTTGGGGTTTACTTGCCACCATGCTGTTAGTGATGGCGCCTCTACTTGTATGTTTATTCGCGACTTATTAGATGTATATGAAACTTTAATGCGAAACATTGACTATGAAGAAGAGCCTTTGCCTCAACTGGAAACGATTGAAGAACTTTGCAATAACAATAAAACGATTGAAGAAATGCAAAAAGAGCGCGAGCATATTACAAGTGTTAAGTTCGATAACTTCCCCTATGATAAAAATACCCCTTTAGAAAATAGAACAACTAAGGTGCGTCTTTTATTCTTACATAAAGAAGAGGTAGAAATTATCCATAAGAGTTGTAAAGCGAATAAAGTAACGATTAACTCTCTACTAAACAGTGCAGCTTTGCTCAGTATGTCTGATCTTTTTGGCAAAGAAGTGATTATTCCAACTTTCACCCCGATGAGTTTGCGATCTTCTTGTATTCCCAATTTAGGTAATGAGCACTTTGGCTTTTTTGTGGGTTATGCTCAAAATAATTTTAAGGTGGATCCAAAGAGAAGTGATTTATTTGATTTAGCTAGAGAATATCAAGCGGCATTTTATAAAGAGAAAGAGACTCAGTGTTTTTTCCCGGATAAAATAGATAAGCTTTCAACTAAAGAACTTATTACTTATATGGAAGATTTTTTGCCGACTGAAGAGCCGAGTTTCAATTCTGGTTTATGTATAACTAACTTAGGTAGATACTGTTATCGACCTAACTTAAGATCGCATACGATAAAAACGCTCAATTTCTCAGTAGGTAGAGCCGCTGGCGATTTACCTTTTGTTATTCAAGTTGTTACAGTTGGTGGAGTTATGAACATTTCAATAGTTTGGGCAGATCCTTTGATGAGTAAAGAGCATGCTAATCAGTTTTGTGAACAATTTATCTCTCATATTGAAAATGCTTGTGACTTTATTCATCAAGACAATCCTCAAAATAAGAAGGCTTCATAATGTCTCAACGCAAATTGGGCTATATTGAATCACTTTTTTACTACATTCACGAAGAAAGTTTTGGGACTAATAATACTTTAGTTTTTGCGCAGGTGTCAGGTGAGCTTAAAGAAGACATATTAAAGCGATCTATAGAAGCGCTGTTTAATGAGCACCCTTTTTTACGCAGTAAGATAGTTGAAGAAGAAGGTTATCTTTGGGTTAAGTCGACTGTTAAATTTAGTGACATTTCCATTGAGTTTGGAGAAATAGAGGGAAAGTGTGAAGATATTGGAGAAAAATATTTAAAAGATCCTTTTAGTCCCAATGGTCCATTATGGAAATTAAAAATCTTAAGGAAGAAAAAACAAAATTGGATATTTTTAAAGATTCATCATTCAGTTTTAGATGCAATTTCGGGAATTAATTTTGTGCGAGATATGATTGAGTTTTATGAAAGAATTGAGAAAAATCCTTTTGAAAAATTTGATGAATTACACATGCTTGCTCCAATAGAACAGCTTTCAGGGAGTAATAAAAGTTTAACTGATTATATTGAAGAAAATCAGTCGATAAAGCCATCTAAGTTAGATCATTTTGCCTTTGATAAGCAATGCCCATTAGAAGAACGGGTGACAAAGATTCACCACTTTGAATTTCCAAAAGATGAATATAGAGCCATTCATAAAACGACAAGGTCAAATGATATATCGATCAATTCATTTTTAGTAGCGGTTGCTTGCTTTGCTTACGCTAAATTTCGCGGAGGTAAAATCAATATCCCTTTCATCACTCCTATAAATCTACGCCAAAAATGCAATCCAGCTATTAGTAAAGACAATTTTGGACTCTATATTACTCTGATTACCACTTTTCATGAAATTGATCCAACTCAAAACATCTTTACTTTTGCTCGTAAGTATAAACAACAATTAGATGAGCTTATCCCTATTACAGGAGCAATGCCATCAGATTTAGAAACAACGTCATATGAAACTTTGAAAGAGAGTTTTACTCCATTTAGACCCCAAGATCAATGTTTTAAGTCTGGTCTAGGTTTGTCAAATGCGGGAAATATCCCTTTTACTGGTAAAGGGGTTGATCTCGCTATTGAAAAAATTTACTACAATGTATCTAGAGTAGCGGGGGACTTTCCATTTCTTCTCCACGTTAGCACTTTAAATGAAACGATGTTTATATCTCTTTCATATCCGAAACCTCTTATAACAAATCAGCAAGCACTTCAGTTTTGTTCCTATTTTATAGAAATTATTCGTGAACACTGTTTGTGAAGTAATTAGTAGACATTTCTCTTTCCTTTAAATCATCTTAAATTCTACACTGTTTAACTTACTTATATTTCTAACTAGTTTAGAGATTAAAAATATATGTTAACAAGTTACAGTAGGTTGATATGAAAAAAGGACTCATTACTTTTTTACTTTTATTATGCATGTCTCAGTTGAAAGCAGATTTTTATTCAGACCTTTCTCATTATCAGTCAAAAGCGAAGAAAGCATTTATACAAGATGATATGGAAGGTATTAAAGAAGCTAATGCAAAGTGCTATCAAGTCTATTTACTTCATGCTGTAAACCATAGTAAGTTAAGCTTGATAAGGGAGCTAATTGATAATAAGGGGATCGATCCTTACTCTCAACTTCCTAATCGTAGCTCTCCTTATTTTCGGATGTTAATGCATGAATCTCCAACTCCACTTTTGACATTATATCAATGTAAAAATAAGATAGTATACAAAAAGAGCATTTTACCCGATGTGATTCAATTTAGTTCTCCTTTATTGGTGAAAGCTTTTTTGAACAATTGCAAAGAAGATCTAAATAAATACATGTGGGCAAGTGAACCATTAATTTTTTACGCTTTTACTGAATCTCGTTCGATTTCTAATTTTAAAATGTTACTTCAATATGGATATATGAATTTGGATAAGAGAAATTCAAATGGAAATACTGTATTACATGAAGCTGTTCAAGTACTTCCTGAAAGCCGGATCAAACATCTTAAAATAGCGATGTTATTAGAGAAAGGGGCAGATCCCTTTGCGACCAATGATTTAGGAGAAACACCATTTGATGTTGCAGTTGGAATGAAAACTCTGTCACTTTTAGAAGGTAATGAAAAATTAGAAATTTACTGGGATGAATAATATGAAAAGATGGATGTTTTTTGGAGCTTTACTTGGATCTAGTTTGAGTTTCTCAGGCACTCGCGCTGATTTTATTGAAGCTATGAAAGCGGTTGATTCTTCAATGGTAAATAATGAAGGGCAAACAATTCAAGAGTGTTGCAGCGATCCTCAAATGTTGGCTCTTTTAGATAACTCACAGCTTGAGTATAAAGAAGAAGGTTTTGGCCCTTTTGTTAAAATAGTAGATGAATCTCAATTAGAGATAATTATAAGGCAATGTCATATGCCGCTTGTCGTCGATTTTTTTGCGAGTTGGTGTGGTCCTTGTAAAAGGATGAAGCCTATTTATAGAAAGATAGCTGAGAAATATAAAGGAAAAGTTATATTTGTTGCTATCGATATTGATCGCTCTAAGAAACTTAGAGAAAAGTACAATTTACGAGGCGTTCCTTCTTTTAACCTTTACCAAACTGGAAAATTTATAAAGCAGCAGTATGGAAGTTTGTCTGAAGATAAATTCGAAGAACTACTTAATTCAACATTTGAGTTAAAATAATTTTTCATTTAGTGTGGTTCAAACTTGGAGAACACTGTGAAAGAAGAATTTGTTGAATACAATGATGGAGCATTCTCTTTAGAAGCTTTTGTTGCGCGCGAATCAGATGAAAAAAAACCCACTGTTATCATTTTTCACGCTTTTAGAGGGCGTGATGAATTTGTTTGTAACATGGCAAGGCGTCTGGCTAAAATGGGCTATATTGCATTTGCTGCCGATATATATGGAAAGGGAGTGTTAGCCACCTCAAAAGAAGAAAGCATGTCGCTTATGATGCCTTATTTAGAAAATCGAGACATTTTAAGAAAGAGAGTGAAGTTGGCTTTTGATGCGGCTTGCACTTTGGACTATGTAGACAGTAGTAAAGTTGCTACTATTGGGTATTGCTTTGGTGGACTTTGCGCACTTGATTTAGCCAGATCAGGAGTTGATATTAAAGCGGCAGTTAGTTTTCACGGATTATTATCAGGAGTTTCTAAAGAGCTTGGTAATGAAAAAATTAAGGCTAAGATTTTAGCGTGTCATGGTGGATTGGATCCTCAAGTTCCCTCTTCTCAGGTTCAAGAATTTAAACAAGAAATGAAGGAGGCTAGTGTAGATTGGCAACTTCATATTTATGGGCAAGCTATGCACGCGTTTACAAACCCAGCAGCAAATGATATCGATTTTGGTACTGTCTATAACTGTGATGCTGATAAACGATCATTTAAATCGATGATTGATCTATTTAACGAGGTTTTCTGAAGCGGTTTCTTTCAGTATGAAGGAGACAAAAAAGCCTATAATCATTGTAATAGGTAAAAAGGCTAGTGCAAATTGGTAATCAGCAACTTTGTACATTCGAATTCCATCAACTATAGCTCCTTGCCATCTCATATCAAGCACAAATCCAATAAGGGGTTGTGCTATTGAGTCTCCAACCGAAACCATGAAGTTAGTAAAAGCAGCAGCTGTAGCTTTTACATATGCCGCATTCACTTCAATTGAAATAGAGAAATTTAAAAGCTCAGCAGAAGAGAAGACTCCTAGAACAAACATGAGAGTGAATACAACCCAAAGAGGAATATTGGTGATAAATATTATGGCGGTTAAAGTGATCGCAGCTAAAACGATAGAGTAGCGCAAAACAACCAATCTTAAGTTGAGTCGATCGGATATAAAACCAATAATAGGTCCACCTACAAGCCATCCTAAAAAGAATACTGAGGAGCAATATCCAGCTACAGTCTTTGTCACATGGTGGGCTTCTTGTATAAAAGAGACGGCCCATAGGCCTGCAAAAGCAGTGGTGGTCATGTAGAGGCTAATTGCAACGATTGCATTCACCCATGATTTCCAGTTAGAGAATACAGATTTTAAACTTTGTTTTAGCGGCGTAGGCTTATGGTAGGAAGCTTCTTCTATGCTTTTATCTTTATCATCTGATCGTATAACGAGATAAATAAATATAGCTAAGATAATTCCAAAAAGACCAAAAGCAAAAATAGCGACTCTCCATCCAGTCAATTTTATGATGGAAGCGAGAGGACCTCCTCCAAAGGAGGCGCCAACCATGGCGATGGAATTTGCAAGTCCAATAAGTAGGGCGCGTTGCTTTTTTGGAAACCAGTGTGATGAAATGTAGACCATTGAGACAAAAGCAAAAGCAGAACTTGCTCCAATAAGTAATCGACCAAAACAAGCGATGGCCGCACTATTAGCAAGGCTAAAAAATATCGCGCCTAATCCGCAAACAAGGGATGCGCCACTCAGTAGTTTTTTCACACCAAACCAATCAATCATCACACCAACAGGTAGCTGCATTGGGGTATAGGCGAAAAGATAAAAAGCGCTCATGACGCCAAAGGCTGAAGCGTTAATGCCAAAATCAAGCATGAGGTTATTTTTAAGAACTTGGGGAGAGACACGTAAGATGTATTCGTAAAAGTAAAATAGAGCAGCCAGGCCCCATATAAGCCATTTTAGATGATGTTTTTTTGTCATATTATTCTCTCTAAGAATCAGTCGAATTATAAAGAAAAACTGATAAAAAACAAGAAGTTTTTTCTTGAATAAAAAGGAGGCGCCAGTCAATATGGGCCCTCAAAATTTTAATAATGGAATAAAAATGATAAACGTAAGAAATTTAGTGAAATTAACAGGGCTTAATAATTTAAAACAATTGCATCGACTAAATGATAATTGGAAGAGATTAAAAAAGGATTATGATGGCTTTTTAGAAGGGCGTTCAGTACTTGCTATTACAGCTTTTCCTGATAAAATGAGATTAGGTTTATTTCAAAAAGATGTTGATCGAATTATTCAAACATTAAAAGTAATGCTAAAAGCAAACGACGAAGAAAATGGTAAGATAGTAGCTCGTTTTCATTCAACCCGATTTATTGAGTTGACTAAACTTGGGCAGATTAGAAAAGATCAAATCATGGGTCTATTCATTCAGATAACTTCTGAATGGAATGCAATAAGACAACAAAAAATTTAAGGAGTAAATTATGAAATTAGATGCAAGAGCTAGCGTAGCAGAAAGACTAGCAAACGAATATCGCCTTATAGGAGGGGAAAGAGCTTACTTAAACCCTACACAAGAAGAAAGGATTGAACGGATCAGGACTGAAGCAACAAAACAACTCGATCAACTTAATAGATTAGCACAAGAAAATCTGCAAAATTATGCTCAACTTAAAACTGTTTTACCAAACGGCACCCAAGTATTTTGTTTTCCTCGATTTGGTAAAAAAAGGGGAGAAGGGGAAAAGATTCATTCAAAAATTACTGAAATTAGTTTGACTTTAAAATCAGTATTCCTTGAAATTGTTCCTTTACATCAAGAATCAGCCGCTGGCCATAAATGAAGTTTATTCGTTCCCTATATCTTATTTTAGTAGTACCTGCTTTTATTTATGGAGCCGATGCTAAGTTTTCTCAAACGATATATGATCGTCACCAAGAGATGACGGAGTACTATCAAACGCAAGAAAAAAAGCCAGATATCTCAATTTGGGACCGTAAATATTTATTGGGAAATTGGGGTGGAATTCGAAAAGATATGGCAGCAAGAGGAATTACTGTTGCCGGTACATATGTGACGGATGATGTAGCCAATCCAATAGGGGGAGAGGCTAGAGGTTTTTCATATGCGGGTTCAATTGGAGTTGATTTAGACTTTGATTTTGAAAAACTGTGTGGAAAAAAAGGTTTAGATTTTTATATTGCCATGGTATTTCGTTCTGGAAATAGTTTAAGTGGAAAAAAAATTGGGAACCAGTTTCCTGTTCAACAAGTGTATGGAGGACAAAACTTTCGTTTTGATCAAATTTTCTTTAGACAAAGAGCTTTTAATGATAAGTTAGTTATTGATGTGGGTCGTCTCAACGCTGCTGATGATTTTTTGCAATCGCCACTTTATTATAAATATGTTTCGAATGCCTTTGATGGCAACCCAATTGGAGTCTTTTTTAATAACACTTTTAATGCCTACCCCAATGCTACTTGGGGAGCTATTATCAAAGTGAACCTTCCAAAATTTGAGGGTAAGTTTGGGGTATATAATGGTAATAAAAACGTTTCAGCAAATAGGTGGCACGGTTTAAATTTCCATTTCTCAAGTACTGATGGTGCTCAACTTACATCTGAACTTGGATATATTCATGATGATTTACCAGGTTCTAAGGGGTATCCAGGTCATTACAGAGTGGGTGGGTACTACTTTACTAAAGCAAAAGAGCATTTTTTAGGTGGGCAAACTAACTTTAACTACGGCTATTATTTCTTAGTTGATCAAGCGGTTTTTAGAACGGGTTATGACGGCTTGATTACTCCTTTTGTTGCTCTACTACTCGCTCCTAAAAATCGTAATATGTTCCCATTTTTTCTCTCATCAGGAATTGTGTTTCAAGGACTAATCCAGTCGAGACCTAAAGATTTTTTCTCTCTTGGCTGCGCTTATGGAAAATATAGCAGTGATCTTTCAAAAAGAGAAGAGCAAAATAAAGCGAATAATGATCCCGGTGAATTTGGAATTATACCTCAATCCTTTGAGACTGTTTTAGAAATGAGTTATATGTTCCAAATCAATCAGTGGTGTGAGATTCAACCTGACATTCAGTATGTGATTAATCCTAAAGGAAAAGGCACTGTTGCTAATGCTTTAGTTATAGGAATGCAAACTAAATTGGTGTTTTAGTTTATGGGTGGCATAATGAACAGCTCATTTATCGTAAAAAAGTTTGTCCTTTTTTGCGTATTTATAGGCTTGCCTCTTGTCAATATATATCACTCTATTACCGGTTCGGTTTTTTTCAATATGGAGATTGAAGGGGCCAAGGGACTTGAAAAGTTTGCCAACCATTTACTCGTTCCATCAAGGTATTTGTTTGCAGGACAAAAGGTTGCTATTAAAAATAGAGATGGAAAACAAATTTGTGAAATTAAGCAGCACTATAATTATGAAATACGATTTGGCGCAAGAACTATAGCTTCTTTATGCGCATTTCCTATTGCAACACCACTTGGTCTCACTTTAAAAGCGCTTTCTTTTATCGACAGTAGGTCTCTAAATAGGCATAAGATTGCTAGGTCGTGCTTAAATAGCTTCCATGTGAATTCTAATATTGCCTATTACCAGTCTATAGGAATCGACACTTCTCACTATTTAGAGGGAGAAACTTCAGAGTGTCAACATCATAAGCGGCGCCCCGGTGATTCAGACTTGATGAAGGCTGATCAAATTGCTTTAAAAAAGATCATGCAGGTTCTTAATAAACATAATCTCATATTTTGGCTAGATACGGGCACTTGTTTAGGAGCATACCGTTACGGCGGGGTCATTCCCTGGGATTTTGATGTGGACATTGCAATCTTAGAGCCCGATTTTCGCAATGTAAAAAATGCTTTAAATGAACTCGATAAATCTAAATATGTTGTTCAAGATTGGTCCGGTAGAGATTTCCCTGAAACTTATCTTAAAGTGTATGTAAAAGAATCACATTCGCTCATAGATATATATCATTTTAAAATTCACCCTAAAGATCAAACACTCACTTCGATAGTTTCGAATGAAAAGAGCATTATCCTTTCAGAAAAGTGGAAATGGAGGGAGAGGCGATATAAAGTGCCAACACCTATTTCATACGTATTTCCTTTGAAGAAAGGGGAGTTTGATGGGTTGCAAGTTCCAATACCTAACCAAACTGTAAAATATTTGCAACTTCGTTATGGCGACAACCTCGATCCCAATTGCATTTATAATGAATTGACGCGTGATTATGAGAAAGATGAATCTCATCCCTATTGGGCTTTGGAATATGCGCATTAATACAGAGAGATCGACACCTCTTGCAGTTTTCCATATTTTGCTATACATTGAAATTTAATATTTATTTTGAGGTCACCATGAAAAGTGCAGCAATAATTTCATCTTTGATTTTTTCTTTAACTTGTTATGCGGGCTCTGTAAAAAATGAACCGATAAATCGGTATAAATTATCAAAACCTCAAGATATAAGTAATATTTTCCCGAAGACTACAGCAGAGATAGAAGCGCAACTTCAATTGACAAGGGCTCAATTTAAAGAAGCTATTGAACAAATTGCTCAAATTAAAATGGAAGACAGAAATCTAGAAAATACACTTTATGCATTTGATAAAGCTCGAGGTTTACTCAATACTCAACGAGATATTTTTGAGGGGATTTACTCGGTACATACTAATGAGAAAATTCGAAGTAGCGCCAATTTAGCCTTCGCACAAACGGATCAAATTTTTACGGATGTAATGTCGTCTCATCCAGAAATATACGATGCGATTTTATTTTTAGAAAATAACAGTGATTTAGTTCCTGAAAATAAAAAACATTTTGTTACTCATCTAAAGCAAGAGCTAAAACATCAAGGGTTAGGGCTGCCTGAAAAAAGAAGAGAAAAAGTGAGATCTATTAAACAAGAACTTTCAAATTTATCCGCTGCGTTTAATAGAAATATTCAAGAAGATGATAGTCATATCTGGGTGACTAGGCAAGAGCTTTATGGATTGTCCCAAGATTTTATAAATTCTTTATCAACTAAAAATAACCACTATCGATTAGGATGTGATTACCCTACGTATTTTAATGTGATGAAACTTTGTAAAAACTCTCAAGTGCGAAAAAAAATGTATCAAACATTTCAGAATCGAGCTTATCCAGCAAATGAAGCGGTTTTAGAAGCGATGATCTTTAAAAGAGATGCTCTTGCTAAAGAGTTGGGGTATTTAAGTTTTGCCGATATGGATTTAAGCAAAGAGATGATAAAAAGTGAAGATAAGGCAAATCAATTTGTTGATGATATGTTAGTTAGAGTTATGCCGATTGCTAAAAAAGAGTTTTCTTTGCTCACTGAAGAGTTGCCATCAGGTATTTATCTAAACGACGAAGGCAAGCTCAATGCATATGATTACCCTTATGTCACTCATCTTTATAAAAAAGAGCATTATAATTTAGATGATTTAGCTGTCGCTGAATACTTTCCTTTAGATAACACTATCAGTGGTCTTATTAAAATATATGAAGCTTTTTTCAATATTACAATTGCTCAAGAGAAAGTGAGCGGTTTATGGCATGAAGATGTGAGAACATTGGTTGTCAAAGATAATAAAAGCAATAAAATATTGGGCTATATCTTATTGGATCTACATCCTAGAGAGGGTAAGTATGGGCATGCAGCCAATTGTCCAATGATCCCAGCTTACAAGCAGGAAAATGGAGAGACACTTACAGCTCTAACTTTAGTAATGACTAACTTCTCAAAGCCAACTGATGGAAAACCAGCTTTGATGCAACATAGAGAAGTTGTTACTTTTTTTCATGAATTTGGTCATGCTATTCACAATGTAATGGGATCAACTGATTTAATGAGCGCTTGTGGAACTTCAACTCAAATAGACTTTGTCGAGTTACCCTCTCAATTGCTTGAAGAGTGGATGTATGAGGCTGAAATCTTAAAAGTTATTTCATCTCATTATCAAACTCATGAGTCCATGCCTAATGAAATGATTTCTGCTGTAGCAGCATCGAGATCATTTTGTGAAGGGCTTCACTACGTTCGTCAATGCTATTTAGCTAAACTTGCTCTTGCCTTTTTCAAAGATGGAGCGAATAAAAATACCAATATTATTGAACATAAATTGCGAGATAAAATTATGTTTGATTCAGTTGATCCAGATGACCTTCACTTTCACACTTCGTTTGGTCATTTAGATCAATACGGACCTAAATATTATGGATATATGTGGTCGAAAGTTTTTGCGTTAGATATTTTTGAAGAAATAAAGAAAGAAGGGTTACTCAATCCAAAAGCAGGGGAGCGATATGTTTTAGAGATCTTAAGCAAAGGGGGGTCAGATGATCCTAATGCTATGTTAGAAAGATATTTAAAACGAAAGCCCAACTTAGATTCTTTTATTCGTAAATTAGGAGGGGTTAATTAATGCGCCGCTATATTTTACTTTTCTCTTTAGCTATAATGTTTGTTTCATGTAAGTCAAGTATGCCCCTTCGTAAAGTGTCGATTACATTTTCAATTGATGCACAAGAGGTAAATCTTATACCTGTCAAAGCTCCACTAAAGCGATATAAATTAGTGATCAAGCAAACTTCTAACCGAGTGTTTGCTTTTGAAGGGTTTCCTATGAAAAAACTGAGAACTCTTACTTTAGGCCAATTTTTTCTGGCATGGAATGATTCGCGTTATGGGTTTAAAAAAACGCCACCAAGAGCGGCAGTAATAGCGTATATTCCTCATAGAAAAGGTCACATGGAAAGAGTAGCTGTAATAGTAAAACTCTCTAATCCAGAGTATGATCAGAAAAAAGATGAACTGAAATTTGATGCAGTTGCCTTAAGTCAGCCAAATAATTGGATGGTGGGACATCCAGTTCAATTAGCAGACTTACTTATTGAAGCCAGATTAAAAGAGGTTCCCTTTGAGCACAGAAAACAACTAGAGTAGAGTTTTGGGCTTTGCATCCATGTATCGGTACATGAGAACACTCTCGCGAGAAAAAATCACTTTTCCAAATCGGCTATTTTACGCACTTTAGTAAAGCGTTCCATATTTTCAAGAGCAAGAAGATGGTTGGCATTAGTTCTGTCAGCGCATATGTCTTCTAATATAATGGAGTAGTAGTCGCGATCGTGAGCTTCTCTTGCGGTTAGCTCTACATCATCTGATGTTGATACTCCGGCTATAAGAAGAGTGTTAATAGAATGAGTAGAGAGAATTTGCTCAAGTTCTGTTCCGTAAAAAGAGCTTATGCGGTGTTTAGTTAAAATAGTGTCTGACTCATCTTTAAAAATGTCTTCATGGATTTCACTTCCCCATGTATTCATCTTGAGAGCTTCTCTTTGCTTTACTACTTTAAATAGTGGAGAGTGGAGGGGAAGATCGATGTAATTATCGTGAAAAGCTGTTCGCATATGAACTATTGGGATTTGATGAGATCGACACCAATTAATAGCTTGGTTAGCTCTAGAAATGATATGTTTAGCATGAACTTCTTCTATGCATTGGTTTAAGGCTCCACGATCTTCGATGTAGTCGTTAATAAAATTGATAAGTAACAATAGTGATTTAACACTCATTATATGCCCTTGGTAATGGGGATAGAGTAGAAGAATATTAAAGATTCTTCGCCCGGGTTTTTTTCTCCAATGCTGGCATTTGAAATGTGATAAAATTGCACACCTAGCCTAGCTTTACTGGGGAATTTATAGGCTACTTCTAAGCTAGTTCTAAATTCAAGTGGGTAGCCTAAATTTTTATCATGCCCTTGAAAATAGATGCCTGGGGCAAAACTTGGCGTAACAACCAAATATTTAGAAAAATGTAAGTCCCATCCAATTCCAGCATAAAGATAATAGTTAAACTTTGTGGTAGTGAACATTCCTATAAAAGGTCTAGCCATTGCAATTGAAAGAGCTGTTCGGTACTCCATTTGAAATTGCATGGTTTTGGGCGTTTTAAAAGTGTTAAAAATCCCTGTTCCAAAAGTAAGTAGTGGAACCATACCCGTATTATCTAGTGCTCTACAATGGCCTAAAGTAGAGAATGAAAAGAGAAATAAAATGAGTAAGCGTTTCATTTTCTCTCTATTAATTCGATTTTATAACCATCGGGATCCTCAATAAAAGCTAATATAGATGTGCTGCCTTTCATAGGTCCCGGAGCGCGGCTCACAGTAAACCCTGCTTTTACAACTTTTTCACACATCTCATATATATTAATTACAGAGATTGCAATATGGCCATAACCCGATCCTATATCATATTTCCGTTTATCCCAATTATATGTAAGTTCTAAAGTAGGCCCATCACTGATTTCTTGATAACCCATAAAAGCTAAAGTAAATTCTCCGTGAGGATAATCTTTTCGCTTGAGCAAGCGCATGTTTAAAACTTCTTGATAAAATTTGATTGATCGATCCAAGTCTTCGACCCTGATCATTGTGTGTAATATCTTCATAAATTCAATTTATGACTATAGTGTAAATAATAATCAAGAAATGATATTCTGTTTTTATGAAAAAAATAGATTCAATTACAGACCCTAATATCGCCCCTTTTTCCTCTCTCAAACAACAAGATAGCTTATTTATTGTTGAGGGCAAAAAATGTGTGGAATCTCTTTTTAAGAGTAGTTTAGAAGTTCTCTCTGTTTTGATTTATGAGAAATATTTACCTCTTATCCCAAAGGGAATTGAAGTATATATTGCGGATGAATCGATTATGACCCAAATAGTAGGGTACAAGATGCATCAAGGTATTATGGCTTTAGCAAAAATACCTGCTCCATTATTGGTAGAAAATTTAGTGGGCAATACTGTGGTTATACAAGGATTATCCAATGCTGAAAATGTAGGTGCTATTTTAAGAAATTGCGCTGCTTTTGGTATTCATAATGTTATTTATGATTCAAAATGCTCACCTCCATATTTGCGCCGATCGGTTAAAACTTGTATGGGGTCAATTTTTAGTATGAACCTTTATAAAAGTGATCATTTAAAAAGTGATCTAATTAGATTGTCCAAGAGAGGGTACCAGATTATTGGAGCTGATCCAAAAGAAGAAAATTTAAATATCAAAGATTTAGCGATAACTCAACCTTTTGTTGTTGTTATAGGAAGTGAAGGACATGGATTAGATGAAGAAATTAAACAAATTTGTCAATTGGTTAAAATTAAAATTGAACCCCAAGTCGACTCGATTAATGCCGCTGCTGCAAGTGCAATATTCTTTTATCAGATCTCAAAATAACTTTACTTTTTTTTCTCATGCTGTCACTATATGTTCCTTGTAAGTTAATGAGGTCCTGGAGTTTTTATATGAGAATACTTCTCATTTTACCACTCGTATTCATTTCTGCTCTCCTTTTTTCAGGAGAGGAGCCTATTTTAAAAACTGATTTTCTAGAGAGATCGGGTCAGTTTTTTTCTCAATCGAAAGTTTTGACTCCTGCTGATTATTCTCAAAAGTGTCATCAAGAATTAGACATGACTTGGAATTCGAAAAATGGTGATCAATTTCATTGGATAAGAAATAAAAATGGCGTTTTGCTTGAAATTGTCTATTTTGATCAACTTCCCTCTATTCTTCCATCCCAATTTCATTCTAGATTTAAAAAGCAGACTAGGCAAAGCAAGGAATGTTATGTTTGTACTATTATAGATACGCTTGATTCCAATGAGCAACCAATTCCTGAAGATTATCAATACTTGCTAGCTGAGCCCCGAATTTTTGAAATCCCACAAGATTGTACCAACATCGATTTTGAACAATTTGCTCAGTTGGTGGCTAATAAAAATGTGATTTTCTATACAGGTGCAGGAATTTCAGCAGGTAGAGTTCCTGCTATGGAGGGCTTAAGCCGTATGTTCTTTTTAGAGGAGGGTATGAGCTTTGATCAATGGATATCTATTATACTTAAGAAAGAGAGTCAATTGCTTCATGATAGAATAGAGCAGTTTTTTTTAGCGTGCTTTACAAACCCACCTTCAGTGGCTCATAATAGTTTGAAGCAAATCGTGTTTGATAAAAAATCTCCTCTATTTACAGAAAACTTAGATCATCTTCATGAAAAAAGTGGAGTGCTTCCTAATAGAATTCACCCTCATCTAATAAAGACAGATAAAAACATTGAGGAGATGAAGAAGTATGATTTGCTCGTTTGTATTGGCTTGTCTCATGATGATCGTGGGTTTTTAGCCTGGTATAAGCATCACTGTCCAGAAGGAAAAATTGTCTCTTTGGATCTTAAGCAACCTAATTACCTTGGAGCTGAAGACTATTTTTTAAAGGGTGACCTTCAAACTTTAATTCCAAATTTAGCTGAAACGCTTTGAAGTAATTTTTTAGTTTCTTCTATTCGATCGCCTTGGATTAATATGGAGTCCTCTTTAATTGTTCCTCCAGTGCCAAGCTTTGTTTTAAGAATTTTTAAAAGTTGTTTTATCTCATCTTCTTTGAGGGGAAGATTGTGAATAACCGTTACCATTTTATTTTTACGCCGCTCTTTACTAATTTTAATTGGCTTTTTTGCTTTTTCTTTTCGTTCTAATTCATCGCGTTCAATGTAATCGCCACCAAGGGTAAATGCCATATTTAATCTTCCATTTTTGGAGGTTTGCGAAAGTTTTTCACTTTAGAGTGCTCTCTTTTATCTTCCACAAGTTTCGCTTTATGTTTGCGAGATCTTCTCTTTTTTTGTTTGCGCAGCTTTTCTAGTGCTTTTTTTCTCTCGCTTTTCTCTTTTAGAATTATTTCCTCTAGTTTTTCACAAAGCAAGCGTCTGGCATAATATCTATTTAGTTCTCTTGAGCGCTCTTTTTGACACTTTACTTCGAGTCCTGTTGGTACATGCTTTAAGTAAACACAAGAGCTTGTTGTGTTTACTTTTTGTCCACCCTTGCCACTGCCTAAAATAAACTTTTCTATGAGATCATCTTCTGAGATTCCCACTTTTGTCATTCTGTTCGAAAGGGCGGCTTGCTTTTCTTTTGAAATCAACTCTTGTGATCCTCAACTTCTTTAATAAGAGAGCCATTCCCCGTGATTTTTTTATAAACCTTTGGATCGCCACTATAGTAAATTATTCCATTGCCAGTAATCACTATGTTGAGAATGTCAAGCGCATTCACTTTAGCGATTGCTGATCCTGCAATGCGAATATGGGATTCACTGGATTTCATATGATTACCTAAAAATTGTCCTGATCCAGAAATAATGATATTCTCTTTTTGAGTAGATCCATTGGCGGTTAATTTTCCAGATCCAGAGATTTCTACATGTAGATCAGTCGTATATAAAGTTAGATCGCATGTGGCTGATCCTGTGATGTTCACTCTGAAAAATTCAGAATGGAGTTCTCCATCACTTTTTAGATCTGAAGAGCCTGTTAGCTGTATAAAGTCTATTTGGGGGGTAGTGATTTTATATATAAGAGGCACTTTAGGATCTATCGAGTAGTTATTAAGAGGGGATATAGAGAGCATTTTATTTTCGATATCAGTTGTAATAAGGGGAACGATATTGTCGTCACCTTCAATAGAAATTTCACTTTCATCACCTTGTTGAAGAAATACTAGGGCTTTTCCTACAATTCTCAATTCTTGAAAAGGGGGAAGGTTACGAGTTTCAGTTTTGATAATGCCAGAACCTTCAATTTGATTCATGTAAGCGCCATTTAAAAATGACATCGATAAAAAACAAAATAAGAGAGATAAGATTTTCATATGAGCTCCTAAGTAAAAAACCACTTTCCATTTTCAAATATAAAACTACTTCTTTCTTTAAAGGAACAATCTTTATTATGAGCTTGTTTAGAAAATAGGCTTTTTTAGATGAACATCGTCTTTCCGTGATCTTTCACGAAAAAAATAGCAACTTACTGTACCAAACGTACAAGTTTCGTTGCTATTTTTGAGA
>JAUHQG010000002.1 GCA_030408475.1 Candidatus Amphrikana amoebophyrae
CCTTTAGCATTTTGCCCCCCCTAGCGTTGGTTGAAAGAATTTTCCTACAGGAAAATTCTAAAAGCTGCGTAACTCTATGTTTTAATTATGCAACACAGCCAAGCCGCTTTACATTCAAACGACTATCTTACTTACAACCATTGAGTTAAGATTTACCAATTCATTATTTCGCCGGGATCTAAAGGCAAAAACTTATGAGGATTCATATTGCGTCTTTCCATCTCTAGATATAAATCGTATGGAGGTTGCTCCATCCCTTCAGAAGAGAGCTTAAACGTCTTCCAATGCATACCCACACTTAATTTTGAGCTAACATCAGTATGAATATCAACAGCATGTTGAGGGCAAATATGAACTGGGGCCATAAAATCATAAGGGACATAAGTACCAATGGGGATAAGCGAGAGATCCATGGACTCAAATCTCTCCCCAATCTTCTTAAAATCACGATCGTTGTACCCAGTGTCCCCTACGAAATAAAGGCGCTTATGATTACCACATTTGCGCCCAAACTCAGCAACAAAACCAGCCCAACCAGTTTTATTTGAATGCCAACCTAGCCTTCCCGAAAAATGTTGTGAAGGCACTGCTGTAAAAGAGATCTCTAATCCCTCTAATTCGAAATTATGAGTAGAGTGTTCCCACCATTCGTGTTCGCACACATTGGTGATACCAAATTTAGCAAACCAAGACTTTAAACCTCTTGGTGTTATCCATAAAATATTGGGGAATCTTGCATGCAACTTTTTAACGCTTGCCCTACATAGGTGATCATAATGATCATGACTAACCATGACCACATGAATATGAGGCAAATCCTCAATTTTTATAGCCGGGGGATGCCTTCGCTTTGGCCCGATAAAAGGGATTGGCGAGCATCGCTCGCCCCAAATCGGATCAGTTAAAATATTTATACCATCTACTGAAACTAAAAATGTGGAATGATTTATCCAATTTACTGTTGGTTCAGCTTCTTCAAGACTTAATTTAGGTCTCGGATAAGAGAACTGGGCCGGTGGTTTTGGCCTAGTTTCCTTATCGTTGAAGTAGCCACATTGCCACAAGACAATATCAAGCAAACTCTTCTTAACATTTTTAGTATGACGGTTTTCCCTCTTTCCCCGTGTCATTGCAAAATTACTCTATTTTTGTTCTTAAACTCCGGAATAATTTATAAAATGGTTAAATGCAATTAACATTTTCTTTAAAATTCAAAAGGAGAACTCAAGTGATTGTTTTTAACGGGATTAGACTTCAAAAAAACTTTTATTGACGTATCATGCTAACAATTAGTCGTTTATGCAACTACCCCTCGAGCTGAACAATCTTAGGGATTTGATCTGTCACTGATTCAGGCCCAAAATATTGGATAGAGCCAACATAATTGTAACAAGGCTCAAACATCCACTCTTCACGCGAGTTAGCAAACGTCTTAAATGACTTAGAATTTAAATCGACTAAAGACTTTCTAATGACCGGCTTAGACTTGCCCTTTCTTATTTCCATATTCATCATCGAAACAATAGGAACGCCGCAAGGGACCCACTCTACTGATTTTTTTGTAAGATTTTTCACTAAAGCCATATAACCAGTTAATTTCTTCTTGGCCAGCAATGCTGCTACCCTACCCAAAGCGTAGCAATAAGTAGCATCAAAATTAGAAGGAAATGCAGCTCTTCCCTCGTAACCAAAAAAGTGCTCAACGGGGGAAAATTTTCCCTTATATCCTTCCCACTGTTTTAGCTTTTCTTTCACACTTTGAGAAATTAGTTTTTCAGTAGAGATATGAGAAACTTGTACATTGCCATGTGGATCTCGATCCAAAAGAAGTTGATCTTGAATTGATTTGGGAATGGATTGGAAAGTTTTTTTTGCCTCGCTACTTAAATCAGAAATGGGGTCTGTTGGATTCTTGGCTAAAATTGAGTTCAACTCACCGATCAAAACTTCCATTTCAGGAATAAATTCGATCAACCCTTCGGGAATTAAAACAACACCAAAATTATGGTCCATTTCAGATCGCTTCACTATCATGTCACAAATATCGCTCACAATTTGATCGAGTGTCATTTTCTTTTCTTTCACTTCTTCGCCAATCACAGTAAAATTAGGATGCGTATTGAGTGCACATTCCAATGCAATATGAGAAGCTGAACGCCCCATTAATTTAATAAAGTGATAATATTTTTTAGCCGAAATCGCATCTCGCTCAATATTGCTAATCATTTCACTGTAGCATTTACATGCGGTATCAAAACCAAAAGAAATTTCTACCTGATCATTTCTAAGATCACCATCGATAGTTTTTGGGACACCAATTACAGAAGTAGTGCACCCATTATCTAGAAAATATTGAGCCAAAAAAGCGGCATTAGTATTGGAATCATCACCTCCAATAACGATAATGGCATCTAATTTTAATTTCTTTGCGGTTTCAAGTGAAGATTTAAGTTGATCATCTGTTTCAATTTTGGTACGACCTGATCCAATAAGATCAAATCCACCCATATTTCTAACGAAATCAACATCCTCTTTTTCTAGCTTTTTGTATTGATTCTCTACAATCCCGCTAGGTCCACCAATGAACCCAAACAACTCACTTTTTGGATTCATCTCGCCAATCGCATCGAATAAGCCACAAATCACATTATGCCCCCCAGAAGCTTGTCCACCAGAAAACACAACCCCTATTTTCATAGAAATCGAATCACTTTTTTGAGTATCAGAACTGATTTTAATGATTGGCTCTCCAAAAAGAGAGCTGAATTGCGATTGAATTTGCTCTTGATCTCCCATACAACTTGTTGGATCAGACTTAGCAAAAGAAACTGCAGATAAATTAATAAGATCTTTGGGAATAGTTGGTTTATATTTTTTTCGTTCTTCATCAATCATTAAAAAGCCATTTGGATGTATAAAAACTTATTTATACATCCAAATCGCAAATGACGTCAATGAACAACACTCAACAAAGAGCAGTTTTTTTTATGACCTCTACTCTTTTATGCTCGCTAGAATCTCTTGAGCAACCCTATTAATAATCGACTCACCAAATCCCTGTTGATTTAAAAACAATGCAAGTCTATGGGTCAACATCATTTCTTCTTGACTTTCGCCAGAACTTTCTAAAAAACATAGATAAGCAGACGAGACCAATTCATTTAAAATTGACTGGTCTATGTCTGTAGACATTTTTGGATCTAATGAACTACAAAGCACATGCTCATCGCCTTTTATTTTATAACCAAGCTTTACACGATCATCCAAAGCTTCTACTAAACATTTTGGACCATGTGACTTAAGAACGCTTAACAAAGCCATTTTTTTACTCCCCTTTTAAATTTGTAAGTAAATTCTAAATTAAAATTCGCTATTTAGTTATTTTGTGTTGAATAATTTACACAATAAAAACAAATAAATCTATAGAAAGTTGATAAAACCTAAAGAATGAGCAGTAATATTTCTAAATGGCGTTACACCCACCACGATATCTATATAAGAATTAACATTCAGGAAGATTTAGTGGGACATTTGTTGCCAATCCACCTGTAGATGTTTCCTTATATTTAGAGCTCATATCCATTCCAATTTCACGCATTGAATTAATCACTTCATCTAAAGTAACTCTAAAATCGCCATTTCCTGAAAGAGCCAGCCTTGAAGCATTAATCGCTTTGACAACTCCCATCGCATTTCTTTCAATGCAAGGAATTTGAACTAATCCTCCAACTGGGTCGCAAGTAGTTCCAAGATGGTGTTCCATTGCTATTTCAGCTGCATTTTCTACTTGAGCTAATGATCCGCCCATTACTGCAGTTAACGCGGCGGCGGCC
Source organism: Candidatus Amphrikana amoebophyrae (assembly GCA_030408475.1). Lineage (GTDB taxonomy): Bacteria > Chlamydiota > Chlamydiia > Chlamydiales > JACRBE01 > Amphritriteisimkania > Amphritriteisimkania amoebophyrae. Next base: position 3,834 of record JAUHQG010000002.1, read on the forward strand.
ATTGAAGAAGCAACGCCTATCTCACCTTGGCACCCCATCTCAGCTGCTGAAATTGATGCGCCAAATTTGTATAAAACTGCAATAGAACCAGCAGTTAGCAAAAAGTCTATTACCTTTTTTTCTGAGTAATCAGGCAAGAATTTTTTATAATAAAAAAGAGCGGCTGGAATCACTCCAGCTGCGCCATTAGTAGGCGCCGTAACAATCCTGCCACCAGCAGCATTTTCTTCATTTACCGCGATACCAACCATTGACGCCCAATCTATAACATGAAGAGGGTCTTCATCTCCCCCTTCCATCAACCTCTTATATAGAGCAGGGGCTCTTCTTTTAACTTGAAGGCCACCAGGCAATATACCTTCGTTTTTTATCCCATTTTGAATGCTCTCTTGCATTACTCGCCATATATTGATGAGATAATTTTCCACTTCGCTCTTTGTTCGCCAAGCAGTTTCATTTAGCATCATAATTTCAGCAACGGTCTTATTTTCTTTTATGCAATGAGCCTTTAAATCTTTAAAAGTTCGGAATGGAAAAGGGATTTCCATTTTACGCTGCTCTTCAACACCAGCTTGAAGCTCGCTATAACTGATAATAAAGCCACCACCAACAGAATAATAAACCTCTTTTAATAATTTTTTACCCCCTTTAGCAAAAGCATGAAATCGCATTCCATTTGAATGGTAAGGTAAACGCCTATCCATATGAAAAATAAGATGACGATCTGGGTTAAATTTTATCGTTTTTTTCATTAAGATAGGGAGCTGATGAGTTCTTCGAATTGACCCAAGGTACTCATCTATAATATCTAAAGGGACATCGTGAGCAGAATAACCAGCCAATCCTAGCAGTAATGCTTTATCAGTTCCATGTCCAAGTCCTGTTAAAGCTAATGAGCCAAAAAGCTCTAGCTCCAATTTTTCAACTTGATCTAAAAGCCCTTCTGATTCTAAAAGCTCTGCAAATTTTTTTGCTGCCCGCATAGGGCCTAGAGTATGAGAACTTGATGGGCCAACCCCAATTGAAAATAATTCGAAAACACTTACAAGCACACATCTCTCCCGATTCGGCGACACTCTTGAGCCTATAGTTTAAATGTTATAGAGGATAAAAGTCAAAAAACAAAAAAAAATCATTTTTGTTTGCAAATAAATATTGTTTTTAACACAATGTGGCAATGGCTTATCTAGGTTTCCCTCCCTCATTCTTAACCCCATCTAGATAAGCTAGCCGGGCCCTTCTAGCCAAGGGACCCGGCGCTTTTTTTTTGGTTAAAAATCACAATAACAACTCACTTTGAATTTATCATAACTCCCACTGCTAGAACGGTCTTTTAAGCGACACATAAAACTTTAGTTACTAGGCTCTTATGTGTTTTTATGTAAAATTAAAATTTTAATTACAATTTGTGCTATAATTGTATTAAGTTAATACAAGAACATAAGGGTATTTATGGCATCAGCGGTTAGGAGCGCTACGGGGACAACAGGAGCATATGCAATTAAAAGAGATACCTCTTTATCTGCCTTGGAAGCTACTGCAGCTAAAGTGTCCCGAATTAAAGACCGACTTTTAACATTAACAGAATCAGCCACTAACGTCGAATTAAGCCGCTCAGATTTTATCGATTTCAATATAAATGTTTCTGCAATATATGGGCGTTGTTGAAAAAGATTCATAGCAGGGCTAGCTAACCCATTTTTTCTTTTTTTGTATTTTTATATACGGCACATTTCGTTCAAAGCATGTAATTTAAGGAATATTTCCAACTCTT
>JAUHQG010000003.1 GCA_030408475.1 Candidatus Amphrikana amoebophyrae
GAGAGGGCAAAACGCGTCCCGCGTTTTGCCCATTCTTAAGCTTGAAATTAGATCCGAAGGATCGAATAAGAGATTAAGCAGCAAAAACTACTGCAGAGGAATCTTTTTCAACAACGCCCCCGTGTTGCGTTAATATATGTCTCACTTGATCAAATGTGGCTGCAACCTTCAAATCTGGCGTTAACCTATGATAATAAAGCTCCATAGATCGAACGCTTTTCATACCTAACGAAACCTTTAACTCTGCCGTTATAATATTAAATTTAAATGATTTAAACCTATTAAAATGAGAGATCAAGCCCCATACTTTTAATGCTACCCCCGTTATCCGCTCATCCTCAATCTCAACTATCACTCTAAAATCATGTTCGTCCAATTGATTCTGTAACGTAAACTTTTCAAGTTTGATCCTCGCAAGTGCTTCTTTAAGTGCTAGTTCCGAGTCAGCTTTCGGCTTAGAGGTTATAGAGCTCTCTTTACCATCTACAACACTTTGAGGTGATGGCCCCATAGGCGAAACCATGCTAACGTCCAATGATTCACAGCTGCAACCCGTAAGACACTTTAAGCGCCCTTTCATATCTGCAAGTTCGATAGATTCAGTGGGATAGGGTTGCTCTAGAACACTTGTACAATTATCCATTCTTTCTCGTGAGTTGGCCTCTTTTGGTACAAATTGAATACCAAAAGCTGAAGCTGGCGTGGCCGTAGTAGATGCTGCAGATGCTGCAGATGCTAAAATTGGATTATTTGAAAACATAATTACCCCTATAAATTAAACGAAAATAATAAGGCATACAATATTAAAAATCAATTGTTTATTTAATCAAACAATGTTAGTTAAATAAATTTTACAATATTTATATAAAAACACATTATGTGCAAAAATAAACTTTTAGCAATTAGCTTTCTAAAAACATTTATTATAAGTATGTTAACCATTTCTATTTGTTCATGTAAAAAGCAACAACCCCAGCAAAAAATATCCATACCTGTTACGGCCATAAAAGTCGAAACTCACACCATTCCCGCTAATTTTGAATTTGTGGGCGTCGGAAAAAGCTCACATATCGTAGAACTTAGAGCCAGAGTGGAAGGCTATTTAGAAAGCATCGACTATCAAGAAGGAACCAAAGTTAGCGCTGGAGAAAAGATGTTTGTCCTCGATCAGCGTCCCTTCATTGCTGAAGTTAATAGCAAAAAAGGCGATTTAGAAAGGCAACAAGCTCTTTTATGGAATGCTGATCAAATTCTAAATCGTATGATCCCTCTCTACGAAGAAAATGCCATTAGCCAAAAAGATCTCGATGATGCCATCGCCGATAAGTATGCAGCGCAAGCCAATGTAGCAACAGCACAAGCTAACTTAGAATCTGCTAGGCTTAATCTTGGCTTCGCTACGATTTCTGCACCTGTCACTGGAATGGCCTCTAACGCTAAATATCGAGAAGGGGCATTAATTAACCCCGGTCAACAAAACTTACTCACCAATATATATGTAATCGATCCCATTTGGGTCTACTTCTCCGTTTCTGAAGGTGACATTTTAAAAGCTAGATACGAAGTGAGTAAAAATGAGCTCAAATATCCCAAAGATATGAACTTCAAAATTGAAGTTGTAATGGCAGACAACTCTGTTTTCCCAGCTGAAGGAAAAATTGATTTCACAGACCCTGCTCTTCAACAAGAAACAGGAACAATGCTTGTGCGTGCCATATTACCCAATCCAAAAGGGTGGATTAGACCCGGACAATTTGTTCGCGTTGTTGTCAAAGGGGCCACTAGACCTAATGCAATCATTGTCCCTCAATCAGCCGTTTTACAAGGGCAAAAGGGGCTTTTTGTCTATGTCATTAACTCTAGTAATCAAACTGAGCTTCGTCCTGTTGAGACTGGCGATTGGTATGAAGATTATTGGATAATACTAAAAGGGCTTAAAGCTGGAGATGTTGTCGTTGCTGAAGGGGTAAATCGAGTTCGAAATGGAACTGAGGTAAAGGTTATGAGTTACAAACCTTCTCTTCCTAAAATAAATGATTCGCGCAGAGAGTCTGAATTAGAAAGCCTTGGGATGTGATGATCTCTAAATACTTTATTAACCACCCTATTTTTGCCAGCGTTATCTCGATCTTTATCTTTATGGCAGGAGTTGTCGCTATGCGCACTCTTCCAATCGAGCAATATCCCAACATCACCCCACCCATGATCCAAGTCACTGCCACATTTAATGGGGCCAATGCTGAAACTATGGCAAATGATGTAGCCTCTCCTTTAGAGCAGCAACTAGTGACCGCAGAAGATATGATCTACATGTATTCGCAAAATGCATCAACAGGTCTTATGACCATGCAGCTCTACTTTGATATGGAAAGTAATGCCGATATAGATCAAGTCAATGTTCAGAATCTCATCAGCCAATCGCTATCTCAACTTCCCCCATCAGTTCAATTAGAAGGCGTCGATGTCACTAAACAAACGCCCAATATTTTAGTCGTTGTTTCTATGGAAGCTCCCACTGGAAGATACGATCTTGATTATATCAGTAACTACTCCAGTATTAACGTTGTCAATTCTTTAAATTTACTTCCGGGAATTAGCAATGTAACTATTGTCAATGAGAGAAATTACTCAATGCGAATTTGGCTACGCCCAGATTTAATGGCGCAACTGGGCATCACGACATCCGATATTGTTAACGCTGTAAAAGAACAAAATAACGATTTTGGAATAGGACAATTTGGACAAGCCCCTAATCCTAAACCTGTCGCCTTAACTATCCCTATGTCGACCACCGGAAGGCTCTCTACACCTGAAGAATTTGAAAACATTATCATCCGAGCTGATCTTAATGGTGAAATGGTCTTGTTAAAAGACGTCGCCACCATTGAACTGGGTGCTCAAACTTATATGGTAGATGGAGCTATCAACGCTAAACCTACTGTTTTACTCGCAATATATCAAGAATATGGCGCCAATGCTATAGATGTTGCTCAATCAATTAGAAATAAAATGGAAGAGATGTCTACCACTTTTCCAGAAGGATTATCGTATACTATCCCCTATGACACCACCCTTTTTATTAAAGGCTCAATCAAAGAAGTGGTGCGTACTATTTTTGAAGCCGCTATTTTAGTCATATTAGTTGTATTTGTTTTTCTTCAATCCTTTAGAGCTACGCTTATTCCAGTTATTGCACTACTTGTTTCAATTGTAGGCACTTTTGCAGGGATGTACGCTTTTGGATTTTCAATCAACACCCTCACTCTATTTGGAATGGTATTATCTATTGGAATTGTCGTTGACGATGCCATTGTTGTGGTTGAAAATGTAGAGCGAAATTTAAGAGAGCACAATTTGCCTCCCAAAGAAGCTGCTATTAAAGCAATGAAAGAAGTAACAGGCCCCATTATTGCCATCGTCTTTGTTTTATGCGCTGTTTTTATTCCTATAGCCTTTTTAGGAGGAATAGCCGGCCAGCTCTATAAACAATTTGCCATGACCATCGCAATATCCGTTGTCTTTTCAGGAATTGTCGCCCTCACTTTAAGTCCAGCTCTTGCCGCCCTTATTTTAAAGCCTAGAAAAAAAGAAAATAAGCTTGCCACAGCTTTTAATAACGGCTTAACTAAAGTGACCAATGGATATATCCATCTCGCCTCATTTTTTCTAAAGCGATGGTATGTGAGTTTAGTTGTTTTTGCTGCTATTTTAGTGACGCTCGGATTTTTATTTAAAATAACGCCAACAAGTTTCGTTCCAAATGAAGACCAAGGATATTTGATTGTTATCGATAATCTTCCCGATGGAGCAAGTTTAGATCGAACAAAATCTGGCGATGATAAAATTCAAGCCATTGCCAATGAACATCCTGGAGTAGAGAGGGTTATTTCTTTTAGTGGTTTTAGTCTTATAGAATCACTCGATCGAACTAATATTGGAACCAATTTTATCATGCTTAAAAATTGGGATGAACGGAAAAAGAAAAACCTACATGCCGATGCTATCATGAGAGATTTACAAGGTGAATTCTTGAGCGTGACTGATTCAGCCATTTTTGTGGCCAATCCCCCCGCGATACCCGGAATTGGGACTGTGGGCGGCATCGAATTTTGGATCGAAAATAGGGGCGATGGAGGTAATGAAGCTTTAGAAAAGGCTGTTATTACGTTAATTGAAAAAGCGCGATCAAGAAAAGAGCTCACTCCTCTTATGACTACCGCTCAATTTGATAATATGCAGTTCTATGTTGATTTAGATCGTTATAAATCACGCGCACTCGGCGTACCTATTGAAGACGTTTTTCAAGCTCTTCAAACATTAGTTGGCTCCGTATATATCAATAATTTTAATAAATATGGACGCGTATATCAAGTGATTGCGCAAGCTCAACCCGAGTTTCGAGAGAAAGTGAGCGACATTGGCGATATGTATGTGCGCTCAAAATACAATGAAATGGTCCCTCTTAAATCACTCATTTCTATCTATCCCAAAAAAGGGCCTAACTTAGTGAGTCGCTTTAACGATTATCCTGCTGCTGAAATCTTAGGCGGGGCAGCTCCAGGATACACTTCAGGACAAGCGATTGCCGCATTAAAAGAGCTAGCTGATGAGTATCTCCCTCAAGACATGCACTATGGATGGAGTGGTGAAGCTTATCAAGAAATTGCAACGGGTGGAACATCAACTATTGTCTTAATCGCAGGCCTTATTATGGTCTTTTTAATCTTAGCTGCCCTTTATGAAAAATGGACTCTTCCGATTGCTGTATTGATGGCTGTTCCCTTTGGGGCTCTTGGAGCATTTATAGCGATTTGGATCAAACATATGCCAAACGATGTCTACTTCCAAATTGGTCTAGTCACCCTAATTGCCCTCTCGGCTAAAAATGCTATCTTGATTGTTGAATTTGCCGTGATTAAACATAAAGAAGAGAATATGAGTATTGCGCAAGCGGCCATTGCCGCTGCTCGGGTGAGATTTAGAGCGGTTATTATGACCTCGCTCACTTTCATATTAGGGGTCACTCCCCTTATATTAAGTGAAGGCGCCGGAGCCGCTTCTCGCCACTCAGTAGGAACTGGCGTGTTTGGCGGAATGATTGCTGCGACCACTTTGGCCCTTTTATTTGTGCCGTTTTTTTTCCATCTTCTCTATCGAGAAAAAAAGAAAAAAGAGGATTCTGATGCGTAAAGTATTACTTTTTGCCTATTTATGCGCATTATTTGGCTGTACGATGCACCCCAAATATGAGCGGCCAAAAGTAGAAGAGCCAACCGCTTGGCGAGTTGAAACAAATGATAGCACACCTGAAATCAATATTGCATGGTGGAAACAACTTGGTGACGATACACTCAACCAATATATCGAAGAGGCTCTAAAAAATAATCAAAACTTACAAGAAGCCATATTCAAAGTGGATCAATATATAGCAAGGCTTGGCATTGTTCAATCTGAACTCTATCCTCAAATTCAGGCCAATATTGGGGCCGATAGAATGAAGCTATCATCGACACTGCAAAGTAATCCACTCAGATCAATTAGCGCTTTTGACGCTTACAGTTTAGTTGTCAATGCCGCCTATGAACTTGATATTTGGGGTAAAATTAGAAGCGCAAGTCAACAAGCGAAAGCGCAACTCATGGCTCAAATTCAAAATCGAAGAACAGTAGTATTAACCATAGTAAGCGCTGTCACCTCTCAATACATTGATCTCCTCATGCTCGATAAAAAGCTATTTATCGCTCTAGAAACTCTAGCCACTCGAGAAGAGTCATACTATTTAGCTAAAGTGAGATTTGAGTTGGGATTGACCTCACTGATTCAAGTAGAGCAAGCGCGATCAGAAATGGAATCAGCCGAAGTAGCCATCGTTGATTTAGAAAGGGAAATTGGACTTAAAGAAGATTTGCTTTCAATCTTACTTGGTAAGCCCCCAGCAGATATTAAACGGGGTAAATATCTCGATCAACTGAAAATGATTGAAAGGGTTTCAACGGCGATGCCATCTGAGCTCCTTAATCAAAGGCCTGATATTTTAGCGGCTGAAGAAGAGCTTATCGCTGCTAATGCCAATATTGGAGTGGCAAAAGCTAAATTCTTCCCTCAAATCTCTCTTACAGGAGCGCTTGGGACTGAGAGCTCTCAATTTAATAATCTATTCACCAATAACGCCAACGTATGGCAATACGGCGCATCCCTTTTACAAGAAGTCTTCACAGGGGGGAAATTGACGAGCGGATTGAAATTATCCCATGCGCAAAAGAGCACACTACTTCATACATATGAGCAAACCATACTCAATGCCTTTAAAGAAGTGAATGACGCTCTGATTAATCATCAAAAGTATCTCGAAGAGGTAATAATTCAAGAAGAGAGAGTGCTTACTTTTAGAGAGTATCTTCATCTAGCCACGCTTAGATATAATGATGGCCAAACTGATTATCTCACCTTTTTGGATGCTGAAAGACGTTTTTTCAATGCACAACTCGATCTTGCTGCTGCTCAAGGAGATAGCTTTACCAGTTTAGTAGCTATCTATAAATCACTTGGAGGCGGTTGGGTCTTACAAGCAGATAAAATCGCCCTTGATGAGGGGAAAAGCAAAGAGCATTAAGCTGTAACTAAACAACTATATCATTTCAACTGGTTGAGCTGTAATGTCTTCTGATACTTTTACCTTTCTTAGATTTTGTAAAAGCTTTTGCTTAGAAATAGTGACTAATTTAATTCCGCAATCATTTTCGCCACATGTCACATAGTAAACATCTTCTCCATATAAGTTGCCAAAAACAACGCCAGATGGATAGATCACCCGTTTATCACCACAAGCTGTATTAGCAATAGGGGTATCATACATGTCTTCAAAAATAATTGGCTTTTTAGATATCGATGTGATTTTATGAGGAGCACTCTTTTCAAAAGTATATGCGCCCATTACATACCAAGTCTTCCCTTTCTGCTTGTCAACAAAATGACTTTGAAAAAAGGCTATGTACTCATCATCATTTAAAGAAATCGCAGGTGATCCCCCTCTTGGTGGACCAAATTTTTTGGGCCATAGCTTTTCAATCAACACAGGGTTAACCGGCATATTTTCCATAGAAACTGTGTTATTTTTTATATTCGCTTCTATTGAAATATGAGGCACCATTTTATATATAAACTCAACTGAATCATCCTGGGTTTCACTACTCATTGGAGTCCAATTTTTCTCAATGTGTTGAATGTTGAAATTTAGTTTTTGCCTTGACTCCAAACTCATCGTTTCTTCATCAAATTTCGCTATATGCATTCCTCTAGAATATACAGGTGATGGAAGCAAATCATTAAACACAATATATGTGTCATCACCCTTTTGGAAAGCCCTTGGATCTTCGGCAGTTCTAGAACAGCTACTGGTTAAATTAAAGGGCTTAGATGCTTGATCAAAGTTCTCATCTAGTTTAACTCCATAAATATACGTATCAAACGGAACAAGGCTATTTTTTGGTTTATCAACACTTAATTGATCATCTCTATAAAACAAAATATAACCCCCCTCTTTATTTTTTACAATTGAAGGGTTGTAGGCGTGCTTATGTTCTTTGATGTCAATTTTTTTAGATCCCAGAATAAGTCCTGTTTTTTCTCCAAACGGGATATTTGAAAGCTCTTTAGGTATAAAATTATATACATTAGAAAAATCTTCTGCTTCGGGCCTTTTTGAATTGTGCACCAGCTTCTTCATGCTTTTATTGATTCTTCTTAGATAATAAACTTCTAAAAGCGCCCCAGAAGTGAGTACAAACATCGAAAATGAGATTATAATAAGCTTAAATAACTTTGAGCTCATAATTCAATTACTCCCGCAATTTTGAATATGAATAAAAGCAAACTATACCAAATAACACAATTAACTAATAGTTATTAATCTTGAGATTTTATTTTAAAATGTTTACTTTAATTTCCTTTCTTTGGTTTAATCTTCAATCTTTAAGCGCAAGCATTGGAGATGATAAATTGAAAAAAATAATATATAATATAGCTGCTCTATTTATCCTTTTATTGAGCAGAACCCCTCTTTTTGCTGAAAAAAAAGCTATCATCTTTGGAGTGCGAGGCCAAGATGGTTCATATTTAGCAGAACTATTGCTAAGTAAGGGGTACCAAGTTCATGGAGTTGTTCGCAAAAACTCTACTCCTAACCCAAAATATTGGGAAAAGTGTCTAAAAAAATTTGAAAGACGAAATTTTTTACTGCATGAAGCCTCACTATCTAATTATGAAGAGCTCAATCACTTAATTTCATGTATCGATCCAGATGAAATTTATAATCTTGCAGCCTTGTCTCAAGTAAGCCTTTCATTCAAAAAACCAATTGAAACCGGCGATATCAATGGATTGGGTCCATTGCGTATTTTAACCATTATTCGTGACAATCATCTTGAAAATAAAACAAAGTTTTTTCAAGCTTCATCCAGTGAAATATTTGGTCAAGTGAGGGAAATGCCTCAAAGAGAAAGCTCACCTTTTTACCCCCGATCTCCTTATAGAGTATTCAAAGTATGCGCTCACTGAAATACGGTTAATTTTAGAGAAACTTATAACATATACGCCGTCAATGGCATACTCTTTAACCACGAATCCCCAAGACGTGGGAAAGAATTTGTCACTTGAAAAATTACTTTCGCTGCTGCTAAAATCAAAAAAGGACTACAAGATGTTTTATATCTTGGCAACTTAAATGTAAGTCGTGATTGGAGCTATGCAAAAGATGTTGTCGAGTGTATGTGGCTTATGCTTCAACAACAAACGCCTAGTGATTTTATCATTGGAAGTGGAGAGAGTCACTCTTTAAGAGACTTTGTTAAAATAGCATTTAATGAAGTGGGCTTCGACTTAATCTGGAAAGGGTCAGGAGTGAATGAAATCGGTATAGACAAACATAGCAAAAAGATACTTGTTAAAGTGGATCCTCAATTTTTTAGACCTATAGAAGTGAATCACACACTAGCCGATCCCTCTAAAGCAAAAAAAATACTTAACTGGACAAATAAGACTAATTTTGACGAACTAGTCAAAATTATGGTAAATCACGACTTGGAAAATTTATGAAAAAACTTATTGTAATCGGCATATTGATCTCTTCATTTTTAGAAGCCAAAATTCAAGATAAAACACTTATTTGTGGCGTATGCAAAAATGTAGAAAGTTCTATCCCCTTTACCATCCGAAATATGGAAAGAGCCGGCTCACTTTTTAGCGACTACCATGTTATTATCTATGAAAATAATTCGACAGATCGAACTAAAGAGCTTTTAGCAAAATGGGCCTCTAAAAATCCAAAAGTAACCATTTTAAGTGAGACCCTCTCTCTTTCTCAAATGAGAGAAAATGTGTTCAGCTATTCTCATGATAACAAACCGTCTCGACTTGAGCTTATTTCAATAGCGAGAAATAAGCTTCTAAACAAAATTCGAGCTTCACAGTACAACGACTATAAATATGTAATTATGGCCGATTTGGATTTTCAATCTAGATGGCCTATTGCTGCTATCAAAGAGACTGTATTAGATACGAGAGAATGGGATTGCGTAGGAGCTAATGGCATCGACAACTATAGAGACTACTACGATCGTCATGCTCTAAGATTACCCTCTTGCCCCCTAGGCCCAGAAATGTTATCTGAATTGTTTTGGGATGAAGCTAAAGAGCAAAAGATTCAATTCCATGGAACAAATTGGGTCCCTGCCTACTCTGCCTTCGGAGGGCTCGCTATATATAAACGAAAAAGCCTTATTGCTGGGCAATACTATGGAGTCGTAACAAAATATTATGAAGAAGACATCAAAAATATATTGAAGAAAACACCTATTAACCATCCTCAACTAGTTAAATATCGCCAGATAAACAACATTCATTCTTCGACCCGAATCGAAGACTACCCTATAATATTTTGCAGTAACAGCGGATATACCCCCATACCCGTTTCAATAGATCATGTCGGCCTACACACTACAATGAGACTAAAGGGATATGATAAAATTTTCATTAATCCCAAAATGTTTATTCACTATGACGTGCCTAAGTTTTAATTGTCATGCCTGCAAACTTATCGCAATACCCTTTGTCGGCAAATACAAGCCCATACTCGGGACAAAGATGTTTAAGAGCTTGACTATCAGTCACATTAGCTGGCGTTACTGCAACTTTAGAAATAAGTCCAAATTTCCTGCAGACGGATAGATTTCTCTTGTAGCCATACCAATATTTTTCATTTCCTTTACATCCAATACGAGCTTGTTGGAAAGTATACGAAAAGGCGATGCTCAACTAATCACACTTGTTTTTCAACAGGCTCTTTGAGCTCTTAATTTTTCGAATAATGATCTAGCAGTTTCACCTTTTTTATTAACAAGATCAGGATCAATTCCTGGGACATCTAGTAAAACCTCTATGATTTTTTGACTATTTATACAATCGTTTTTTCCTTCACTATCATAATAACTCATTTTAACGTGTTGAATAGCAAGTATTAGCGCTGTATTGCCATCACTATCAGCATAGTTAATCGGGTTTGTTCCAAAAACATAACTAAAAAATGACCCTTTATTCTTTTCAAGAGCTTCTAAAATATCTTTCGTGCATAATAGATCATGTTTTATTACAGCTTCCATAAGAGCTGTTCTACCATATTTATTTACATACCTAACATTAGCACCATTTTGTAACAAAATTTTTACAATTCTTCGTCTTTGTGATTCTGAGTCAGTACTCTCCACAGCTGAAATAAGAAATGATCCATGGTTTTTTTTCACATAATTGACATCAGCTCCCTCTTCGATAAGCACTTTCACAATATCCGAATTTTCCCTAAATATAGCTATCTCAACGGCTTTATTAAGATTTTTATCAAATTTTGCAAGAATTTCTACCAACTTTAGACGATCTTTTCGTATAGCAAAGACTAATGCTGAAGTTTCAATATTCCAGTCACAATCCCCAGAAGTCCATGTATAAGGAATGGGTGTGGCAACATTTGCTCCTGCTTGCAACAGTTCTTCTACTTGATCTAATCGATTCTTCTTTACAGCAACGATAAAAGCGGCATCTAATTCAGTTATCGACTTTTTTAAATGATTATTTTGAGTTGAATTTGCTGTATTGGCCTCTATTTGAATAGATCCAACTAGTAATAATATCAAGAACACATATTTCTTCATTTGCTCTATCCCCTAATTTATATTAAATAAAAGAGGACTCTATCACATCAAAAAGTTCTTCGCAATATATTTTGAGTGGATTTTTTTTTAAAATACTATCAATTCTATATCTCTAATAATTATAAAAACATCATCTAATTTCTCAAACTACTTATATTGATTAACTCATTATTAAAGAATCGTTGATATTATTGCGTCTTTATTTTAGTAACCAGTTAAGCATGGTATTATAATAACGCTTTTTGTTTAATGGAATTTCGTACTAAACGTATACTTGTTGCCGATGGGTCTAAGAAGACTCAAAGCTCTCTTGAGTCTTCTCAAGCTTTTGAAAATTATGACTTTATGTTTGTTTTCGATGGAGAGTCTTGTAAAGAGGCTATCGCTTCTTTTCAACCAGATCTCATACTTCTTGAACTATTTTTACCGAAATTACACGGTATTCAACTGCTTAAGTGGATGAAAAATGACATCAAATTTCGCTCTATTGGAGTGATAATGATGACCTATGAGCTTATGTTACAAAACTATAGAGCTTCATTAGAATTTGGAGCGGAGTATTTTTTAGAAAGACCTTTCAAACCTTCCTTCTTATTTTTGCTATTTGAAAAATACTTCACCAATACGCTTCAAATTGAGCCCTTTCCTGGAGAACAAGTCATTGATTTCGGAGTAGACTCTTACTTTAACCCCAAAATCTATAAACCAACTTCATATCTAAAATTCTGGGGCACAAGGGGATCTATTTCTGTTTCAGGACAAGAATATGTACGAACTGGGGGCAATACGAGTTGCTTAGAAATTCGAGATCGAAAAAATGTGGTCATTATCGATTCAGGAACAGGAATTCGCCCTTTAGGTGAAGAACTTGTTAATGATAAGAAACTTACAAACCTCAATCTTCTCATATCACACACTCACCAAGACCATGTTGTTGGCTTCCCTTTTTTCAACCCCTTATATATGGAGAAAACCAAACTCAATGTTTGGTCTCCCATTGGTTTTGAAAAAACAACAGAAGGTCTTTTTACTCAAATGCTTGCCTATTCATTTTTCCCTGTCAGGCTAGATCAGATGCATGCCAGTGTAAAATTTTGCGATCTTCACGATTCAATGGAGTATAAGTTTGGAGATATAACTATTTGTTGCTGTTATACTTACCATCCCGGACCGACACTTGGATTCAAGATCAAAATGGAAGGGCAAAATATTGGCTATGTGACCGATAATGAGTTATTAGTAGGATATCACGGCCATCCTGCAGACATACCGATGAACCATCAACTCATGGATCTGCACTCAAATTTAATTGAATTTCTATCAGATTGCGATACGATCATTCATGAAGCGCAATATTTCCCCAATGAATATGAGCAAAGAGTGGGTTGGGGTCATTCGTCGATAACAAATGCAACGGCCATTTTTAAATTTTTGAACTGTAAGCATTGGATAGTCACTCACCACGATCCAAGACACACCGATGAACAATTGGCATTAAAAGCAGACCTTCATAGACAAATTTTAGATGAAGTTGGCCTTGACTGCAGACTCACCTATGCTTATGATGGGATGATTTTCCCTATCCGTTTCAAAGAATCTAATTAGGAAGTGTAGCTTGGGTCTCAAATACCACTTTCTCACTCACTTTCTCTTGGTGCGCTATAGAAAGCTTTAATTCTAACCCTTTCTCCCCTAAAATATCGGCAACTTTTGTAAGCGCTATATCTGGCTGATTACACTCTTCTGATAAATGGGCTAAAAAAACCTGCTTTAGTTTGTCGTGATAAATCTCGACTAATAATTTCCCACACTCTTCATTTGATAAATGACCTTGCCTTCCTAAAACCCTTTCCTTATACATAGGAGGCCTTCTCGATGCGTGAACTAAATCAACTTCGTGATTGGCTTCAATTACTAAGTAATCACACTCCCTTAACTTCTCTTTTACTAACGAAGTGATAAAGCCAAGATCCGTACACATTCCAAACTTTAACCCCTCTGTTTCTATTATAAAAGCAACCGGATCTACAGTGTCGTGCTGAATACTAAAAGGGTGCACTTTTAAATCACGCCAAACAAATGTCTCACCCGTTGTAAAGATCTTAAACTTTGGCCGTTCATCCATTGAATCTAATATCATTTTAGCCGTATCCGAATTACATAAAATGGGAATGTTATAGTCTTTTACTATCTTCTCTAAGCCACGAATGTGATCACTATGCTCATGGGTAATTAATATAGCATCTATCTCTGCTAGGTCGATTCCAATTTCTTCGAGCCTACTTTTTAAATTCCGACAACTTAGTCCCGCATCAATTAGCAACTTAGAATCATTCGACCCAAAAAATAAAGAGTTCCCTTTCGATCCAGATGCCAATGGACAAAATCCTTTCACAACCTACTCCTAGTGATAATTTATACAATAAACTAACTTCTCAAAGATTATATAACAAGTTAATAACAACTTTGTTTTCCCACACAATACTAGCAAGTTTCCCACATTTGTAATAAAGTTTAATAGTTTTCCACATTTTCTTTTACTTTGTTACAAAAATAAAGTCTGTAAAAAGGTTAATACAAACTCTTTATTAAAAAAAAAATTTGACAAATTTAAATTACTTTTTATATAAGTCGAATAATTGTCAAAAATGAGGATAATATGTCCACTACAGCCTTTCTAGAAGAGTTCTTTTCAGATATAGATGATACACTTGATCGTCTAATAGAAAATGCAGAAACATTAAAAGAGATAGAATCATTTCCTAATGAGTTCGGTCATGAGATCGATTCGCTAAAACATATGCAAGAGTCTTTATTATCACATCTAATGAACTTAGATGAGTTAATGGAACACGATGATGTAAAACCAGATAAGCAAGTTACTTTACGCGATAAGGTAAAGAAATATAGCGAATACAATACTTCCATCATACCAACAGTAGGAAAGAGATTTAAAATTGATCACAATCAACTAAAAATTCGCAAAGCGAGAAGCCGCAAAAAGGTACTTATTTAGTTTTAAAAACTAACTAGATCACGCATAGCCACTTCAATATCTTTTTTCTGCGGAAGATTTTCATCTTCTAAACCTTTTGCAAAAGCGATGGGGCAATCCAGTCCCGTCACTCTTTTGACAGGGGCATCAAGAAATTCAAACCCTTCTTCAGCACATCTAGCCGCTATTTCAGAACCAAAACCACAAGTTTTCGCCGCTTCATGTACTACTAATAGTTTACCTGTTTTTTTTATTGATTCTAAGATCGCATCAAAATCATAAGGGGCAATAGTTCTTAAATCGATCACTTCAATACTTATCCCTTCTTTAGCTAATTGTGTAGCAATTTCATAAGAGAAAACAAGAGGCATACCCCAAGAGACTACAGTTAATTCGTCTCCTTTATGGACAACTTTAGCTTTACCAAACTCTAACATAGAATTTTCATCAGGTTCTTTATTTGCAGAAAATGCTCTTTGACGATAGAGCCCTTTATGCTCTAGCATCAGAGTAGGATTTGGATCATTTATAGCCGCCTTTAATAAACGTTTTGCGTCAGCAGCATTACTAGGATAAGCTATTTTTAACCCTGGGCAGTGAGCTAAAAAGCCTTCAATACTTTGAGAGTGATAAGGACCGCCTTGTATATAACCACCAATTGGCATTCGGACAGTCATAGGGGCATTCCATTCACCATTTGATCTATAATTAATTGAAGAAACTTCATTAAATAGCTGATTAATACCGGTCCATAAATAGTCAGCAAATTGAATTTCTACAACAGGCTTATGAATACCATCCATAGAAAGTCCTAGAGCAACCCCAATAATTGTAGATTCAGCTAATGGAGAGTTAAAGCACCGTGTATTGCCATGCTTTTCAGTTAAATTGCGCGTTGCGCCAAAAACGCCCCCCTTTCCATGGGCAACATCTTGACCAAAAACAATCATACCTTTGTCACGAGTCATTTCTTCATCTAAAGCGTGATTAATAGCATCAACCATTACAATTGCTTCGCCACTTCCTTCTGACTCATCAGATTTCACTTCATAATCTTTATAAACGTGATCCATGACTGTATCAGCTGCTGGATGAGGATAGTTTTCGGCCAATTTTGCAGCTTGCTCAACTTCATTAAAGATTCGCTCACGAATAGCAATCGATTCTTCTTTTGAAATGAGTCCACCGGCTATTAGTTGATCTTCAAATCTTAATAGTGGATCTAGTTCGTGCTCTTTGGCAATCTCTTCTTCTGAGCGATACTTTTTAGGGTCATCACTTGAACTATGAGCGCCAAGTCTAGGGATACGCGCAACTACAACAGAAGGGCCTTCACCCTTTCTTGCTTTAGATACAGCACTATCAAGAGCCGATTTTGTCTCCATATAATCGCAACCATCAACATCAAAAACAGTAACACCTGGGAAACCGCCTATTAACTTAGCAGGATTAGCGCCAGCAGTTTGTTCGTGAGCAGGAACAGAAATGGCCCAACCATTATTTTGAATAACAAAAACAACGGCTAATTTATGGATCGAAGCAAAGTTTAACGCCTCATGAAAATCACCTTGAGAGGTCGATCCATCTCCAGAAGAGACATAAACAACTTCATCAGTACCACGAAGTTTAGCACCAAGTGCAACACCTACAGCTTGTAAATATTGAGACCCTACAACGCTTGATTGGCAAGGGATGCGCAAAGCTTTATGAGAAAAGTGTTCTGGCATTTGACGACCACCAGAATGATGTGGCAATTGCCTTCCCATTAAAGTGGCAAATAGATGTTTAGACAGAGCTCCGAGTCCTAAGGCAAAGGCTCTATCTCGATAATAGGGTAGGCCCCAATCTTTTCCTGGAGTTAAAGCTAAAGCAGAAAGAGTTCCTATTAATTCGTGGCCATTGGCACAAAGGTGGAAAGATCCCCCCTTGTTTTGGCGAATTACTTTAGTCATTTTATCATCGACAAAACGGCATAAGAGCATAGATTCATAAGTGGTAAGCTCATGACTTTTTTTAGTACATCTCTTAATAATTCCAATAGGATCTAAGTTAACTTTAGTTTCCATAACACCTACTCTTCATCTTCCTTTTTATATTTAATGGGGGTGACCCTCTTAACTCTTTTATGAGGTTCGTCTTTATCTTCATTTTTAGGCCGTCCCCGTTTTTTAGGAATTAAGCCTTGAGCAATTTTTGACATAGCAGAAGGTTGCTCATCTGCTGCTCTAGCTTCTGAAGTAACTGCTGACATGATTTTTCTATCCGACTCAGTAGGGATAGCCGCAAGATCTTTATCTCCTTTAAGCCTTCCAGAGATATGACGAAGTGACTCGAGTCTTTGTGAGAGCATTTCAAGTCTTGTATCGATTTTGTCTTTAGCAGAACCGCGAAGAGAAGCGCGCATTTGGTCTTCAGTATCGAATTTAGCTGAGAAGCTAACGGCCGTACCACAATAATCTGGAGTAAACAAAAATGCTCTCACTTGAGGTGGCACCATTTTATACATGTCAACAACGAGCTGCGGTTCCACTTCTACTTTAGCTACTTGCTTAGGGGGACGCCCTCTTTTAGGTCTTGGATTAAGAGCTTCGTTAGAGTAATAAGTTTTAGATTTAGCAACAAGGCCATTTCTAGCTGTTTGAACATCTTTTGGCACTTTAGTTTCAAAAGTATTCATTTTAAGTTTTTCGACCATGCTTTTAGTTAATTCAAGATCTTCTTCAAAAACAAACTGAAAATCGTGACTACGGAGCCATTCAATAATACGAATACGAGAACGCTCATGATAATATTGTTGCCACTTATCAAGTTCCACTAAATGGTCATAAATAAATTCTAAAAAGTTTTCCCTAGCCTCTCTTGAACTTATGATGTCTAAAAGTTTTTCTTTAATGTCGATATCGTAAACTTTTTCATTGACAAATCCTTCCATGAACTTTTTAGTTTCATAGAAAGTTAGCTTTGGAACAAGAGGGAAACGCTCTTTATTTTTCTTGATTTCAAGCTCAGCTGATTCAAGATCAGCTTCATCTTTTTCTAAGTCGATAAAAAGCAAAAAACCTTCCACCTTATCTAGATAAAAGTCTCTCTCATCATCTGATTTAGAGAAAGCCTCAATCATACGGTGGTATCTAAGTATCAAAGGGTTTTGAGCTTTAACAGTCTGGTTCGCCATAGGTGTCACTGGTGGTAAGTTTAATTTTCCATCCATCATACCACATATAGGAGTAGATGTAAAACCAACTTTACACAAACTGGGGTAACATGCTTATATTTAATGACTTAAGTGTTCAAGTGATAGACCCACACTTATATAGATAAATCAAATTTATTTTGAAGAGAACTAACTCCAATCTAGTGTTTTGCAACATACTTAATATAGGTGAGTTGAACTCAAAAAATCTGTTGAACACTAGTCTGATTAGTCAAATATCGCCTTTTAGTCTACATTCCAAAAAATTATAGCGAAAAATCAACACTCTTTCTGGCCAACCTTTCGGCAACCTTGCTTCTCTCAAGCGAGAAGCAACCTCATCCAAAATACAGGTTGATAAAGTAATTTTTTACTTTTGATCTTGATCTAATCTTAACAGATTTGATATAACCCCTCGGATCACTCCTGGGGGTTTTTCATGTCCATAGTTGCTTTTGACGTCGATGATTGCTTGAATTGGCTTTTTCCTATACCAAAAGAATCTCCCCCCCCTTTTTTATCCGTAAAACAGTTGGCACTCGTTGCTCTTGTTGCCATAGCTTCTCTGTTTAATACGCCCTATGCTAGGATCACCCTTTTTATTTGCGTCCACTATATTGCCATAAAAAAAGCGATTTGCTCTCTTTTTACACCTCATCGATATGACCCTCATATTATATCTGCGTTTACAGCCATTTTTAGTGCACTAAAGCAGCGTAGACTCACTCATATTATTCGCTTCTCTTTTGACTCTCGCACCATCGCGGCAATGATTCCTACTCTAAATGGCTCTTCTCCTAAAGTCCTACTTGGTAAATTTAAAATTAAAAAGCGCACCATCCCTTTTATTCTCTTTAAATTAAACATACGCAATCAAGCCCCCTTTCAAATTATGTTAACCGAATCAGCTGCCAACCCTAATCAACTTGAAATCCGATTCTACTCAATAGGCCAAAGACATCATATACCAGAAAAATTTGCTAAAAAACACTTCCCTTCATTTAAAGACCCTATTCTCCACTTCTATGCTTACCAAGATCCTTATAACCAACCTTTTGCCTTGTTAGGCACTCGATATGGCTCACAAAGCATTAATGAAGTTATTATTAAAAATCTTTGTGATATAATCAAAGCATAACTATTGAAATCAAACTGTAATTACTTTATAATTTTTACAAATAATAAGAATTATGAGAGCGTTTTGCAAGTAATAAATTTAACAATTGAAAAGGGGTCTAATTCTTTTTATAACTACATTTCTCAAAGAGAATGTAATTCCCATAAACACTCCAATCTATTTAAGTGCATGGCCAGTTGGGCGCGAGATGATTCCAGCATAATCAAAACTGCAGTAAAATTAGGCTGCGCAAGTGCTACTACACTCTCTTGTGTTGTATATTTAGGAGTGATCATTATCAAAAAACTAAATATAAAAATAACTAAGCCTATCATTGCAGCGATAGTCCCTTGTGCCATATTTTTGGCCGTAACTCTATTCAAAAGGTTGGCAAAAGAAATAGATAGACAACATGAGGATGAATGCAAAATCATTCGATATATTAGTCATCAAAGATACATCATAAAAGTATTTAAAAATATGCTTCAAGGTTATCGATGTCTAGATACTATCCCCCTTGTTTCAATGAAGGATAAAATATCATTCCCCATATTTATGGAAGGTGATCAACCTGTAAAAATCATTGAACTCAAAAGTAAAGACTCTCTTCCTATCTACCTATTAGCGATTAAGACTTTCAAGCCAGGCAATCCCCAGCATACGGTTGAATATACTTTTAGAAGTACAATAAATGGATTTAAACTGGTAGTCAAAGAATCATTAAAGCAATTTGTTGGAGAGTGTAATCTTTCTGAGACAGAATTACTCACTGAATTTGGACCGGTGATTCGAAATGAGTCTAGTGAAGCGAAACTCCTTTTCCCACTGTGATGAAATTATTCTTTTAACAAACTCTCTCTTGAATTAATTGGTTTACACCTGTACCATTTTTCTATGACTGTTCAAAAATTAGACCCCACCTCTTTGATAGATTGGTTAGTACCTGCCAATAATCAAGTTACGCATGTTGTTAAAAGATCCATGATTTCCAAGGTTATCCACTTAAGTTTGACCGCTATTGCCGCTACATTTCTAGTGTTAGCAAAAAGCCAACACCTAGCTTTAAGATTTTTACCATTTCCTATACTCGCCCTCTCTTTTTACACAAACAAACAAGTGACTTCCACCACTAAAGCTGAAGATCCTATTAGAGAAGCCTTTGTTAAAATCATGACAGCTTTAAATGAACAACAATATACTTACCAACTGTTTGAAAATGATGACGGTAGTGCCCTTACAAAATTTGAACAGAATAGACTTTGTGCACTTTTTGGAAAAAAACGGGATATACCTTTTGTCATTATGAAATTTTCAAAAGGAGGAATCAATAGATGTCGACTTATTTTATCTGAAGACCCTAACTGCGCTGGAAAATTAAAACTGCAAGGCTCCCCCATAAATAACAATACGGATATGGTTAAAGATTTATCAAAACATCACTTACCCTCATTTAAAGGAGATATCTACTGCAGCTCATTCTCATTTATAACCCATCAAGAAGCAACTATTGCCACTTTTTCTAATGCGCCAATAGAACCCATGCCACAAGTTAAACTTGGTGTGGATATGGAAACTTTCTTAACTCAAGCTGAACTTCAAAGACGTTCGCCGTTACCAAAAAAACACACCTATCACCATATCGATTTCAAATTAGTAGATGAAATTTGTGAGTTAATTCGCAATACTAAGAGCGATCAATGGCTACTTCAAAGATCGTGGTAACCAATCTATACAGATAAAGCCAACCGCTGTGTGCACTTTGATCCAACGTCTTGTTTTTTCTCGTCAATGCATATGAGTTTTCCATTCACCTTTCCTAAAAATGATGAAAGATTTTAGACACAACTTGGGTTAATACTCAACCTACTCAACCTGTTTGTAAATAAACCTCTTTTGGGGTTGAATATTTCTGGGTATGGTGGCATCATGGGTGAGAATTTAACCCTCTGGTTTAACATGCTTGATCTTAAAAAATATCGCGAAAATTGCTCCGTCAACGAAAGAAAACTTAAATCTAAAGAAGCTGATTCCGATCTCTTTGGCGCCCTCTCTCTCTACGACTCTTTTTGCTCACTCAAGTTGAAACTCGAAGAAAAACAAGCCCTCATGAACCAAACCGCTAAACAAATCGGTGAGAAAAAACGAAAAGGTGAACCGTGTGACGAAATTTTCGCTCAAGTTGGCTCCCTTAAAACTGAAATAACTGAACTCACTTCTGAAGTGAAAGCGAGTGAAGAAGCGTACCTCGATAAAGTGTGTCGACTCCCTAACATACCATCAGACGATGTGAAAGAATCTCCAAATCCAGAAGATAATGTCGAAATTAAATCTCATGGTAAAAAAATGAGCTTTTCTTTTGCTCCAAAAAACCATGTCGAGCTCAACGAAAAATTGGAACTGTTTGATTTTAAAAGAGGCGCTAAATTGTCTGGATCCGGCTGGCCCGTTTATAAAGGTATCGGCGCTAGACTCGAATGGGCTCTCATCAATATGATGATCGACACCCATTTAGAAAATGGTTACGAAATGATCATGCCCCCTCACTTAGTAAAACCAGATGCTATGTATGGCTCAGGTCAATTGCCAAAATTTGGTCACCAACTCTTTAAAGTGAAAGATGACGATTACGATTTGATGCTTATTCCTACTGCTGAAGTAGCCTTAAATGGCCTACATCTTGGCGAAATTTTCGACGAAGCTTTGCCCAAACGATATGTGGCTTACACCCCTTGCTTTAGACGAGAAGCAGGTGGACTTGGCGCCCAAGAGCGCGGTCTTATTCGAATGCACCAGTTCAACAAAGTTGAAATGTTTTGCTTCTCTAAGCCCGAGCAAAGTGAGCAAGTTTTACAAACTATGATCGATTCTGCTGAGTCCATCTTAGAAAAATTAGGCCTCCATTATCGCAATATGTTACTTGTTACCGGTGACACCTCTTTTTCAGCCGCTAAAACAATCGATATCGAAGTTTGGCTCCCAGGTCAAGATCGCTACTATGAAGTATCTTCTATTTCAAATTGTACCGATTTCCAAGCGAGAAGATCTCAAATCAGATACCGCGATGAAAATGGTAAAACCGATTATGTCCATACTCTCAATGGATCAGGTCTTGCCACTTCAAGAGTTATGGTCGCTTTGCTTGAAAATTATCAGCAAGAAGATGGCTCCATTATTGTCCCTGAAATCTTACAAAAATATCTAGGCGGATTAAAAGTCTTGACTCCAGCTTCATAAACTTGATAAATAAGAATATTATGCAATCATTAGTGAAAAATTTTAAAGCATTTGTCGATTCCTCCCCCACATCTTTTCATGCGGCTAAAAATATAGCTGCCCATTTAAAGAAAAGTGGATTTAGCGAGTTGAATGAAAAAAAAACATTCAGCCTCTCTTATGGCAAGAGCTATTACATTATCAGAAATGGCTCTATCATTGCCTTCACTTTGCCAAAAAAAGAGGCTAAAAGAGCTGTGATCATCGGCTCTCATACCGACAGCCCAAGCTTTAAACTAAAGCCTAAGTTTTTTAACTCTGATGGAATAGAGCAAGCAAGTATTGAGGTTTATGGCGGACCCCATATCCCCTCTTTTTCTGCAGCCGACTTAAAAATAGCGGGACGCCTTTTAGTGAAAACTAATAATGGGATCGAAGAAAAGTTAGTCGATTTCGATCAATCTCCATGTGTAATTGCCAATGCCCCCATTCACCTCGATCCCTCTCCTAACTCCGAAGGATTTAAACTCGATCCTCAAACTCAAGTTTGTCCCATTTTAGGATTTAGCGATGGGAAAAAAGATTGGCTTTCAAAGCAAATAACAAATGGTACAATTTTATCTCATGACTTATTTTTAGTCCCTTGCGATCCCATGCGTCTTCTAGGAATCAATGGCGAAATCATCAGCTCATATCGAATCGATAATTTAAGTAGCGCTTTTTCTTCCTTGATAGGAATTACTAAAGCTACAGTCAAAAGTGATACCATTCAAATGGCTGTTTTTTGGGATCACGAAGAAATTGGCTCTGGATCTGAAGAAGGGGCTTCATCCCCATTTTTCTTAGATACACTCCAACGTATTTGTATTAAATTAGATCTCACTGACGAAGATTTTTTCTGCCTAAAAAATAACTCTTTTTCACTCTCTTTAGATGCGGCTCACGCTTTTCATCCTAATTACCCCTCTTTGTACAGTAAAGATCATGCGCCAGTTCTAGGAAAAGGGACTGCAATTAAAATGAATGCCAATAAAAGGTATGCCACAAGTGGGCCTGGTATAGCAAAATTAATCGATATGCTGAAAACAAAAAAAATTGATCACCAAATTTATGTTAACCACGCCTCCAAAAAATGTGGTTCAACCATTGGTCATATTTTTGCATCACAAACTGGAATTGAAACCGTTGATATGGGGGCTCCTATTTTAGGCATGCACTCAGTTAAAGAACAAATGGCCACCAGCGATATCATCTCAATGTGCGCTCTTTGCCAATCTACTTTCGACTTACTCTAGGAATTAATCATGGGAAAAGGATGCTGCGGCGGATCCTCAAATAAGCAAGACCACTTTAAAGGTAAGTCTGCCTTCGAACATTTAAAAGAAGCTAGATCTAAAACGGGATCGCGCATGGACGAGGCTCACGGCTTAAACACCAAAGGGTCAATGATTTGCGCACTTGATGCTGCTAAAGAAACCGCCCTTTTGTTTTGCTTACTATTTTTTATTGAGCATTTTTCCACTGATCTTAGCTTTACAACCTATATATATGTCATGATGGGCTGGCTTGTTTGGAAAGCGGCACGTGGCGGTTTTTTAGGATGGGCAAGGCTTGAAAAATTACACCGAGTAATTGAAGAAGAGAGACATGAAATTGAGTATAATCGCGAGCAAGAAAAAGAAGAGCTAATAGAGCTCTATCGACTAAAGGGATTTGAAGGAGATTTACTCAATCAAGTGATCGATGTCTTAATGGCTGACGATAATCGGTTACTTGGGATTATGTTAGAAGAAGAGCTAGGACTTCGTACTGGACAATATGAGCACCCCCTAAAACTTGCTTTTGGTAATTTATGTGGCGTTCTTATTTCAGCTATAATTTTACTTTGCGCCTCCTTCTTTATCCCTTTTGGAGTTATTATATTTGCTTTTATCATAGTGGGAATTGCCGCATTTTTCCATGCGAAGATTGAAGGAATTCGAAAAATGCACATGGTGGTATGGAATATGGCGTGTTTGTTTATCGCGACTGGCGCAGCCTATTTTATTAGCGAAGCTTTGAGGTCTTAAATTTTGGAACAAGTTCAATTTGAAGAATTTTTTGCCTCTGGAAAAGAAGAAACTCTAAGCCCTTTTTTAACTGCTTCATCTAAAAGATTATCCCGAAACTTAAGCTTAAAAATAGCCATACTTTCAGCCATTTTATTAGCCTTATCTTTTGGCTTTATGTTTGTTCACCCCGCTCTATCAAACTTATGCCTTATTTTTGTCTATTTTTTATCCGGAACACCCGCTTTAATTGAATCGATCGAAGACATCAAAGAGTTTAATATCAACATTGACGTTTTGATGACACTCGCCGCCCTTTTTTCTGTCGTCATTGGATCAGGACTTGAAGGTGGACTGCTTCTTGTTTTATTTGCCCTATCACACGCTATGGAAGATGCGGTGATTCATAAAACAAAGGGAGCATTGAATATGCTCAATAAACTATCACCCACCATGGCTACTATTTTACTCGAAGGTAATCAAGAGCGTCAAAAATCTGTTCGAGAAATTATCAAAGGCGAAAAAATAATTGTAAAAGCAGGCGAAGTGATACCTCTCGATGGAAAAGTGATCGAAGGAAATTCATTTGTAAACTTAGTTCATTTGACAGGTGAAGCGGTTCCTATAGCGAAAGAAATAGGAAACGAAGTGCAAGCAGGAAGTATGAATTTAGACGGATTTTTAATCTTCGAAGTGACTAAACCCTCAAGTGAATCTACTCTTGCTAAAATCATTACGCTGATTACTCAAGCTCAAGCGGCTAAGCCCACACTGCAAAAGTTTTTAGATCGATTTGGTAAACCATATGCGATTACTATCATATTATTATCAGCGCTATTTACTGTGACCCTTCCACTATTTGGTATTCCTTGGCTCGGCATGGAAGGCTCTATTTATAGAGCGCTTGCCTTTTTAATTGCGGCTTCTCCTTGCGCTTTAATTATTGCCACGCCTACCGCTTTTTTAAGCGCCATTTCTGCCTGCGCAAAAAAAGGGATATTGCTGAAAGGAGGCGTCACACTCGACGCTTTTTCAACATGTACAAAAATAGCGCTTGATAAAACTGGCACATTAACTACAGGTAATTTATCTCTGATCTCAATAGAACCATTTTCCAATGATGAAAACAACTTTAGCGAAGATGAAGCTCTATCCATAGCGGCAGCTCTTGAAACCAAAGTGGTTCATCCCATATCGAGAGCGATTGTTCAACATGCTGAAAAAAAGAAATTAAAACATCCCACTATTCACCACATGAAGGCAATTTCTGGTCGAGGAATAGAAGGGATTATTGAGCATAAAAATAATAAATTCAATGTCAATATTGGTAGCTTCGCCTACATAGCGTCGATTATAGACAATCCAGAATTGATAGCCAAAGTGGATAGCCAACTAAAAAGAGAAGGTCATGTCATAACCCTTTTACTTATTGGCCCATCCCTTTTTGTCCTCCATTTTCAAGATGAAATCCGCCCCAATATGGCTAAGATTATAGAGCGATTACATCGAGCCAAAATGAAAACAGTTATGTTAACCGGTGATCATAAACCGAATGCTCAATATGTAGGTAAAGCTGTAAATATAGGAGAAATTTACTCCGATCTGAAACCTGATGACAAATTAGAGATTATTTCCAAGCTATCAGATCACGAACACTTAGCCATGATTGGAGATGGGATTAATGATGCGCCTGCCTTGGCAAGAGCACATGTGGGTATTTCTATGGGAGAGATTGGATCTCAAACCGCGATTGAAGCGTCTGATATCGTCTTTTTAAATGATGACTTACAGCTGTTGCCCTGGCTTGCAAAAAAATCGCGTAAGACTATGTCGATAGTGAGACAAAATCTTACACTTGCTTTGGTTGTTATTTTATTTGCAACTACTCCGGCACTACTTGGATACATACCGCTTTGGTTAGCGGTAGTGCTTCACGAAGGGGGCACTATTGTAGTCGCTCTCAATTCATTGAGGCTTTTGAGAAAATAAAGCAGATTTATCCTTGACCACCCCCTCTGCCGCCGCCAAATTCATCCTCGCAAAAAAGCTTGATCTGCAACAACTCTAACGGCGCATATCAAAACATCATCGTCTTTTTTAGAGGGGACATCAACCTCTTAGGTGGGTTGCTCCAACTGATCTTTGATAAACACAAGTCGTTTTAAATTATGAACCAACGCTTGCATAAATGGCTGAAATTGCGTTTTGGCTATTCCTTTATAACGAGCTCTTTTACACTGCTTAGAAAACACCCTCTCAAATGGCATGCGTCTTTTGGATATAATGCTATCTCGTAAAAGAGTGTGTTTACAAAATAGGCTTTTTAGTTGAACATCGTAGTTTTCTGATCTTTCGCGAAAAAAAATTGCAACTTATTTAACAGCGGCCATCAGCCTTTTTAACTCTTTATTTTCAGCATCAGTTGGAGTATGCCTTTCTTCAATCACGTTCATAAATATATCAATTACCTTAACTGTTGCAACTCTTCTATTTACATTCTCCATTGATTGAGTCGAAGCTCCTACCACAACTTTGTTACTTCCAGTAGCGGTCACCGATCCCCTCAATCCCCCTCCCCTCACTGACTTTGTCTCCATACCTCTCATACCTCTCATACCTCTCATCGTACCTCCCTTACTTCTCAAACCTCTCATATCTATTCCTCCATTTCGAGTCATCATAGGTAGTCCTCTAGTTTCTTCTTGACTTGGCGATTCATTACAAGCTAATACAATTAAAGTCATCCTATTGTGTCGCAAACGAGTAACACCCTCTTCTCCAGCCGTGGCTCGAGCAGCCTCTTGAAGCTTTTCAGTAATAGCAGTTGTCATCCAATCTTTATCTCCAGGAGCGAGAAAGTCGAACGTGAAGCCAACTTTTGCAAATCTAAATCCAATTTTGTTATATTCGTCACAACTATTTTGCCTAACCGCTATATAGGCCCATGCACGTGATTTAGGACAGTCTGGGCTTAATTGATCTACTTTTAAGCTAAAGCGACCTTGAGCCTGTAAAAGCTCCGCTCCAGCATCATTTCTTCTCATTGTTCCTGTTACATGTGCTCCGAGAATATAATGTTGTATGTAATTCTCTGGATTCAGTGTACAATCTGCGGCTTTAAGCAAAGCTTGTAAACCTATTCTATCAGATAAATCTGCTAACTTAACTAGTTTGGGAGACGCTTCGGTCTTTATGAATCCTGCAGGACGTCCTTCCATTTTAGTATGTATATATGTTAGAGTAGCTTGCTCTAATTGACCGCCACTATTACCTCTGACAACCACTGAGGAGCCATTCATTGTTACAGGTTCCTTACCCATTGTAACGCTCATAAAAGCTGCAGCTGTTCTTTTTGCCTCCTCTGGTATCAAAACATTTCCAGCACTTGCACTTGCACTTGCACTAGCACCAGATGGAGTATGAGATGTTTGAAATTCAGGTGCAGTAGCAACAGGTGCAGTAGGATCAACAGGTGCAGTAGGATCAACAGGTGCAGTAGCAACAGGTGCAGTAGCAACAGGTGCAGCAGTAACAGGTGCAGTAGTAACAGGTACAGTATCAACAGCGTCCTTAGAATATTGAGGTACAGCAGTTTGAAGAGCTTTCGGTGTAGAATCAGAAAATTTAGGATTACCAGGATTAGATCTAAAGATATAGGCAACACAAACTAATGCGCCTGTAACAGCAAGGACTATTTTTGCCAAATTGCTTTTTGCAATAAAATTAATTGTATATTTTGCTCCAGCTTGAATTTTTGCCGGTAAATGTGTTGCTGAACTATATAAAGCAATGCATGCTCTTGAACTATTTAATTGTAATGTCATCATAATGGCCCCTCCTAGGGAATTCTAAACATTGTAGCTACCCCCTCCTTTTTTGTAAAGATAGGATTAACGGGAAGAACAGGTAAAGGTTGACCCCTCTCCACTGAACAAATAGTTGCTTCTAAGTCTATCACTTGAACTGATTGTGCGATAGAGGCTAAATTATTATGGGGGTGATCTTGCTCTG
>JAUHQG010000004.1 GCA_030408475.1 Candidatus Amphrikana amoebophyrae
CCTTTAGCATTTTGCCCCCCCTAGCGTTGGTTGAAAGAATTTTCCTACAGGAAAATTCTAAAAGCTGCGTAACTCTATGTTTTAATTATGCAACACAGCCAAGCCGCTTTACATTCAAAACCATTATTACCTAAGTATCAATAACTTACACACCTGGATAATTCTCATGATGGCCGCTCTATTTCTTATAATTTTAGTCGCATTTGCTCTGGTAATGCTAAATCAAAGAAAAGCTGCAATGATCGTGATGTATATCGATATGGTTTTGATGCTATTAATGCTATGGCATCATGCGACCACACCACTTCACTTAAACTTTTAACCTGGATCCATATTAATGCAAAGACTAGCCAGAACACTCAACGCACTTATGATATTTGTTTTAGTAGGTATATTGCTATCTGCTTACTATCAACAATTTACCAAGCAAGGTGAGCCTTGTCCTCTTTGTATACTGCAAAGATTAGGGATGATAACAGTAGCTTTTGGACTTTTTTTAAATCTTTGGTATGGGATTAGAAGATCGCACTATACTCTTTCTCTTGTTGGGGCTTTAGTAGGAGGATCATCATCGCTGCGCCAAATTTGCCTACATATTTGTCCAAACTCGCCAACATTTGGAATTCCAGTTTGGGGCTATAGTCTATATGTGTGGGCTTTTTTCACCTTTATAGCTTCCCTTTTCGCCATTGGCATTCTTTTATCGATTCATCGAGATGAAACAAAATCGCTTAGAATCAATTGGTTTGAATCACTTGCAATATTAGTTGTAGGATTAATAACACTATCTAACTTGGTGAGTACATACTTAGAGTGTGGCTTTACATCTTGCAAAGGGTAAAGTTTAGTGTTATAATCTTGTCATGCGAATTTATCACATTTCAGATCTTCACTTTGGGCTACATTGTCTAAATCCACTCCAACTTTTTACAAAAAGGTTGCTTGGGTCATTGAATTATTTTATCAAAAGAAGATTTGCTCATTCAAAAGACTTATGCGATGAATTTATCACCTCTATCAACCCTAAACAAGGGGATATAGTTTTAATTTCAGGAGATTTCACAACCACTTCTCAAAGAAGAGAATATCAAATGGGGATTAAATTCATTCAAGCTTTGAGTGAAAAAGGTCTTTTAGTCTATGCCATTCCCGGAAATCACGATGCTTACACGAGATATACTGTTCATAAAGATGCTTTTTACAACCATTTTTGTGGTCTATTGCCATTTAAAGGCGAATTTGAACTCGATCTAAGAAAAGACAAAGTTGCCGCGCATCGTTTAGAAAATCATCAATGGCTCGTCTTACTTGATTGTTCAACATATACAGGCTATTTAAAATCGTCTGGCTTATTCTCTAAAAAAATTGAAGAAAAACTAATAATAGCCCTTTCAAAAATACCTTCTCAAGATTCCATCTATCTTTCATGCCACTACCCATTTTTTCAACATGAAGCTCCAAGGCGAAGGCTTGAAAGAGGTAAAAACTTACAAGCTCTTTTAGAAAAGCATCCCAATGTTCAACTCTATTTACATGGTCACACTCATCGACATTCACTAGCTGATTTAAGAGAAAATGGACTCCCCCTCATTTCAGATGCAGGATCTCTTTCAATTAAAAAGAGAGCCACCTATAATCTAATCGATATTCAAGATCATAAGATCGAATTTCAAGTTCATCGATATAATAATCATCAATGGGAGCAAGAATCAGTACATGCCTTTAAAACAAATACAAAATGAAACTCCTTGGTACGAAAAAGGGCTAAAATTTAAATGTACTCAATGTGGCAAATGTTGCACTGGTGAACCTGGATATGTTTGGCTCGATCAAGATGATATAGAAAGGCTCTGTTCTCATTTTGGTTTAGAGCGCGATGTTTTTTTAAACCGCTACGCTAAAAAAATAGGTCGACGCTACTCTCTATTAGAAGATCACAATAATTACGACTGTGTCTTACTTAAAGACAATCAGTGCTCAGCCTATAATGCTCGCCCAAAACAATGTAAGAAATTTCCTTGGTGGGAATCTTATATCACCTCTCAAAAAGCTTGGGATAGCGCTAAAGAGTTTTGCGAAGGGATTGATCATCCAGAAGGAAAACACTATACTCAAGAAGAAATCGATGAGCTTAAAGAAGAAGATTGATTTATTGCTTCTCTTCTTCTATTTTAAATTGCATAGGAATGTGCACTGAAACACCTGTGCGAGATGCTTTATTATCTTTTTCATAAGTGTAAGCACTTAATGTAATACCAACTTCAACTTCTCGATTACTTCCAACTACAAAAGGCCAAACTTTAGAAGGAACACCCTCTCTTTGAACCATTTTGCTTAGTTCTGCTCTCGCCTGAGCTGCTCCACCATTTATAACAGCTGTCTTATTCAGTAAAAAAGTTCTTTCTTCTCCGTTATTTACTGTTGATGTTATCTTAAAAGTTAAAAAGATCTTATTGATCTTATTTCTTTGAGATATAGCCAAAGTTTTTCCAGTAACCCCAAAAACATGTTTTCTCGCCTCAGCGCAGACACATTCCCCTATTCTTGATAAATATACTGGTATCCTAGATGTTGTCATAAACTCTCTCCTTCTTCTAAATTAAAAATAATGGGTGTTACTGTTTTAACGGACGCTTGTTGACCATTTTTTTCCCAACTAATCTCTAAAGTGGGATAAACAGTGATACAACTCTTTTCTTTCATAGAAAATGCCCAAACTTCAGGAGCAACTTTATTTGCCTCTACTAATTTGTAAATTGATGCATACAAATCGGTTTTTGAAGTGTGGACAGCTGTTGCCACCATTACATTTACATGTGGTAATGTTGATTGCCACCCATGCTCTGAAAAACCAATTGCATATGAAACAAACGCTGCCCCTCTTTCTTGAAAAAGAATTTGAGCTTTCATATAGGCTGTAACCAATGTTGGCACTTTATGCAGTGCTGTGCGGGTGACACACTTACCCATTGTGTCAGCTACTGAACATGCTTTTAATGCGACTGGTCTCATTTTCACTCCAAAACTATTGATAATTATTATTTTTTCGAGCAGGACCATGCCAAAAAATCAAATATTTATGCAATCTTAATTTTAGATTTTTTCTTTGCAAAAAGTGATCTATTCTATGATAGTGGAGAAAAAAGGAAGTGCAAAATGTCAAAACGCAATATCAACGAAATTGTGAAAAGCTGGCTTGATGGCCCATATGATAATGAAACAAAAAATGAAATTCTTTCTCTTCAAAAAGAAGACCCATCAGCATTAGAAGACGCTTTTTATAAAGACCTTAGTTTTGGTACGGGTGGTATGCGTGGCATAATGGGTGTTGGCACCAATCGGATGAATATTTATACCATTGGAAAAGCTACCCAAGGTTTAGCTAACTATATCAATGAACATTTAAAAACTAACGATCACCCTTCCTGTGTTATTTGTTACGATTCAAGGCATCACTCACATGAATTTGCTACTTGGTGCGCTCGAGTATTAGCTGGAAATGGTATAGAGGTTTGGATCAGTAAAGAACTTAGGCCTACTCCCTTCACTTCTTTTATGATGCGAAAAAAAGAAGCTGTCGCTGGTATCATGTTGACCGCTTCTCATAATACTAAAGAGTATAATGGGTACAAAGTTTATGGTCCTGATGGAGCTCAAGTTGTTGCGCCACATGATAAAGGAATAGTTGATGCCTTTTACAATATAAAGTCTATGGATGATGTTAATGTGGCTTCAGCTGATTCTCAACTTATTAAAGAATTAACAACCGAAGATGACGACCTTTTTATTAAAGCGATTGCTAAACTACAGATTCATCCTCAAGAAGCAAATGATTTTGGTGATCAAATTAAAATTATTTATTCCAGTTTACATGGTTGTGGAATCACTTTAATCCCACAGGCCTTTGAATCTTGGGGACTAACAAACTATGAATTTGTTAAAAAACAGGTCATTGCTGATGGTGATTTTCCAACTGTCATTAAGCCTAATCCTGAAGATTTAGAAGCTTTAAGCATGGGCACAAAGCAAATGATAAAAAACCATGGAGATATATTCATTGCTAACGACCCCGATGCTGATAGAGTTGGTGTTGTCTGTATGCATGAAGGGAAACCTTACCCGCTTACAGGAAATGAAATAGCAGCCATTTGCTTTTATCATATAGTCAATACTATGCAGCAAAAAGAGACCCTCACTCGCAATCACGCATGTGTTTCAACTATTGTCACAACAAGATTGTTAAAAAAAATTGCCAATGACTTCAAAGTTCACTACTATGATGTTCTCACTGGATTTAAGTATATTGGCGAAAAAATTCACCAATTTGAGCAAGAAGAAAACCCTCACCAATTTTTATTTGGCGCTGAAGAATCATACGGTTATTTAATCGGAACTCACTCTCGTGATAAAGATGCCATTGTTGCCTCTTGTATGATTGCTCAAATTGCCCTTCATCTGAAATTAAAGGGGCTCACTCTAGTTGATTTACTCCATGACATCTATCAACTCTACTTTATCCATAAAGAAGCCCAAAAAGTGATTGCCCTAGAAGACTCCCCTGAAGGTCTCAAGAAAAAAGAGCACATTATGCAAGCTCTTCGCGATCCCAATCTCACTAAGCTTGATGATGAGTCCATTGTTCGCATCGAAGATTATCAAAGTGGAAAGTGGCACAACTTGATCACTAATGAGAGCGGCAAGCTAGATTTACCAAAATCAGATGTGCTCGTTTTCGAGCTAGAAGATGAATCTAGGTTTATTATAAGGCCATCTGGGACTGAACCCAAAGTGAAAATCTATGGCATGATGATCTTTAGATCATTTCTCACAGTTCCTAAGGGAATAAAGGAAGTTGAAAAAATGCTACAAGAGCGATTAGATGCGATTCACAAAAAGCTAATTTCATAAAGATCACTAAAAATTGATGCCTATCTACATAACTTGGGTTATTATATACACTACTTATTTTTTGCGTTCTGGATATTTGATGCGTAGGTGGCGAGTAATCGAGAGAGTTTTCACTATCTTCTTTTTGACAATTCCAAGCTCTTCAAATGTGAGCTGACACTCATCAAATTGCCCCTCTTCAGCTTTGTCATCAACTAACCTGTCTACTAATTCACCAATCGTTTTTTCACTAGGATCATCTAACGATCTTGACGCTGCTTCAATCGTATCAGCAATCATTATAATGGCCGATTCTTTAGATCTGGGTTTTGGACCTGGATAGCAAAATTGAGACTCGTCAACACTATCTACATTCCCTTTCATAAGCTCTACTTGTTTGCAGTAAAAGTAATATACTAAAGTAGTTCCATGATGCTCTAAAATGATTTCTATAAAGCTTTTTGGTAAACTATATTTTTTAGCTAAAGTTACCCCCTCTGAAACGTGAGCAATAATCACTTGAGTTGACTCTAAAGGGGTAAGCAATTGGTGAATATCAAAAGCCCCCATCTGATTCTCGGTGAAATAGTGAGGATTAAATAGCTTTCCTATATCATGATACATACTGGCAACTCGGCAAAATAGGCCATTAGCGCCTATAGCATGAGCTGCTGCTTCGGATAATGAACCCACCACTAAAGAGTGTTGATAAGTACCAGGAGCTTCTAAACTTAACCTTCTTAGTAATTCATTATTAGGATCTACATATTCCATCAAAGTGATATCTGTCATAACATGAAATATTGACTCTAAGGCTGGCAATATGGCAATCACTAAGATCGCTATCACCACCATAAAACTAAAGGTCGATATTAAGTCAGTTACAATTGGAATATCAAAAAATTGATTCTCATATAACTTAAATGCTATTAATGCCGGCACTACGCTAAGCCATGCTCGCATTGTGGCTGAAAATATTTCCTTCCTCTTCCTTAACGACTTAGAAAAGAGGATTATGGCTAATCCCCCAATCGTATTAAGGAATATAAATCGTCCATGATCAACAGCTAACGTTGTCCCTAATAATATTGTAATAAACAGTGTAGTAAATATGGCTAAATGCTTATTGAGTAATATACATATTAATATGGCTGTAAAAGGGACTACCAATGGATAACGTATCATTTCCATCCAATGGTTGCCTGATTGTATTAAAACATACTCCAACGATTTTGTTATAATCAATGTAAGAACAATGATCGTTACATATAATATCAGTTTTGAAAATGAACGGTATATCTCTTTATGGTTGTGTTTTACATACATCCAACCGAGCATAACTATGATAAAACTAAATAATAGTGATCCACATATCGTGCGCCATTGCCAAATATTGCGATTCTCTCCAATCGCTCTTTTCATCGCTTTTAACATTGCAACATGTCGCTCAGTCACCATATCTTTGCGACCAATAATATTGCGTCCTGACTTCATTTTAGTGTAGCGCTCAGGTATACTAGCCTCTACAGCGTGTCGGAAAATTCTTTGCGCATTGTGATCTTGCTCTAATTTCCATTTATCTTGCTTGAAATAACCTAAAATATAGGAAACAACATTCGGATTAAAATCATACTTTTTTACAATCAAATATTCTAAATGTTGCCAAAATGTATTGGGTAAAGTGATCGATTTTTCAGCTGTAATATTTTGCACCACTTGATAATGGCTCACTGATATATCAGATTCTTTCATCCTTTGAAAAGTTCGGGGATCTGTCAATCTCGCTTCAAGTAGATACTCCTCTACCACATCCGCTGCATTATATACCTCTTCAAAAGTTGTCTTCTTTATTCGAGTGCGCCAATCTCGATGGTGAATCAAGAAGTTCTCAAATTCAAAACGCTTTTTCTTGATTTCACCCTCATCAATCATCAAAATATGACCAATATCTCGCACGGCCTCTTGTTTTAATATCAAAGTCGCTTCCCTATCAGGAAACTCAAAATCAACTTGCGCCACTATATAATTTTGAGATTGAGCTCCAATCTCTAAAGACTCAATTCGTACTTCTTTGAAATGGAGGAAACAAAATAGGGCAACAAGTAAAGAAAAGCCTAGAGCAAACTTCTTCCAAAACTGTGAACTTTTCAACTGCTCTATCATTTATGCCCCTTATCCTTTCCTTCTACATACTCTAAGTGTCTGTTGATGAATAGAAAAAAACTGTTATTATTTAACTTAGCTACGCTAGTCTCCTATAAATTTAATCAAATTGCAACAGTTTCTTTTAAAAAACCCAACCCTGATAATTTACTAACCTTATAACAGTCAACTGCTTACGACCAATTAAAATAATAATTAAGTCGTTTGTAACTCATTGATAACCAACACATTAAAATCTAATTCACAAAATAATAGATATTGTGGTATAATTAAACTTAGGAAAAATATTTAGGGATATTGATCCGAATAATCTACATTTATATCAAATGAACATACAGTGTTGCGTAAGTCCCTAAATATTAATGGGACTTTTTTTTTGTGCTATTTAGGGATAGCATAGAGCTCTTCGCTGTTGATTCCTCCTGATTTTCAATGGCAAGAGCTCGTTTTATTTTCACACGTCATGTAAGCGATCACTTAGACTATATACGGGCATTTTTGAATTAAAATAACTGGCGCATAAGTTCAAGTTTGAAGAAGTTTTTACTAGACAGTCACATCTAGCTAGTAATAGGCAATCTATCAAAGCCTCTTTGCCTTGGCGATAATTGTAATTATCGATTGAAGTTTTTCGACCATAATGTAGAGGTTTTCCATCTTCAGACCTCATAGCATCTATAAAAACCAGCTTTTCTTGATACCTATCTTTCAAAATACCAATGAGTTGCGCTTCATCTGTTGCAATAAATATTTTATAGGATGCCGGGGCAATGGCAATTTGAGATTCAATCGCTTCAAAGAGTTTCTCATATTTCACAAAACTAGCCTCAGGAGGGGCGCAACCTTGCATCAATGTTGTTTTATCTGTCCCTCTATAATGGACACCAATGATGTAGTCTTCTTTAAAATTATCATCTATAAAGCTCTGAACTTCATCTTTAATATTTTGTTTCACTTTGATATACTTTGATATCAATTCGAAAGCTTTTTCTCTATCCATTTTATATTCGGCAGAATTAACAAATTGATCAATTTGATCTGAATTTATCCTTCGATTAGTTGTTTTTAAAAAAGAGAGTAAAGTGGTATTCCAAGTATGACGCTCTATGGGTTCAAAGTAATAAGACCACCAATTGGGCCCCATTTTTTCTTCATAGTATACCCCACAATCATCGAAATTCACTTCATAGCTACCAATATTTTGATTTTCACAATATTCCATGAATCCAATGACATTTAAGACATTTAAAAACATTCCCCCTCCACTGTCTGGAGATGGGAGCTGATAATGATGCTCCCGAGCATTTACTGTTGATGCAATAAGCAGACAAATACAAATTAAATACTTTTTCATTTCAAATAGATCTAACCTCACTCAAAACATAGATTTTAGCTTAAAAGGCGAATTATTAACAAACTAATTAAAAACACATAATTACTTGAAGCTAAACCATTTAATTTATTTATAATGCTATATTGACAACCTCAATCAACATTACAGCTATTGTAAATACAACAAATGCGATAATCGCCCACTTTCCAAATGGGAAAACAAACTTTCCTTTTGGATGTTTAGCGCGTGATTTCCAAATCATCATGGCAGGCAATAGACCAAATAGAGCAGTCGCTGCTAATCCTCCAGCTATATGAATTGCCTTTAAAAAGACATCAGGATCAGCCAATGAGATTATAAATGGAGGTACAATAACACAAGCGCTAAAAAAGGCCCGATTAGTTTGATTCTCAGACTTGTCTGAAAGAAAATTAACGAAGCTAAAAGCAACGGTGAGTAATGATGTAACAATGGCAAATAGTGAAAATCCATTAATAAGAAATGTTAAGAATGGAGAAGTTCCATCATAGAGTTGAGATATTAGATCAACAGTTGAATTAACCGCTCCATGCTCTTTAACAGACAAGCTTCCTAAAACAACAAAATTCCAAATAATATAGATGGCTAAAGGGGTAAGAGTTCCCCACAAAATCGCTTTTTTAGTCTTTTTTACATTTCCACCCAAATAGTGATTAATCGTAGCAAGCAAATTTTGATATCCAAACGAGATAATATAAACAGGTATAGCGAATAAAATATCGGGGCTGACCATACTATATTTGATGCTCTCTTGATTTACTTTTGAAATCCCAAAGATGACCAAAAAAGCGTAAAATAAGATCATCAAAATAAATAAAACTCGATTAACTATGTCAATTTTACGAGTCCCAAGAAGTATCAATATATAAAGAATTAGGCTATTGACGATCAAGACACCCA
Source organism: Candidatus Amphrikana amoebophyrae (assembly GCA_030408475.1). Taxonomy (GTDB): domain Bacteria; phylum Chlamydiota; class Chlamydiia; order Chlamydiales; family JACRBE01; genus Amphritriteisimkania; species Amphritriteisimkania amoebophyrae. The sequence continues at coordinate 9,323 of JAUHQG010000004.1, forward strand.
GTTGCGGAGTTTCTCTATGTAATAAATAATCAAAAGTATTCTTAATGATAATACTAGAAGCGTTCAAATAAGCTGTTAGTAGAGAGTAAAAAAGAAACGCAAAGAGCAGAGCTCCAATAAGTTTAGCGCTTTTGCCTAAAACTCTTTGAAGTAAACCCATTAAGTTAACATCAACTTTTTCAACATGATACACCTCTAAGATCATCATGCCAGACAAATACATGTAAAGCCAACCAACCACTAAAGAGATAAGTGAAAAGGTGAATCCAGTTGACATGCTGACAAGGGGCAAGCCAATCATGCCAGCGCCAATGCAGCAACCTGCAATAAGCAAAACGCTGCCTAAAATCGATTTTTGTTTAGTTTTAGTCATTAGTTTTATAGCTCCTAAGTAGATTTATTCAGCTTACTAATAAGCATTTTAATCATCAAACCAAAACTTTGATTCTCTTTTTTTTCAGGTAATAAGTTGTGTCTAAAACCTCTCATCGCATCTAATGATACAATTCCTTTCAAAAAGAAATCTAGTATAGTTTCAATTATTATTGCAGGCAACCCTCATTTGATACATAATGGGGTAATTGAATTATTCATTGGCTTTTTATGACACGTTACCAAGTAATTGCAAAGCGCTTTCGCCCCCAAAAATTTAAAAATGTTTTTGGCCAAGACCCCATTATTGCTACGCTAAAAAATGCTATCCGGATGAAAAGAGTAGCACACGCCTATCTATTCACAGGCAGTCGCGGCACTGGTAAAACCACTTTAGTTCGCCTTTTTGCTAAAGCAATTAATTGTCATCATTTGTCAGACGATTTCGAACCTTGTAACAAGTGCCCTTCTTGCCTCGATATTATGTCGGGACGCTCTCTTGATATACTCGAAATTGATGGCGCCTCCAATCGCGGTATCGATGATATCCGCCAAATCAATGACTCTGTTGGCTATGCTGCCACTCATGGCGGCTATAAAATTATCATCATTGATGAAGTTCACATGTTAACTAAAGAAGCTTTTAATGCTCTTTTAAAAACTCTAGAAGAGCCGCCTGAAATGGTGAAATTCTTCTTTGCTACCACTGAACCTCATAAAGTGCTCTCTACCATCTCAAGCCGTTGCCAACGATTTGATCTCAATCGCATCCCAAATAGCGAAATGATCACTAAACTTACTCAAATTTGCCAAGAATTAGATGTGTCAATCGAAGCAGATGCCCTAAAGCTAATAGCCAAAGTTGCACAAGGCTCTTTAAGAGATGCTGAATCCCTTCTTGATCAAGCCATATGCTATCAAGATGGAAAAGTGATTCACGATTCCATCGCTAAAATGCTTGGCCTACTCCCGATCGATATTTTTGCTAAAATTGATACCGCTTACGCTAATAGCTCTCATAAAGACGCTTTTATTATCGCTCATGAAATTTATAACAGCGGTATCGACCCTATTTACTTTTTCTCCATGCTTTTAGATCATTATCGCAACATATTACTTTTGCACTACGGTCTTAATCTAGAAAGTGATAACCACTCAAAAGCAGCAATCGAAATTTATAAAAGTGGTAAAGCCATCTATACCCAATCCGCTGTAGATCAAATCATTCAGTCCATTTGCAATATATTAACTAAACAAGGTCAAGCCCCCTCTCTTGGTAAAGTGGATATCGAAATGGCACTTCTGTATATAATGAAACAAAAAACAAGAGTGAATTACGACGATTTAATCGCTCAACTCTCTAATATTCAATCTAAACTCAACTCTACTGAGACACAAGATATAGAGCTTAAGCAAGTTGCGTCTGAGCCGATCATCATTGAGAAAGAAGTGATAAAGCAAACACCTTTATCCCCCATCTTTAAAGAACCCCCTACAACTAAGTCAGAACCTATTAAAGCTGCTGTGATAGAATCACTTCCTCAAGCTGAACAAGTCTCTTTACTTAATGACACCCCCTCTCCCGTTCCCATTACCACTTTTTCGCCCGACCCACTTATCTCTAAAGCGACTCCTAACGCCCCCCTTCCTACTACACCACCTCCACTAAGTGGAGATCACCCAAAAAAGCATAATAGAGAAGCTATTTTAAACTTTGCCGCTGTAGAACTAAGAGGGTCATTAAAGATTAAATAACTGATTATTAATGAGTTGCACATACAGCGATCTTTACGTGTAATCAATTGAAAAAGCTGATATAATATAAACCAAGGCTGTTTGTAATCGCTGTTATTAGACACAACCTGGGTTATAAACTAACTAAGTTATGAGGACAATATGGGTAGCGGATACTCCAAAATGAAGAAGCAAGCGAAAATGTTCGAAGAGCAATTTTCAAAGATGCAAGAAGAAATGAAAACCAAAGAAGTATCAGGGCAAGCTGGTAACGGGCTTGTCAAAGTGGTACTTAATGGGGAAAAAAAGCTCAAGTCGATTAAGATCGATCCTGAATGCGTTGATAAAGAAGATTTAGAGGCTCTTGAAGATCTTATCCTTGGCGCTTATGAAGATGCCGCAAGTCAAATAAATGATGACGACCCAATGGGTGGTGGTGGAATACCAGGTGGCTTTGGCGGTCTTGGTCAGCTACTAGGAAGTTGAACTACTCTCGCCTAAAGGCTAGAGATTCTTGTTTCATAGCTCCCCTATTGGGGCAGCTCCACAAGCTTTACAACCGTAGTCCCTACGGCCTTTAAACATTGCTGCTTTATATTTATTGCA
>JAUHQG010000005.1 GCA_030408475.1 Candidatus Amphrikana amoebophyrae
TAAAATATTTCCTGACACTAAAAGTCTAGAAGCTTCAACTACATAATATACAGGGTTGAAATGAGCCGTAATTTGAAGCCATTTGGGTGCCATTGCCATTGGAAGCATCATACCTGATAGTAATATCACAGGTAAATTTATGCCATGCACAACAGGAGCAAAATGATCTTCTGATTTAGTTATCAATCCCATAGCATTTCCAAAGCAAGATGTGGTTGTCACTAACATCATAAGCAAAATCAAAGCTAATGCTAATCCTCCCACATGGGCTTTAAACCCAAAAGGAATAGCAAGTAGAATAAAGACAGTGATCTGAGCTAAAACAGCGATTACATCTCTAAATACAGGGCCGGCCATTAGGGCAAACCTCGAGCAGGGGGTAACACGCATTCTCTCTAAAACGCCATTGCGGAGCTCATCAATGATACCAAAGCCAGCAAAAAGTCCTCCGCTAAATGCGATTAAAGCGAGCATGCCTGGAATAAACGTCGTTAAGACGTTGCTTCCTTGAAATCCTTTCATCTGCGCAAAATTCTCAAGCATAGGGGCAAAAAGAGTTAAATAGAGAATGGGGGTAAAAACGCCCATGAATAAGAAAACCGGATTGCGCAAAGTGGCCGTCATATTGCGTTTAAATAGTTGAAATACGTCTATAAATACTTTCATTTACCTTCCCTTAAGTTGCGACCTGTTTTTTTCAAGAATACATCATTGAGTGTAGGTATCGATAGTTTTAAAGTGTCAAGCGGGATAGATTTTTCATCCAAAAGACGTAAAATATGAGGCAAAGCGGTGGGGCCATTTTCTACATATAAACGCACTCTGTTCTCTTCTTTAGAGATTTCTCGAACAAACTCGAGATCATTAAATTGAGTAACAACTTGGTGGTGAGTGGTATGGTCAAATCCAATATCGACAATTTCACCAGAAATTTGTTGTTTGAGAGCGGTCGGAGTATCAACGGCAACAATTTTCCCTTTATCCATAATGGCAAGTCGATGAGCGAGAAAGTCCACTTCTTCTAAATAGTGAGACGTAATAAAAATAGTAACGCCCATTTCATTAAGCTTTTGGATTTGAGTCCATAAATTAGCTCTATTTTGAGGGTCAAGCCCAGTCGTTGGTTCATCAAGAAACAAAACTTTAGGTTGATTCATCATCCCAAGAGCAACTTCGAGCCTTCTTTGTTGTCCACCTGAATAGGTTTTAACAAATCGATCGATACAATCTTCTAAAGCAAAAACTTCAATCAGCTTATCGGTCTCTTGTTTGGTCTCTTGCTTGGAGAGGCCATAGAGTCTGCCTTGCAGTAGGAGGTTTTCACGGCCAGTGGCACTATTATCAGAGCCCCCTTTTTGCCCAACATAACCAATTTGTTTGCGAACCAAGTGAGACTGTGTTGCAACATTATAGCCATTAATGATCACTTCACCTTCATCAAAAGAGAGTAAAGTAGTGAGCATGCGCAATGTAGTCGTTTTTCCGGCCCCATTAGGACCTAAAAAACCAAAAATCTCACCTTGACGCACCTGTAAATCGATGCCGTCAACGGCTGTATTTGTGCCAAATTGCTTTTTTAGATTTGTAATTGTGACAATATTTTCCATAGTGATAAACTATATCCTTAGGAAAAAGATTATGCAAGAAAAAATTAACTATATTTCCTATACAGGTGAGTTATTTTATTTTTTTCCACTTGCACTAGTAATTAAATACTAGTGACTTAATCAATTGAATGTAAAGCTGCTGTACATTGAAAAATCGACACTCTTTCTGGCCAACCTTTCGGCGACCTTGCTCCTCTCAAGCGAGAAGCAATCTCATCCAAAATGCAGGACCAGAAAAGTTTCAAAAGCTGCGCCCTTTTGTTAAGAATATTGCAAGTGGCCTCGTTTGGTATAGTGAATTGCAATTTTTATTGTGCGAAAGATCATGAAAAAGCGATGTTCATCTAAAAAAGTCTATTTTGTAAACTCACTCGTAATAATGATTAGAACCCAAGTTTTAGGCCCAAATTGGATTAAAAGTAGTCGTGTACCATTTCACTCGCTTGTGAATAAATTGCGCCCTTAGTATTAGTAGAAGGGAACATTTCATATAATGAAGCATCATATTCAAGCGCTTTCAATGCGTGACTCATATCAGGTGAAAAAGAGAGATATTGCATCATAGCAACCATCCCAATGACTACTTGAGCCATCTCATTTTCTTTATCTTCAGGTAGACTTTCCACAATAGGAATAAATGAATTAACAATCATATTGTGGGTTAAATTTTTCATAGAAGCTTTTTTTGGCGTGCAATTGTTGGCTAAAGCTCCTAGTAAAAATTTCACTTGCGAAGTAGTCGATTTATTGGGATCTTTTAAATGCTCTTCTAAAGCATCTTCCAATTTAAAAAGAATATCTTCATACTGTTTGTCCATAGGAGCAAATGCTATGAGAACTTGTAAGGCGCCAGCTAACTTGGGATGACTTGTTGAGGCTTCTTTATCAAAGATTTTGGTAAAAGCAATGATAAGAGATTTCAAGTTGGTTGGAATAACAAACTCTTGTGATTCATCCCAAATAGGTTGCGTTGCCATAAATAGACCGGGTTATTTGTGACGGGTATGTTGTAGAGAAACCGGGGTTTTAATTCCTCATTTTCTAAACATAATCGTTACGGTAAATTTCAGTTTATATCCAATCGAACTCAAAAACCAACTCCTAAGTTCAATTGGGCGTAACTGAACTCCATAAATTATCTAGGAATTAAATTCTATATTACTTTAGATTATAGCTTCATTAATATAGGAGTTAATATGCGTATAATATTTTTATTTTTATCTCTTTTTACAACCGTTTTTGCTATGGAGCCAGGAAGTAAAATCTTTGTAGCAGGACATCGTGGCCTTGTCGGGTCAGCACTAGTTCGAGTATTAAATGAAAATGGCTATCACAATTTAGTCACGAAAACTCATAGCGAACTTGATTTAACAGATCAAAAAGCTGTCGATCATTTTTTTGCCACTCATAAGCCTCAATATGTTTTTTTAGCTGCGGCTAAAGTAGGGGGAATAAAAGCTAATTCAGATTACCCTGTCGATTTTTTCACTATTAATTCTCGTATTCAACTCAATGTTTTAGAGTCAGCACATAAATATGGAGTTGAAAAATTGCTCTTTTTAGGCTCTTCTTGTATTTATCCTAAACATGCGCCTCAACCTATTGTAGAAAATTCTCTACTTACAGGTAAATTAGAGCCAAGCAATGAGCCATACGCTTTGGCTAAAATTTCAGGCATTCGCCTTTGCCAAGCGTATAACAAACAGTTTAATACAAATTTTATCTCTTGTATGCCAACCAATTTATATGGACCAGGGGATAATTATGACCTCAAAACTTCTCATGTCGTTCCCGCCTTAATTCGTAAAATGGTTGAGGCGAAAAGAAGCGGCGCCAAATCTGTGGAAATTTGGGGTAGTGGCAAACCCAAACGTGAATTTTTACATGTGAATGATATGGCTAAAGCTTGTTTATTTCTTATGAATAACTATGAGGGTCAAGAGCATGTCAATGTGGGTACAGGAAAAGAGATTCCCATTGGAGCTTTAGCTAAGCTTATACAAAAACTAGCGGGCTTTACAGGCGAGCTTAAATTTAATACAAAATTTCCCGATGGGACAATGTTAAAGCGCCTTGATATATCTAAGATTGAAAATATGGGATGGCATCCTGAAGTTGATTTAGTCGAAGGACTTAAAGGTGCAATTTCTGAATATGAGAGGCAAAATAGTTAGCTGTGTCATATCTTTGCTTTTTTCACATCTTTAAATTTATATGACCATAAAATGGCTATGAAAGTAATCAGTGATAAAAACCAAAAGGCAACTTGATAAGCTCGTTGAGGATAAAACCCTTGAGTATCTCGCGGCCAAAAACTAATAATAAAGCCTATTAAATATTGTATAAGGGAGGCGCCTAAAATGATATTCATAGCATTAAGGCAAACCCCTTTTACATAGTGAGAATGTTCAAAAACATCACCTGCTATTATATAGTTAAAATAGACTGCCTGTGGTCCAAGTCCCATTACAATCCATATGACCATTTTTTTAGCAAATAGATCAAATGTCGAAAGTATGAGCGCAATTAAATACACCGAATAAAAGGCAAGTTGCATTTGTTGCAGTGATATGTTTTTTCTTCTCGAAAGTGAGATGAAAAAAGGTATACTCATCATACCAAATATTGAAACAACGGCAATTACAAATAGATAGGTGGCACTCTCACTTTGACTAAAATGTTGTCCTCCTTGTAGCCAAGGGGATATCCAAAGAGATTGAATCGCTATAAAGCCCCCATAAGCTATTGAAGAAGGGATGTTAAAGCGCCAAAACAGTCGATTTTTATAGATAGTTCCATAATCTAAGAATTGTTTCAACTTAGGGAAAGGTTCTTTATATCTTTTTTTAGGCGCTATACATATTAAAAGTGTCACTAAAAAAGTGATGCCCCCTAAAACATAGCAAGTTTGTTGCCAGCCAATTTTATCAGTTAAAACCTTAATCGGCAGTGTCCCTATTATAATTCCAAGGCCGCCTAATGCTTGTACAATTGAAGAAATGGTAGGGACATACTTTCTAGGTATAAATGAGTGAATGGTATACATCGTTCCTGTTAATGAAGCGGCTGTCCCCATGCCCATTAATGCTCTTCCCACTGTGAGTCCAAATATGGATTTAGATAGCCCAAAAATACAAATTCCTATTGCCGCAAAGAAAAATAATGACATTTGTACTTTTTTTGTTCCAAAATGTGAAATAAAACTTCCAGCTGGGATTTGAAAAATTCCAAAGAAAAATAAGCACATTCCTGTCATAAACCCAAGGCCATTTGCCGATATATGTAGTTCTTGTGTCAATGGAGTTGCAAAAACTACATTCACATTTCTTAACAAAAGAGACATGAAATAGCAAAGCGAATAAGGGATAATAATTCTCAATAAAAGGGTAAAAGAAATTTTTTTTTCAGTTTCTTCCATTTGGGTCCTTGCAAAATAGCAGTCAATTATCTATACAGAAGCATATTTATATTTTGAAGCATCATGTCTCGATTTAGGCTTACACTTCTCTTGCTTTCTTTCTCATGCATAACGCTATTTTGTTTTGCAAGTAATAATCCTGTGGCTGTTTCTGACAAAGATTTACCCAAGTTGCCTGAGCCACCTCCAAAAGATGCTCCAGTTAAGAAAAAGCGACAACCCACATTGCGCTCTTCAAAGGAAAAGCAAGATAATCCTAGAAATATAACCCTTCCTGAAAAGTCAAAAAATCTCAACAAGATACCAAGATTAGCGCCAGAAGGAGATCAGGCTGTAAAGAATAATCCCAATAAACCAGACCGAATGGGAAATAGAACTAATCTCAATAAATTGCCTGTTGGCCCGGATGAAATTGATTATGAATCGGGTGAAGATGATTATAGTCATCCCGAAAAAGATTTGAACCAAAAGACTTATTATAGAGAAAAAGGGGAAGATGCTCCAAGTTTAGGGGGTCCTGGTAATAATTTAAATCAATTTGATACTTGGCAAGATAAAGCTCCTACTAAAGATATGGAAGAGCAAAACCAGGAGCAAAATCAGGAGCAAGATCAAGAGCGACAGCCTAACTTGCCCTCAAAAAAAAAACAGCGTAAAAGTTGGCAAACAAGGCAAAAAACGCCCCCTCCAACTGAGCCTTTAAAGCCAGCGGGTGTACCCGTTTTACCATCGAAAAAAAAGAGCTACACTCAAGAAACTATTCCCGAATCAGAGAGTAAAGAATATCAATATCAAAATGGTATACTGATTAAGCAAACCAAAGGATTGGTTCTTTTTTCAGACCGCGCAGATATGAATCTTGTCGACACTTCAAACTTAACCGGTTTTCATGTAGTCAATATGAAATTACCGGGAAAAGGGAAACAACTTGAGGCTATATTAACTCCAATTTATTTGAATAAGCCTTTGACTCGCAAAGTGATTAATAGATTAATCAATCAAATTGAAATCTATTATCAAGAAAATGATCGGCCTATTGTAAAAGTGATTGTCCCTCGCCAAGGGATTTCTCAAGGCATTTTGTCTCTACTTGTTATTGAAGGGAAATTGGGGCAAATTTCATCTAAGGGCAATATTTGGTTATCAGATCAAAGGTTGCAACAATATGTGAAGTTGCAACCCAGTGAAGTTATTGATGAAAGATTAGTGCGAGAGAGTATTGATTTTATTAATCGAAATCCATTTCGTACTGTTGAAGCTGTTTACCATGAAGGGGAACAATATCAATCAACAAATATAGAGCTTCTTGTTAAAGAGCGAACTCCATTTCGTGTCTATGCGGGAGTGGATAATATGGGGTTGTCTTCTATTAATAGAACCCGATTTTTTGCAGGATTTAATTATGGTAATTTATTTGGACTTGATCAAATAGTATCATATCAACTGACAGTTTCAAAAGATATCACCTCTTATCACTCTCATACAGGTTCGTATATCATTCCCTTCCCATGGCAAAACGTACTTGAGTTTTATGGAGGGTATTCATCTGTTCATGCGGACATGCCATTGCCTTTTTCAAAAAGTAAAGGGAGATCGATGCAAGTGTCATCTCGCTATACCATCCCCCTTCCCATGTACTCGAGATATTTAACTCATGAGTGCCGTTTTGGGTTTGATTTTAAGAGAACGGATAACACTCTTGAATTTGTGGAAAACTATCCAGTTTTCGGTATGAAAGTGAATTTAAGTCAAGCGGTCGTCGGGTATTCAGGTCAAATTTCTTTGCCTCATTGGAGAGCTAATTTAGAACTCAATGGCTATTGGTCACCTGGAGAGATTTTTAATGACCAAGCGAATATCAATTACGAATCACTGCGAGATGGAGCCAAAAATAAATGGGTGTATGGAAGAGGTGAGCTCAAAAACTCATTTTTATACGGAACAAATGGAGAGATATTACTACGAGCCGCAGCTCAGTGGTCTTCAATGACACTCATCCCTTCAGAAGAGTTTGGTATTGGCGGTTTAGAAACAGTGAGAGGTTATGAAGAGAGAACTTTAAATGGAGACAATGCTTTTTTTGGCTCAGTTGAAATTAAGAGTCCATCCTTTAATGGGTGGATCAAACCAAGAGTGACACGTGAGGGTATTAAAGTTGAAGATTTATGGCAAATCGTCGCATTTTGTGATTATGGTATAGCGTGGTTAAAAAACGATCACTTTAATATAAAGCCGGGATCTCAACTGATTGAAGAGCCTAAAGCTGAATATTTACTTGGCGCTGGTCCTGGCCTTCGTTATCAAATTGGCTCTTATTTTCTTGCGAGACTTGATGCCGGTATGAAACTTCATAATCGCGCTGAAATTTGGGGTGGGGGGCGCGTAATGGTCCACTTCATGGCAATGGCGAGTTATTAATATGAAGAAAATAGCACTCCTATTTCCCTGGCTTTACATTTCATCACTCTTAGCTAATCCTTCAAATCCAACAGTAACTCATGGTAATGCCACTTTTGAGTTGAATGGATCACAGTTAATTATCAAAAATGAAGATAATACCATTATCAATTGGCAAGACTTCAATATTGGCTCTGGCGAAATAACAAAGTTTGTTCAGTCTAATCTTCAATCATCAGTATTAAATCGAGTAATAGGGACAAATTCTACCCTTATTGAAGGACTATTGCAGTCAAACGGCAAAGTATATCTCATTAACCCTCAAGGGGTATTAATTACTAAAACGGGTGTGATTGAAACAGGGGGATTTTTAGCTTCTACTTTAGATATGCCTGATGCCGATTTTTTAAAAGGAGAGTCATTCCACTTTTTAGGAGAGAGTAATAATAGCATTGTGAATCAGGGTACGATTGAAGTGAGCGGGGGCGATGTCACTTTTATTGCAGCACGAGTGGATAATCAAGGCATAGTTAAAGCATTAGATGGAACAGTTTCAAGTGGTGTGGGTTATGATGTCTACTTTCAACCCGATAAATCACAACGCATTTACATAAAAAAGAGTCTCAATGTTGAAGAGAGTGAAAAACAAGTTGAGGGGTATAGCAATTCAGGGATAATCGAATCGATTCAAAATCATGTCGATGTCGATGGCAATCTTTACCACCTGGCTATCAATTTAAAAGGGGAAGATATCGTTCATAACTCTCAAGACTTAGACGGCTTGATTCTCTTTACTTCAGAAGAGGGTCGAATAGAATGTACAGGGGCCACCTTAACAGCGAGTGATGAGAGCGACATGGGAGGCTCAGTTCATTTGCTTGCGAGTAAAGTAGATCTTTTTGATACCAAAATTGACGTTTCAGCCCCACTAGGTGGCGGATTAGTTGAGATTGGAAAAGATTCGCAAAAACAATTTGGGATAAGAGACAGTAAAAAGAGCTGGATAGATTCAAAAAGTGTTATTTTAGCAGATGCAACTAAAAAAGGGAATGGGGGCACTATATATACTTGGGGAGATGACTATGATTGTTATCAGGGGAAAACAAGTGCGCGGGGAGGACCGGAAGGGGGCAATGGAGGATTTTTAGAAATTTCATCTAATTTTCATCCCATTATTTCAGGAAGTGCTGATATGAGAGCTCCTCTGGGTGAAATGGGTGAGGTTTATATTGACCCTACTAATGTTACTATAAGTGGTGATAGCTCAAGCAATTATACTACAAAAACTTCAAGTGATGGTACCATACTAGAGTTCAGTTCTTATTCTTCTTCTAATGTCAATTTAATTGATTTGAATGCACTGTTGAGCACAAGTAATGTCACAATTGATACTGCTCAATCGACAGGTAGTGCTGTGGGGAATATTATTGTAAATGATTCTGTCACGTTCAACAGCCCTAGCTCTTCAACACTAACATTAAAAGCCAATTATGCGATTAGTTTTAATGCTTCATTGGTCAATCCAGGTAAAGTTATCATTGAATCAGGAGGCGGAGGGGTTAATTTTAGCCCAACAACCGTGCCTACAGGTAATTTGTGTGGGGTTCAAAGCTCTGCAAGTACTTTGACTATTACAACTCCTGGTCCGATTAATGTTAATCCACTAGTAGCTTGCGACGTTTCAGTAGGATCATCTACAAGTCAAGTTGATATTGAGTGTTCAGGTATCAATATAAACCTCGAAGACCCAGGTTCAGGAACAGTCTTATTTACTGCTGGCGGAGATTTGAATATAAATCCTCCCTCTTTAGCCAATTTAGGAATTAGTTGTGTGACAGAAAGTCCAATAAATAGTCCGATTACCTTTGAAAGTACAGGAGGTAATCTTCGAATGGGGTCAACCATCCCATTTTCAGGTATTTCATTGTTGGGTTATACTGCAAATGTGACCCTCAGTGCAGCTAGTGATTTAACTGTTAAATCTTCTGATACGTTGAGTTTGTTAGCACAAGGGTCAACAGCTTCTCTTATAGGTGGTACTGGTGGAGGGAGCTCAACTGTAACATTGGAGGCGGCGGGAGTTATTTCAACAACTATTGCAAGCTCACAAACTGGGATAATATCAATTTCAAATGAAGGAACAGGAAATATAAAATTAAATGCTTCTTCTATTGGTTTAAATGGAGGTAATGATGCTGAATCTGATGTAACCCTTACAACTTCAAATGGGGCTATTTATATTGTTGGGAACACGACTCTTACTGGTGGCTTTGGATCACCTAATGGTGGAGATGCGTATATAGTAGCATCAAATGGCTTGGTGGACATTCAAGGAGCTTTGACTTTAGCAGCTGGAACAGGCGACGCTTATATTAATACAACGAGTGTAAATTCTGGTATCACAGTGGATGGAGGGAGCGTTTCTTTATCTTCTGGATCTGGTGGGGGATTAGCTTTTATTTCCACATCAGAGAGCAATTCTCCCATATTAATAAATGGTACAGGAACTTGTTCAGTTAATGGTAATGCATCTGGACCAGGTAATTCTTATATTTCGACATCGGGAAGCGGCTCCATATCTATACATAAAACCCAAAATATTGAAGTTAATGCATCTGGAGCTGGCGCCGCATATATAAAAAGTACTGGGGGGTATATAGATATCACAACTTTTGAAGATGTTGTTGTAAGGGGAGGAAGTGGCTCTTCAGATAGTGAGGGGTATATCAAAGCAGTTGATGGCTCTTTAACTATGGTCGCAAGAAATTACTTTTTACAGCCTGGAAATTCAGGTAGCGGGAACCATGACGCCTCGTTTACAACAGAGGGTGACAATAAAGCGATATCGATTAAAGGGGTAATGGTCTATTTATCTGGCTCATCAGGAGATAAAGGGGCAGCTTATATTCAAACGACAGGAGAGAATGCACATATAACTTTTAACACAGGTCTTAAGGCGATAGCTGGAACTGGAGAAGATAGTACAGCTGAAGTGGTGACAAATGGAGCTTCGAATATCACTTTTACTCATAATAGTGCGATTGATCAAGATATAATATTATCTGGTGGAAATGGAGATTTTGCCTATAGTTCAATAAGCAGTGTTGGAGGAGGTAATATTGATATTGATGTAGCGGGCCAAGTGGTTTTGACAGGTGGTCTTGGAGGGGGAGCAAACGACGCCTTTATCACGACAAATGGAGACTGCTCTATTAAAGCAGTAGGAGATATTACATTGCAAGGGGGGGGAGGAGCAAATTCAAGTCAAGCCTATATATCGACTACAGAGAATTCAAATGACCTTACACTAACGGCTGATCATGTTAATGTAAAAGGGGGGAGTGGCGCCAGCTCAAATGCTTATATTAAGACAGAAGATATGGGATCGGATATAAACATCAATGGTGGATTGATATTAAATGGAGGGAGTGGAGCATCTTCATTTGCAGTTGTGACAACAGAAATGGGTGGTGATATCGTCATCGAAGGGATTGGGTTATTGCAGCCGATAGAGTTCACATCTGGAAGTGGCACGACTTCTTACGCGGGGGTCTATTCTCAAGTGAGTGGCAATGTTCAAGTAATAGCAGGTGGAGACTTAAATTTTGGATCGAGTGCCACAACAAGTGGACAACGAACATTTATAACATCAGAAGGGGCATTATCAATTGGTTCAAATCAAGGGGATATTACTTTAAGTTTTTATAGTCCGTTTGATGAAATCAGTTCTAATGATAACTTTGTTGTGAATGCTAAAAATGGCAATATTTCAATGAGTGGCGTTACTTCATTGAAGATCAATGATGGAGGTACAGGCTATATGTTTTTGTCAGCTGGCGTAAGTATCATTATGAGAGACACAACTAACTTACAGACCCCATCAGGAGTGCCTATAACTTTAGTGACAGATGCTCTTTATCCAATACCATATGAGTTTGGAAGTGGTGGTTTTATTCAAGATTCAAATGCTTATATTACAACGCCATCAAATCGGCTTAAAATATACACTTCTATATTTGAAAATAACGATATTCAAGGATTACTCAATGGAGACCGATTTCAAGGTCAAAAAAACGTTCAAGATGCCCACAACATAGAATTTGTCTATTATCCTAGAGGTCTTATTTATAATCCTCCATACACCGTCTACTACAAAACTTCTTCAATAGTGATCCAAGGGGCGTTTAACGAATTAAACTCTTCTGTTTCTCAATTGTTTTTTCAATTAGATCAAGCTCCAAATTCGTATCAAGACATGAGTATGTGGTACTCTTTTAACTATCGCTCAGCCGTATCAACTCGTGATATTGAAAGGGTAGGCGATTTCAATATCGTTTTAAAAGAGGATGACTACGAAGAGTTAGATAACTTTGTACACTCGTATCCCTTGTGATGAAAGAGGCGTATGCATGCAGCGTTAGCTAAATACTTAAGTTGTTGAGGCTTGAGCACTTACAAGAGATGTCTTTTCACCAAACACCAGTGATTGATACTCTTTCATCATTTTATGGGTAATAGAATTATGATCTGCAGAAGTGTATGTGATTTCATCAATTTGAGAAATGGGCATAATTTCTTTGATACTACTTGTGGAAAAAGCTTCATCGAATTGTGGTAGTTGATCGTAATAGATATCACACACTTTAATATCCATACTCACTTTGAAGTAATCGATGATTGATTGCCTTGTAATGCCAGGTAAAATGTGTTCATTAGGAGTATATAGGGTGCCATTTTTTATAAAAAACAGATTGCTGGTTGAGCTTTCTGTAATGCGATCGTCTTCTAATCTATATAATATGTCATCAAACCCTTTCACTCTAGCTTGTTGGATAGAAAGAATCGCCGGGAAATAATGGGTCGATTTTATTGTAGGCATAATGCGTGAATTGGGAACGCTCATAAGTTGTATGCCATTTATATAAAGTGACTCCTCAACTTTTTCTAAAGGGTAAACGGCGATTATTAAATTTGGAGAACCATTGGGCAAAATACGATCAGTAGTCATCCCTCCTGTTAATACCATTCGGATTGTAGATTCAGTATCACCTCTTTTTCTAAGTAAATGATTCACTCGCAATTCAATTTCTTCAATGGAATTTTCTATTTTTAAATTAAGTGATTTAGCTGAAATGATAAGGCGTTCAATATGTTCTCGTAAACCAAAAGGCTTGCCGTTATATGTACGGAGCATTTCAAATACAGCTAGACCTCTTGTTAAGCCTAAATCAAAGATAGAAATTACCGCTTCATTAGGTGCAACTTCTAAATCATTAATCATTGTACAAATTTTTGCGTCCATAATTACCTTTTTTGTTTCTTTTTTTATCATGATCGTTTCCTTTTTATTTTACCAGATTTTCTAACAGAGAGCTACATCTCAACCTGTTTTTTAAAAATCACCGCATTTTTATAAGTAAAATAAATATAAAAATATATTGAACTATATAAACAAACACAATATTTCAAAGGAATGTAGACAATAAAAAAAAACTGTCAAGGAGACACAGATGGCTTTACAACATACAGTTGAGCAGATGAAAAAATACCTATGTTCTATCGAGCAAGATCTTGAGAAGGGCATGAAAGGAAACAAAGCGGCATCACAGCGTGCTAGAACTCACACAATTCGTTTCGAGAAGCTAGCAAAGCTTTTTAGAAAAGAATCTATTAAGTGGGAAAAAGCTGGTGGAGCAAAAGCAAAGAAAGCGACCGCAAAAAAGAAGCCTGCAGCAAAAAGAAAAGTAGCAGCTACAAAAAAAGTAGTAGCTACAAAGAAAGTAGTAGCTAAGAAAGCAGCTGCGCCTAAGAAGGCACCAGCTAAGAAGAAAGTGGTAGCTAGAAAGCCAGCTGCAAAAAGAAAAGTAGCTCGCAGAAGATAAAAAAATTCTATTGAGACTCAATATCTCAAAGTTTTCGGATGGGAAGCAAAGTTTATTTGTTTCCCATTTTTCTATTCTTGAGTTATACTTTAGGGATGAAAAAGTTATCCGAGCCGATTATAGCCTCTATTAAAGGCTACTCTAAATCAGGGGATGGCACAGCTCGTGTGCAACATCGCCACCGTCTCCAAGTTATTGGCGCAGCCGTAGGCGACAAAGTGCAAGTGCGAATCATTAGAAATGAGCGTACCCATTTACTCGCTAAAATAGTAGAGATTTTAGAGTCAGCACCCACTAGAGTGAAACCTAAATGTATCCACGCAGGCACATGTGGCGGTTGTCGCTTTCAACATATCAGTTATGATGAGCAGCTCAAAATAAAGCAAGATAGTATTGAAGAGCTTTTCCCCACCTACCCAGTAAACCCTATTATTGGTTGTGATAATATTTGGCACTACCGCGGTAAAATGGAATACACTTTTTCCAAAGATCAAGGCGGCAATCAGTTCTTAGGCTTAATTGAATGTGGATCGTATGGTCGCGTCTTAGATATGAAAGAGTGCTTTTTAGCTCCAAAAAAATTCATGCCAATACTTAACTTAGTGAAAGCTTGGTTTGTCAAACACAATCTAGAGCCCTATTCCAGCATAAAATGCGAAGGGAATCTAAAATCAATAGCCTTTAGAGGTGATCTACAAGTGACGCTCACACTAGCTTCAAGATTACCCACTGAAATTGAGCAAGAGCTTATAGCAATACTAAAGGATCATGCCACTTCAATCTACATCAATTTACATGTAGCCAAAAGGGGAATGAGATCAACTCAAGAGTTGATTCATATTTATGGCGACACCCACTTTTATGAAGAGCTTCAAGTAGCAGGCAAAAAGCTTAAACTTTGCGCCATGCCATACTCATTTATGCAGCCAAACCCCAAGCAGTCTCAGGTGATATTAGAAGAAGCTATCAAAATGGTAGACCCCAAAGGCAACGAAACGGTTTTAGATCTCTATTCGGGTGTGGGAACAATAGGTTTAGCATTCGCTTCATATGTAAAAAAAGTGATAGCGATTGAAATTGTAAAAGAAGCTAAAGAAAATGCGATTCGCAACTGCGAATACAATCAAATCAAAAACTTAGAGTTTATCGCCTCCGATGTGAAAGATGCCCTATTAGATGATGAGTTAAAGAAAAAGCTTCAAGATTTAGACGTGATGATCGTAGATCCTCCAAGAGGGGGTATCGAACCTAAAGCCATGCGCGAACTATTAAGATTAAAAGCTAAGAAAATACTATATATATCATGTAACCCCAAAACGCAGGCAGCAGATATTAAAGAGTTAGAAAAAGAGTATAAAGTGGGTAAGATTCAGCCAATAGATCAATTCCCTCATACCATTCATACTGAGAATTTAATAATCTTATTTCGCAAAAGCCAACAAATGTGATATAGTGGGCAATTATTACAACTTTGTTAAAGGAATATATTTATGAGTCCAATTATAGCAGAAGCAGCAGAAGCTGGTGCCAAACAGGGAAATTTCACACAGACTATCATCATGGTCGTTGTCGCTTTGTTATTTTTCTACTTCATTTTATGGAGACCCGAGCAAAAAAGAAGAAAGACACTTGAAGCTAGAAGAAATTCTCTTCAAAATGGCGATAAAGTGACCGCGATGGGTATTGTTGGCAAGATTGTGAAGATGACTGAAAATACAGTTACTATTTCAACTGGCGCTGGTACTGAAATTGAAATGTTAAAGCAAGCTGTTACTGAAGTGACTGAATCTTCTCAATCGGCTCCTGAAGCAACTAGCTAGTTTTGAATTAAGGGGCGCTGCCCCTTATGATCCCCGCTAAAGGGCAAAAGCCCTTTAGAAACCCAATATTTTTGGTTTTATAGTATGAGCAATTGCCAAGGCAATTGACTCATACGGATTCATCTCCCTTCGGGAGAGAAAGGATTACTTATGATCTGCTCCTGAGGCACCGCCTTCACCAGTTCCTGGCTTTTTGTCTTCTAAGGCAGGTGCAGCTTCAACAGCAGCAACTTCTGCGCTGACATACTCACCTCCAAATCTACTAACAGCTCCTAGCCACTTACCAGCAGTATTTAGTACTGTAAAACCGTTAGTGCCTGTAATTTCGCTGAGAGTATCTGCTGCTGCATCTGCTCTGGCTGTTTGAGTGGCAAGTTGCATTCTTAGGTGCGCTATTTCAGCGTCTCTTTTAGATACTGCGACAGCAATAGCCGATTCTGTTCTTTCAGCAGCCTTTGTTGATGTAACATTGTGAGCAAAGGCTTTAAATCCTCTTGATAAGCTTTTAGTTTCGTGTCTTTTCGCGATAGCACTGAGTTTTTCAACTCTTGCTGCTCTTGCTGCTTGGCTTGATTTAGCGTGTCGAGAAATGGCGTGAAAGACTCTTGCTTTTACTTTGAGATTACTTCTACTTACCGCTTTATTTCCTAAGAGTGTTTTTGACTCCGATAATTGACGAGTTAAGCTTACTATTTCAACTTTAGCATCTCTTATTGCTCCAGAAAGCTTTTCTATTTCAACTTCAGCTCTTTGAATTCTCTCTTCATTTCGGCCATTTTCTTTTTTTAAATGTCCTAACTCTACTTTGGCTCCTGCTAGCTCTTCCTTGGCAGTGGATGTTTCATCTCGTTCAGCAGCTTGCTTGGAAACTATTCTTAAGTTTTTATTTAACTCAGCTGTTAGATCTTCGACTTGCTCTGTTAATTCAGCAATTCTTCCTTCAAATTTCTCCGTTAACTCTTCTAATTGTCTTTCTTTTCCTTCTACATGAGCTGATGTAAGCTCAGCAATTTGCACTTCATGTTCGGCTACTTTCTTTGCTAATAGAGCCTTTGTTTTTTCAAGCTGAAGTTGTAAGGCTGCATGTTCTGTTACCGATGCTCTTGCAGCAGGCTTGGGTGCTGCTGCTCCCATTGAATAGCCGCTTCCTGCGCCTCTCATCATAGGCACTCTAGGTGGTGATTCACTGCGATATCGTCTTGCAGAATATTCGCCTCCATATCCGCTGCCGTCATAGCTACTAGCATCATCAAAATCGGCTGAACTTCTGCCCCGTGCCATTGAAGAATGTCTAGGGGCTGCTCCCTTACTCATTGAGTGGAATCTTCTAGGTGATGAATCGCCTCTTGCTCCATATTCACTTTTTCTTCTGTGCGTGCTTGGTGCTCTAGAAGCATGCATCGATTTACTGATTATTTTTCCTAGTATCCTCTTAGCTACCTTATTAATAGTAGCGAATTCACTCTCTTTTGCGCCGTGTTTTTCGAAGCTGCTTTGAGTAGCGCCAACTTTCCCTGTTTTCTCTTTGTACCAAGTGACAGCACCAGTCTCTCTGTTGATGCCAAATCGAGCTGGATTATGTACTAAATTAGCATGCGCAACAGATTTTATATTACCAGCGTCTATTGATTTGGCGGCGTCTTGAAGCCTGCGGTATTCTTCTGTCCCTTTTGCAAATGAAATATTGTCTGATTTAACTGGGGTTGCCATTATTTACCTATTATTAGTCATATTAAAAATATTATTATAGCAGAATTTAACTTATTATTATAGTTAATTAACACTTCACAACTGTCTGATAGTAAAGCAGTTATGAGAATCGTTAAACTTTGTTAACTTATTGACAGTAAGCGACTTATGTTTGACAAGAGGGAATATGTTTTAGTAAGAATGGGTGTTTTGAAGTTTGGTAATTTACTGTATATAGAAGCTGTAGCCAGCGCTTTGTTTTCTGCCTTTAGTTTACTTACTTTCATCGCAAAGCCTAGTAAGGCGAGCTTTGAAGCAGCAACTAGAGTGATTAGCTCTTTAACCTTAGTTTTCAGCGCTTTGTTTTCAGATTTTAGGGTTTGAGCCACGACTCTAGGTCTGTGATCAATTCGCTCTCCTCTTTTGCTCTCGCTTGAATCGTGTTCAATTATTAATCTGAATTGAGCCTTAATGGCTGCTATTATTTTAGAATCTTCAGATCCTTCGCTCTTGTCTGATATTGCTTCTAGGTGCTCAAGTGAAATATTGGCATCGCCTAGTTTATAATTGAGTCTCCCATCAGGAGTAACACTTACTCGGGAAGTAAAAATAGTATCTAGGCAGATGCCTGGATACTTCTCTTCTGTTAGCTCTTCAGTGTGGTTGTTGATTAAAAGCCCAAATTCGGGGGCGAGTCGTTGAATATCATACATAGCAAAAGCTCCTTTTAAAAGCCCCCGCATTGATAATAGTACTATTTTAATATATATAAAATTAATTGTTAATGAATAAATTAGGTTTATAATTTATTGGGAATGTAGTTAACTGTAGGGTATATACCTATGTGAATTCAGGAGTTCACTGAGGTATTGAAGCTTTGATTGAGCAAGCCTTTAATAATAAGTGGGTAGTATATGGAAAAGTGGGTAGTCGGCAATTTAATCGGCACAGGGGTATTACTAATAGTTATTTTAACTATTAGGACGCTTACCGCTCGATATATACGCACCTCCAATAAAAGTTGGACTTCTCAGCAGCGCCTAAGGGGGCTTGGCTATATTCGCTCAGCTTCCATCATACTTTTTCTATTGGGCCTCATCTATTTATGGGGTGAAGCTATTCAAGGGCTCGCCGTATCTGTTTTTGCTATAGCATTTGCACTGATTTTCTCTATTAAAGAGACTTGTATGAGTCTAAATGGAGCTTTTTTACGTTTACAAGGTCATACCTATGAAATCGGAGATCGTATCATCGTAAAAGGGATTCAAGGGGATGTTATAGATGTCTCAATGCTTTCTACTACAGTTATGGAAATCGGGGAGGGGGGGTCTCGTCACCAATTAACGGGTAGAAAGATTGTATTTCCTAATAGCTTGCTGTTGACAGAACATGTTACCAATGAGTCATTTCTAGGAAATTATCAACTACTCGATTTAAAGTTTCCCCTCGTTATGAATGAAGAGTGGACTAGAGCTCGAGATATTTTAATGCAGGTGGCTAAAGAGGAATGCGCTCCTTATTTGGATCACGCTAGAAATCGGGTTCGTTTATTAGAGAAAACTCGTAGTATTGAGCTCCCTTCAGTTGAACCTAAAGTTCGCATTCATATCCCTTCTCCAGAGAGAATTGATGTTCACTTACGCGTTCCTTGTCCATCGCATCTAAAAGAAAGGTTGTCTCAGGTTATAACGACTCGGTTTCTAGAGCATTTTTTAAAAAAAGATTAGATAGCTTTACATTTCAATGAAAACCTTCGGTTTTTACGCATGTTTTGCCATTTTGCCTGCGGCAAAAATGTCTTCAACTATCGCGAGGGGGGGCAAAACTTCAAAGACGTTTTGCCCCATGGCTGCGCATAGACAACTGTAAACCCAGCATGAAAATGACATATGTCATTTTCATGCTGGGTTTGAAGGGTTGAATTTCTGGCACTAAAATGACATATGTCATTTTCATGCTGGTTTTAAACCTAATATATGCTAGCATGAAAATAACATATGTCATTTTCATGCGGAGATTATCCATGCGTTTTATAGGTAGAACAAAAGAATTAGATACACTTGATCAACTATTAAAAAAGAAAAGTGCTAGCTTTGTGGTAATTCGTGGTAGACGTCGCATAGGGAAAAGCCGCCTCATTCAAGAATTTTGTAAAGGTAAGCAAACTCTCTTATTTTCTGGTTTAGCTCCAGTTTCAGGAATTACAAAGCAGAGGCAAATTGATGCATTTGCTAAGCAACTTTGTTATAATTTTGGTATGCCAAAACTAAGTGTCGATGACTGGAGTGATCTATTTTGGCATTTAGGGAATCAGTGTAAAACTGGAGAGTGGGTTGTTGTTTTAGATGAAATATCTTGGATGGGATCAAAGGATCCTGATTTCTTAGGTCATTTGAAAAATATATGGGATCTTCATTTTTCAAAGAATGAAAAATTAATTCTTATAGTATGTGGTTCTGTTTCAAGCTGGATAGATAAAAATATTTTAAGCAGTACAGGTTTTTTAGGTAGAATTTCTATTGATATGGTTTTAAAAGAATTGACCATTGCTGAGAGTGGAAGATTTTGGGGAAAGTACAGCAAAAATATTAGTGCAATCGAGAAATTTAAATTCTTAAGTGTCACTGGAGGTGTTCCTAAGTATTTAGAGGAAATGATTCCAGGTAATTCAGCGGAGTCTAATATTACTTCTCTTTGCTTTCATTCTAATGGATTATTATATCGAGAATTTAATCAAATATTTTCAGATCTATTTTTCACTAAAATGCAAATATACAAGTCTATTGTTAAAGTGTTAGGTGAAGGAGAGCACAGTTTAGATCAGCTTGCTATAAAGTTAGAAGTAGCTAAGGGGGGCTCTTTATCAGCAATGTTGCAAGAGTTAATATTAGCTGGTTTTGTTTCTGAAGATGCTACATGGAGTATAAAAACAGGGGTTGTTTCTAAGCTTAAAAATTTTAGACTTTGTGATAATTATTTAAGATTCTATGTGAAGTATATTGAACCTAATAGAGCTAAAATTGAAAAAGGGTTATTTTCTTCAAAGTCTTTAGCCAATTTACCTGGTTGGGAAGCGATAATGGGCCTGCAATTTGAAAATTTAGTCTTAAATAATTTAAGTGTTTTGTGCCCTTATTTAGGGATTGAAAAAGAAGACATAATAATGGCAGGTCCATTTTTTCAAAGAGCAACAAAAAGATTTAGAGGTTGTCAGATAGATTGTTTAATTCAAACACGGTTTTCAACTCTTTATTTATGTGAGATTAAATTTTTAAAGAATCGAGTTAATAAAGAGATCATTCAAGAGGTAGAGCAAAAAATTGATCGTCTTTCAATTCCTCGAGGTTTTTCGATTAGACCTGTTCTTATACATGTCAATGGAGTGATGCCTTCAGTTATAGAGGAAGGTTTTTTTAGTACAATTGTAGATTTTTCAGAGCTATTTAATTAAACCAAAGGGGCGCACCCCTTTGGTAGATAGATGTACTATGCGCTAGTTGGCGTTTTGCCTTTCACTTTTTGAAAAAGTGCCAGCTTTTCTAAAACATCATTTGATCGATTGATAAATGTTGTTAATGCTTCTGGCTTCAATTCTCTTTGCGATAGCAATGATAACTCATACACTTGTTTGGTCATCGCTTTTGCTAAATCAGGATTATCCACTTCTAACTCAATGATTGATTGGATCAGCTTACTATTTGTATTCACTACATAGGTGTGCTTTTCAAAATTGCCCATCATAGGAGCGGCCCCTTCTCCTTGCGATAATCTCATGTAATCACGCATACGTCTTGCATGTTCATCCATCATCACAAATCCAGGAACTGAGTCTGAATCTAAACTCTTCGCTTCCACATCAATGTTTTCAATGTCTAATAGCTTCTTAATCGTTTCGCCGATTTTATCAGATTCTGCTTTGCCATCTGCGTCTACAACCGATTTTTCACGCTTTTTGTCGAGCATCATGTCATCAACTGCTCCGTCAACTCGTTGAAACTTTGCCCCTTCAACTTTTGTTTCAAGTTGATTGATCAAGTGTGAGTCTAATGTAGCATTAGCCACAATAACATCAACGCCCTTGTCTTTGTACATGTTAATGAAGTGTGAAGCGTGGTCTTTGTCAGTAACATAAATCACTTTGCCATCTGTTTTTTCCTTGTTTTTCTCCAAGTACTCTTCAGTTGTCATCCACTCGCCTTCAGTCGTTTGCCAAATGAGGAATTCTTTTACTCTTTCATAAAATTTTTCGTCATGTAAAACGCCTAGTTTTATAATGAGCTGCATATCTTGCCAAGCGGCACAAAACTTCTCTTTCTCTGAGCTATACCATCCAGCTAGTCTGTCTGCTACTTTCTTAGAAATATGGGCACCTAGTTGACGCACCGTTTTGTCCATTTGTAAGTAACTTCTAGAAACATTTAATGGGATATCAGGACTGTCAATAGCTCCACGAAGGACCATCATATGTTCTGGTATGAGATCTTTGCAGTTTTCAGAAACAAAAACTCGATTGCAAAATAACTTGATATGCGACTGAGAAAAATCAAAATGTTTGGTGATTTTGGGGAAGTACAATATCCCTTTTAAGTTAAATGGGTAATCAACATTGAGATGAACCCAAAAAATCGGATCTGGATCCATTGGGTATAAAGCTTTGTAAAAATCTAAGTATTCTTCATCAGTACACTGATTAGCCGGCTTCATCCAAAGTGGCTCTTTTTTGTTGATGTGGTCTTCGCCAAGATAGATAGGATAAGGTAAAAATGCGCAATATTTAGTTAAAATCTCGCGTAATTTGGCCTCTTCTAAAAACTCACTAGAATCGTCATCAATATAAAGAGTGATGGTCGTTCCACGCTCAGTGCGCTTACCTTTTTTAATAGTATAATCGTATGATCCATCAGATGACCAAAAAACAGATTCAGCTTTATCTTGGTAAGAGAGGGTTTCTAGATCAACATGTTTTGAAACCATGAATGAAGAGTAAAATCCTAAGCCAAAATGGCCAATAATTTGATCTTCTTCTTTTCCTTGTTCATATTTTTGTAAAAATTCTTCAGCGCCTGAAAAAGCGAGTTGCGCAATGTAATTTTTAACTTCATCTTGAGTCATTCCAAGGCCAGTATCAGCAATGGTAATGGTCTTTTTTTCAACATCTAAGGTGATGTCGATTCGAAGTTCTTCATCTTTGAAACTGTACTCATTTTGATCGCGCAAAGTTTTAAGTTTGCTCATCGCATCGCAAGAATTTGAAACTAATTCGCGTAAATAGATATCTTTATCAGAGTAGAGTGATTTTTTTAGGATGGGTAAAATATTTTCGCTATGAATTTTTAGCTTGCCTTTTGCCATAAAAGTAATACTCCTTATTTGCCAAAGATGGCGTTAAAATTAATAATTCCAGTTTGATCGAGTATGATTAAGATAATCCCAATAGGGGCGATAAACTTGACGAAGAAAAACCATGGGTTAAATAGCTTGCTCCAACTTGTTCCACTAGTAAATTCACTTTGAATAAGTTCTTTTTTAAGGATCCACCCCACAAATATCACAGTTAATAGACCAGAAATAGGCATAAACCATGAAGCTGTGATGTAGTTCATTGTATCAAAGAAATTCATTCCATAAATAGATTTCCATGAAGCAAACAGTGAGTCAGAAAATGAGAGGGCGCATGGTATGCCAATTAAAAATGAAATTGAGGCGCAAAGTATGGTCGCTTTTTCTCTTGAAAGGTTGTAAAGCTCCATAAAGTTGGCTACAAGCATCTCTAAAATGGAGATTGAAGAGGTGATTGCAGTAAATAAGAGCAGCGCAAAAAAGACAGTAGAGATGATCACTTGGCCAGGCATTTTTGCAAATAAAATGGGCAATGTTTGGAAAACAAGCCCTGGACCTTCTTCAGGAGAGAAACCAAAGGTAAAGACGATAGGAAAGATCATTAAAGCGCCAAAAATGGAGACAAGTAGGGTCATTCCAGAAACCATTAAAGAGGTTTTAGGGATATCCTCATTTTTTTTCATGTAGCTACCATAAGTCAAAATAATGCCAAGACCAACGCTAGCGGTGAAAAATGACATACCTAAAGCATTGAGAATACCACTTGGGCTTAAATTTGCAAAGTCTGGGTAAAACAAGAATTTAGCCGCTTTTGAAAAGCCTGGTAATGTACAAGAGTAGATAAACAGAGCGAATAAAATTATGAGTAAAACGGGCATTAATATGCGGGACCATTTTTCAATTCCCTTTCTGATACCAGAGAATACGATAGCAACATTAAGAGCTATAAATAAAAAGAGCCAAAAGATGTTAATTCCAGAAGAAGAGGCTAAAGTGGTAAAAACAGAGCGGATCTCTTCAGGATTTTTCCCTTGAGTAAACTGAGTAAGTGACATTAAAATATAACTTAAACACCAACCTGAAACAACGCTATAAAAACCTAAAATAATAAAACAAGCGATAGTGTTAAGCCACCCAACCATCTTCCAATTGGAGGTCACTTTAGTGAGAGATTGGTAGGCAAAAACAGCCCCTTTTTGAGTCTTGCGACCAATGAGTAGCTCGGCAATGAATAAAGGCGTAGCAATTAAAAGTGTAAAAGCGATGTAGCATAAAACAAATGCCCCGCCACCATTTTCACCTACGATATAGGGGAATCTCCATAAACTTCCAAGACCAATAGCAGAACCTGCTGCAGCCATAACAAAACCTAATCTGGAACCCCAATGTTCCCTTTGACTCATTTTTTACTACTCCTGTTGGAAAAGTTCCGATCATAAACTTTTGCAGATTTATTTACTACTATCAAAATTATGTAGACCTTTAGGCTTTTGTAAACTAAAGTATGAACCCAGGTTATGAGTTTGTCAACGGAGCTAAATTGGAGGAGTTATCGGATTTGATTGGAGTCTAACATTTGCAGCAATTATCGCATTTATTGTGATAGGATTAGCCCTTTGCCTTATGATTTTATTAGCGCGAGCCAAGCTGATTTCTACAGCCCCATGCCAATTATTCATCAATAATGATCCTGAATTAACTAAAAAAGTATCGGCTGGCTCTACGCTTTTATCTACTTTAGCTAATGAGGGGATTGCGATACCATCTCCATGCGGAGGAAAAGCAACATGTAAGCAGTGTAAAGTGCAAGTTGTAGAAGGGGGTGGCGACATTTTAGAGACGGATAAAGCTACTTTTTCTCCTAAAGAATTAGATCAAGGGTGGCGATTATCTTGTCAAAGTAAAGTGAAACACGATTTGAAGTTAAAACTTCCCGATGCCTATTTAACTTTGCGTGAATTTAATGCTAAAGTCATAAGCAATGAAAATGTAGCCACTTTTATAAAAGAATTAGTTGTTGAAATTGACCCATCAGAAGTTCCAGCGTATAGACCTGGAGACTATTTACAGGTGCATGTACCTCCATTTAAGACTAATACGAGTGATTGGAAGTCAACTATGGAAGAGCATTATACGCATGATTGGGAGAGGTTTCACTTGTTCGATCAAACGATTGATTTTTCAATGATGGGAGAAGAGGTGATACGCGCCTATTCAATGGCCTCATATCCACTTGAAGGGAACAAATTTAAGTTCAATATTAGAATTGCTTCACCACCTTTTGAAAAGGGTGAAATTATGAGTGTTCCTTGGGGAATATGTTCCTCCTATACGTTTTCTCTTAAACCAGGCGATACGATGAAATTATCAGGTCCTTTTGGTGAATCTCACATGATTGAAGATGAGCGTAATTTAGTCTTTTTGATTGGTGGGGCTGGTTCTTCATTTGGAAGAAGTCATATTTTAGATCTGTTTATGGATAAAAAGACGAGTAGAAATGTGTCACTTTGGTATGGAGCGAGAGCTTTGAAGGAAAACATATATCAAGAAGACTTTGAGAAATTAGATAAAGAGCATGATAATTTTTCTTATCATTTAGTATTATCGGAGCCATCGGATGAAGATTTAGAAAGTGGGTGGCCCAAAGATGATCCGATAAAGACGAATTACTTATTTAAAGCTTTTGAAAAGGGAGCATTAGAGAAGATGGAAGAGCCGGAAAATTGCCTTTACTATGTTTGTGGACCACCGCTTCACAATTCGAGCGTGATGAAGTTACTTGATGATTATGGAGTCGAGCGGGAATCGATAATCTTAGACGACTTCGGCTCTTAAACGGTTGAAAGCACTCTCTTTTTGCGATCTTTTCCATAACTCGCAAAACGGTGTACCCAAACGTACTACCGATTTTGCGAGTTATGAAAAATCTCATCAAAAATAGAGCACTTTCAAGAGTTTATTTGTGAGCGAAACTTCAGTGAAACCTCATCTAAAATAAAAGCTCAGAAAACCTCTAAGTAGAAGACACCGCAGAGAACAAAGGTCATCGTTATTCCGTGGTTCTACTCTTCGTTACTCAATAACATTAGGGACTATCAATGTATTGTTCGAATGCCTCTTTAAAATCTTTAGTTAAGTTCCGATATCCATAAGAAGTACATTCTGAATTTTTATCTATTTGTTGCAATTCATCATTACAAGCTTTATCTAATGTAATATTATTACTTCGATTAGAAATCCAATAAAGAATTTTATTTTGACTCGCTTCTGGGATATCCTCCCATTTTATATTGGGATTGTTTTTTAATTCGAATATAATCAATTGTTTTTCATACGTCTTTAAAGAGGAATTGTTCGATTCTAGGAGCTTTAATACAGTTTTTCGATCATCCTTCAAATATTGTGTTGTCCTTTCACGATAGATAAGGATGTGCCCTCCAATTGTTGTGGTAGGTATTATTGCTAGAGTCGATATTACTGTAATCGGAAGTCCTATAATAGTAGCAATCCCTCCTAAAGGGATAATGAAGTGTGCTGAAATTGCAGCAAGACCTATTAAGGCGAAAGTTAACGCTATGTATTTAAGCCCTTTCCAAACAATATTTTTAATTTTATTTTCATAGTAACTTTTTACATTATCTCGAAAAGCCTCTACAGGATTTCTATTTTGCGCCTGTAGAAAAGGTTGAGCATGAATAGCCATTATTCCCCCTCAGAATTTAATGATATTATCATTATAACATATTAGCAATTATTTTACAAGGTTTATAACTAGTTCAATTTCAAGTGGTTATGGATGCTTGAAAGGGGTGAGTTTGCTATCTATAGAGAATATGTGTATAACTAGGGGTAGAAACCTCTCAACTTGGATTCAGAATGAAAATTGCTCTCTACCAAATTAACCCCATTATTGGTGATCTTAAGGGGAATTTCGAAAAAATTGCAAATTGCGTTGAAAAAGGAAGAGCTGATGGCGCTGACTTATGTCTCTTTCCTGAGCTCTCTTTATGTGGTTACCCTCCTCAAGATCTTGTTTTACATCGACATTTCATCGATCGAATGGAGTTTTATCTACAAAAATTAGTCTCCCTTTCTAAAGGTATTACCATTGTGGTTGGTACCGTAAGGCGTAATCTCGGTGGCGGGGAAAAACCGTTTTATAACAGCGCAGCTGTTATTGATGACGGAAAGATATTGGGCTATCAAGATAAGTGGTTGCTGCCTACATATGATGTTTTTACTGAAGCTCGCTATTTTGAACCCGGTCGTCACACTCAAATTTTTGAGATAAAAGGAGTTAGGATTGGCATTTTAATTTGTGAAGATATTTGGAAGCATGCTGGTTATGTCACTGAAACTGCCTACTCTCGTGACCCTGTGGAAGCGCTTAAGAAAAATAACCCCGATATTTTATTAAATTTGACTGCTTCGCCTTATCAATATCAAAAACCTCATATTCGAATTAAGGTGTGCGCTAGATCGGCTAAGACATTGGAGTGTCCTGTCATATATTGCTGCCAAGTAGGGGCTAATGATCAGCTCATTTTTGATGGTATGAGTTTAGTTGTGGGTCGTGATGGTCATTTGATTCATCAATGTAAAGGTTTTGAAGAAGATAGCTTTATATTTGATATGAAAAAAGAAGATTACCATGCTCAGTATTTGAGTTATCAATCATTTGATAATTTAAGATACGCTTTGCAGCTTGGGATCAAAGACTATTTTTATAAATCGGGTTTTCAAAAGGCTTGTATAGGACTTTCTGGTGGAATAGATTGCGCTGTTGTGGCCACTTTAGCGGCTGGTGCCTTGGGGGCTGAAAATGTTTTAGGAATCATGATGCCTTCGAGATATAGTAGCGAGGGGAGCGTTTCTGATGCAAAAGAGTTGGCTAAAAATTTGGGGATAAAAACGTTAGAAATTGGAATAGAAAAGCCTTTTAAAGCCTTTTTAGAGACATTGGAAGAAACCTTTAAGGGTGAGAAAGAAAATGTCACAGAGGAAAACTTACAAGCTAGAATTAGAGGAACCATTTTGATGGCGATTTCTAATAAATTTGGCCACATAGTTCTCTCTACTGGTAATAAGTCTGAAATTGCTCTTGGATATTGTACGCTGTATGGAGACATGTGCGGCGGTTTGGGGGTAATTGCCGATGTGGCAAAAACGCAGGTGTATAATTTAGCAAGGTGGATGAATCGAGAAAAAGAGATTATTCCTCAAGCTACCATTGATAAGCCGCCATCTGCTGAACTTCGGCCCAATCAAATTGATTTAGATACTTTGCCTGATTATGGCATTATTGACGTTATTTTAGAGGGGTATGTAGAAGACTATTTACCTGTTGAGCAAGTGGCAGCGCGCTATGGTATACCAATTGATATTGTGATTTCGATCGTCACTAAAATTCATGGATCGGAATATAAGCGGCAACAAAGTGCCCCTATTTTGCGAGTGTCGAAAAAGTCATTTGGAGCAGGTCGCAAATATCCTATTGTAAACAATTGGCCAGCCCATTTGAAAGACTCAGCCTTTAAAACTTTTTAGATCGCAAGTATGGACATTTTTCCTATGGAAAAATCTCTTCAACTTACGCTAAGGGGGAGGGTGCAAAATGCCAATGGCATTTTGCACCCTCCCCCTTCTTTAGCTTGAAATGTGATCTAAAGGATCACATAAGAGATTAAGAGCACTGTTCACTATTTAAAGCTGTTCACTAAAAAGTGAACAGTGTAAATTAGTGAACAGAAGATAGGAGTAAAGATTTATGACAGGGGACTATTTAAAAAAGATGAATAAACCCTTTATTCAGAGTAATATATATTCTAATAAATCGGCTGTAGTATTGGAATGGCTACTTTGTCATGGAGTTACAAAGGCGACATTTTCGATACGGGAAGTAGAGGCAGTTATTGATGTAAGTATTGGTCTTATACAAAAAGTTTTTGCCAATTTGGTATATATTGGTGTTTTGCAAGTAGTCGGAGTTCGTACTGCAAAGAAGTTCATGCTTTACGACTCGAGTATGCTAATTGAATATTGGTTAATGCACTATAGTATAGTAAAAAAATGTAAGCTGTGGACCTATAGCTGTGGCATAGCAAGAAGAGAAGATAGGATAAAGGCGCTTCAGAAGTCTCCATTGGGGTCAAAAGTAGCTCTAGCTCTCCATTCCGCTGCTGAAGGTCTTGGTGTAAAAAATACTAATTTACAGACACTTGAGTTATATATGTTAGACAATAAAATTAAAGGAGATATTGAGGCGCTTTTACAACTTGAGCCACAAGAAAGAGGTTACGGAGTGCTATTGATTGAACCTTATTACGAGCATATATTGAATCAATCTAGTCAAAAAGAAGGGGGGGTAACTATTTCTTCGCCATTGTTAACCTTTTTGGATCTATATCACTTTCCTTTAAGAGGATTAGAGCAGTCTGAATATATGGCGACTAAATTTTCAGAATTGAAGAGTTACCAAAAACAGGTGTGAAATGGAAAACGAAGATAAGATAGTTTCAGAGTTTTTAAAGTCACTTGGTGATTGGAGTAACTATGTTATAATTGGTGGAGGTTATGCACTCATTATTTATAAACTCTATTTAGCTGATCCAAATCTGGATAATTCTCCTGTTGGAACTAGGGATATCGATTCATTATTGCCAAGATCTGTACCTCCAGTTTCAGAGAAGAATATTGCGCATCACCTTTTGGATTCAAACTTTAAGCCTGTTTTTAAAGATTATGATTTGCCTGCTACTGAAGCTTATATTAGAGAAATTAATGGTGTTGAAGTTGAGGTGGAATTTTTAACAGATTCTGCTGTGCGAAAAGATAAAGATAAGAATGTTCAGATTTCTGGAGTCGTTGCTCAACCTTTAAGTTATTTAACTATGAGTTTAGAAATGACCATGGAATTTCATACCCGTCTAGGATTAAGGGGGGGTTGTGGTTTCTCCTGGAGCTTGGATGTTTCATAAAGGACTTACTTTTGTGAAAAGAAAGTCAACTCTTAAGCAACTAAAAGATCTATATGGAATTTGGTTTGTGACTACCCAATTGGGCGGCTTTTCAGAAGATGCTATTTTAGAATTTCAGTCCCTTATTAAAAAGCACTCTAAGTGGTATCAAACTTTTATAAAAAACTGCCGGTTATGGATTGATTCAACTTCTCCGTAAATTTGGAGTCAATTAGAAGCTCAAGATCCATCTGGAAGTTTGATTAAGTCAAATTTTGAGCAGAATATAAATTTGTTAATTTCTTTCTAACTGTTCACTACTTGGGACTGTTCACTAAAAAACGAACAGCTGCTTTAAGTGAACAGTTGGTTGCGCAAGTATTGCCATTTTTCCTATGGAAAAATCTCTTCAACTTACGCCAAGGGGATGGGGCAAAATGCCAATGGCATTTTGCACCCTCCCCCTTCTTTAGCTTGAAATTTGATCCTTCGGATCAAATAAGAGATTAAGCGCACTGTTCACTATTTAGGGCTGTTCACTAAAAAGTGAACAGCTGATTTAAGTGAACAGTTGTCTGCGCACGTATTGGCATTATCCTTTATTAGCTTGAAATTCAAGATAAGTTGAAACTTGCTACTAACTTGACTATTTCAGCATCTACTTTTAAACGTTCTAATACAGGTTTACATGTCGCAGCAAGTCTAGTTACTGGTTCTTCAGGTTCAGCGCCATATCTTTTAGAGCGTAAAAAGGCAGCAGCTTTTTCAAAATTAGTATTGAAGATAAGAGCTATGACTACAGCAGATAAGGCGGCACTCCTGTCTTTGCCCTGCTTACAGTGAATTAAGACTGTTTTTTGAGCTTTCAGGTCAATTAATACTTTTTTCAAAATTTTTTTTGAGTGTCTCAAACGTGAAATGGTCTGCTGTACATCTTTCATCTGGGTTTCCCGCTACACAAATTTCATCCTCTTCTGGTTTAGAAGTTACGGCAAAACTATATGGAGAAACTCCTGTATAATCAGCATTATTCGCACATGCTCTGATTATAGTATCAAATTGTAAAGTGGGGCCTCTGGTTGTGAGATCATCTGTATCATAATGAACAATTGTTTGGCGTGGGCGGCCACTGGTTGTTCCAGACAAATAGAGGTTAGGAATAATTTCATGTATTCTTCCCATGCACGCTTGCCAGTCTTGACCTGCAAGTGCCTCTGCTTGATCTTGACCTCTATGTAGGTTAAAAAATGATTTTGTAATTTTGAATCTGTAGAGTCTGCAAAAGGGCAATCCTCAATAGCTGTTTTTACATCGCTATATGATCTTGTATTCCCTTCAACTTTGAAAATAGTAGAAGCAGCAGCAGCAGCACCAGCAGAAGCAAGTGGTCTAGTATCGCGTGGGGCAATTAATCCTGATCGATTATATTGACGAATGGCAAAAGCTACTAACATAATAGGTGCGATAATTACCAATTTTACTTTCTTAATTAAAAGAGCTACCACAGTTAATTTGGCAAAATCAAATAATGGTGATCTTCGTTCATTTTGTAAGGCTGCTGCTTCAATCAGTTGGGTTCTAAAGCCAGGCATAAATGAATAGGCACGCCCACCGAAAAATGAAGAGCTTTTTCAAATAATTGCTTTACTGGGTCTTTAAATTCAACATAATCTGTTAGATTTATTGATGGCATTTTTATCTCCTGATAATAAAAAGGGTAGATTATAGCCTAAAAATACGTTTTAGTAAAGCACTTCTTGAAGAGTTGTAAAACCCATTTTAATTTGAAGTAGCCTGTCAAATCCAATAGCAACTCCAACGCACTCTGGCATCAAATCTAACGCTTTTAAAAAGCTCTCATCTATTGCAAATGCACCTTTATTTTGCGTAAGTCGCTTAGTGTTAGCTGTTTGAAACCTGTAGCGCTGCTCTTTAGAACTGGTGAGTTCATCATAGCCATTAGCTAGCTCTACTCCATTATAGTAGATTTCAAAGCGCATCGCTTTGCCATCTTGAATTTTAGCTAGTGCTGCTTCATCTTTTGGAAATTGGTCAATGATGGTGATCCCTTTAAATTGGGGTTCTACTTGTGTTGCCCAAATAAGATGCCTTTGCTCTTGCTCTGTTAGCCCTTCTTCGGGGCATTTTTGGCCATATTTAGCCATTGCTTCATCATAGCTCATTTTAGTCACTTCGCTCTTTGGAACAAATAGTTGAATTAGTTGAAGCGTTTCTTCGATGAGAAAGTTTAAGCTTTTACCAATGCGATAGTACTCAATCATGGTGAATTCGCTACTATGAAGGCGCCCCTCTTCCTCTTTACGAAAAACATGGCCTAAGTAATAGATATCGCCGCATCCTTGGGCTAAGAGCTCTTTCATTCGATATTCAGGTGATGTGTGAAGAAAGTTGTTCTCAGCTTGAATGGGATCAATAAAGGGGTCTAAAGCAGCGTAGGAGCTTAAAGAGGGTGTGTCTACTTCAAGTATGTTGCGAGAGGCGAAAAAAGAGCGAACATTAGCTAACCATTTTGCACGCTCTTGAATTAATTTAGCTACGCGAGACATATTCACAATTACGAGTATCGACTTTGATTTTCTCGCCCTCTTCGATAAAGATAGGGACTTGAACTGTAGCACCCGTTTCTAAAGTAGCCGGCTTCATCACTCTTCCTGAAGCGGTGTCGCCGCGCACACCTGGCGCTGTTTCAGTAATGACAAGATTGAGGAAGTTGGGAGGGGTGATAGTAGCTACTTCGCCTTTATATAAAACGATATCGTAAAGTGTTTCTTCGAGGAGCCAAACTCTATTTTCGCCAATGGCTGTCATGGGAACTGCAATTTGATCAAAAGTGTTATCATCCATGAAGGTAGCTTCATTTTGCTCTGCGTAAAGAAGACGCATGGTGCGCTCTTCGACATCGGCTGTGTCTAGTTTGTCGGTAGATTTGAATGTTTTTTCAAGAGTACGATTTGAGGTGAGGTGCTTAAGTTTGCTTCTAGTGAAAGCTTGCCCTTTACCTGGTTTAACAAAGTCGAGGCTAATAATGGTGTAGGGTTCGCCGTCTACTTCTACTTTCATGCCACCGCGAAGGTCGTTGCAATTCACTTTACCCATAATAATTCCTATTTAGATTCTATATAGGTTGTCATTTTGCAAGAAGTAGCTGAATAATTCAATTAAATTCGCCCTAAGCAGAACTTGCTGCATGTAAAGCTTTAATTTTGGCCACTTTTGCTGCGAGACTTGGCCCTTCAATTAGAGCCATCATCATCTGGGCTTTTTGAGCTATGTTAGCGCCCATTGTAGCAGCTCTTAAACCACTTTGGACGGCATCCCTATTGGTACGTGCAGCAGCTAAGCCATCAGCCGCTGCTTTCTGAGCCAATAAAGTTGCTCCATCTAAATCTGAGAGGGCTGATGCTGAGCCTTCTAGGGTGCTTATTTGGCCAATTAAATTTAAGTTGATTTTTTCTAATCTTCCTACTTCTTCAGTTAGATGTTCTAATTTTGGTTCTAGATCTTTAGCAATGGCCATATAATGGGCTGCAACTAACTTGTATTGCTCGCATGTTTTGGCTAAAGCAGCTACTTGACAAGTTAGGTCTTCTACACATTTTTTAAGCTCATCGGTGCTTTTTTTATATTCAGTGACTTGTCCTGATAAAGCTTTTAGATTGATGTTTGATAGCAATTTTAAGCTGATACAAGTTAGTAAAGCGCCTGGTAGTCGATTACCTTTTTTAAACTCTCGATAGGTTAGATAACCACTTCCAGCAGTAAGGGCTACATTTATAAAGCTGTGAACTCTTTCATTATCAACTAAACTAGCTATGCCTGCCATTATAAACCTTCTTGTATGTAAATTCAGCTACATTATAACTAAATCTTTCTTTATAATCAATAACAAACTACTTTATAACTGATTTGAAATAAAATAGTTATAATCTTTCGTCCTCTATCTAACAAATTTAGCTGCCCCAATTGTATTTGGCCTAGGGATTCTCGCTTTAACTCCAATTTGTGCAATTTTTAAAAGTAAGCATAATTGGGCCACTTTTTGCCCTAATAGCCTAGTTGCATTTTGAGCCTTTTCGGCAGATAGTTCGTGAGTATTAGCGGCCTTTAGATGTTCTGTTGCTGCTAATCTTGCATCTTTAGCGTTTGTGGCATTACGTTGAGCTGCTTCTAAGTTGTCAGCGATAGCTTGTTTTATGCGTGGCAACCATTCGTGAATTGACTCTTTAATTTGAGATAAAACTGGCATTAACTTTTCTAGTCTTGAAACAGTCTCAGTTAGTCGAGTATTTTCATCTTCAAAAGTAGAGACTTGGTGCTCTAGTTCAGCTTTAAGTGCTTGCAAAGTAGTAAGAGCTGTATTTAGTCTTTTCTCAGTAGCTGAAAGCTCTTTAACCGACTCTTTCAGTGTCGCATTTTCTTTATTTAAGGCGAGGTTTTCTTCCCTTACTTCTGAAATTAACTTGGTTAGTGTGGCCAAGTGGCGGCTATTAAAAACAACAGTAGCGTTACCAAGAAGGCCTAGTCCTGTTATTGTGTGTATAAGACCACCTATAGCTAATGCATATGCCCCTGCCATACTGCTTATTATGGCTAAAGCTACGTAACAAGTAGCTTGAGTTTTAGGATCATTCCAGACTGCATACAACTTAGTAGAGGCTGTTAAGGCGGCTTTTGTGACGCTCTTTGGACTGATAAACATTTTTAAGCTCCTATACCCTTTTGGACACGGTTTTTTTTAAAATCTGTACTACAATAACAGAAAACATCTTGTAATTCAAGTAAATAGTGAAATAAAATTATGTTTATTAATAATTAAACAATGTAATTAGGTGGTTTAAGTTTTAATTTATAATAGAGAGTTTTTGTATGACTTCAGGTAAAGATAACGAATATTTCACACGCCACACTAACGACAAAGATGGGAAAAGTAGCGAGTCGGGTAAGCAGTTTTATATGCCAGATCAAGATTCCATCGCTTCTGAACTCCAAGAAGATCAGTTCGCTAAAGAGACTTTAGAGAGATATACAGGTTGTTCTGTTTCTGACTTCGGTTCTAACTTGATGCTCACTAACTTTCCTGCTTATGTCGAATTCTTTGCCAAAGAGTACGATGTTGAAGTTAAAAGGGGCTCTATGTTTACAGTGGCTCACTCTAAAGAACTGGATATTAGTATTTTAGACTTTAGGATTGGTTCTCCAGCCGCAGCTTTAGTGGTCGATTTATGTTCATTTCTTCCTATTCGTGCCGCTATTTTTTTGGGTATGTGTGGAGGGCTTCGCCGTCGATATAAGGTGGGTGAATACTTAATGCCTGTTGCAGCTATTCGAGGAGAAGGGACATCTGACTTTTATTTCCCTCCAAAATTGCCATCATTGGCCAACTTTCTTATGCAAAAAGCTGTATCAGAAGTGTTAGAAAGTGAGGGAGATACCTATCATGTTGGTATTTGTTATACGACAAATATGCGCTTTTGGGAGTTCAATAAAGACTTTATTGAAGAGTTGAAAGCGACTAAGGCTCAAGCAATTGAGATGGAATGCGCTACGCTTTTTACAGCGAGTTATAAGCGTAAGTTTACTCTTGGAGCATTACTATTGATTTCTGATTTACCTCTTGAGCATACGGGGCGTAAGACTAAAGAGTCTTCAAAATTTGTATTTGAGAGCTATATGTCAGAGCACATTGAGAAAGGAAAGAAAGTTTTGCTCAAGGCTCGTGAGATGCAAGCGAAGAAGGTGAAAGGGGCGTATCACCGGAATCAATCACTGTTCAAAAGGCCTCGATCTTAAGACCCAAGTTATTGTTGAGCATTGCTATTTTGTCATCATTTGCCAGCAAAATGGCGGACAGCTTTCAGAGCGAAAAAAAGAGGCTTATTTTGATATGTTATCCGAGAGAGAAATTGAGCAAATGTTAAAAATTATTACCGGTCAGATTTAGATTGCCTTGAAAATGTTTTTGTGAGATGATGACCCATCCTATATAGATTGAACATTGTTATGACTCAAGTACGCGAACACTGGGGATCGAAACTCGGATTTATGATGGCTGCCATAGGCTCTGCCATCGGACTCGGAATACTTTGGAAATTCCCTTACGTCGTTGGCGAAAACGGCGGCGGCCTATTTCTTTTATGTTATCTCGTCTGTCTTATCCTTATCGCTATACCCATATTTATAGCCGAACTCATTTTAGGGCGTAGCGCTCAAAAAGCTGCCGTTTCAGCTTTTGCCTATCATGAACCTAAACAGACCGGCTGGCAAATTGGCGCTTGGCTTGGCGTCGCCTCTTCTTTTTTAATCATGTCGTACTATAGCGTTATCGGTGGATACGGCTTAAGCTATATTTTGATGTCAATTAATGGCTTTTATAACGGACTCTCTTCTTCTGAAGTAGTTGCTGTTTATGATAAATTATCAGGATCTGGCCCCATCTCTACTTTTTGGCACTTCATTTTTACAGCCATAACCGCTGGAATTGTCTATAGCGGCGTGCGAAAAGGGATTGAATTTTGGTCTAAGATAATGGTGAAAATCTTTTTACTTTTACTCTTTGCTTTATTTTTATATAGCACCACGTTGTCAGGATTTAAAGAAGCTTTCCACTTCATAATCTATCCCAATGTCGCCTCATTTAAGGCATCAAGCGCTCTGCAAGCTTTAGGCTTGGCTTTTTTCACCATGAGCCTTGGTCAAGGAGTTATGATTAGTTACGGTAGCTATATGAAAAAAAGCGATAATGTAGCTCAAGTTGCTTCTATTGTTGCCATTTCCATCATCATTGTCGCCGCTTTAGCTGCTCTTACTATTTTTCCGATTGTATTTTCTTTTGGCCTAAAAGCGAATTCAGGACCAGGCCTCATATTTAAAACATTGCCTTACCTATTTGCTCAACTTCCAGGCTCAATGGTTTTATCAACCCTCTTTTTTGTCTTGTTTGTTTTTACTGGGCTCACTTCTGCTGTCCCCTTAATTGAAGTGGTGGCAGGTAACATGGCTGAATTGACTAGTTTATCTAAAAAAAAATCGGTTATTTTAGTTGGATGCCTCACTTTTTTGTTTGGCTTGCCTAGCGCTTACTCTGTTTCAGGGGGGTTATTTGAGCAATGGCCTGCGATTTTCAGTGAAGACTTTTTACTCACTATGGATGGGTTAGTCTCTGTTTGGCTCATTCCTCTAGCAGGTCTTGTCACCGCTCTGTTTGTAGGATGGAAAATCAAACGCGAAGTTTTATTTGAAGAGTTTAATTCTGCTAAAGGGATGAAAACTTATTTCTTAATATGGCGCTTTGGATTGCGCTATATCGTCCCCATTTTAATCTTATGTATTATTGCCCACTCATCTGGTTTAGTAGATTTTGATCAATTATTTACAGGGAAAATGTAATGTCAGCACCACGTGAACATTGGGGATCAAAACTAGGCTTTATTTTTGCAGCGATTGGTTCTGCCATAGGGCTTGGTGTTTTATGGAAATTTCCATACACCGTTGGTCAAAATGGCGGCGGATACTTTTTACTCGCTTTCATTTTATGTATTTTAATTATCGGTATTCCCGTTTTTATCGCCGAATTAATGCTCGGCCGAAAAGCTCAATCAGCGGCTGTGATGTCGTTTGATAAGCTTTCTAATGGACACCGTTTTTGGAAGCTTGGTGGTTGGCTTGGAGTTATCTCTTCATTTTTGATCATGTCGTTTTATTCTGTGATTGCTGGATATGGTATGAGCTATATTTTGATGTCGCTCACCAATTTTTCAAAAGGATTGAGCGCTCAAGAAGTTTCAGATGTCTATGTCAATTTAACTAAATCGGCTGATATATCACTACTTTGGCACTTCATATTCACTGCTGTTACCATGGCCATTGTATTTTCTGGCGTGAGAAAGGGGATTGAATATTGGGCTAAAATCATGACTAAAGGGCTCTTTATATTCATGATTTTGCTCTTTTTTTACAGTATGACTATGGAAGGGTTTGGTGAAGCGGCAAACTTTATTTTTGCGCCCAATGCTGAAAATTTTAAGTTTTCTTCTATTTTAGAAGCTTTAGGGCTCGCTTTTTTCACTCTTAGCTTAGGCCAAGGAATTATGATTAGCTACGGTAGCTACATGAAAAAAGATGATAATCTTCCTTCGATGTCTTTGATTGTGGCTTCATCTGTAATCGTTGTTGCTTTACTTGCCGCTATGGTAGTATTCCCAGTCGTTTTCACTTATGGCATGACTCCCAAAGCTGGAACTGGCCTTATATTTCAAACAGTCCCATTCTTATTTGCGAAACTGCCAGGATCAATTCTACTTTCCACTCTGTTTTTTGTTCTCTTTGTCTTTACAGCGATCACCTCTGCTGTCGCTTTTATTGAGGTGTGCGCAACTAACTTAATGGAGCTAACTGGAGTGACAAGGAAAAAAGGGGTTTTGATTGTAAGCGCTGGAACTTTTTTATTTGGTATCTTTTCAGCCCTTGCGAATACCGGCTTGCTCTTTGCAGAATGGAAAGAAATTTATGGTATGAACTTTTTAGATAATGTGGACTACGTTGTTTCAAGTTGGCTTATCCCTATTGGTGGCTTGATCACATCGCTATTTGCCGGTTGGATCTTTGATAAGAGAATAGCTCAAGAGGAATTTGGACCAAAATCGCGTAAGTGGTTTGCAGTATGGCACCTATGTCTCAGATGGATTGTGCCACTATTGATTATCATGATCATACTTCAAAAAACAGGCATATTTGACTTCGATCAATTGTTTGCAGGGAGCTAGAGGGGATTATGGCTGCTATTATGATTTGGCTTAATTGATGACAGACCTTAATATTACTCAGAAAATCCCAAGTGCTAAGAAACTCACCTTTATTTTATCTAAATTTTCAACCTTGAGATTTGAAATTTTGTGTTTCTTTAAAACTTTAGCCATTCTTTCCGTTATAAATATATCGAATGTCTTTACAGGTCGAAAAAAATCTGATCCATCCCATTTCTCATTGTATAACTTTGCTATTAGAGCATCTCTATAATTAATTCTTGTCTTTTCTCCCAAAGTCAGAAACCCCGCATTCAAGGCATCACGAACCGTCATTTGTTCTAACTGTTCCCAAACAGCTTGATTCATCAACTTTTTGACTTGTTCAAAACTTAATGGATTTTCAGAATGTAATAAAACTATAACGAGAGTAGCCACTTGTGAATAGGAATGATTCGAATTGAGTATTCTTTTTCGTTTAGGTTTTCTTCTTCATCCTCGGTGAGAATTATTCCTTTTTTTAAGTTATAACTCTCCATTGCTTCTAAAAGTCCAGCAAATTCTCGTTTTCTCACGCTTGGATCAGACAAGCTTGTCGTGACCTGTATAGCTTCAGTGATTTGATTACCTTCTCTTAGAATAAAATCGCACTCTTTTTTCTCCTTGTGGAAGTAAATTTCTTTCGTTTTTCTTTTAAGGTGTAAAAAAACAATATTTTCAAGTAGGCGGCCTCTATCTTCACTTACTCGGAAGCCAGCAATTCTGATTAGAGCTGGATCAATCATATAGCTTTTCTTATTTGATTGGATTTGTTTTTTAAGAGAATGGTTAT
The DNA here is from genome assembly GCA_030408475.1 of Candidatus Amphrikana amoebophyrae. Taxonomy (GTDB): domain Bacteria; phylum Chlamydiota; class Chlamydiia; order Chlamydiales; family JACRBE01; genus Amphritriteisimkania; species Amphritriteisimkania amoebophyrae. The sequence continues at coordinate 38,704 of JAUHQG010000005.1, forward strand.
ACCGATTTATGAAAAAGAAAAGGTAGCATTGCTCAAAGTGGTCGCAGTATTTTGAGATTGTATTCGGGCTTTTAATTCCTACCATCTGAGCAATCTTTGTATAACTGAACTCCTTGCCGATATTACTCGCTAAATAGAAGACAACTTCCCGGAGTGCTTTTTCATCATTAATTCCGTATTTGGTGATGATATCTCGATATAAAATACCGTCTAGGAGATCTTTTAAGTACTCTGGCTTTTTGAATTTTACATACTCAGGAATTCCCCCATATTTGATATAATTCGAAAAGAGTCCCTTTAGATGACCTCTGTTTTGAGTAGATAAAGCATTTTTTGCTAGTATTTCAGGAGATTCATGATTAACAATTTCTCGAAAAGAAAGGGGATAGGCTTCAAGTTGAATATATCTACCTGTTAGGTGTGTTCCTAGTTCTTTGCTCAAGAGATTTGCATTTGATCCAGTGATGAATATTTTCTTTCCTTGCTCATAGAGCCTTCTTACAAATCTCTCCCAACCTTTGATATTTTGTATTTCATCAAAGAAAAAGGTAGAATGATTGCCGGCAACTTCTATAAGAACTTCTAAAAGAAGTTGAAAGTCTTCAACTTGAAACTGAATGAGTCGCTCATCATCAAAATTGAAAAAATAGCTTTCTTCATTTAATGTTTCTTGAAGAGCTCTTTGGATTGTGGATTTCCCAGATCTTCGAATTCCACTGGTGATAATGATACTCGGATCTTCTGCAAACTCGAGTATGGTTTTGCTGAGTTCCCTTTCAAAAAAATGCTTTGGGAGCGTATACTCCCTTTGGTCTGCTATTATCTGCTTAAGTATTTGGGATTTCATTTTCTCTCCTTTTCCTATATTTTATCAGATAGACTTCGCAATGTCAATACGAGGTTTTTAACTAAACTTTGCACTATCAATGCGAAGTATTTGGTTAAACCGTACACTGTCAATTTATGTTTTGGAAAGTTTAGCGCATAACCTATTAATTGTAAGTCGATTATGTCATCCCTTCGTCCCCGGAAAGAATTGTTTCTCCATTACAATTGGATTAGATAAAATCTCTCATTGATAATGCACGGTTTGAAGTAGTGTGGTTGTTCAAATACACTTATTTTGCTGATTTTGATACTTTAGCAAAAGATGCAACTGATTTCATCCCATTTTTTAAGCTACCTGAGCTCATGGAATTTTTTGATTTCGATTCAGATAAAACCCGTCCATATCCTAACCCATGCAGCCAAAGCTTTTAAATATGAATGAATGTCTTTATTTACCCAATCGTTTAAATTTTAATCCAAGTAGTGTGTAACAAGCTGATTCTAACTTAATAGTTTTGTGGCGATATTTCCTCTAAGGAAAAAAATGGTGTAGCCAAAGTGAAATAAAATAGCTATGAAATATTATAAATGAGGGTTGCTATTTCAAGATGTTTAATCTTGAGTTTTACTCCTGCCTGAGTTACTATAGATGCAAAATTTAACTATAAATCGAAGTTTTGAGTAAATGCTGATTCCAGAAATTGGCGATTCCACTCAGCTTGGGTTAAAATACGGGGAGGAGAATATGCGCATAGAGCATGTAGCATCAAGTAATGTATCTATTTATGAGGACAAGCAGGGCGTTTTTTGTGTTGATGTAAGGCCATCTAATTATGGTATTACATTTGATCCAAAAACTCATTTTGCAAGTTTTGATCATTGTAAAGGTCAATGTGTAGCTTTTAAAATGCACATCAAGTCTCAGTTACCAAAAGATTCAAAAAAATTGGTTCGATTGATTCATAGCTCTATTCACTCAGCAGATAAAGCAGACATCTTTACCTTTGGTATGACTACAAGAGGGAGCTTTATGGAGCAGGGAAGAAAAGGTTTTTATTCAGTTCATTATGATAAAAAGTCTCTCTATAGTGAAATTTTTAAATTAGCAGGCAGGGTAAAAGTGACTGAGTTTAGCCGCTACTAAATGGCTCTATCAATTAATTACTTAACTGCCTTATTTTAAGGAAATTGTGTTAGTTTTTTTTTGTGGCTTTTTATTGATTTTTGGTGTATAATAGTTGAAATTAGTTTTTGTAGGGGAAAAATGTCAGGTACAATAATGCCCATAATGGGTGGGGGTGAGAGAGTTATCCCATTTGAGAGAAAAGATGCTCATATTTCTACAAGGGGTCTTCTATATGTCATTAATCAAATTATAAGCCGCGTTATTATCGATGAAGAGTTATCTAGTTCGGCTAATAGTGACCATTCTAAGAAATTAAATGATATCTTAGGGAAACTTCAAATATGTAGTGATGATATTTCTTCGTTAGTAAAAGCTTCACGATTAACGCTAAATAGTCCAGCTCCAAAGCCAATGATTGATGTTGCAATAAGACTAAATAACATGCTTATTGAAGAAGGAATTTTCCCTAAGAGATATCCTTTTTTAACCACCCACCATGTTTATTCAGCTCAATCTGTTGATTTGGCATTGAGAGGGAAAATCACTTACAGATTGAAGTGGTACACAGAAGGACTATGTATGGCTGCAACTTACATCTTTCTTGCCAAGATAAAGGAGTTAACTAAGGAATCAGCAATGAGTTCTGCCTCTTGCATGTCAAGTGGTTTACCACCTGAAGTAATACTCTTAGATTCTATGCGAGCTGTAAGTGTTGCAAAATATATTAGAAGTTATTGTGCGGCTGCTATAGTAGAAGTTCCCTTAATATGCTATGCAATTATATATGGGGTATACAATGTAGATTTTATGCAAAAATTGATCATGTTAGGAATTAATTATTATGATCCATCTCTTGAATTAAAGGCATATAGTCTGCATAATTTATTTCTGCCTCATCTGAAAGGCACTTTAATTAATGATGAAAATATGATGACAATAACTTCAAAAAAAGAGTGGATCAGTTTAGCAGAAAATGAGTTTAAATGTTTACAACCTGGTAAATATTACTGTTGTAATAGTTCACATGCAACTGCTTTGGTGGTTACACAAAAAGCTGAAGTCTTTTTCTTTGATATTAATTTGGGGTGTATTCAAGTGAATGATCTAGATATATTTGAGATAATATGTGGGAATTTTTTCGAAGAAGGGGCAAAATCGATAGAAATATATATGTTAGATGGTAAGATAGATCCAATAGCTAGAAAGCTTCGCTCAAAATTATAAACTCGCGTTGTGCTTCAATACTCTTTTAAGAGTGTGTTTACAAATTAAGCCTTATTAGATGAACATCCCCTTTTCGTGATCTTTCACTAAAACCATAACTCGCTGTACTCGAGAGCCACTTGCAAAATTCAGAGAATGAGTTGTTCAAAACCTGACGGTTTTGCGCTTAATCTCTTATTTGATCCTACGGATCAAATCTCGAGCTAAAGAAGGGGGCAAAATGCAAAAAA
>JAUHQG010000006.1 GCA_030408475.1 Candidatus Amphrikana amoebophyrae
CTCAAAAATAGCAACGAAACTTGTACGTTTGGTACAGTAAGTTGCTATTTTTTTCGTGAAAGATCACGGAAAGACGATGTTCATCTAAAAAAGCCTATTTTCTAAACAAGCTCATTATACACCAAACTCCTATATTAAATCAAAAAAAACCACAACTATTAATTGTGGTTTTCAAATAAAACAAATGTATATTTTAATTATTTTACTGCAACTAATTCAGATGAACTGTCAATCTTAAAACTAGCTTCTGCAATAGCTCCAGTTTCAACTAAATCACGTAAACGTCTTGTGTTCTTTAAAAAAGAAGCTTGCCACTCACCCATTGAGTTTGTGTCATTAGTATTAGTTTCTTGAATCGCTTCTAAAACTTTAACTAAATCAGCTGTAGGAGGCGCTACAATAGTAAACTCTCCTTTAATAGTAGTCATAGCCAGTCTTTTTTGCTCTTTGTCTTTTTGAGCACTTATTTCAGGTGTTGGCGCTATAGCCATTGCCACCGCTGAAGTTGATAACAACCCTAAAACGAATAAAAATTTCTTCATAATTGTCTCCAAAAAAAATTAAGTAGTAATTACTTCTTATTTCACATTCAAATTCTTTTTTCAACAAAAAAAATATAAATCAGCCTAGAATAGTGCTTACAGCAGAAAATAGAACCCCTGAAGCAACAGTAAGTTTTTGAGAAAATGCCCACATCGAAGTACCTTGTTCATCCGCTTTAAGCCACCCACACAATTTAGTAACGGTTGACATTGCAGCTAGAGGAATGCCTGAACCTAAACATGAAGCCGTCGCATAAGTAACCGCCTGTGGTAGTATTAGTATTACAGATAAACTTTTTGAACTTATCCTTTTTTCTGCATCATCATGGGTAGCCATGATACAGCCTAGTTCAACAATCTGACCTAAAGCAACGGATGCAGAAGCTATTGCAATATTAGCTACTAACTTGTATCCCGTCGCAGATAAAGTTGACGTTGCAGAGGCAGGATCTACCACTACACAAACACCCGTTGAAATAAGTTCAGCTGCGAATTTTCCATCAATAAGACAAAAAGTTGAATTCATTATATATATCCTCAATGTGTTACAGTTTATTTGAAAATAACCACAATTTGTAATTAGTTAATTTTGTGTTCATTTGCTTGAAAAAAAAGATAGTATAAAGATTAATAAAGAGCCACATCTAAATATTCTTCCTCTAAAAATCGTGCCTAAAACCCAACCTGGGTTAAAATGAAAAGTGACTTTATAGTGGTTTAAGTTTTAAATGATTTGAGCATGCGATCAATTTTTGATGAAAACAATGCATGGAGATTGACGTTGACTTTGTAAGTCAACAAAATCGAATGGGAAGTTTTCGCCAAAAAGAATCGATTTGCTCGTATCATTTAAAACTTAAACCACTATATTATTTCAAAATGGTAACAATGATAAAACAAAACCCACTGGAATTGAATATGAACACTCAAAAAAAGCGCCCAAAAATAGGGATTTCTGTCTTAGTTATTCATGAAGGAAAAATTCTTCTTGGCAAACGATTAAATGAAAACGGCATGGGTGATTGGGCCCCTCCCGGTGGCCATCTCGAGATGAATGAATCTATAGAAGAATGTGCAAAAAGAGAGCTCAAAGAAGAGACCAATCTAGAGGCTCTCTCCATTCACGAAGGAACTTGGACAAATGATATTCACTCTGATCAACACTATGTGACATTGACTATGATCGTCAATCAATTTTCTGGTGAAGTTAAAAACTTAGAGCCACATAAATGTGAAGAGTGGAAATGGTTTGATTACTATGATTTACCATCACCTCTCTATATTTCTATGAGAAATCTAATTGGAAAAGGACATTTTTTTAAGTTAATAGCCCAGCATATGATTTCTAAAGAGATCGCTTACTTAGCCTCTCCATATGCGAGTAAAGATCCTATTATTAAGAAAAATCGCCTTTCAAAGGCTACTCAAGTAACTGCCGAACTCTTTGATCAAGGAATACTTGTTTTTTCACCTCTTACTCATAATGTCGCTATAGACCAGATGACAAAAGGTTCAGGTTGGGACAAATGGCGAACCTATGACTTAAGTATGCTTCATCAATGTGGAAAAATGTACTTACTCAAACAACCAGGATGGGAAACTTCTGTAGGAGTTCAAGACGAAATAAAGTTTGCTAAACAACATAATATCCCCATTGAAGAAATAGAATGTTAAAAATGTTGACGAAAAAGTGAGCGCTTTTACATCACCATTTTGTAAAAAGTCTCTAAAACTGAGTTTACAAATAATCTATTCCTAAGTAAGCTACCGACTTAAAAATTTTATTGGAGTTGTGACACCATGTTTAAAAAATTTCTTTCTACATCACTATTATTAGCCCTATTTATCCCCCTTTCATTTTGTGAAATTATAGAGATTAAGGAAATGAAGGAAGCCGCAAAATATATTACTGATGATACCTTAGTTATTTTCGATATAGACAACACATTGATGGAACCTGAACAAACTTTAGGTAATGATCAATGGTTTCGACATAGAGTTCGCGTCCATCAATTAGCAGGACTACCCAAGACTGAAGCTATTAATGTAGCTGTTGGCGAATGGATGTCTGTTCAATGCATTACTAAAATGCAACTAGCCGAACCAGGGATTGATCATTTTATCAAAAATCTTCAAGAAAAAAACCAACCTGTCATGGGACTTACTACTCGTGGAGTAGGGATGGCTACTCAAACCATCAGACAACTTAACGATCTAAATGTGCAGCTTTTCTCTACAGCGCCATATCAACATGATTACCTATTTGAAAATAGCCATAGCGTTTTATATAGAAACGGCATTCTTTTTACAGCAAACACCCATAAAGGCGATGCGCTTACTAAACTTTTAGATCACATCAAATTTACCCCTAAACACATTGTCTTTATCAATGATAAGCATGACCATATTACACCTGTTCAATCAGCATGCGAAACTTTAAAGATCCCTTTTGTTGGTCTACGCTATGGTTATTTAGACCATAAAGTCGAAGGATTTGACAGTGATGTCGCTGACTATCAATTTGAAAGATTTAGATACATATTATCTGACAGTGAAGCGGAAAGAATACTAGCTCAAGCTAACATTGAGTAGACCACTGTAAATAGTAGTTTAATAGGTTTCTCTCGCACCCATTTTGAGTTATTTCTTCAACTCCATGAAAAGATCTGTCTGATTTAAAAAATCCAAACAGGGAGTTTGGAATATATGGCGCTTTATATAAATGAGAGAAGCCATCTTTAGGATGATGCTTAAAACCTTCACACTTGAAATTTATATCATTTGGCCGATAAACAGAGGTTCCCATCTCACTTTGGGAGTGATCTTTGGGAAAATAAAACAACATAGTAAGCACTCGAATAGGATGATCTGTGTGAGGACCTAAAGCGTAATGGGTTCGATCTTGAACAAGCTCAGCAAATGAAGAAAACTCTATCTCTTTTAAATGGTCTTTAAATCGCTTTTCAATCAAATCTTGAAACTTGCTGATCAGCATTTGCCTCCAAACACTAGATTCTAAAGCTTGACCAAACTGACTCCAAAAAAGCATTTGATGAAAAGGCAAACCGGACAAGTCACTATCAGTAATTTGAAGGACACTTCTTTCTTGATAAGTTCTTGGATCTACCTTACCTGTTGAACCCATCGAATAGTAATCTTGAGCATTAGGAATACTCTCAATGAGTTGATCGTAGTAGTCTTGAGGAAAAAGATTTTCGATAAAAAAATGGGGATAGGGAAAATAGCGAACTTGAGCATTTCCCACTTGATAGAGGAGGTGATTAAAAACGTCATCATTCATGTAAAACCATCTGCAAAAAAACCAGGTATAATTATTCCTGGTTTTTGCTTCAAGAATTTAAACCCAAATTGCGTTTAATGGCCAATTTTTAAAATCAGCTTGTTAGTCGCTACTTGGGTTTTAATGAAGATAATTATGCAGAAACTTGGAAAGTTTTTGACTCATTACTCTTCATATCTAGTAGCGTTATGTTAAAGTCTGAACGGTACTCAGATGTAGGAACAAAAATTAATTTATTCATACTTGAGTGAGGACCAACAGTAACAGTTTTAGCCGTTTTTGAATAAAAATCGCTATCTAATTGCTTGTTAGCTTCAGATGATTTAACTCCATCAACAACAGCTGGGATAGCAAGTGGCCATACGAATAATGCACCAACACCATAACCAACCGCTCTTCCTACAGTATTTGTATGAACTTTGTCAGCAACTTGCTTTTGATCAGAACATGGAAGATCAATTTGGTTGGGTGAAAAAGTGTAGTGATTATCTGAGTCATTTTGAATGAATATCTGCACTGGCTGATAGCCTTGAGCAATCACATCACGATCAAGATATATTTTACATTCATGAGCATCTAAAGCGTGAGCTACAGCATGTACATTCTCATTATTTGAATTCACCTTTTTCTGTTTTATCATATAAGACAAACTATTAAGAGGAGAAGCGTTATAGCTTGCGCATGCAGCTAGAGTTAATAATGGAAGTGCTAAAGCAACTTTAGTAACATTTTTTTTAAAGTTTGTTTTAAATTTCATTCTAATCCCTGAGTTTTAAAGTAAGGTAATTATAACGAATGAGATCTATTTTAGTTAAGTAAAATCTTGCGTTATTAAAAGATCATGATAGGGATATTTTAAATCAAGTTGTGTGTATCAAGCTGATTGCAAAATTTGGCCATAAGTTTTTGAGATTATATGTCCACGTGAACTAATGATTTGACTAAATTTGAAAAAAATAGTTGGGGGCGGCCAGACTCGAACTGGCGAAGACCGAAGTCGAGAGATTTACAGTCTCTTGCAATTGCCGCTATGCGACACCCCCGAGAAGCTCTATTAAACTTTGGGTATAAAAAAGAAATGCTGGCGAAAGGACTTGAACCCTCAACCGTCCGATTACAAGTCGGGTGCTCTACCAGTTGAGCTACACCAGCATGTTGCTTATATTACGAAGGTTATATCATGAAGGGTAAATTTCACTCAAGAAGATTTTTCTTCTTCTGATTTTTCTTCTTGATTACCCTCTGAATTACTCTCTGCAACTTCACTATTTTCGGCTTCAGTTTTAACAGGCGCTGCCTTTGAAATCTGACCCGCTGCCTTTGAAATCACATGACTAGTCATACTACTCGCCTTTTCTCCACCCACTTCGTGAACCGCCCTCATCACACTCGATGTGAGACCTTTCATACGGTCTAATAGTGGTGCCGCATCTTTATTACTTGATAAAAGTTGAGCCGAAAATTTTCGAGGCCCTACTTTACCACAACATTTCTTATATTTCTTTCCAGAACCACAAGGGCAAGGATCGTTACGTCCTACTTTTTCCATTGAGCTTTCCTTTTTTTCTTAATCCCTATATAGTAGTTGAATGCATACAAAAAGTACAGACTCAATAACTCCAATCGCCACTCCTCCATGGACAGCTCTTGGAAAAAAACTCGAAAGTTTAACGCGAAAAGCTATTTATGACTTTGAGCTTTTAGATGGCCAAACGAAAATCGGTATCGCCTTAAGTGGGGGCAAAGATTCTCTCACCTTACTTTATCTTTTAAAAGCTCTTTCAAATCGCGGATTTGATGAACTCGATATCACTGCGTTCCATGTCAATGGTGAATTCTCTTGTGGAGCCTCCCTCTCTCTTGGCTTTTTAAAACCTATTTGTGATGAACTTGGCGTAAAATTAGTCATCTGCGAATCTACTCAAAAACTTGAAACTCTCGAGTGTTATTCATGTTCGAGGGAAAGACGCTCTTTATTGTTTAATGCCGCAAAAAAAGAGAATATTACTCATTTAGCTTTTGGCCACCATCGAGAGGATTCCATTGAAACACTTTTACTCAATTTGCTTCATAAAGCTGAATTTGCCGCTAACTTAGCTAAAGTAGAGATGATTCACTATGGAATTACTATCATTCGCCCTTTAATTTATGTAGCAGAAAATGATATAGTCACTTTTGCTAAACAATATAATTTTAACCGCGTCTCATGTCAATGCCCTGTCGGACAAACGTCACGGCGTAAAGATGTGAAAAGGATTATTGAATCTTTGGAACGAACTTTTCCTAACGTTCGTTCAAATCTTTCAAAAGCGGCGCATAACTATGGCTCTGATAAAGCCAAAAGGCCTTAAAATGTTACTCAGCGAATTAGCCGCAATACTCTTATACTTAGCTATTTTAGTGGGAATTGCGATTGCCTCATTCAAAAAAAACCAAAGCTCTGACCAATTTATATTGGGAGGACGAAGTCTTAATTTTTGGCTTACCGCCTTAGCTGCGCACGCCTCTGACATGAGCTCATGGATTTTTATGGGCTATCCGGTTGTCCTATTCGCTACTGGTAGCGTTAATATTTGGCTAGCTGTGGGTCTCACACTCTTTATGTATATCAACTGGCAATATATTGCTCCAAAGATTAGAGTTGCCACTGAAAAATACAACGCCCTCACTTTTTCAACTTTCTTTGAAAGTCGATTCCATGACACTTCTGGCGCATTGCGTATTTTAACCGCCATTATGTCGCTTATTTTCTATACTATCTATATTTCTGCTAGTTTTTATGGTCTTGGCCTTTTACTTGAAACTCTGTTTGGATTCCCCTACTGGCTTGGGCTTATTATTGGCGTATTAATCGTCACTCCATATCTATTTTTTGGTGGTTATTTAACGCTTGCTTGGACCGATTTTTTCCAAGGACTATTTCTATTAACCGTTATTTTATTTGTCCCTTTTATCGCCACATATCATCTAGGTGGTTGGGGTAATGTATCAGCCCAACTCACTAAGGTAAAGTTTTTCAATAACTTGATTCCCTCTTATTCTATTGGAGGTATTATCACTGTTTTCTTTATCATGATGAGCTGGGGACTGGGATATTTTGGTCAGCCTCATATTATTACCAAGTTCATGGGGATTAAAAACCCTAAAGAGATCAAAAAATCAAAGTATGTAGGAATGACATGGCAAGTGCTTATTTTAACCAGCGCTACATTTGTTGGAATGGTTGCCATTGCTTATTTTAAAGATGGCATACATGATCAACAGTTGATTTTCATAGACATGGTCCAATCAATCTTTAATCCATTTGTAGGAACATTTATTTTATGCGCTATTATTGGGGCTACGATTACCCACTCTGATGCCCAAATTTTAGTACTATCTTCGAGTTTAACCGAAGACTTTTATAGAAGAATATTAAGAAAGCAAGCTTCTTCAAAAGAACTTGTGTTAGTCTCAAGGTTGAGCATTCTTTTTGTGTCGATTATTGCTTATTTCATTGCTCTTCAACGCTTTTCATCTATTTTTAGACTTGTTGAATACGCTTGGTTTGGCTTAGGGTCCGCATTTGGCCCCTTGCTTATATTTGCACTCTATAGTAAGTCGGCAAATAAATATGGCGCCTATGCCGGAGTGATTTCCGGAGGATTAATCGCGGCCGTTTGGCCAGTTGTAAATGATTTGCTTAGCATTGATATTCCAACACTCATTCCTGGATTTGCCATCAGTAGCTTCTTGATCTGGAGCGTATCACACTTAACAAAACAAAAAGGGCAAGTTCATGAAGAAAAAATTATTGATCACCAATGATGATGGAATAAATGCACCCGGAATTTTAGCTCTTTATCGTGCTGTTAAAGATCACTATGATGTCGTGATTGCCGCCCCTGAAAAACAAAAATCAGGAACAGGAATTGGCCTTACACTTCATAGATCAATAGGAATTAAACAAGTCAACTGGCCAGATGAAACTAAAGCATGGAGCATTGAAGGTAAGCCTGCTGATTGCGTAAAATTGGGCTGCTCTGTTTTACTCGATTACAAACCCGATATGATCATATCAGGTATTAACCACGGTGGAAATTCTGGTCGTAACATAATATATAGCGGCACAGTAGGCGGCGCGATGGAGTCTGTAATTCGAGGTATACCCGCAATGGCTTTTTCATGTGTAGATGAAGAAGATCCTGATTACGAAGGAGTACAAAAATTCATACCCGGATTAATTCAACATTTTTTTGACCACCCTCTTCCAAGAGGCACTTTAGCCAATATTAATTTCCCAAATTGTCGCACAGAATCGATTGCTGGAGTTAAATATGCTCGCCAAGGATTAAGTTATTTCTTAGAAAAGCCCTTTAAATGCGATAAAACTCAAGGCTATTTCATCTCAAAGCAATGGGATGCGCATGATGAACATGATGAGAGCGATACTTCATATTTGGAGCAAGGGTTCATTACAGCAACACCTATTCATGTCAATGAGATGACAGATTTGGACCATTATAACTCTCATAAAGAGCTTGTTTAGAAAATAGGCTTTTTTAGATGAACATCGTCTTTCCGTGATCTTTCACGAAAAAAATAGCAACTTACTGTACCAAACGTACAAGTTTCGTTGCTATTTTTGAGAAAT
>JAUHQG010000007.1 GCA_030408475.1 Candidatus Amphrikana amoebophyrae
ATTAAAGTTTCTGGGTGCTTTTTAACAAATATTTCCCAAAAGATCTTTTGCTGCTGGGGAGTATATTCTGATTCTGATAGTATTGTAATAATAGAATCTAAATCATCTGGACATAGGCTTGCTATGACATCGGGGTGAATTTTTGCAGTATCACCAGCATATTTAAGGTTCCAACCATTTTGAGTTACAGCGAGTTTGACAATTTCATGATTATTTTGAAGATCATCGCTAGCAAATTTAAGAGCCCTACCATTTTGAGCTACAGCGAGTTTGATCACTTTAGGGTCGTTTTTGACTTCGGGGGATGCTGATGCAAGTACATTCCAATCTCTAGAAATTTCAACTTTCTTTTTAATGTCACCAGTCAAAAACCTTTCGACAGATGGGAATTTTTTTAGCATACATAAAACAAAAGTTATGTCGTTTCTTAGCGCTTTAGGTATGGAATCAAACCATTCCTTTTCATTATATGGCTCTGAGAGGTAAACGTCTCTATTGTTGCTGAACACATATTGAGAGTAATTAGCGGATGATTTTGCGAGGTCCACAGTACGTTTAACAGCTCTTTGGCCCAATTTGCTCGCCCATCCCCAAACTGGTGAAGTAGCGATCCAAGCGTATGCCGCATCACTTGCAGTTGTTGTTGCTGTGTTGTCGCTTTCAATCTGAGTTGATGGTGCCGGACTTCCTGCAGCTGTTGCCATTTCTTCCCTCCCAGTCAGAACATGAGTTTAGTATAACATGCATACTAATTATTTGAAAAGAAAAAAAAACTAACGCAACTGCCTAATAGTTAATCTCTTGCAAACGAAAGAAAGTGAATGAGTCGTAATTCATCATGCAATATGGATGGCAAAATTCGATATGTCTATAATTGCTTCGATTTTTAGCAGAGTTTATAGAGGTGGAAATTGGTATCTGACTTCCATATCAAATGGTTGAGCTTGCAAAGTGTGCTTGACATCCTCATAGATTATAGGAGATCGTCCAGTTTCACAATGGGCTTTTACAGCAACACACGGTTTTGATTGATCATACTGTGAGCTACCACCGTAAAGGGGCATCTCTAGCTCTTGAGCATATAGCCTTGCCGCATGAGCGATTTCATCCTTATTTTGAGCCTTAAGGAAGGTATTTTGGGCAAAAGGTTGAAAGAGAACTAGGGCAGGCGCATTATTAACAAACACTTGTTTCAAAATCGCTCTTGTAGCGATTTTCCCTTCGCCATCATGAATAACAAGAAGGTAATTGGCCCCGTTCATACAAGAATCTAAAAGCCCCATTCCGTTACGTTGAGCTGACTCAACATGTTGGCATGAATTTTCCACTTCAGTTCCCATTACTAAATAATCTTCCCAATTATCGGAAATAGTAACTTTAGCTCCTTCAACCATTTTGTGTGTTCCCTGTAGAGATTTCCAGTCGGCAAACTTCTCAGGATTTATAGTTTTGAATTTGGCAAGGTGAGCATTTTTTTCAGTTTCAAATCGAGCATCACTGAATCTCTTTGTAGCCACAGATTGTACAAAATCTTTTAAACATGGAGTAAGAACGTGATCAGTTCCAATAAGCGAACAGTAGGTACATAACGCTTGTATAGCTCGTGTAGAATCCTTAAGAGAGTTGATCATTTCGATATTGTAATCTACAAAAGGACCTAAAATTGGGAGAAATATCTCCCCTATAATTTGCTCGTGGAGAGCTTGAGAAGCTGCAAGCGTTTCTGAGCTATCTTCTAGTAGTGAGTTGATATGCGCAATATAAGAATCAGAAGAGGATAATTTGACAATCAGATTAGCTAAGTTATGTAGATAAGCGTTGACTTGATCTTTATTTTCAGCCGAGTTGATTATAGCCAGGAGTTTTTCAATATGGGCAGAC
>JAUHQG010000008.1 GCA_030408475.1 Candidatus Amphrikana amoebophyrae
CTCCAAGCTATTTTGCTGCATCTTGTGGAGGAGCTCCTTTAGAAATCATACAACTCTATATCAAAAGCCAAGCATCGCCCAAGTAGAAGATCTGCCTTACATCCCCGACCTAAAGGACGGGGTTTTACGGCATTAGTGATAAAATTATATCTTCTAAAAGATTTATTAAAGCTCTGCAAAAGCGGGGCTTTTTTTATTGGTGGTGTTTGCAGTAATAATCAGTTAATAATTGGTGAACTTCATGCGAAGTAGCTAACTTTAACGCCTTTTGAGCCAAGCCTTGTGCTGAGACTAGGTCAGTATTACATACCGTTTGCTTAATTAATGGGACATATCTAGGGCTACATGACAACTTGGAAATACCAAGCCCCAAAAGTAAAGAAGTGAAAAGAGGATTGGAAGCCATTTCGCCACATAAACTGACAGGTGTTTTATTTTCTAACCCATTTGTTGCCACTATTTTGAGAAGGCGAATAACGCTAGGATGAGACGGTTGGTAAATATTTGCAATAGCTGAATTTAACCTATCAACAGCTAACGTATATTGAATCAAATCATTTGTGCCAATAGAAAGGAAATCTGACTCTTGCGCAATAAACTCGCTCATCATAACAGCGGAAGGAACCTCAACCATCGATCCAATTTTAATCTCTTTTTTGACTCGATAACCCGTTGCTATTAAATCGTCTTGAATCAAACTTATAAATCGCTTCACTTCTAAAAGCTCACTTACATCAGTAATCAATGGTAATAGTAAATAGAGGTTAGCGCTATAAGCCGCTCGAAGTAGAGCTCGAAGTTGAATACGAAAAATATCACGATGTCTTAATAAAAACCTGATCGACCTCAAACCAAGTGCTGGATTACTCTCTTTTACAGAATCTTGAAAAAAATGTTTGTCTGCACCTATATCAAAAACTCTAAAGTATACTGGCTTTGACCCTGCTTGCTTAAATAGCGACTTATATATTTGAAATTGACTCTCTTCAGAATAATCTTTTACTTCATTATCAAAAAATAAATATTCTGATCTAAAAAGTCCAATCCCATCAGCTTTATATTTATCTAACAGATGAACGTCATCGACGTTTTCTAAGTTAGCTAGCACCTCAACTTTGTGTCCATCTTTTGTTACGCTCTTACCAATCAGTTTACTACTGTGTGAAAAAAACTTATCTTTTTGTTCTTGGCTAAGCTTTTCATACTTTCTAAGGGTCGCTTCAGTTGGCTTTAAAATAACTAGCCCAGTTGTACCATCTACTATTAATTTCATGTTTGGCTCTTTCGAAAACAACGTAAGATCAACACCAGAAACATAAGGAATACCTTTTGCTTTAGCCACTAAAGCTGCATGTGATGTGTGTGAACCCACATGTGATAAAAAAGCGCGCACGTTTCCCTTAGGAGCCTCAGCCGTATCAGAAACAGTAATCTCTTTAGCAATAACAATCGCATCTTTGGGCAAATCTACAAATGATCTTTTTCCTTGAACTGAGAGGTGATTTAAAATCCTTGAGGATAAATCTTTGACATCGCTCAATCTTTGCTGAAAAAATGTGTCGTTAATTTTTGCAAATTGCTCTTCATACTCACACATCGCTAGCTGAAATACTGCTTCTGTATTTTGTAATCTTTCTGAAATACGATCTTCCATCATAGTTGTCATATACGGATCTTGCAACATTTGAATGTGAGTATCAATGATCGTAACTGCTTCAACTGAACCATCTTGAGCCAATGTGTCTTGAATTCGAAAAAGATCTTCTCTTGAAGAACTGATTGCTTTGCGATATCTTTGAATTTCATGTTCAACCTCTCTTTTAGAGATAGCAAATTGAGGTGTTTCACTAGATTGCATTTCATCCAACACATGAATTTCTCCAATAGCAATCCCTTCGCTTATGGAAACACCTTGCAATTGGATTTCGATATCTAAAAGAGATGTCATAGTGTTATGATTCATGATCTTTGCATTGCCGCTTTTAACTCTTTCTTACCCATTCTCTGCCTTTTAGAGATTGTCTCTAAAAGTTTTACATTAAACTCTTTAGCAGAATTATATCCCATCCCTTTTAATCGGTGATTTAATACAATTGTCTCTAATAACAACACCACATCTCGACCAGGTTTTACAGGCATAATATAAAAAGGAACTTTGATTCCTAATAAGTCACAATATTTCTCTTCGAGGCCAATCCTATCATAAAAATGTTGATCATCCCACTCTTCAAGTTTAACAATAAGATCAACATCCATAGCTTCACTAATGCAGACCGCGCCATAAAGGTGAGCGACATTAATAATACCAATACCCCGAATTTCTAAAAGATGGCGAGTCAGTTCTGGCCCTGTCCCTTCTAGGTAGCTTCCCTCTTTTTTCTTTACGATAACAATGTCATCTGAAACTAAACGGTGGCCACGTTCGATCATACCAAGGGCTGTTTCACTTTTACCTACAGAGGAATCGCCTTGAATTAAAACGCCCAGTCCAAATGCCTCAACTAAAGTGCCGTGACAAGAAATGGAAGGAGAAAATTCTTCTGATAAAATAACCGTGAGTTGATTTAAAAACTGCATAGTAACTAATTTAGTTCGTAAAAGAGGAATATTTTCTCTTTCACAAATTTCTTCTAGCTCTCTGGGCGCTTTAAACTTTCTTGCAATAATCACCGCAGGAACGTTTTTAGATAGTATCCCCTTTAAACGATCAATTCGAGTTTCACTATCTAAATGTTTTAGATATTCAATCTCAACTCTTCCAAAAACTAAAATTCGTTTATCGGTATAACCTTTTAAATAACCAGTCAAACTAAGTCCTGGTCGTTCAGTTTCAGGCAATTTAATTTTGCGTGATAATCCGTCCTTACCAGCTAAAAGCTCTAAGTTAAGAGAATGAGAGTACTTTTCGAGAAAATCTCGCACCGTAAGCATTCATTACCTAGTTGAAAATTTTACCGTTCATCATATACCCTTTTCACTCTTATTGGCAATTAATTATTGCATCTGACATAATTTTATGCTCTATTGGAAAAAAAACACAACCTACTAAAAAACGTATGCACCACTTTAAAGTTGTAGTTGTTGGCGGCGGATTTGGCGGACTAGCTATTGCAAAAAAATTAGCCTCTACTAAAATTGATGTTTGCCTCATTGACAAAAAAAATCACCATCTTTTCCAACCCTTGCTCTACCAGGTTGCAACGGCTGCACTCTCTCCTGCTGATATTGCTATTCCATTGCGTGAAATTGTCAGTGACTATGACAATATCACAGTGACTATGGGTGAAGTGATTGACGTTGACAAAGTAAAAAAAAGAGTCGTTTTAGGCAATGGCGATGAAATCGAGTTTGAAAAACTTGTACTCGCTACTGGCGCACGCCACTCATATTTTGGCAACGATCATTGGGAACAGTTTGCTCCTGGTCTCAAAACTATTAATGACGCAATTAAGATTCGTGAGAAAATATTACTCTCGTTTGAAAAAGCAGAAAGACTCGACAGCTATAAAGAATCGAGTAAGTATCTTAACTTTGTTATTATTGGCGGAGGACCAACTGGCGTTGAGATGGCGGGGTCTATTGCTGAAATCGCTTATAAAACGATGTTTAAAAACTTTCGTAAAATTAATCCGCAAAAATCGCGCATCTATTTAATTGAAGGTTTTGATAGAATTCTTCCTCCATTCCCCCCTTCTTTATCGAAGAGGGCTAAAAAAGATCTCGAAAAACTAGGCGTCACCGTAATGGTTGATAAACTCGTTACTAATGTCACCGATGAAGGGGTTGAAATTGGCTCTCAATTTATCCCTTCTAAAAATGTCATTTGGGCCGCTGGTAACCAAGCTTCTCCAATTTTAAAAGTGCTAGACACTGAATTAACAAGAGCTGGGACTGCGATCGTAAATAAAGATCTCTCAATTCCTAATTACCCCGATATTTTTGTCATCGGCGATGCCGCTTGCTTTAAAAAAGAAGACGGCAAACCCCTTCCTGGAATTGCACCCGTTGCAATTCAGCAAGGAAGATACCTCGCGAAGCTTATAAAAAAGGGTGCACCTATTGAAAACCGCAAACCCTTTAAATACTTTGACAAAGGATCTTTAGCCACAATTGGAAAAGCCAAAGCTGTCGGCTTTGTAGGTAAAATTAAGTGTAGCGGTTTTTTTGCCTGGCTAGGATGGCTAGCGCTGCATGTGTTATATTTAACCGGTTTTCGCAATAGAATAAGTGTTGGACTTCAGTGGTTTTTTCACTATTTTGCTGGTATTCGAGGGGCTAGATTAATTTATCATTCAGTAGATGATGATCTACCAAAGTCTAAAGAAGATGTACCTGAAAACTAAAAGAGAAGCACTAAACAGTGCTTCTCTTTTTGGGCGAAGGACGGGACTTGAACCCGCGACGTCTTGAACCACAATCAAGTGCTCTACCGACTGAGCTACCATCGCCATATGAGTCAATATTCTACAATAGAAGAATAATTAGTTCAAGAGATGTTTCTTTTAGGTGATTTTTAGACCTTATTACGCACTAATAGTGAACAACTTAAGCATTTCTGTTTCTTAATACAATTTGAGTAACATGACTTATTATTTCATCCAAATATTTTGAAGATTTGACACCACTCGTTAATCTATTATAAAACAGCTTCACTTCTTCTATGCTTTGAAAATTAATCTCTAATAATAAATTTTCCATTTCCTCTCCCTCTGTAAAAGCGCCATATTTGGCAAAAAACCGAACTACTTCATAAGCACTTTTACTAAAGTCATAGACACTAACTTGCTCTGCATCAGAAAGCTCAACTTGGCTCACCACGTCATTCACATGAGCCGTTACTTCCATATTAATGTTTTGTATACGTTCAAAAAGTAAGTCGTGTCGATCTTGTAATAAACAAAAAGTAGAAGCTTCCCTCTTACATTCTGAACATTCTTCAAGTTGATCCATATTCTCTTGATATACCTCTTTTATCCTTTGTTTAACCCATTCAAGTTGACGAGTTGCTTCAAAATATGATAAAGTATTTACATCACACATTAAATTGACTCTCCCTAAGGCCGCCATAAAAATCCCCATTTTTTAGAATTTATAAATAAAGGTGAAATTCACCCTGAAACTGAACTATTATATTTGAACTACTCTCGCCTAAAGGCTAGAGATTCTTGTTTTATAGCTCCCCTATTGGGGCAGCTCCACAAGCTTTACAACCGTAGTCCCTACGGCCTTTAAACATTGCTGCTTTATATTTATTGCAGCATTTACATCGCGATCTATTTTATTTCCACAAC
>JAUHQG010000009.1 GCA_030408475.1 Candidatus Amphrikana amoebophyrae
TGAAACATACAACCTCTTTTTTGGTTTTTGTTTTGATTTTGATTTATTAACAATACCCTAAAAGAGGTTTTTTCATGTCTAAAATATTTTCATTTTGAAATCTTTGAATCAAAACCTAATGGTTTTGCGCTTAATCTCTTATTTGATCCTACGGATCAAATCTCGAGCTAAAGAAGGGGGGGAGGTGAAAAATGCCAATGGCATTTTTCACCTCCCCCCCCCTGACGTTGCTTGAAGGAATTTTTCATCAGAAAAATTTCAAAAGCTGCGTCCATTTGTTAAGAATTTTGCAAGTGGCTCTTACATACAATAGCAAAAACGTTCTAAAATTTCTTCTATAGACTATTTATTGATACTATTTTAATGTCGCGATAAATAGACTTTTATACCCAGTGATCGATGAGTTATAAAAAAATCTTAAATTTTACAATTTTTTGTACTATTTCAATGACCTCCATGTTGTTTGGTAATAATCCTCCTGCAACAGAATTTGACTACCATTTTTCTGCTGATTTGATGTGGATGAAAAGGGTTAAGTTGGGCGATGCTAGCTTACTTAATTACGATGGCACTTTTACTTCTACGGGTAAGATAATTGGTAATGAAACCCTTGTACATGGATTAGATCGTGAATTTGGAACTAGATTGTCTCTTTTAATGCAGCCTAGTCAGGCGATGACGATGGAAGGGAGGGCTATTTTACCCATTCAATTTGTATCTGATATTGTTCGCGAGTCGTATGAGAAAACCAATGTAGATATAGACTTAGCTTTAGGGTATGGCCTTAATGCGGATGATTCGAATCCTCTGCCGACTCCTGTAATTGATTTTCAAGATAGTGACTATACAGTAGCAGATAAAGGGCATATTCATTATCAAACTACTTTTTGGGATGTTGAGGCTAATTATTGGACTCATGTCACTCCTCCTAGAGTGAATTATTTTTCCGCCTCTTATGCTTTTGGACTTAGATATTTAAATTTACAAGAAATTTTTAGAGAAACTTTGCATAAGGGTTTAGCGGCTAGTTATTTTAGAGTTGAAACTCGCAATAATATGTATGGGGGGCAGGTATCAGCTAGATTAGAGGTTAATCCCTATTCATTTATAACTTGGGGAATTCGAGGTTGCGCAGGTTTGCTTGGTAATAATGTTGCTAGGGAGAATCATGTTACTGATCATAATGGGGTGACAGATTTGATTAAAAGGTCGGATCACCATTTTATGCATGGGTATATTGGAGAAGCGGAGTTTTATGTGCAGGGTTATTTCCTTAGGCGCTTTAATTGGTATTTAGGGTTTGATGGGATTTGGCTTAGAGGAGCCGCTTTGGCCCCTGACAATATTAATCTCACTGAGAAAATCACTTTAATTTTTAATCAAGAAAACATCTTTCTCAATTCTTGGGCTGGGGGACTAGCTCTCAGTTTTTAGACACAAAAAGGCGATGAGCAATTAGTTAGATTTGTTTTTCGACAGGACCAACTTGGGCTTTTACACGCTCCTTTTGGTTGTGAAAAAAAACAAGGGGTGATATGGTAGTGCTTTGCCGGGGACCTGTCGAGATATAGCGATTCGAATCAGGTCAGGATCGGAAGGTAGCAGCCTTAAGGATCTCCCTATGTGCCCTCAGTGTTCTCCGGCTTTTTTTACTCTTTATGTGGCTTTGCCGCTCCCCCAAACAAACCTCTAAGTAGTGATCCCGGTACATCTTGAGTGGCGTCTGCCACTATTCGACGAATATCAGGTTCAGCTTCTTTTAAAGCCATAGCCGCGACTGGCCCTACTCTAGTTTCTGCCATTAATATTGCATCATCTAAAGCTCGTGGTACTGTTCCCGTAATAAGTCGCTTTATAGCTTTCAATTCGGTTTGTAGTGATTGAAGTTGTTTTTGAGTGTAAGTGGGTAATATTGATCCAGCTGATACGTCGGCAATTTCTAGTTCACCTATATAGACTAATGCATTTTTTAAGTGAATGGATACTTTAGAGTCTATTGAACCATTAGCCCTGAGAGCAAAATGGATCATTTTTTGTGGTTCATTTGCAATCCACTCTTTAAATTGACTTTTGGCTCCAAATGAAATAGTGCCCATACCAGTACGGCTATCTGATAATAGCAATTCACAGGTTTGTAGGGCACGCTCAACGGGCTCTACTATACCTGTAAAAGTCAATTGGTGGTCAATTTCCATCAAAGCTCTTGTTTCGATTCCCATAGATGCTGTTCTATGTTTGTTAGAAATCAAGTAGCCTTCTTGTGTTAATGAGTGTAATTCTGGGTTAATTCTTATTGCTGTATCACGGCCCACTTTATCTAAATCTTTTATTTGTGAAGCTAGAGAGTTTGCCAAAATCACCATGTGCGCTCTTTCTGTTTTTGACAGTTCAGTGGCAAAAGTTTCTTTTGGTTCTTTTAGGCTAATGAGAACGATAGTCAGTATTTCGGTAAGATCATTTTTTGTTGTATCATAACAATAGGCTTGCTTGTATAAACATGCTGTTAATTCAGTTGCCATTTTGCTCGGTTTTGCAAATAGTAGGTCGTCAGAAGCTTTTTTAATGACCCTTCTACAATCGCAGCAAAGAGCTGTTTTGAGACCACTTCCAATAGAAGTTCCTACTGAGATTGTGCCCCAAAATAAAGAGGATGCCATTTGGCCTATCTTAGTACAGCTACTAGGGTTTTCATCTCTATTGAAGTCTTCATACTGCTTCAAAACTGCTTTAGTGAGATCAAGTTTAAAGTTAATATTCAAACTGCTAGCCATTAGATTCCCTTTTGTAAAATTAGGAACATAATAACACAGTTAGGTAATTAAAACATTATAGTAATAATTTTTATTACTACTATCTGTTTCATAATGCTTGCTTGGAATAGGTGATTTTTCTATTGTTCTTTTAAGTATCTGCAAGTCAAGGAATTGGCAATATTTGAAAACTTTGTCATTTCTCCTTGATAGAGTATAGTACCACCTTTAGCTCCCGCTTCAGGGCCTAGGTCAATTATGTGCTCACAAGAGCGGATTAATTCTTGATTGTGCTCACATACAACTAAAGTGGCTTTCTTCTCTAAGATTTTTTCAAAGACTAGGAGCAATTTAGATATATCTTCAAAATGGAGCCCTGTAGTGGGTTCGTCAAGCAAAATCAAAGTCTTTGAGTGGATGGAAGCTTTTAACTCTTTAGCTAAGCGCAATCGTTGAGCTTCGCCACCTGAGAGAGTTTGCACCTCTTGCCCTAGTTTTAAATATCCAAGTCCGATTGAAATGAGGGTATTGAGCGATTTAACAAGCTTATCAATAGGGGGTAAAAATTCTAGAGCTTCAACTATAGAGAGTTTTAAAATTTCGCCCAGATTTTTACCTTTATATTCTACTTTAAGGCTGATGGGATTAAGTCGATTTCCATTGCAGTCGGGGCAAACCATTTTGACTGCAGGTAAGTATTTGAGATCAATAGTTTTAACTCCAAGTCCCCAACATTTTCGGCACATCCCTTTAAGGTGGTTAAAGCTAAAATGCATCGGGCGCAATCCTCTGATGCGTGACTCTGATAAGTCGGCGAAAAAAGATCTTAGATGCGTTAATAACTCAGTATAAGTGGAGACATCTGATCGTGAAGTTTGTCCGATAGGACTTTGGTCAACAACCAATAATTTAGTGAAAGTGTCGATTCCCTCTAAAGAGCCATGAGGACCAGATATAGTTGTCTCTTTTGATCGCGTTGAAATATACTTTTTAACCAGAGGTTTTAAAGTGTGGTGTAAAAGAGAAGATTTTCCAGAGCCAGACACACCAGTAATACAGGTGAATTTCCCAATTGGAATATCGACTGTTAAGTTTTTCAAGTTGTGAATATTGGCCCCTTTAATTCTTAAGTGGCCGCGATCTTTGAATCGAAAATTGATTTTAGGAACTTGTTTTTTACCACTTAAGTATTGACCTGTTAGTGATTTAGGGTCATTGCAAATTTGCTTTAGAGTGCCTTCAGAGATGATTTCACCTCCGTGTGCTCCAGCAGCAGGGCCAAAGTCGATAATGCGGTCAGCAATTTGCAAGGTTAGAGGGTCGTGTTCTACTAGTAGTAAAGTATTGCCCAAATCTTTTAAGTGAAGCAAAGTTTGGTTAAGCAAGTGGTTATTATGGGGGTGCAAACCAATAGTAGGCTCATCGATCACATAGAGACAACCACTGAGTGATGATCCCAATTGCCTTGTCAATTTTATTCGCTGCATTTCACCTCCACTTAATGTAGGGGCGGTTCTGTCTAAAGATAAATATCCAAGGCCAATTCGCTTTAAGAAATCGAGTCTTAGTTTAATTTGATCGATGACATCTTTCATCGCTTCAGGTTCGTCTAACTTTAACTTGTTAATGAAACTGGTGCATTGGTCGATCTCCATTGAAGTGACTTGATCAATTCTCTTTTCCCCCAATTTGACATTGGACGCAAGAGGATTAAGCCTTGATCCGTTACAGTGAGTGCAAGTATGAGAGTGTAATATGGATGTGATGGAGCCTTTAAGATCGCCTTTAGCGGTTAAAGCAGCTCTTTCAAGTCCATTTTCGATTCCAATCCAACTATATTGTGCTCCTAAAATTTTCACTTTTGTTTTACTTCCGCGTAAGACAATACTTAACTCTTTTTGATCCATTTCATCCAAAGGTTCATCGGGGTCAACGCCGAGCTTAGTCAATAATGAGGCTGCCGCTTTGAATGGGAAACGCAATCCGTAGTTTTTCCATAAAAAGACCAATAAATCAAATGGAGTCATTTCCATAATCACTTTGCTCTCTTCTAAATTAGCGCCCCAGGCATTACCGATACCTTGGCAGTGAACGCACATACCTTCTTGAGCGTTAAAAGAAAATGTGTGTGGGGTGATGTCTGAGTATGATTTACCAGTTGAAGGGGCTGCAAACTTAAGATTAAATAAGATATCTTTATCTTTAAGAGCGACAATGATTTTTTGCTTTCCATATCGAGCCGCTGTTTCTAGAGTTTCAATAAGTCTATTATAAATGCCATCTTTGACAACTAACCTGTCGACTACTATTTCGATCTTATTTTTAAGAGTAGGTTTAAAAGGGATATCGTCTTCAAGAGAGAATACTTCACCATTAAGCCTTATGCGTAAAAAACCTTGTTTTTTGAGTTTTCCCATTTCTTCTGTAAACAGTTTAGCATTTGTAAGTTCGATGGGGCTTAAGATTTGAACTTTTGTTTTTTCATCAAAAGCGCAAATGTGATCAGCTACATACTCTTTGGTAATCGACTCTAGTTTTTCACCTGTTTCTGGGCAGTAGGCGATCCCTTCTTTAGCAAATAAGACGCGTAAATAGTCGTAGATTTCTGTCATAGTCCCCAAAGTTGATCTTGGGTTGCTAGTGTGCTTAGATTGCTCTAGCGCAATGGAGACGGCGAGCCCATCAATGCTTTCCATTTTAGGCTTAGGCATCATCATGACAAGTTGTTTAGCATAAGAAGAGAGCGATTCAATGTAGCGCCGTTGCCCTTCGGCATAGATAGTGTCAAAGGCAAATGAGCTTTTTCCAGAGCCTGAAGGGCCGGTACATACAGTTATTTTTCCATGTTCAACATATGTAGAAACTTTCTTTAGATTATTTTGCTCGGCATCTACAACTTCTAGTCTATTAAGCGGTTTGCCACGCTTTTTCTTAATTTGAGGAGTGAGTAAGCTTTTTCGATCAAAGTCGAGCGCTTTTTTCAAATGGAAAGCGGTTTCATTTTTTTCTTTTACGAACTTATCAAAAGGCCCATTAAATAAGAGGTTTCCTCCATTAGAGCCACCTTCGGGACCGATATCAATGATATAGTCGCAAGCTTTGATAAAGTCTAAATTGTGTTCGATAACGCATACGGTATTTTTATGATCGACTAATTTTTGTAATATTTTAAGGAGTTTGTCGATGTCGTGAAAATGCAATCCTGTTGTAGGTTCATCTAGTATATATAGAGTTTTACCCGTTTCGGGGCGACTTAACTCCTTAGCTAGTTTAATACGTTGCGCTTCGCCTCCACTTAATGTTGTTGAGGATTGGCCTAATTTTATATACTCTAGGCCCACTTCAGCGAGCAAACTGAGTTTAGAAAAAATGAGAGGAATATCTTCGAAAAAAGGAATAGCTTCACGAACGCTCATATTTAAAACATCGTAAATCGATTTTTTCTTGTAGAGAATGGAGAGAGTTTTAGGATCAAATTGTTTTCCACTACATGCGGGACAAACAACCTGTTGATCTTCCATAAAATCCATGTCGATTTTGATGGTGCCCATACCTGAGCAGTGTGGGCATGATCCCTCTTTGACATTGAAGCTAAAACGTCCAGCTTTAAATCCAAATGACATAGAATCAGGTAGTTGCGCAAATAAAGAGCGAATTTCATCTAGAACTTTTATATAAGTGGCGGGGTTAGATCGAGGGGTTCTGCCAATTGGAGATTGGTCAATTGCAATAACTTTATCAATCGCTTCTAAATTTTCAATTGATTTGTACTTACCAACTTCATTTTTCCCTTTATGCAGTTTATTGCGAAGGGCGGGAAAGAGAGTTTGAGAGATAAGAGAAGATTTACCAGATCCTGAAACGCCGGTAACGGCAAACATCGTTTCGAGAGGGAAGGCGACATCTATTTTTTTCAAGTTGTGGTGCTCAGCCCCTTTTAGTTTTAAAAAAGATTTAGTTTTCCGTTTCTTTTTAGGAGTGTGAACTTCCTTTGTGCCCCTTAAATAGTCTGCCGTGATCGATTTTTTGCATTTCATGAGATCAAGCAAGGATCCACAAGATAAGATATGACCACCCTCTATTCCAGCGCCAGGACCCACATCAACGATTGTATCAGCTACTAGCATCATCTCTTCATCATGTTCAACGACAATAACGGTATTGCCTTGGTCTCTTAGAGCTTCCAAAGATTTAATGAGCTTAACATTATCTCGAGGGTGTAAGCCGATGGAAGGTTCGTCCAATATATAAGTAGTCCCTACTAAAGATGAGCCGATTTGAGAGGCGAGGCGAACTCTTTGAGATTCGCCGCCACTTAAAGTGGGAGCTGTTCTTTCTAAGGCTAAATAGTGAAGTCCCACACGAGACAAGAATTCTAGGCGGCGGCATATTTCTTGCAATAATCCTTTGCCAATTTTGATCTCGTTTGGTGTTAGTTTTAAATTAAGAAAAAAGTGTTGAGCTGAGGCGATATCGAATTGACAAATTTCGGTGATCGTTTTTTTTCCTACTTGAACATGAGAGGGGTACGGTTTGATTTTGGTTCCAAGGCAACTGGGGCATATCCCTTTTCTCATGTAGTTTTCAGTTTTTTGACGATAGGTATCCGACTTTGCTTCCATGTAGCGCCTTTTGGCTTCATGTAAAACGCCTTGGAATTTAATATATTCCATCCAAGTTTTTTTCTTTTCGGGATGATAAAACTGCATCCGCGTCCATTTGGCATTAATTCCGTATAAGAAAGCCTTTTGTCCTTGTGTGGGAATATCTTTGAAGGGGGTGTGAATATCAAATTTATAGATACGAGCAATATTGTTATAGACATTGGACCAATAAATAGTGTCGTAAGATCCACCAAGAGCAAAGCAATCGTCAGCAATGCTGAGATCTTGATTAAGGCATAAATCGAGATCAAATTCCAAAGATTGACCAAGCCCTTCACAATCTGGGCACATCCCTTTTGGGTGATTAAACGAGAAGTCGTGGGGGTAGAGAGGGGGGTATGAGAGGCCAGATTTTGGGGAGTAGCTCTCGGTTGAGTATAGTTCACTATTTAAGGTTTTGGGATTAAAAAGGGTGACGATGCCTTTTGAGAAGTTAAGAGCAGACATTAAACTTTCGGTCAGCCTTTGTTTTTGCTCACTATTTATTTCGAGTCTATCGAACACAACATCGATAGTGTGGTGCTTATTTTTATCGAGACTAATAGAGTCAGATAAATTAGCCAGTTCGCCATCTATTAGTAAACGAGTGAATCCTTTTTTACGCAATTCATTCAGGTCATTAATGAATTCACCTTTTTTATCCTTAATATAGTTACCGAGAATATAGAGTTTTTCACCCTCATTTTCCTTTAAGATAGCTTCAATGATTTCAGTAGGCGATTGAGATTGCACTTTTTCTTTAGAAATAGGGCAATATTTAATCCCAATCTTGGAGAATAACACGCGTAAAAAGTCATAAATCTCGGTCATGGTCCCAACGGTTGAACGTGGGTTTTTTCCTGCTGTTTTTTGTTCGATTGCGATTGTTGGTGTTAATCCGGTAATCAGATCGGCTTCTGGACGCTCAAAAGAAGAAAGGCGCCTTTTAATATGAGTCGAGAGTGATTCTAAGTAGCGTCGTTGACCTTCTACATAGATAGTGTCGAAGGCAAGTGAAGATTTACCTGAGCCTGAAACACCGGAAAAGACAATAAGCTCATTTTTGTTGAGCTTCAAGTCAACCCCTTTCAAGTTGTGAGTTTTGACGTTTTTCAAGAGTATAGGGAGATTTTCTTTCATTTTCACTTGGGGTTTTTCTTTGATAGTATTATACTCTCACTTCCAAACAATTTGCAAATTAAAAATAGACTATATGGCTCACTTTCCCAGCTTAAAAGATAGATCAGTTGAAATGCGTGACCTGGTTGCTGCCGTTCAAAATGCTCCAGATTACTATGTCATTACTAAATCTGATTTTTATCATGCAAAGAGAACTTGGTTTTCTTATGTTCCGGCTATTGTATATGGTTTTTTTAGCGATAGAGCGGCATGGGCAGAAAACAATAACCTTCACAATAGAATGAAGGTTCTTTTTAGTGAACGTGCTGTTCAAACAGTTTTTCCTAAATACGATACGGATAAAGTGCATCAACCTTTAACCGTGAGACAAGTAAAGCAACTATTAGTGGCTAATGCTATGGTTGGAGAAGCTGATATGAGAGCTATTCATGAGATGGGAATAAACGCAGAGGAAGGATTTTCTGATGGAACTCCCTTTGAATCAATAGAGTTTAGAGATTTAAGTGATGTTCATCTTAAAGAGCTTTATGATTTGGCAAATCCATTAACACGTAAAGAGGTGTTTTGTTTTGGACAAGATAGTTTTGGTCCTCACTCTTCAGGTTATGGCGAAACACATGAAGGGCGAGAGAGGTTAGTTTCTGCTGTCATGCAAATTGGTGAAAGAAAATTTGATCTTCCAGAAGCAAATCGTGATGCTTTTTTTCACACATTACTTTTAAGAGGAATTGGCCAAGATACTCCAATTGGCACCGTATATAAGACCCCATATGGTGTGTATAAAATAAATCGCGCCTTGAGAGCTACCGGGTGTAAGATAGTTTTCTTAACTCCCATGGCTAATGATAGGAGTAGTCCTCCATTGGTTATATTTTTACCAACGCAAATTACCCCATTTTCATTTAGGCAAAACTTAGAACCTTGTATTGGAGTAGATGCGGTTGTTGATGTTCATGACGCATTTGTAAGCACTTGTAATGAGCTTGGTATTAGTAGAGAGAATAGGGCTAACTTTTACGGTTATAGTTTAGGTGGCATCCAGCTTTGGCTTATGTTAGTACTTCATATAGACTGGGTAGATAATTACTTTGTCATTCACAATCCTGGTTTGCCTAAAACATGGCAAAAAGTGATTGCTCAAAATTTACCCCAAATATGTGAGGAAAAAAGAAGAGGTCTTCTGAAGTTACAAGGGAGGGTGATCCATACAAAAGGTGATGGTATTACTAATTTTGGTGGAGATCAAATTTGGGCCGCCTTTAAAGAGTTGGATAGATTTCCTCTTGGAATGACCTATTTGTTATTAAGCCCATCAAAATTGGAGTCAGAAGGAACTGTCAAAGAGCAATTGTATAGCAGGGGTAACGTATTGGATGTAATGAAAATGATGGTGCGATCATTTTACTCTGAACATTGTAGAACTCTATTCTTGGAAAAAAGTCGTGTAGTTCAAAGCTACACAAACGAGACAGCAGAAAAGCTTCAGTTGTTATTGGCTCAGTCAGAAAGGACCAAGTTAGGAATAGAGCCCGTTCGACTGTTGCTTGTTTCTTATATGGATTGGATACGAAATTGGATTAATAGAACTCGCTCTACTTTGGGAGAAGAGTTGCCAATGACGTATAAAAGGTTACTTATGAGCATTCATCCAACTGGGAATTGGAAAGGCATAAAATTACCTAAGCAGCCAGAAGAAGTTCGACCTCCTCATGTTCCTATTCACGCTTGACTAAATTAGTCTAATCATACACATTTTAATTTTAAATCTAAGTTGTATGTAACATTTGAAATTGCGATTCCATATAACCTAGGTTTTAACTGGGGCTTTTGGGCAATCAATTATTGCGCGGCTCTGTTTTCAAGATTATACATTGGAGAGAGCTCGTGTCACGAAAGAAAAAGTCAGCTAAAACAAAAATCATTTGCACACTTGGTCCTGCATGTAATTCTAAGGAAAAGATTCTAGAACTTATTGCTGCTGGCATGGATGTTGCCCGAATTAATTTTAGTCATGGAACTCATGCTGAGCATAAAGAGACTATTGCTAAGCTAAAAGAGGCTCGTGAGGAAAGGGATGTCCCCTTAGCAATAATGCTCGATACTAAAGGGCCTGAGATTCGAGTTTGTAAAATTCAAAATAATGAAATTGCTATTTTACCCGGAATGAGACTAACCCTAATTAAAGACGATTTAGAAATTTCTAAGCCTGATGAAATTGCGATTTATCCTGGTATAGTTCTCGATCAACTCGAAGTGAATATTCCCGTGTTATTTGATGATGGTACTATTAAGTCTAAAGTAGTTGAAAAACAAGGTGATAGAGTTGTAGTTGAGTTTTATAACCCAGGCCTATTAAAAAACCATAAAGGGGTGAACGTTCCTCATGGGGGGATTCAAATTCCTGCTGTTACAGATAAAGATATTGAAGATATAAAGTTTGGTTGTGAGCAAGATGTCGATTTAATTGCCGCTTCTTTTGTATGTAATGCTGAGCAAGTATTGCAAATTAAGCGGTTATTAAATGACTTTGACAAACCTAATATTATGGTAATGGCAAAAATTGAGAGCTATCAAGGGGTTAAAAACTTTGAAAGTATCGTACATGTCTCTGATGGAATTATGGTAGCGAGAGGAGATCTTGGTGTAGAGATGCCAATTGAGCAAGTTCCCAAGCTTCAAAAAGAGTTTATTTTAAAATCATATCGCGTTGGTAAGCCAGTAGCGATTGCCACTCAAATGCTTGAATCGATGATGGTGAACCCTACGCCAACAAGAGCTGAAGTTTCTGATGTAGCGAATGCGATTTATGATTCGGCGTCATGTGTGATGCTTTCAGGTGAGACGGCAGTAGGGCATTATCCGATTGAAACTGTTAAGATGATGCGTAAGATCATTGATGAGACAGAAAAATGTTTTAAATATCGCGATTATTTTTACCATCAACTCCGCAACAATTTTTATGATGTATCTTCTTCTGTTTCAGCCGCTTGCGTAAAAACGGCTTATAGCGCTGATGCAAAAGGCATTATTGTTTGTACGATAAAAGGTGCGACAGCAAGATCAATTTCTAGATTTAGACCAGCCCTTCCCATTTTAGCGATTACACCTTTAGTGAAAACGTACCATCAATTGGCAGTGAATTGGGGAGTTATACCTATATTACAAAAAGCGCATACAGTGAGTGAGGCGATTCACTATGCGAGTTGTTATGCTATGGAGAACAAATTGCTTAACTATGGGGATTTGATAGTGGTTTCAGCGGGATCGCCGTTTAATGTGAGTGGATCGACCAATATGATGATAGTTGATATTATTGGAGATGTTTTAGTGAGAGGGGAAGGGCATGGCAAACACGAGAAGGTATATGGCCAGGTACATTTTGTTCTAACGCCGGAGAGGAAAGCTTTATATTCAGCTAAAAATAAGATAGTGATACTTTCTGCTTGTACAGATGAATATAGTGAGATTTTAAAGAATGCGAAGGGGATAATATTGCAAAATCATCCAGAGGATTTGGCATCAGAAGAGGTGGCACTGCATTTAGCAACTAAATATGATTTACCGATAATAACAAGAGCTGACAATGCTCTTTCGATATTACAAGAGAATCAATTTGTTACATTAGAGAGTGGAAAAGGGATAGTATTTAAGGGGTCAACCTCCTCAGAAGATGACCTTTACTCAGATAAGTGCAAATACCACAACCAGCTTTAAAAAGGGTAAAATGTCACGGACGTTTTGCCTTATTTCATCTGCTAAGAATCAAAAACAGAGAGTTCTAAAGTTTTAGTAATTGGGAGCCACTTGCAAAATTCAGAGAATGAGTTGTTCAAAACCTGACGGTTTTGCGCTTAATCTCTTATTTGATCCTGCGGATCAAATCTCGAGCTAAAGAAGGGGGGGGGGTGAAAAATGCCAATGGCATTTTTCCCCCCCCCCCTGACGTTGCTTGAAGGAATTTTTCATCAGAAAAATTTCAAAAGCTGCGTCCATTTGTTAAGAATTTTGCAAGTGGCTCTTGGGTTTTTGATGGCTTTCAAATAAGCAGAGTGGGTGAGTGGGTGATGGTTTGCCGGCCTCTGTTGGCTTCAGCCCTACCAGTGGTAGATGTCGACGTGGGTCTTTTACGAATTATCTGATCCAAGTCAGCTATGAATATACCCACCAGAGTAAATAGCACTCATTGCATAAGTAGCGATATTTGCAATAGGGGGGCAAAAGCTTAAAAAAGGATACGCTGCTCGAGCAATTCTAATCGGTAGATCAGAAGAGGTGATTTGCTCTCCTAAATAGGATATATAAGAATGAGCCTTAGTTGAAAAATCTAGTGCAACATTGTATTTCATGATGGTCCCTCGTAAAGTTGAAACATCTTAATACAATCTTAATTAAATTGCACGAATACTCTTTTTTTAATAGATAATGATAAGGCAAAATGCCATTGACAGGTTGCCTTATTTTATCTGCAATAATCTGAGTTTAAAGCTTAGATGCCATATGTGTATATCCACCATTACTTTGTATACATGTTGAAGTGCTAAAATTGCTTTCGCCATATAACACAAACATTTTTTGAACAACTTCATACGTACCGATTTTCGCATTTGTAAGTTCAAAGTGGTATTGGTATTTAGGATAATTTGTAGCTTGTGGCATGAGTGAACGGAAGAGTTCAGCACTGCCAAAGATTTCAGGATTTTCTTCTAAAAAAGCAAAAATCTTCTTATGAGCAGATTCCATAGCTTTTAAACCATCGGTATCATTGGCGCAAGAAAAGAATTTCCTTTCTACCTTGAGAGTTCCAAAATGGTGCTTGCTTGGTTTTGGTATAGTTGTTGGATCCATTTTTGTTGAATCAGAAAATGTTCCATTAATAGTTGAAATAAGTG
Organism: Candidatus Amphrikana amoebophyrae; assembly: GCA_030408475.1. GTDB lineage: Bacteria > Chlamydiota > Chlamydiia > Chlamydiales > JACRBE01 > Amphritriteisimkania > Amphritriteisimkania amoebophyrae. Next base: position 13,423 of record JAUHQG010000009.1, read on the forward strand.
ACATAGTTCCTCCTTAAAGTCATTACAAGTTAATATCGAAGCTATTATAACAATTTGTGTGTTTTTTTTTACAGTAAAAGAAAATACTGTAACTTTTGTTATAAAACTAATTACACATTAATAACCCAAGTTGTATTCAGGGATAAAACGATCTTTCCGTATAACTATTGATTGAGTAAGGCTATAGCTATTATTGCTGCTGTTTCAGTGCGCAGTATATTAGGGGAAAGGACAATCCCTTGGGCATCAAGAGAGTTCATTTTCTCAAAATCTTTTTTATCAAAGCCAGCTTCAGGTCCATTAATAAAAGTGGCTATTGCGCTTGATGATATTTTTGTAGACCCTCCAATTTCTCCAAAATAGAGATTGGGTCCTTTAGCCTCATGGAGCTTGCCTTCGCGAATAATAGGTAATGTTAATCTTCCACACTGCTTGAGTGCAGAAATCGAAAGGTGGCTGAGTCTCTCTCTTTGATTCTTTGAAAGCTCTTTTTTCTCAGATAAACTTGATTCAAAAAGGACAATTTCATCAACTCCTAACTCAGTACACTTTTCCACAATGATTTGTAGATGAGTGAATTTAGGCATCGCTTGATATAGTGTAATCCACTTCTCATGCTTTGTTTCACTTTCGGTAGATTCTATTTCTACTTGAACTTCACGCTTATCTATATAAGTAACTGCGCCAAATCCAAGGACCCCTTTTCCATTAACGAGCTCTATTTTAGTGCCCACTTGCGCCCGCATAACACGGCGAATATGAATCGCTTCCTCTCCTGATATTGCAACAGTTGCACATACCTTCAGAGGTTCTGAAGTATAAAATCTCATGTGGGGCATTTAATTACCTCTGATTTAGGGAAGTATTCGGGGCGGCAAATAGCGCGTACTAATGTTTCTCGAATGTCATCGCATTTAACAAATTGCTTCTCGTATGCGATTCTTTCTAGATCTGCTAGATCGACAACTTCAAACGCAGTTTGCTTTAGATAGTGCCTCTTTAATTGATCGTTGCCTGAGAAGTTGAATACTAGTTTAGTTTGGGTGTCAGTTTGGAAAAGGTCACTTTGATTTTCATAATATATGGTTTCTCCAGAAAAGGGGAGTTTTTTAGCTGTGGGGAGTTGAAGGGTTAAAAAAGCATTGGGGTAGATCTTTTCAAACATGGGGAGTAACGAATCAAATTTATTGCCTTTAGGCAAGATGATTAAAATGGTTTCATGTCTGAATTGATAGTAGACATTTTCAGGGGTTTCTTGTTTCCACTTATTATGTTGCCACATCCATTGACCTGGATTTTGAGCGATACTTTTTTCAAGAGGTTCAATCATAGATTGCATTAGGCGGTTGATTTCCTCTTTCATAGGTTTTTCTCGGTTTGGCCAAACTGGCTCTGAGTAGTGAATGTAATACTTGCCCTTTTCACGTCTAATAGAAGCAAAAATGAGGGGGCATTTCATTTTGTAGCTCAGCATGGCAGGGGCAGGAGATGTCCAGGCGCCAGTGCCGAGAAAAGGGGCATAGTAGCCTCCTGAAGGCAAGGATTGATCACCCACAAGTCCGAGGAACTTCCCTTTTTTAAGAGCGCGCATTCCCTCTTTGATCACTTCGTCTTGTGTGAGAATCTTTCCACCGAATCGCTCACGAATCGAGGTGATCCATTGAGTGAGATAGCGGTTTTTAAACTGGTTTCCCACAGCTACGCCAGGCATACGAGATGTCCCTTCTAAAAAGAGCGCTTCAAAGTTAGCTTGGTGTGCGCAAAAGAAGATGACTCCTTGACCTGACTTAATTAATCTAGCCGCCAACTCAGGATTTTCACAAATGAGCCTTTTGTGCAGCTTGCGGTCTCGCTTTAATTTAGCGTATTCTAAGCAATTGATAACAAGGTTGCTAAATGACTCTTTTGCAACCGTTGCTTTTTGCAACTCACTTAAATTAAGTGACTTAGCTAAAGATAGGTTGGATAGGGTTCTTTTTCTGAACTTGGGAACCATGTGGTAGAGCAGTTTGCCGATTCCATTGCCAAGCTTATGTAAAAGGGAATAGGGCAAAAAAGAGATTAGATTGGCAAAGAGCCAAACTGTGGCGAATGTAGCTAAATCTCTAAACATGAATCGATCATTTTGTTGAGTTGAGCTTCAAAGTTTAGGTGGGCAACACTATTTCTAATTTTTTGAGCGGATTCTTTTGTTTTTCGGCAGGTTAATCTTGCCTTAAGAGTCTCTACAAAGGAATCAATGTCATAAAGAGAGGGGATGATGCTTCCATTTTGAGGAGTTAGCACTTCATGCCCTCCATTAAATTTAGATGAAATGACAAAAACACCCATGGCTAAGGCTTCAACAGTCACATTGGCAAATGGGTCATAAAAAGAGGGAATGACACAAGTATCAGCCAATGCATAATATTTTAATATATTAGGTTGAGATCCTAAAAAAGAGATATGGTCTTTAAGTCCTAGGTTACAAGCTTCTTTTCTATAAGCAGAGAGGTTGCGTTCTTTTCCTATGACATAAAGGTGAAAAGGGTATTGCCTTAATTGACTCAAAGCTTTCATTAAAGGGCCAAGCCCTTTTCTTTGATAGCCGTTACCGATAAAGAGCATATGGTGCATATCTTTAGGTAAATCAAATTCTTGTAAGGTTTCATTTTTAGTCTCTTCCCAGTTTTCAAAATAAGGCAAGAGATCGTCATATTCAACTCCATTATGAATCACTTCGATTTTAGTAGGGTCAACATTGTAATATTGTAAAACCTCATCTTTCACCATATTTGAATTAGTGAATAATTTTTTTAAATTAGGGTTTTCAAACGATTTTCTCTCAATATCGAGAATATATTTATTGGTTGGGTTGAGGAAGTAAGTTTTAGTTTTAAGCCAGCTGTCGATGCTTTTACGCCTTTCCATAAAAGCTCTATGGACACCATTACCTGCTCGGATATGCGTCTGTTCACTTGTTCTGTCCATACCAAATACGATGTCGGCAGGATTCTTTTGAAGCCAGTTTTGGCAAGCAGAATCGAAGGCTTGAATTTTACGATAAGATAGCAATGGAGAGGTGTTGAGAGTTTCAATTTGAATCTTGTCATCTAGTTTTTGATCCCCTTTTGCGGTGGAGCAAATAAAGGTAACATCGTGACCCCGCTTGGCAAATGCGTTGCTTAAATAGTGTGTATATTTTTCTAGACCGCCAAATTGACCCAAAAAGCGCTTTAAAAAATAGACTTTAAGAGCAGGGCGATTTTCAGAGTTCATCTTCTTCGGTGACAATGATCTGGTTTCCTTTAAGTTCAAATGATAGTTCCAACAGTTTATCATTTGGCTTAAATAGTTGGAATCTATTCATGTAATTTCTGAACCTATTTCGTAAATATTTTTGTCTCAGCTCTGGTTGAAGCTCTCTAATTTCCTTATCTGAGACATCAGATAAGACGTGGCTTACGTATCGGTCCTCTAATTCTTTAGGATTGATAAATTGAATGCTCCAATCGAGATAAGAGCCGTTCATTGGAGGGTAAATGACAACAATTTCCATCATGTCTTTAACGATTTGGATAAAAACGTCATTGGCTCCTTTAGAAAAAAGAGGTATATTTAATAATGGATTGCCTTTATCAGACTCACAAACAGCTGAACCTTTAAATGTTACGTTTTTAAAATTCAATGTATTGCTGTGTTCAGGAGCAGCAAAAATAGAAAGAGGGATGGTGTTTCGAACGGGTAGTATTTCAGAGCGGATGAAGTCTATGCGTAAATATTTGGCATCGGGGTCATCAATAGTAATATTTTTTTCAGAAATAGTGGGAAGGTATATTTTTTTCCACTGATCTGGGACAAAAAAGCTGACAACATCATTAGTTTTGCTTTTAATTGTACTAGACTGGTTATCTAATTCAGCTTTAGAAATATCATTTAAATTAAAAGTAAGTTTTACCCCTCGATTTTTGAGTTTTGAAACAGTAGATTCAGGTCCACTTACGGTTAAATAGAGTTGATATGGCCAAACATCCAAGAATCGGTATCCTCGCGGAGCTTCTCCAATGGGTTGGGTAATAAAGATAGGAACTCGCATTTGAGCGAGCGGGGACATTTTAACAATGTAATTCTTTAATGATATTTTCGATATCCCTTTTTGTAAATTGATGTCGGGATTCATCGAGACGAGATTATATTTATTAATAGTTGCAACCCATTCATTCTTAGTATGTGTAGAGGCGTTGATAACAACCTCTAAGTCATTAGAAGAGATCCGTTCAAGGACTGTTTTTTTACCTGTGAGTGTTAGTGTTATCTTTTTACTCATGATATCATTGGACTGCATCCCTTCTATCGTTTTACCTTCAGGGATATTGACAATACGAACATTAACATTGCTAAAAGTACGAACAGTAGTGAGGGTGTTATCTACAACGAACCAAATGATGACAGCCAAGATTAAAGCGATCAGTTTACGAGGCCAGTTGTGGAAAAAGAAATTTTTAACAAAAGAAATCATTTTCTAAACCAACTAGTAAGTTTTAGGCGTTTTTTCTTAGTTTTTTGCGGTGATGGGCTAAACACGCTTCGTAAAATCCCTTTAAACCGATCAATTTTAATCCCTCTTGTCATCATGCCATCTCTAGCAATGGATACTTTTCCGGTTTCTTCAGAGACAACAATGATAAGAGCATCTGAAACTTGGCTAATTCCAAGTCCAGCTCTGTGGCGAGTTCCCATTGATTTTGAGAGGTGAGGGGTGCTTTCGGCAAGGGGTAAAATAACGGAGGCAGCATTAATAATGTTGTTGCTGATAATAACGGCACCGTCATGCAGGGGCGTAGTAGTCATGAAGATTGATTCGAGGAGTTCGGAAGAGAAGCGAGCTTCTAAAAGGACAGATTTATTTGAATATTCATCGAGACTATCTTCATTTTCAACAACGACAAGAGCTCCAATATTTTTATCAGCTAAACGGTATGTCGAATGTGCAAGGTTTTCTAAGAAAACATCAAATTCAGAAATTTCTCGAGATCTTCGCCCTTTTAAACTCAATTTTGAAAGGGCAACTCGGAGTTCAGGCTGGAAAATAATCAAGATTCCGATGACGGCAACATTGGCCATCAAAAGCATAATCTTATGTAAAATAGGGAAATTCAGAAGAGATGAGAGGGCAAAAATAAAGAGGAAAGCAAGCAATCCTAACATTAAATCCATAGAGCGAGTGTTCCAGAAAAACGACAGCAGGTAGTTGAGCATGATTGTAATGATCAATACCTCAATAACCGGTGTAATCGCGTAGTAAAACTGGAGCATGAAATGGGTGTCTCTTTAAAAGCTCTTCATAAGCTTTCATTTTGGCTCAAATCAAAGCAAATTGCAATGAAGAAAAGAAAAAACTTCAATATAAGAGACAATATTTGACAAAAAGCTCTTATCCGTAGGATAAAGGGCTGGTTTACATATACTAAATTTTCGAGTCTCACTTATGGATGTTGTGTTTTTATCTCGCATACAATTTGCACTAAATATTACCTTTCACTATTTATTCCCACCTATGAGCATTGGATTAGGTTTGATGTTGATTGTAATGGAAGGGATGTACATGAAAACAAAAAATGTTTTCTATCGTCAATTAACCCAATTTTGGACAAAGATTTTTGCTTTGTTTTTTGCAGTAGGGGTTGCAACAGGATTTGTTCAAGTGTTTGCATTTGGAAATAACTGGGCTCATTTTTCTAAATATGTGGGCGACGTTTTTGGTACTTTACTTGCTGCAGAAGGGATATTCGCCTTTTTCTTAGAGGCAGGGTTTTTAGGAATTATGCTGTTTGGGTGGGATCGAGTTAAGCCGCGAATTCACTACATGTCAACTATATTAGTTGTCTCGGGGGCTCATTTTAGTGCGGTTTGGATTATACTAGCTAATTCTTGGATGCAAACTCCTGCAGGATATAAAATTGTAGGGGAAGGAGAGCATTCACATGCTGTAGTCACTAATATTCTTGATGTTTATTTTACGCCATCATCTATGGATCGATTGGTTCATGTTTTAATAGGGGCTTGGATCACGGGCGCATTTTTGCTTATAAGCGTTGGCGCTTACTATTTATTAAAAAACAAAGCGAGACCTTTTGCTCTTAGTTCAATAAAAATGGGGCTTATCACAGGAGTGATTGCTTTAGCATTGCAAGGGTGGTCAGCTGATTCATCAGCAAGGGGAGTGAGTATAAATCAGCCTATAAAGCTAGCTGCGATGGAAGGGGTGTACGAAACAGTTGAATCTACGCCAATGGTTTTGTTAGGGTTTCCTGATCCGAAAGCAGAAAAAGTGGTGGGTTTGAAAGTGCCTGGCTTACTTAGTTTTCTCACTTTTCGTAATTTTAAAACTCCTGTTAAAGGGTTAAAAGAATTTCCGAAATCAAATTGGCCTAATGTCCCCTGGGTTTTTCAAAGTTATCACTTTATGATATACATGTGGGTAGTGATGATTATTGTGGCTCTATTAGGTTTTATCTTTTGGATTCGCAATACTTTAGAGAATAAACGGTGGCTTTTATGGGTAATGACTTTTTCTAGTGTTTGTCCATTTTTAGCTAATACTGCTGGTTGGTTTACAGCCGAAATTGGTCGACAGCCATGGGTTGTTTATAATTTACTTAGGACATCAGATGGTGTATCAAAATCGATTGTAGCCTCTCAAGTGATGGGATCAATTATGATGTTTATAGTCTTGTACATTATGATTTTTTGTATGTTCATATTTTTATTAAACCGAAAAATTAAACATGGGCCAGAAGGAGAAGGGGATAGCGACGACTCTCTCTTTACAGAATTGCCAAGAATCATCAAGGAGAAAAAGTAATGGAAATAGAAGTTATGCAACTTTTGTGGTATTTAGTTTTGTGTGCCGCAGTAATATTTTATACGATGTTAGATGGATTTGATTTAGGGGTGGGAGCTCTTCATTTATTCGCTAAGTCAGATACAGATAGAAGGGTTTTTCTCAATTCGATAGGCCCCATTTGGGATGGAAACGAAGTTTGGTTGATTATTATTGGCGGAGCGCTTTTTGCTGGATTTCCACCTGCGTATGCTACAATTTTTTCCTCGTTTTACACTTTACTCATGATATTTTTAGCAGGGATTATTTTTAGAGCCGTTGCTATTGAATTTCGTTCTAAACATGAGTCTTTTAGATGGAGACAGAGCTGGGATATTATTTTTTCACTAGGATCTGTTATTATAGCTTGGGGCGTTGGAGTTGTGCTGGGCAATCTTATATTAGGAATTCCGATTGATCAAAATGGAGTTTTTAAAGGGACGTTTTGGGGAATGCTCAACTTATACTCTGTTTTAGTTGGGTTCTTGGGGCTTTCTCTATTTATGCTTCATGGTCAAATCTTCTTGTTGATGAAAACAGAGGGTGATTTACATGATAGAATTCGCAAGTGGATCAAGCCACTTATGACTTTTTTTATTGTTATGTTTGTGGTGGTTTCATTAGACACTTATCATACTGCTCCACATATGAGAGAGAGGTTTTCTGAGCTTCCATGGTTATCAATCGTTCCTTTGTGCATGATATTTTTCATCATCATGATCCCTGTTATGGTAAAAAAGGGAAATGATGGATTTGGATTTATTTTTTCATCCTTAGTGATTATATCGCTATTTACCCTTTATGGAATTGGAATGTTTCCTGCGATTGTGCCATCGACAATTAATCCTGAATATACTTTAACGCTTTACAATTCATCTTCGGCGTATAAAACTTTGGAAGTGATATTGATTATAGCTTGCATTGGAGTGCCGATGGTGTTGATGTATGGGTTTTTTATCTACCACATCTTCAGAGGAAAAGTAAAAATCGACAAAATGAGCTACTGATTGAGCATCAAAAATACGCCACTTAACCAGTAGCTCTTTGTTTGATCCTAGACCCAAATAATAAACGTAACGTAAGGGCGCAGCTGACGTATAACACTTTTTGCATTTTACAATAACTGGTGGTGGTTGATCAGTAGGCTAGCGTAGCTTGCCAGACCAGGCAAGTTTAGTTCGTAAAGTGGTATAAAAATCACGCCTTTTTAAATTCACTAATTTGAAATTCTTGTTTGATCTCTCAATCGTTACTGTTTCATTAGTCGCCAGCTCAATTCGGGCTAGTCCATCTGAGATCACTTCGATAGGTTCTGCGTGACTTTGGTATTTAATCTCAATTTTAGACTCCGATGAAAGAACAAGAGGTCGATTTGAAATTGTATGAGGACTAATTGGTGTTAAAACAATAGCCTCTAATCCCGGCGTTAAAATGGGGCCGCCAGCTGCAAGTGAATATGCAGTGGAGCCATTGGGCGTAGCTAAAATCATCCCATCAGCTTCAAAAGTATTTAAATAGAGACCGTCAACATGGATGTTCATTTCAACTAATGAAGGATTGCGAGCTCTATGAATAACAAAATCATTGATTGCGTAGTGAGTTTGCCCTTTGCAAGTCCCTTTTAAAATAAGCCTTTTTTCAATCACATATTCGCCATTGAGTAGGTCTTCTAGGCTGTTTTCAATGTCAGATACAGGTATGTCTGCCATAAATCCTAAATGGCCAATATTGATTCCTAATATAGGAATGTCAGATTCAAGATGATCGTGCGCATAAGCTAGTATCGTTCCATCTCCACCTAAAGATATAAGGAAATCAAGATCTTGCTTATTGGGCGATGACATAGGATTCAACCCAAAAGTATCACTATGTTCTTCTTCTACAAATAGAGTGACATTGCGTTTTTTTAAGAAATCCACGATGGTTTCTACAATAGAGTGAGCCTCTTTTTGCACAGCATAAGAGACCAAAAGGGCGATATTCATTAGACACAAACCGAAAGTTTACTTTTTATTTCTAGAGTTTCACAAATCTGTGGCGCTGTCAAGCCCAACTTTTCACTTAAATAAGAATGTGATCCATGCTGTATAAATTCATCTGCTACTCCAAAGTTGGCTACTTCAAGGTGATGGAGTCCATTTTGTAAAATAAAGTCGTTTATTATAGATCCAAGTCCACCTTTTATTGAGTGCTCTTCTATTGTAATGACTAATTTATGAGTGGCAAATGTTTGCAGTAGTAGTTCTTTATCAAGCGGTTTTACAAATATGGGGTCAATAAGGGTGGGGTTATACCCTTTCTCTTTTAAGAGAAGTCTCAATTCATCTCCCACTTTTGACATATGTCCTAATGTAATAATACAAATCTCATCGCCATCATGTAGTAACTCTGCTTTACCCAATTCAATTGTTTTCATTACATTGTCACTTGGGGCATTGGTGGGAAGATTAGGATAGCGAATGGCTGTAGGTCTTTTCCAGTCAAAACATACATTGAGTAACTCTTTAAGGAGTTGGCCATTTCTTGGTTGAGCTATCACCATATTGGGCATTTCATTTAAAAATCCAATGTCATAAATTCCGTTATGAGTAATCCCATCACCTCCAGCGAGCCCGCCTCTGTCTATAGCTAAAACAACAGGGATTTCTTGAATGCAAATGTCGTGATATAAATTATCTAATCCTCTTTGTAAAAAGGTGGAATATATACTCACCATTACGTTGTGATTGCCATCTCTAGCAATTCCAGCAGCGTATGTGAGGCTATGGCCTTCAGCTATACCTACATCTATACAACGATTCGGCATATTGATCATTAATTCAGATAGGCAAGATCCAGCAGGCATTGCAGGGGTTACAACGACAAAAGAGGGGTCTTTTTTTGCCAGTTTAGCAATTTCTTTCCCAAATATTTTAGGGAAGGTAGGTTTCACTTCTTTAGCTTTATGCATCAAGCAAGTCACTTTATCAAATGGCTTAACGCCGTGATAAGAAACAGGGTTAGCCGCGGCCATTTCCATTCCATGACCTTTTACAGTTTTCAAATGGAGTATAACCGGTCTGGGTGAGTTTTTCACTGCTTCTAAAGTTTCAATTACTTTACCTAAATTGTGGCCATCGATTGGGCCTACATAGGCCATGTGAAACTGTTCAAAAAAGGTGGCGCCACTTACTAAATTTTTAAGAGATCGTTTTAATTTACCGCCGCTATCAGCTAAATAGTCTCCAAATGAGGGGATTTTTGAGAGGGCCTCACCAAACTCATGGCAAAATTTGTTAGAAGCGGGTGAGTTAATCATTTTTCCTAATATTTGAGTGATCGCGCCTACGTTTTTAGCAATAGACATTTCATTGTCATTAAGTATAACGATAAAATTTTTCAAATCTTTCGGTATATTATTGAACGCTTCATATAAAAGGCCGCATGTCAAAGTGGCGTCGCCAATAAGTGGGAGTATGTGGTGGTCATTCCCTTTTAGATCGCGAGATTTAGCTAATCCTAAACTTTGAGAAAAAGCGGCACCTGCGTGTCCTGTATAAAAAGGGTCATGTTCAGACTCTTTGGGATGACAAAATCCAGATAACCCTTCTGATTGTCTCACAGTTTCAAATCGATTATTTCTACCTGTAAGCAGTTTGTGGGTGTAACATTGATGGCCCACATCAAAAACAAAGCGATCTTTAGGTGAGTTGAACACTTTGTGCATAGCAATAGTAAGCTCAATCGATCCTAAGTTAGAGGCTAAATGGCCGCCATTAATGGCCATTACGTCAATAATTCGAGCCTTACACTCTTTCGCAAGAGATTCCAACTCACTTAGGCTTAAGTGTTTAATGTCATCTGGTGATGAAATAGAGTCTAAAAAGTTGGTCATGATCCCATATGTGTGAAGGGGGCAGTTTGAGGCTGGCCCGAGTTAGAAGTTTCAACATTACCATTTCTATCTTTGATGAGCACTTCAATTTTTTGTTTAGCGCCTTGCAGTTTTTCGCCACATCCACGAATTAAGCTATCGGCTTCTTCAAATAGTTTTAAAGATTCTTCGAGTGCAATTTCAGAACTATTCATTTTAGCTAAAATTTGCTCTAACCGTTCATAGGCTGTTTCAAATGATGTGTTGCTTTTGTCGCTCATTTTACCTCAGTATTAATTTGACCGTCGTGCAAAAGGAGACGAATCTCATCTTTTGACTTCACTTGTTTAGATGAAATAATAACGGAATCTGTGTTTTGTGCAAAGGGAATGCAGTAACCTTGCTTCAAAAGTTTTTTAGGATTAATCGAGTTGCATAAATTGGCCATTGTTTCTAATTTTTTAGCTTCTCTATCCAGCTTACTCATTATGATATAATCAAGCTGCTTGACAAAGTTTTGGCACCTTTCCATGTGAAACTTTAATTTTTGAATAGGGTTAGCCGCTTCTTTTTGCCTTCTGAGTCCGTCAAGACGAATTCCTTTTTCTCGTACTATTTGCCAAATCGTAGAGTCGAGAGATTCGTTCATATCATCGAGTTTTTGCATATTGGTTCGAAGGGAATCGTGGACTAATTTAAGCATTGACTGTCCATAAAACATAAGTTTTTCAAATAGAGCTTGTTTCTCTTTTACAGCGATTTCAGCAGCGGCAGAAGGGGTGGGGGCTCTCACATCAGCCACAAAATCAGAAATGGAAAAATCGGTTTCATGCCCAACCGCTGAAATAATAGGTATATGACTTTTATGAATCGCTTCAGCAACACATCTTTCATTAAAGGGCATTAAATCCTCAAGCGATCCTCCACCTCGTCCAATAATTATTATATCGGCTAAATCGTACTCGTTCATTTCAGTAATTGCTTTGGCAATTTCAACCGCAGCTCCTTCGCCTTGTACTTTGACTGGGTTTAAGATAAGTTGAAAACCAGAAAACCTACGATTTAAAACGTGTATGATATCTTGAATAACACTGCCACTTGGACTGGTAACAACTCCAATTCGACTAGGAAAGTGGGGTAGAGCTTTTTTAATGAAGGGGTCACACCATCCAAGCGCTTCAAGTTCTTTTTTTAACTCATGAATTTTAAGTAGTAAGTCGCCAACGCCTGCTGCTTTTGCTCTTTTAACCACAATTTGATAAGTGCCGCGAGGCTCATATAAGGAGATGTCGCCTTCAATGACGACTTTATCGCCAGGTTTGATTTGAATAGGGGATCCAGCTCGAAACCCTTTGAAAAAAACGCAAGAAATTTGGCTCTTAGCATCTTTTAGGGAGAAATATTCGTGTCCAGAGGCTTGTAGGCGGTAGTTAGTGACTTCACCTTCTACTGTGATCTCTCCAAACCCGGGCTCAATAGCAAGTTTTATTGCATGATTGAGAGCGGAGACGCTCATAATTTTTGAATCAACTTTTGTCATAACAACATTAAACAAGAAATTCGATAAAATTGATATATGAAAAAATTGTTTCTATGCTAGGGTGGCATTCGTAACCCTAATTGGAGCTTAAGATGACCCGAAAAACTGTGATTGTTGCAAATTGGAAAATGAATAAGACAGAAAAAGAAGCTCTATTGTTTATGGATGAATTCGCTCCTTTATTAAAAAAGGGGCAAGAAGCTTATATCGCAGCTCCTTTTACATCGCTTCCTGCACTCGTTTCTCATGAAACTAGCGCTTCTATTTTTATTGGAGCGCAAAACATGTCGCAACATAAAAATGGAGCTTTTACGGGGGAAGTCTCTATTAAAATGCTCCGGTCATTGGGCGTTCAATTTGTTATTTTAGGTCACTCAGAAAGGCGCCATATTTTTGGTGAAACTGATGAAATGTTGAAAGCAAAAGTTGATCTTGCTGTAGATGAGGACATCCCTTTTATCTTTTGTATTGGTGAAACTTTAGAGCAAAGAGAGAGCGGTCAGATGGAGCAAGTGTTAAGAAGACAAATCTCAAGCGCTTTAAAAGGAAAAAGTGGAGCAGACCTTAAAAAAATCATTTTAGCTTATGAGCCAGTGTGGGCAATTGGTACTGGAAAAGCGGCCACACCCCAAATGGCAGATGAAGCTCATAACTATTGTCGCACAATTTTAAGCGAAATAGTTAGCAAAAATTTCGCCGAATCTATTACAATATTATATGGTGGTTCGGTAAAACCAGAAAATAGCAAAGAACTTTTGGGTCAATCCCATATTGATGGGTTTTTAGTGGGCGGAGCCTCTTTAGATCCTCAATCATTTGCTAAACTAACCAATTTATAGAGGAATACCACAACTATGACATTTTTATTTTACTTATCTCTCATTGCGTTTTTGATCGTTTGTGGTCTACTCTCATTTGTCATCTTGATTCAAGAGAGTAAAAGTATGGGACTGGGTGCTGCTTTTGGGTCTGATCACGGATCTTCTGTTTTTGGAACTTCAACAGCTGATGTTTTAAAAAAATTTACTACATATGTTGCACTTATTTTTGTTATTTTATGTGTTACTCTTTCTGTTTGGTCTTCTGCTGGAAGCAAAACTGTTTTACCAACGCCACATATTATTGAACAGTCAGTAAGTGAATAGGTAAAAAATGAGAAAAATGGAAATCTGCTATTTTGGCAACCCCATTTTAAGAAAAAAATGTGCTCCCGTTAAGGAAATTACAGCTGAGATTCGCCAACTTGTCCAAGACATGTTTGATTCGTTCTCAGCTCCATATGATGTGGGAATTTCTGCTCCCCAAGTAGGGCACTCTCTTCGAATTTTTGTTTGTAACGTTATAGGTTGTGATGGCGCAGGCAAACCAACTTTTGGAGAGAAACAAGCTTTTATTAATCCTGTATTATCAGACCCTAGTGATGAATTAGTGGCTATTGCCGAAGGGTGCATTTCTATTCCGGGCGTTTTTACTGATGAAGTAGTCCGCCCTGAGTCTATTACTGTTGAGTGGATGGATCTAGAAGGTAATATGAAAAAAGAGCGAATGTCTGGATATCGGGCTAGAGTGATGATGCATGAAAATGATCATCTCAATGGTGTGTTATTTATTGACAGGATGGATCCTAAAGAAAGGCGAAAGCTCGAGCCATCACTTCAAGCTGTAAAGAAGAAATACAGAAAATCTTGATTTTTATCTTTTAAATATGTACAATTTTCTCTCTAACCCTCGGAAGGAAATAATGTTACCAATACCTGATGTAGCTTTAGGAATTAATCTCGGATTTCAAAGAATAAAACAAGTTCAGGTCATAGAAGAGGTTCAGGGGCATCAGGGGCAATTCATTTATTCACTTGTGGAGAGTTTTGTGCCTGTCATATACCTATTTCGAAATGATCCTAATGTAAATTTACTAGTTGATGGTGTTGTGAAGGTTACTACTACTAATACTTTTACTAGTGAAGTAGTGATTGTAATAAGAAAAGTTCAAGTAGTTTGGAACTATTCTCGCGCAAATTAGTAATTCACTAACGACAAACCAAAAGAGACTTGGTCGGTATCAGGTTGATGCATATAAGAAATGCGGAATTTCCAGTTTGTAGTTACCATGTTATATAGATCTATTTTGTAGTTATTATATGAAGGTTGTTGTTCTCTTGCCCACCCAAAATTTGATTGAATTCTAACAGTCCAGTTAGGGACAATATTGAGTTCCGCTTTGGCTACAAATAAATTTCGTTGATCTGATATCGGAGTGTTAAGTAAGTCTTGCGCTGCTACATTGGTATCGAGTATGAAATTAGTGTTGTTGTCTTTTCTATAGTAAAAGCGCGATCTACGTAAGAAGTCGAGTCCAACGGCAAAAAACTGGCTCATGGTCCATTTTAATCCAAAATTGGCTTTATCATAAACTGATTCTAAATTGTTATAAATGACATCGGCATTTAGTTGAACACGATCAAAATTCATAACACCTTTTGCACCCAGTTTTGGTATGCCAGTGCGAAGTTGAGGTGTTCCAAAAAATTGATATCCATATATATCAAGTGACAGTCTAGGCTGTCCCATATTTTGGAGCATGTAAAAGTCGTTAACTACGCCAACTTTAAGCTGTTTCATGGCCTCATATCCATCATTTAGGTCGAAGATGTAGTGAGAATGATTTTTCATTGGGCGAAGTGCATTGAATTTGGCATACGGTTTTACTACATGACCGAAAGTAGTGAACTTTTTAGAAAATGAGCTGCTTGCTTCTACACCATATCGCAATATGCTGGTTAAAATAGATTGGTTGTTGGGGTTATTGCTATAAGCCACCCCTTGATATCCAACATCTGGCGTTATGGTTAAAGCTTTGAAATTGAATGGGCGATAAACTCTTTGATTAGTTTCTACCCTCATACTTCTAAATCCAGATAATGGTCTTTGTAAATCTTTAGCGTAGTCGTAGTCTAAAAATGAGGCGCTAAAGTTATTGTCCATCATGATTTTAGAGGTTCCAAATTCAAGAGGGTGTAGACCTACTTTTATGGTAGGCAGTTGTTGTTTAAATCCTTGGAACGTATTGATATTAGGTCTTATATATAGGTCTGAAACAACCACAGGATGGATATGATTCACTAACAATTCTGTTCTTTCTGCCGTATTAAGTTCAAAGTCGTCAGTTTTAAAATCTTGAGGCATGTTTTTATCTGAAATCCAATCATATTTTAAGACAGCTTCAGTCATTTTATCTTGAGATTTAGCTTCGCCAAATCCTTGAATTCTCCAGCGAGTACGCCTTTTGTTGGGATCTTGGTCGGCAAAAAAGGTGTCGTGAGCTATGTAGTTTTTAGTTTGGAATTTTAAGTCCATCTCTTTGGCTTTAAACTTGGATTCAATAGCTCCGCCAAAACCGCGATTCACCCTAAAGTCAAATCGTAAAAACAGATCAGTGTGAGTCCAAGAATAGACGCGGTATCTCATTGAGAATTTGGGGCCTTGTCCAGAGTCCCAGGTGACGCGATATTTGATCCGATCAGATTTATTCTTCTTGAGATTCATTCGATAGAATGGGAGGTAAAAAATAGGGACATGAGCAAATCGAAATTGGACATTTTTAGCTTTAAGGAGCCCTTCTTCAGAGATGGTTAGTTCTTTGGTGGTGATGTCATACTCAGTGGGGTCAGTTTCGCTTGTTGTGATGAATGCTTTTGTCACTTTGATAGATTTGTCAGGGAAGAATTCAATTTTATCTCCACCAATAATCCATAAATTATCATATGTTTTACCATTGATGAGCACGCCGTGCTTTTCTTTTATATTGTACTCAAATGTGTCTCCTATAAAAATGCGCTCGTTGTAAGCGACCATTAAATCGCCTTGAGCTTTGATAATCCCATTGGCGTGATCAAAGGAAATATCGCGCGCTTGAACTCGAAAACCAGGGCTTTCGATAACAGCGCCGCCAGTTGTGAAGAGGACATCATTTTCATAAGTAGGGTCTTTCATGCGAACATCAAGATCGGTTACCTTGCTAGGGAGGTTGACACTATTTGCACTCATCATAAGTGAGCAACAAATAGCTGATAACAAGGTTTTTTTCATTATGATCCCGGTTTAGTTTATCGCAAGAAGTAGTAATCCGCCTAGTGCAGGTCTATTTTTCTTATTTCCATCTCTTATTGCACTGACGATACAGTCGATGCTCGATTTTTCATGTCTTCTAGCTAATGCTTCTAATGATTCTAGCAGAAGAGCTGAATTTTCTTCTGGGGTTAAATGATATTTTGTTGTTTGGTCTACATTGAGTTGACGCAATGCTATAGGGCGAAACTTAAATAGTTCGGCCCCTTTTTGAAGATTAATCCAAGATAAAAATTTGTCGCTATACTCTTTTGAGCAGCCTATTCGATATAGTCCTAACAAGCAATATGAGCGTAACAAGGGGGCGCCTATTCTATTGGCATTATACTGAAGTAAGGTAATCGCTTCTTCTGAATTAGTATTTTCTAAAAGGCGCACGACAAGGGGGACTAATTCGTATTGCCCTCTGTTGAACACTTCACTAGCAATTTTTAAAAAGGCTGATTCTGGAAGCTCAAGAGCGTGTGTGAGGAGCTCTTCTTTTATGCGCCAAGTGATTGCTTCAATATCGGTGTTAAGAGCTTTAGCTTGCTGATGGGCAGAAGGTACTGGTTTCCAGGCGATGAAAGAGCGCCCCAATGAAAAGGTGGGGAGAAATCCGATATCTGTTTCATCTCTGATGATTAAATCTAGTAGGGGTTCAACACTTCTTTCGTCCCGTTTGCTTAATAAAGCCATAATAGAGTTTAGTTTTATAGAGGGGTCAGGTGAGGTAGAAAGCATATAGAGTAAGTCACTAGTATTAGGAAGAGCTCCACAAACTTGGATGGCAAATAAATTGCCGCCCATAGCCATTTCTTTGATGGGTTCAATAACGCTTTCATCGCCTAATGAGAGGCGGGACCTGAGTGCGGCTAATTTGATATTGTCATAATTTGAAGAAGAGAGCTCTTTCAAAACATCGATAGATTTGGAGTCGCCTAACATTCCAACGGCGAAAGCGGCCGCTTCTTTTTCTGCTGGGTTAGCGTGACTTAATGCAGAGCGAATGTCGGGTAATAAATCGTCTCGCATAAATTTGGCTGTAGATAATATAGATGAAAGGCGAACTTGAAGATCTCCATCAGCTATGAGGGACTTAAGCTCTTTAGTTGCTTCTTTAGTTCCTAACGTAGCAAAAAACTCTGGAAAGTAGACTCGAAATTCAGGAGGCAAAATGCGCATAAGTCCGTCGATATGAGATAGCGCTAAAGATGAGCGCCTTGAGGTGAGATGAAAAAGAGTTTCTAAACGGATCATTAAAAAGGCGGAGTTCATCCCTTTAGCCATTACGGGTTCTATTGAATCAGTGTTGAGCCTAGATAAGAGTTGAAGGGCGACTAGCTGAACATTGGGATGTGGGCTTTTAATCGCTTCAGAGAGGAAAGATTCTGCTGAAGAGAGATTTGACATGGCGACACCATAAAGACCAATCATAGCGGTTTCTAAGTCTTTGCTCATGCATCCTTGGTCGATTAATATTCGACCAATTTCTTCCAAGATTTCAAAGTCGTGCTTGCCTGTTTCTTTGTAGTATTTGTCGTATACTTCTAAAGCCATATCGGTTTTCCCCGAACTCATCAAAAAGAGAACATGTCTTGGGTCAGTATCGCCATAAAGTGCGCTGAAAAAACATAAACAGCTAATAATTAGGGAGTTACGTATTGCCATAAATCTATATTCACTTTGTTAAAGAGTTGAGAGGTAGTATTCAAGGGAAGGCCCATCACATTGTAATAGCAGCCATGGATCTGTTTGACAAGCATAGATCCGAGTCCTTGAATGGCGTATGCGCCAGCTTTGTCTAACACATCGACTGCTTTGATGTAGGAGCGGATTTGGGTGTCAGTGAGCAAGTTGAATTGAACTTTGGTAGTTTCGTTTGCTGAGTGAACAGAGTCGCCCTTTCTAATACACACTCCGCTAACAACCTCATGATGTTTTCCATTTAGGGTTTTGAGCATGTCAAATGCTTGTTCAAAAGAGAGAGGTTTATTGAAGATTTTGTTTTCAAAGTGGACAGCAGTATCGGCAGTTAAAATGAGTTGATCAGGAAACTGCTTTGCAAGAGGAGCGCTTTTTTCAACGGCAATGGTTTCGACATAGTCGGTAGCGAAGCCTTGAAAAGGGACAGAGCGTTCGTCAAAGCTCGAGCCAACAACTTCGAAAGGGAGGTTAAAAAAAGAGAGGATTTCTTGACGCCGGAGCGATTTTGAGCCTAGAATCATAGTGAGTTAAATCTGTTTTTTAACTCACTATAAGGGTTTCAAAAACAATCTGCAAGAGGTTGTTTAAAAAAAGAGGTTTAAAGGGTTACTTTCTCATTTCTCTTGGGTGAAAAAGTGGGTAAGCTCGTTTGTAACAGTTTTCCATTGTAAATGTACCTCCATGAGCTTTTACATAGGCTCTTTCTTCTGCTCTAGCTTGTTTTAGGAGGTTGTCGGTTGTTGAGGTTCCAGTCAGTTGCTTGAAGGTTTCAAGAGCTAATTGATATTCTGCATCTGTTAATCTTCTTCTATCTGACTTGTTGTAGTGCATTGAAAGTGCTTTTGCATGACTAAGAAGCTCTTTATGTGTTTTTGGCTTGTTAGTTGTTGCTTGAGATCTTGATACATCTAGCTCTTGTTGAGCCTTTAGTAGGGTTTTGTATTCTTCTAGTGTCATTCCTAGGTTAGCGGCAGTGGTAGCATCGTCTTCTGGTGCACCAGCAGCTAATGTAGCTGCAGAGTGACTAGCAGCAGCTGATGTAGCTCCTGATCTGCTTTTAGGCTGAGGCATTGATCGACCTGTCATTGTGTAGTATAGGAGTCCTTTCCATGCTATTAATTCAGCTGGACCTGTTTTGGGCATATAGCCTGTTGTTAGGTTTTGCTTTTCTGCTGTGATCATCATTTCAAGCCCTTTTTCTGGGTTCTCTTCTATGAAATGTTCGATGGTTGATTGAAGATTAGTAGCTGTTAGATTTATCTCAAGGTCATTAGCCACTAATACAGGAGGGTAAGTAGTTTCGTTAGTAGGTCGATAGTTAGGATCTATCTGAAATTTGTCTGCAGCTTTTAGGCGAAGTTCTTTGGCTTTTGCTTCTGCAACTTTATGATTCATTCTAGTTAAACCATTTAGTCCAGATTTAGGAGTTCGACCTTCGGTCGCTCCACTTCGAGCTCTAATGTCAGCATAATTTTGGGCAGATAGACCTTCAGGATTAAATCTTACCGGAAGATCGGTGGTTTTTGTAATGGCTTCAATTTGATAAATATCTGGAACAGTATGTTCTGATCCCCCTTGAAGAGGGCCGTTCATATATAAAGTAGCTCTTGCAGCATCATCTAAGGAGAGTGCTCTTGATATAATAGAACCATGCTTAGCGTCAATACTAGCAGCAGAGTGCAAGTGGGAGTCAAAAAAACGATAGCTTGGAGTTCCTTCGGCATCTGTAGTGACTTGAACTGTTGAATACTTCCCGCTTCGTTGAACTAGTCCGACTCTTTTTTCATTGGGTCCCATGTCAGAAGCAAAATTTCTCAGTACTGATCTATATCTTAAAGCGTGAACATCAGTCATAGGTGATTCACTTCTTATTACATCCTCTTTTTCGACTGCAACTGCATCGTCGTCATGACCAGATGTTTGTGTGACAATAGCAAAACCATCTGCGTTGCATTCGGGTTTCATTGACCCTTTGTAATAAGGTAGGGCGTCTATTTTCCAATCTAGTGCGCAATTAAGTCCAAGGTTTGCTCCTCCAGCAGTTCTATTTTGATGGAGTATATGGCAGTAATCGCTAACACCTGCTTTTGTAATTGCAAAGGCTGTTTCAGGTGTAAAATCGGCTGAATCTTCATTGTGATCAAGGAAGTAAGCAACTGCATTTAAAGCTGTAACTCCACAAGCTTGAGTTCCGGTATATTTTTCTCCCCCAAGTGTAGTGTGAAACATGGGGTCGCTTTGAGCAACAGCTCTACCTCTATGGGTAGAAACTGCTTCAATGGATGCTCTTTTTCTATGAGGAATTAGAGCTTGTTCAAGTTTGTCTAACTGACTGAAGACTTCATGCAGCTGATTCGAGATTTCTTCGCTTGTTGGGGATGATCCTGATCGAGCTAGGACTCCTTCATTGATTTGAGCTATTGCTGTGGCATTATGTTTAATTTGCTCTATTTGTTTGTGGAGATCATTGGTTGCTATTAGCAATTTCTCTTTGTTGTTGCCAGCGCTTTTGATCCTAGGTCCAAATCTTTCCGTTAGCTTTCCTGTTTGAGTGTGAATATCCCTGGATTTAGCTAATAATTTTGGGTAAGGGGTTGTGTTGAATGCTTGGGCAGCGAAATGACCAAATTGATTTTCGAGTTTAGCTATTGTGGACTCTAATGCGTTATATTGATCTCGCAGATCATCAAGTTTATTGTAATTGTCAATGTCAAAGACTTCAATACTGTTAGTTGCATATCGAGTAGCGATTTTCACTACTTGGGCATGATGGTCCTTAGCTATTGTTTTTAGCCCTCTAAGGTGCTGATTAAAGAGGGTGTAAGCCGTCTCAGGTGATGTGCCTGTAGCCCACTTTTTAACGCGTTTGTTAAGGGACTCTAAATCGCTTGTATTAATTTCACGGAATGATTCTTCGGCTCTTAAAAGAACTTCTCTGTCTCTAAGGACTTCTGCGTTTGTTGATGGGCCCACCGCTGCCATATCCCTCTCCTATTATATTATATATAATACCATTATAACACAAATTAATGACAAAAGTGAAGTAATTAATAGTTAATAATTTAAGTTATAGTTGTTCTACATAATAATCTACACATATTGCTAATAGTTAGAGTTTTGTGGCTAAAAGTTTGTAAGCTTTTTCTAATGTTTTAGGTTCTTCTAGTTCCTTTGCGGCAACTTGGATAGGGCTATCTTTAGGGCTTATTAAAAATGTTCCATATGCGAGCTCAAACTCTTCTTGGGGCACATCTTTTGTTTCTCTATGATATGCTTGATGTATAAGAGCCAATCTAAGCGACTGGGCCTCAACGGCTTTCAATATACATTCTTTGGTGATGTTAGATGTGCTGCCGCCACCACCCCCACCTACGACTCTTGGAGGTTTGGCGTTATTGCTGGCGCTAATGAGGGCTTTCCATTTGTATAGGTCTTTATCTGATTTTAGTACGATTTCTCCACTACTTTCAGAGAAGATGTTGAATTGTATAGCTAATTGGAGGGTGGCATCGTGCCTTGCAGGATCAATAGAGCGTATGTCACTTAATGCAGTTGCAATATGTTCGATAGAGGTAATGGGTGAGGTAATGGAAGTTGCGCCTTCAATATTGTATTCTAATGCTGCAGACAAGCGATCTGATGAAGGGGGCGATGGTGATTTTGGGGCGCCTGCGCTAGCTAAACTTGCAGCTAGAGCGGCCTTTAGGGCGGCATCTTCATCATATCGATCACTTGCTTCGCCTTTAGATTCAGAAGCTCCATATTCAATATCGCCTTGCGCTTGCCTGTTAATAGCGTTAAATTCTTCAAAACTTACTGAGTCAGGATCAATAACGACGGGGGCAGCAGACACTTTTTCAATGCCTGTAATGCCAAATTGTGATCTACCGGTTAGTTCGCCATACATTGTTTTTGTTGTTTTTGAAGCTTCATCTAAAGACATGGGGTGTGTTACAAATGATTGCCGTGTTCCAGTTAATTTGTGGCTTGAGGTTGCATGAGAGTCAAATATGGTGTAATTGGGTTCCCCCGCAGCATTAGTTTGTACCTTTACTGTATAGTAGTAAGCTCCTCTTTGGGCGAGTCCTACTCGTTTTGTATTGGGCTCCATTCCTGTAGCAAAACTTCTTAATATTGATCGATATTTTTGTGTACTAAGGTCAGTTATTGAGTCGGTTGGTGCATCTGCGTCCATATGTCCTGAGATTGCTAGTGTGAGTGGTTCTCCTGTGGCGTCTCTACATATTTTTAAGGAGTTTTTATAGAAGGGGAGGACTTCAAGATCCCATCTAAGTGGCGAGCTTTTGCTGATGGCTGCACCATTAGTTTTTGCAGTACGTATAATGGTAGAGTAGTCTTTTACGCCCCGGCCTGTCATTTCAAACACTTTGTCAGAAGAGAAGTCATCGTCATGTTCTAGAAATTCAATAACAGCGGCTGTGGCTGTAACTGCGCAAGCTTCTCGTCCAGAGATCCCATGTGACGATAGGCATCCTTGGAAAATAGCCGTTTCAGTTCCTGGTTTTTTAGCTGTTGCTGCAACTTTAGCTCGTCCTTCTTCCCATACAGCGGCCTGCGCAATTTGGTTTGTGGCTGAAATTTCAATCATGGCGATCTCTTCTTCAAGAGAGCTTAAGAGAGTGAAAGCGTCTTCTAGTTTTTTAGAAGCGGCGCTGAACTTCTCTACACCTGGTGAAGATTCAAATTCTTTTCCTAGTGCTTCGAGTTTTGCGATGCTTTCTTGGAGCTCTCCTTTAAAAGCATCAAGTTCTAATTTAGATTGTCTTGCAGCGTCAAGCGCCCCTCTTGGGTTTGTGGCAATGTGTTCATTTCTTTCAATAATATTTTTGTAACCTACTCCTATAGCAGTATTTAAACGAGCTCTATGATTTTCACAAAGACTTTCACTGCGAGCAAGCTTTCTGCTCGCTGCTTTGCCTGTCTCAGAGAATACGTTAGAGCTAACATGAGCAGCGGCTGTAGCCTCAATAGCCTCAATATCTGTTTTAAGGGATTTCAGTTGCTCTTGTAACGCTGTTATTCTACTTTCGAGCTTAGGGGGTAATTCAGAAAAGTGGGCCGAAATCTCATCTTGATATGAAGTGAAAATTTCTTTTACATGTTCAGCTTGTGCTTTTAGTTCATCATAGGCAACTTCACTACTAGCTTCGACCGTTCTTTCTAAAACTAGAAGTTTGATGTTTGGAAGGATGCTACTTATGTACATTTTGGTGTTTTGTTCAATTCTAGATAAGAATTCTACATCGACCGGATTTGGGGCGGCTATAGGGGTGCTCATATTAAACTCCTGAAGTTGCCTCTCCGCCAGGTTATTAACATCGTATTATTATACTATTAATTATAACATTATTACTTCAGTTTCTCAACTACTAATAATGAAGGGTGATTCGCTTTATTTACCCATTGTAAGTAACTCACTCTAAATTGGTTGCACTCAAGATTTTGAGCCCAATTTAGAATCTCTTTTTGCTCTGTAAGTCCTTCAGTATGACCGGGATAGCACATAATGCTGCATATACCATTAACACTGAGTAATTTAGCACTTACTTCTAAACTTCGAAGAGTTGAGTCTGCTACAGTTTTTACCTGTTTGTCAGAGCCAGGCAAATAGCCCAAGTTGTACACTATTAAAGAAGGGGAGCACGGAGGGAGGGTTTCATGTGATTGATGAAGGAATTGGACATTAGAAGCACTTTTAAGGCGCTTTTGGGTCTCAATAATGGCTTGTTTTTGGATGTCGATGCAATAAAGGGTGCCACTCTCTTTAAGTAAGTTGGATAAATAGAGGGAGTCATGTCCATTGCCACAGGTAGCATCGATTATAGTGTCGCCCATTTTAACATGATTTTTCCAAAGAGAGTGCGCTTTATCAATGTGTGGCTTTATCATACTTAAGGCTTATGTTTGTTCAAGAGCTTGATTATGCCCCATTTTTTTATTGATTGCAATTGCTGCTTCAGATATATTCTTATCATATTCGGTGGGGTATTAGCTCAGTTGGTTAGAGCGCCACGTTGACATCGTGGAGGTCGGCTGTTCGAGTCAGCTATATCCCATTTTTTTTACTTGAGTAGACCCAAAGTGACCCGAAAAGACAGTATAGTCCCTCACATACTTGCTTACGCAGTTATGAAAGCTTTTCCTTCATCAAAATTGATTGGAGGTGGATCAACCCCCTTAAACTTTTTTTATAATATTCGATTCGATTTTGAGTTCAGCAGTGATGCTCTTCATTCTATTGAAGAAGCTCTTTGCTCATTTTTGGCCAATCCGAAAACGATGAAAATTATGGAAATGATTCCTGCTAATGCACAAGAGCTCCTTTCTCATCATAAACAAGAGGTTCGTGGCGAAGTGGCTGAAGAGAGTGGAGATCAGTTTGCCAATGTTTTGAGAATAGGGGATTTTTACGACTATATCGGGCTCATTAGCTCTGATAAGATCGAATTCAATCACGCTAAAATTGTTGAGTGGAGCGTTGTAGGAAGTTGGATGGATAAGCCAATCATTCAAATAGTGGGTGTGGGAGCTGATACTAAGCCAAACATGATCGCCAAACAAAAAATGCTAAAAAAAGCGCTGAAAGGTCGACACGATGTTTTGGGTGAAAAAATGGGCTTGTTCTATATAGATGAAAGCAATGAGGTTTTTTGGCACAGTCGTGGTCAGGCTCTTCGACGTCTATTAATAGATGAGTGGTATGAGCGAGTTGAAAAAATGGGCGTTGAGATTATTTCAACCCCAGGATTAAGGCCATTTTCTAAAAGATTTGATGACTATCAAAAGATTAACCCAAAGTGTAGGCGTTTAGCTGAAATTGGGTCAGTAGAGAGGTATGCCAATCAGGCTGATGCCCTTTTTGCTGGAGGCGTTGTTAGAGGGGATTTGATCAGGTTTGTTGGGTCAAAGGAAACATTAGAAGGCGATTTGAAAGCTGCTTTAGATATGATATGTGCATTTTGGACCGATTGTAATTTGACAAAAGGTGATTGCGTTTATGTCGACTTTCAAACTTTGCTAGATCATGAGCAAGAAATTGAATTGCAGGCGGCCGATGTTTTTGGAAGGCCTCAGAAAATATCATCGCTCAGATTAAAAGAGCTAAAGAAGGGTTTGTTCGAGCTCAATATAAGAGTGTTTTGGAGCATGAGCTCATTTATCGCTCTTATTATCGAAAAAAATAAAGGGGGTCTTCCTTTCTTTTTAGAGCCGATTCAAATTGATATTGCTGTTTTAAAAAGAAGTTTAATGGCTGAAGCTGAGCAAATCAAAATAAACTTTGAGCAAAATGGGGTGAGAGTGAGAATTTATTCTCACAATATTAAGCAAAAACATGAAGCGATGGCTCTTTCAAAAAGTTCTCACGCTCCTTTCTTTTTCACTCTGTTTGAAGAGGGTAAAGGTTATGTTTTAGAGAGAGGAAATAAAAAATTTGATACAGTCGATGTGAAAGATTTTATAAAAAGTGTTTTAAAGGATGCGAAAAAGTCTTGAAAGATGTTAGACTGTGACGATAAGTTTTTAAGCTGAGGAAATTCTACATTTGAGAGTTAACAGAGACATTAGAGCACCAAAAGTACGAGTAATTGGATCCGATGGTAAACAAGTAGGTGTTATTACCTTTTCAGAAGCTCTAAAATTAGCTGAAGATGAGGGGCTCGATTTGGTTGAAATATCACCTAACGCTGCACCTCCAGTTTGTAAGATTATTGATTATGGAAAATATCGATATCAACAAACTAAGAAAGAAAAGGAAAACCGAAAGGCTCAACACCAAATTAAGGTGAAAGAGATAAAAGTTAAGCCCAATATTGATAAAAACGATCTCGATATCAAAACGAATCGAGCTCGTAGCTTTCTCGAGAAAGGGTGTAAAGTAAAAGTGACATGTATGTTTAGAGGTCGCGAAGTGATGTTTGCCGATAAGGGACGTCAAGTGATTCGAAGCATATGTGACAATTTAGAAGATATAGCGACACCTGAAGCTATGCCAAAAATGATGGGACGTAGTCTGATATTGATATTGGCACCCGGAGTAAAATCTGGCGCAAAAACAGGTGTTAAAAAGATTATAAACCAAGGGAGCCTAAACAGTGACCAAAGTAAAAGTAAAAATGAAGACAAA
The DNA here is from genome assembly GCA_030408475.1 of Candidatus Amphrikana amoebophyrae. Classification (GTDB taxonomy): domain Bacteria; phylum Chlamydiota; class Chlamydiia; order Chlamydiales; family JACRBE01; genus Amphritriteisimkania; species Amphritriteisimkania amoebophyrae. The sequence continues at coordinate 39,635 of JAUHQG010000009.1, forward strand.
TAAGGCGATGAAATCGCGCTTTAAAGTAACTGGCACAGGAAAGCTAGTTCGACATAAGCAAGGTAGACGCCATATTTTAAATAAGAAATCATCTAAACGCAAACGCATGTTAGCAAATCCTGAACTAGTTAAGTCAACGCACTTAAACAAGTACAAGATGATGATGGGCGTAAGATAAGGATAAACAATGGTTAGAGTAACTAACGCAGTAGCTAGACATCGCAGAAGAAAGCGTCTGATGAAACAAGCTAAAGGATTTTTCGGAGATAGAAAAAACCATTTACGTTTGACTAAAGATGCAGTCATGAAGGCGATGGCCTACAACTACATACATAGAAAAAAGAAAAAGAGTGAGTTCAGAAAACTCTGGATTATGCGCATTTCAGTTGCGGCTAAGATTCATGGCATCTCATATAGTAGATTCATGGATGGTCTCAAGAAAGCTGGATGCTTAATTGACCGCAAAATGCTCTCTGAGATAGCGATCCACGATCCTAAGAGCTTCGAAGCTGTAATTGTTTCAGCAAAAGCTGCTCTTGCTTAAAATCTTGTAAGCGATTTATTATAAACCTACATACTTCACGGTATGTAGGTTTTTTTTTGGAGAATATTGTGATATCAGACATTGAACAGTTAACAACTACATTTGAACAAGACTTAAATAGCGCTACTAAAGCAAAAGATTTAGAAGCCTTGAAAGTGAAATACTTAGGAAAAAAAGGGCCCATATCAGCTCTTATGATCAATCTAAAAGATTGCTCTAAAGAAGAGCGTCCTATCATGGGGCGAGCTATCAATGATTTGAAAGTTCATGTGAGCGGTAAAATTGAAGCTCAATATAAGGAGCTAGAGTCACAAGAGAAGTTATCAAAGCTTTCACAAGAAAATATAGACATAACTTTGCCAGGAAGGCGGGTGAAAATGGGGTCAGCTCATATTATCACTCAAATGATGGATGAAGTTTTGGATATTTTAATTTCAATGGGCTTTTCTGTTCAAAATTCACCAGAACTTGAGAGTGAGTATTACAACTATGGTGGCTTGAATTATCCTGAAGATCATCCTGCCCGTGATATGCAAGATACTTACTATATTAATAAAGAAATGTTGATGCGTTCACACACTACCAATGTGCAACAACATATTATGCAATCGGCAAATCCACCTATTCGAATAGTGACTCCAGGAAAATGTTATCGAAATGAGACGATTTCATCTCGATCACATGTGATTTTCCATCAATTTGATGGCCTTTATATTGATAAGAACGTCTCTTTCAAAGATTTACTAGCAACTAAAGAAGAGTTTTACTCACGACTATTTAAGAAAAAGGTTGAAATTCGCACTCGCCCTAGTTATTTCCCCTTCGTTGAGCCAGGTTTAGAAATAGATATTCGCTGCACATCTTGTGGCGGTAGCGGTTGTACTTTATGTAAGCATACAGGTTGGTTAGAAGTGTGTGGAGCTGGAATGGTTCATCCTAATATATTACGTGAAGGTGGTTTAGATCCTGACGAATATAGTGGCTTTGCATGGGGTGGAGGGATTGAAAGGCTTTGTTTATTAAAACATGGCATTCCTGACATTAGATTGTTTATGGAAAACGACATTAATTTTATTAATCAGTTCATTTAATAACAAGTAAATGCTAAACTGTTCTGAAATTTAATTAGGAATGGGTAAATGGTATTAAATACTTGTTTAAATTCAAAAAATATAGACATGTCAGTTAAAGCGGATCCCGTTTTCACTTACACCGATTATATTGGCCATGACACTTTAAAAAGAGTGGCGAAAGTGGCTCTTCCTTTTATCTGTTTTTACACTCCAGCTGCCATGGTTATTACTCTTGGTATGGGAACTGTTCAGATTGTTTCTATTTGTAAAGCAGCATACGAAACTGGCACTGGAGATAAATTAGCTCTGTCCCAAAACATGGTGAGAGTGGCTGTTGTCGCCACATCTGTGGCAATGTCAGTTATTATGCCCGGTTATGTGTCTATGATAACGCATTCATTTTCTATTGCTGATGGTGTGGCTCAAATTGCCATCAATCTTTGGGGTAATAAGGGTAAAGAGGCTCTAGAGTCAACAGCATCTGTTTTTGGAAATTCCGTTCAATTAGCCACTGAAGTTTATGGCGGTCCCTTTCTTATGGTAGCTTCTTATGCTATGCAAGCCATCCGATACTTTTATGCAGGTTTTAATGACGCTAAAGAGGGTCATTATATTGAAATGGTAGCTAATATTATATTAGGTTCGATTTCTTCATATCAAATTAAGCCTCATCTACAAAAAATTTATGACAATCACTTTAGTGATAAAATGAGTCAAGATGAGTGGGATGCTTTTGTTAAGTTGGTTGATGAGCGAGCTGAACATCACTCGAGTATTGAGCAGAGGAAAGAAAAAGAGGTTGATTTTCGATCTGAATCGGCTATGTCTCAAAAAAAATACAACAGTCATGAATATTTAACTAAGGAGAAATTAGAAGGGACATATAACCAACCAGATGAATATATAGGGTACTATTTTAAGTGGAATAAAAAGATAGATTTAGAGAAATATTTAGATGAGAAGGGCTTAAAAAAGAGTATAGTAGGGTTAGACCTTACTGCAAGCGAACGGCTTTTTTCTAATATGGAAATTAGAAATATTACTTTTGATAGTTGTAAGTTGGCAGGAAAAATTGGCTGGAGTCGATTTGAAAATGTTACTATTCAACATTGTGATTTTTCTAAAGCTATTATGGTTGAAAATGAGTTTGATCGTTGTACAATTATTGCATCTAGGTTTGCGCAAACATCTTTATCCAACTGTACATTTACATCTACAGTATTTAGAGGGTGTGGTTTTGACGGTGCATACTTTGTTAATTGCCAATTTAAAGCAGTTCAAATTGTAGGATCTTCATTAAAAGGGGCGACATTTTTATTTTCTAGATTTGAAGAGGTGGCATTAAAAGCTTGTGAAACGGCAGAATTGTTTTTAAGCCATGGTACTGAAGGGATACAACTAATCTATACAAAAATAGCAAAAATTACGAAACCCATTATAGCTTTAGGTTGTGAGCTTGGACATAGAGGGGAGTATGGATGTTATATTGAAAAGGCGTTAAAAAAATTGGGCGCTAGAGTTATTTTATACCCATATGCGATGACTGATATGGTCGATCAGAGTAAAGTTCATACTGAAGTTATGTCTGCTTTAAACACTGATGAGGTTTATGGAGCAAAGAGTAGAGCTAAATGGGTGATGGATTCTGCTAAAGAAGGGAGTGAGTTGTCCAAAGTTGTAGAGTTCACAAGAGCTCTTACGCAAGTTGTAGATGGGGTTATTATTCCTGGTGGTGGAGATGTTCAGAAGTGTTTTTATGATATAGGGGTAGCAGAACCTGGTTATATAAATATGAGAGATATAGTTGAATTTAGTTTAATATTTGAAGCGCAAAGGCAGAAAAAGTATTTAATGGGAGTGTGTAGAGGGTCTCAGATAATTAATGTAGCGTTAGGGGGAACATTGAAGCAAACAGATAAAGGGGATGGCTACCAAGTGTTAGAGGTGGTGCCTAAGCAAGTAACAGATCGGATGCGAGCTGTTTTTGGAGCATCTGTAGAGAAGGGGTTTATTGGTTTTTCTTGTCATTCTCAGGCAGTGGGCAAGGTGTCGCCTGATTTAACAGTAGTATTGAAATACAAAGACTGCGTGAAGGCAACGATTAGTAAAGAGGGAAATATATTTGGATTTCAGTTTCATCCAGAAGATGCGATAGGGATGACAGATGATGGGATACAAACTCTTGTAACAGAGTCGGTATTGGCTTCAAGAATGTCAGTAGACAGAATAATACGAACTGGGAATAGATTAACAGGTAACAGTGCGAGAGTGTTCTGGACGCAGTTGAGTCAAGTTGTAAGGGTTAGCAAGTTTAATGTGAGGGATAATTTAGATATATACAGGCGATTTATAAAAGGGGCAAAAAAAAATCGGCTATTTAGAGTAAAAACTGCTTGAAAAATATGATGAGTAGAGATTATATTAAAGCTTACTTTTTTAACACGTTAAGTGTTGAGGAAGCAAAGCTCAGGCAAACCAACAGTTTGCAATTAAGTAGAGGAAGACTGTTGATGAAATCAACAGGACGGATGAAGCGATAGCGGAATCCGCCCCGCAGGGGTGAGCAGCATTAGCTGCGAATCAATGGCAGAGTGGCCGATTGGTACAGAAAGTGCCAAGGTGAACGCCGAAAGGCGGTCAGTCCGCAGGACCGGAGGCTTTAGCCGGAGCCCATGCGTAGCATGAGGCCAAAGGAAGCAAAGATCAGGCAAACCAACAGTTTGCAATTAAGTAGTGGAAGAGTGGCAGAGTGGCCGAATGCGTCTGTCTTGAAAACAGAAGTGCTGAAAGGTACCGGGGGTTCGAATCCCTCCTCTTCCGAAAAAGCCTTCAGCTTAAGCTGAGGGCTTTTTTTTATGGGAAGAGGAGTGGAGAGAGGCCCCGGAGAGGGGGTTCGATTCGTAGCGAAAGCGGAGAAGATGGACATGCTGTGGCATGGCCAGCCCGAAGGGCCATAGCCATTTTTGGTGGAGGTTTACTTTGCTTTTATGCTATAATTTCCCCTTAATCTTGGAGGGATTATGGCATCAGCTGCAACTTCGTATAATCGACACGTTATTGTCACATGCAATGGTAAAGAACTATTAGCTCAAATTTTAGATGAAAATTTAGGGATTGCTAAACTAGTTATTGAAAATAAGGTCTTCGGTAGAATGCTTTATGCTATAGAAGACGATGGTTCAATTTTCATCCGAACACTTTCCAATTCTACCCATGTATGCAAGAGTTCAACAGCAGATAAATTAGCTAAAAAAGTTCATGGTATCGGTACAGCTTTAATTGATACGGCCTATCAACATTCGAAAGATATTCAATTGGAGGCGGCTTTTAGCTCACATGATTTCTACAGAAAGCTAGGTTTTATTCCTTTAGAAGGTAATTTTACTCCACTTCATGGCGCTAAAGTAGAAAATATTAATGCTATATTGGAAACTATTGAATTTCCTAAGCATGCAGTAAGTTATGAAGATGTTGATTGGGAAGAATTTAGAGAAAATAGTCAGTTTCAACTAACGTTTGCACAAGCCATCGAAATTTTAGTGAATGATTTTAAGCCTGAATTTGAATTGGATGAGCAGTTTTTTTTCGAAAATTGGTATTGGGATATAAGTACTCAACCCATGAAGTCTTGGAGCGCAACTACTAAAAAGTTATTCAAAGATTTAGGAAGTACTGACACTCTTGGTCTTCAACATTTAAAGCTTTCACAATTTGGAAGATTGAAAGCAGGGTGGCGATTAGAAGAAATGGCTGATCGAGTTGAGGAACTTGTATCACTCTAGCTGCTTAGGTTTTCTTTTCAGTTGTAGAGTTTTTTGTTCACATTGTCTAGTTTGCAGAATACAAGGGTTTTCTATGAAAAATTGGATTATGTTACTTGCCTTAATGTTTAGCTCTTTTGCTTTTGCTATGCCTACTGGAACTTATGGCCCATGTAAAAGGGTAAATAAAAATGCAACAAGACTCAAAATTATCGAATCCGAAATCACGGTTAATGGGCAATTATCCAAAGTTTTTGACATAGTACAGGAAGATGGTTCACCGGCTATCGTTAAAAAAAAGGGCGGTTGCTTCAATTTAATTGTTGAAAATCACACCTCGTATCCTACAGGTTTGCATTGGCATGGCCTTATTTTGCCCAACAGTGAAGATGGTGTCCCATATGTTACTCAATTGCCTATTTCTCCAAACAATTCATATTCTTATGATTTTGAAGTGGTTCAAGAGGGCACTTACTGGGCTCATACTCACTATGGATTGCAAGAGCAAAAATTGATGGCGGCGCCATTAATATTATTACCCGAAGATGGAGCTAAATATAAAGACGTCATATTTATGTTTGAGTCTTTTACATTTAAATCAATCGATGAGGTGTGGCAAGGATTGCGCAAAGAAACTATATCCATAATGAAAGAAAAAGGTGATCAGTGGATCCCAACCTTTGACTCATTTAAACCAGGAGGAGCAGGGGAGTTAAATGATGTCAATTTTGACGCATTTCTCACTAATAGAAGAACTCTTGCAGATCCTTATGTTCATTTAGTAGAGGCAGGTGAAAAGATAAGACTAAGATTTATCAATGGCTCTATTTCGAGTAATTTCCATGTTAATATTGGTGAATTGGATGGAAAGATTATTGCTGTCGATGGAAACCCTGTAGAGCCGATAGATATAGATAAATTTCCCATCGCTGTAGCTCAAAGAGTGGATGTTTTAGTTACAATACCAAAAAGTGGCGGAGCCTTTCCTATTTTAGCTCAATGTCAAGGGCGTGATTTACTCACCGGAGCTATCCTTAAAACTAAAAATAGTCACACTCCTAAAATTAGTGAGAAGAGCAAGTTTAAAGCTGGAGCCGTTTCTAATGAGATCGAAAAAAAATTAATAGCGACTAACCCATTGAAAGATCGCTTGGTTGATCGCACTTTAAAAGTAGAGCTACAGGGTAATATGAAATACTATGTATGGGGTATTAATGGGTATGTTTGGCCAAAAAACCAACCCCTTTTAGTTAAAAAAGGACAAAGAATAGAAATGGTCTTTATCAACAACACTTCTATGGCCCATCCGATGCATTTACATGGGCACGTTTTTCAAATTATAGAGATGGATGGGGATAAATTTTCTGGGGCTATACGCGATACAGTTTTAGTATTGCCAGGGCAAACTATAAAAGTGATATTTGATGCCAATAACCCTGGAATTTGGGCTATGCATTGTCATAATGGATATCATCTTTGGGGTGGTATGTTCACTACGGTTTTATATCAAGATTTTGATCCTATTATGTTTCCCAAGCAAGAAATAGAGATATATTCAAAGAGCTATGGTGGATATTGAAAAACAAGCTCATTCAGCTAAAGTTTGTAGCTTTTCAATGTCATGGCCCACTAAAACAGTTGCATTTTCAATCACTTTATTTATGACTACTGAGTTGCGTTAAAATAAAATTTACAACATTATGAGGAGACTTTGTGAGGTTATAAAATGAACATATTGATAGCTGAGTTTTTAGGTACACTTTTACTCGTATTATTAGGTAATGGGTCTGTTGCTAATGTCTTGTTTAAGGGCAGTAAAGGAATTGGTGGAGGTTGGATCGTTATCTCTTTTGCATGGGGGTTTGCTGTTACTGTTGGCGTCTATGTTTGTGGTTGGGTGAGCGGTGGACATATTAATCCCGCTGTTACGATTTCAATGGCAGTGATTGGCAAGACAGCTTGGAATTTAGTGCCGTACTATTTAGTGGGACAGTTTGTTGGCGCTTATGTAGGGGCAATGCTTGTTTACGTTTGTTATTATTGCCATTATCAAGCGGAAGAAAATGTCGATTATAAGCGCTTATCATTTTGCACCTATCCCGCTATTGTGAAATTGCCTATTAACTTTTTAACTGAAGTTATCGCCACTTTTGTTCTTATATTTGGGATTTTAGGAATGATCAATGCTCATCTTAATTTACCTGCTGATATTAGCCCTTATATGTTTGGGATATTAGTGACTAGTATTGGGTTATCTCTTGGAGGTCCTACTGGATATGCTATCAATCCAGCTCGAGATTGGGGCCCTAGGTTAGCTCATTCTACTTTGTTTTCATTTAAGAATTCACAGTGGGATTATGCTTGGATTCCCATGATAGGTCCTTTGGTTGGGGGTGTGAGTGCGGCCTTGCTTTATAAGGCGCTTTTTTCTTAAAACCCAAGCTGGGTTTTAACTTAATGGACCACAAATGCTAACTTACCCCTTCGATCCCAAGCTTTTAATAAACTTTCAAGCGTGTACCGAGTTACGGTTTTAATATTGGTTTCAAATGCAGGGTCCATGCAAATGACCTCTTTTTTTTCATAATCATACCCAATCACAACCATTAAGTGCCCTTCTTTATAAGGCTGGGCACTCCCGTTCAAAGGGCCTCGTACACTTATAACAGTGGGAAGCTCTTTTTCAAGATTATCTAAAATAGGTTGAAAGCTTTTTAACCTCTGAACCCAAATGAGCTGCTTTGAGTCTATTAATAAACTGTTGGCATGGGCTACGTTAAATACCCAATTGCCATAAACATCACAAGTCATGTCATAACTCATTTTAGCAAAATGAATGGGATCTGTCATTTGCTGTTTAGTTAAATAATTGACGACACAAGTTGTCGAGGTAGGTGAGCATAGTCTATCTCTATCTTGTGTGACCAACATAAACTGCGATAAACCCTCTAGTTTAAGAGTGGATGAGCTTTTATGGTTAAGCTTGTCCTTATTAGCTTTAAGGCTTAAATTAGATGGGCATACATGAATCGATTGTAGTTCATTAATTTTTGCGCCATCTTTAGCTTCGATCTTGACGTTATACCCGCTTGCTATTTTGCCATTTATAATCTCGATACAATCCTGATTGATGCGAATGTCATTCTCTTTGAACGAGTTACTTTTTTGAAAATGGGAATCCCATGTCGCATATAAAAACCATGAAGACCAGTTGTCTGTTTTTATACGGACATAGATATAATAAGCTCCATTTATTGGTCTTTTGGCTTTCCAGGAAATAATAAGTTCGTTAAAAACGGAAGAGTTGTCTTTTTTTATCAAAAGAGTTTGATTAGAGATAAATTGTTTATTTACAAAATAATGATCCATATTCGCTTGACTTTACTATTTTGAGAGGGTAAAATCAATCTCCTTTATAAAAATGGGCCTATCTGATGAACAAGTGAAATTATCTTCAGCTAACTTTTCTAATTTAATTTTATAGGTTTATTATGACCAAAATCGAACTCAAATATCTCTTTCTTATTATCGTTATTTACACAGCAGCTTGTGTAGAAACTGACATATATTTACCCGCTTTCCCAGATATGATGAATTATTTTGCGGTATCTGAAGGGGTTATTCAAAAGCTTCTAACTTGGAATTTTATAGGGATTTGCCTCTCTTGTCCATTTTATGGACCCATTTCGGATAGCTTCGGGCGGAAAAAACCGCTCATGGTAGCCCTTGGATTTTTTGTTTTGGGAAGTATAATGACTATGTTTGCTTCAAACTATAACTTGATGCTAGTGGGTCGATTCCTTCAAGGGGTTGGTAGCGGAGGTTGCTTCACTTTAGGAACAGCGATAATTTTTGACGCTTTCCATAAAGATAGAGCTATGAAAGCTGTTTCTGATATTAACTTAGCGATACCATTTTTAATGGCAGGAGCTCCTTTATTAGGGGGTGTGCTGAATCATTATTATGGCTTTAGATCAAATTTCACTTTTATTGCTATTTTATGCATCGCTAGTTTTGTTATTTGTTGGTATGTTTTAGATGAGCCTCTTAAAAAAGAAGATCGCACCCCATTTAAGTTAAAGAAAATAGGGGCTGATTTTATTAGAGCCTTTACTAATTTTGCCTTCTGGCAAATGACGATTGTGATCAGTTTGATCTTTGGCGCTTATATTTTAGCCCTTTCTGTTATTTCAGTTTTGTATGTTGTTGAATTCGAAATGAGCAAATCGATATTTCCCCTTTTTCAGGCGGCTATGCTTATAGGATGGCTCATTGCAAGCATTATATTTAAGCGAGTATTAGGTAAATTAGGTAGTATGAAAGTAAAAGGGGCTGGAATGATGTTTATCACTTTAGGCGCTATATTCTTAACGATTGCTACTATTTTCACTCCAAGAGATCCCTACTTTCTTACAGCTCCACTTGTGTTATTTTCATTTGGTGCTAATTGGATTATGTCACTCTATTTCCCAGAAGGGATGGAAGCGCTTCCTGATATTAAGGGGATTGTAGCGAGCTTAGTGACAAGCTTTAGGCTTTTAGCAACAGCTCTGATTGTGGGCGTAGCTTCAAAAATGTATAATGGCACGATGAATCATGTGACTTGGGTGGTGGTTTCAACCGTTGCAATTTCAGTCCCTTTATTAATAGTGTATGAGTGGCGCAAAAAACGTGCCAATCAACTTGAAAGTTAGACACAACTTGGGTTATTAGAATGCAGCTTGACTTTCGCAAACGCTTTTCGGTAATATGCGCTAACTAATAATTCAATGTGTGATGCAATATGAAAAAAATGAAAGCGCAAAAGAGAAATCTGTGGTTTGTCGGCGTTTCAATAGTTTTAGCGGTCTTGGTGGGGAGTTTTTTACATGACAGCTCATTTCTTTATAAAAATGCTATTACAGGTGTTTTTAAAGTGGGCGGAGAGCTCTTTTTAAACGCTTTAACTCTTATTGTCGCTCCACTTGTAGCTTCCTCTATTATTAGCGGAATGGTGAGAGCAGGATCGGAGAAAAACTTTTCCACTTTAGGAGCTAAAACTTTCGGTTTTTATATCGGAACCAGTTTAGCGGCGGTTCTAATTGGGGTGTTTTTAGCCAATATTTTTCAGCCCGGCGCTTCTCAATCACTTGAGAATTTTCAAAACCTTCAACATTCAAGTTTAGATTCGCTTGCTCCATTTCAAAATGATAGCGAATTTTGGCACAATATTTCAAAAATTTTCACTAATCTTGTCCCTTCTAATATCATAGATGCATTCGGTAAAAACGATATGCTAGGCATTATCTTTTTTAGTATTATTTTTGGTTTTGCCATTTCACAGATTCCAGAAAAAAAAGCTGAAATTGTTGGAAATTTCTTCAAGGGGATTTTCCATACAATGCTAAAGTTTACCCAAATCATCATGAAAACTTTGCCAATAGGTGTCTTTTTCTTAGTAGCGGGTGAGTTTGCAAAAACAGGATTTGGAGCTTTAAAACCAGTCGCTTATTTTGTTTTAGTTGTTTTGCTGGCTCTATTTTTATATGCGTGTGTTTTGTTACCTCTTTTACTCAAATTTATTGGTAAAGTGAATCCATTTTGGCATGTCAAAGCTATGTTTCCTGCTATTATGACCGCATTTTCAACGAGTTCATCTTCAGCTACTATTCCAATTACTATGGAGTGCGTTGAAAAAAGAGCTAAAGTTTCTAATCATATTACTTCGTTAGTAGTTCCTTTAGGAAGCTCAATTAATATGGCAGGTTCTGCTCTTTATGAGAGTGTTGCAGCTTTATTTATCGCTCAAGTTTATGGACTAGAAATCACGATTGTTCAGCAGATTTTAGTCATAGTCTTAGCGCTTCTTACTTCAATTGGCATTGCAGGTGTTCCATCGGCCTCTTTAGTGGTCATTATCATCGTATTAAAGACTATTGGTTTGCCTACTGAAGCCGTTGGTCTTGTTGTTGCTGTTGATAGACTATTAGATATGTGTAGAACTGTGGTTAATATCTTTTCTGACAGCTGTTGCGCAGTCTTAGTCGCTAGAACCGAGGGTGAGGAAAATGTTTTACAAACGGATCCATCAGAAATCAAGGATGCTATATGAAGAAGCTTACTCTTTTACTAATATTCGTTTTGCCTATTTCTATTTTTGGGGAATATCAAGCTAAAAACTTTTATCATTTAGTTGGTATGCCAGGCTTTAGTGATGAACTGCTTACTATGCATTTTAAACTCTATGAAGGATATGTCAAAAACACCAATCAACTCATAAGTAAAATGAACGCATTAGAAGAGAATGGACAGGCGAGATCGGCTGACTATTGCGGATTAAAGCGCATGTTTGGTTTTGAGTATGATGGTATGCGTTTACATGAGCTCTATTTTGAAAACTTAGGTGGAAAAGAGGCTTTACCAGCTAAATCTTCACTCTATTTACAAATTGTTAAAGATTTTGGATCCTATGAAAATTTCACTACTAATTTAAAAGATGTAGGGATGTTTCGTGGAGTGGGTTGGGTGATTTTATACTTCGACCCAGATGCTAATAGGTTGTTTAACGTGTGGGTTAATGAGCATAATGTGAATGAATTGGTTAAATGTGAAATCATTTTAGCCATGGATGTTTGGGAACATGCTTATCTTATTGAGTATAAGCTCGATCGTGGCCAATACATTGACGCATTTATTAAAAACATCAATTGGAATCTGGTAAATAATCGATTTGATAAGGCTAAATCCCCAAGTTGTATGTAACAGCCATTTCAAGAATTAGGCAAGATCTTCCAGGTTTATTTACCTTCAATTGAGCTCAAATCAATAGATTTGAGCGAAATTTAATGTGAAAAAGATGGATGGTATGGCCAATTTTTGGAATCAGCTTGTTACATACAACTTGGGGTAAAAATAGTTATTTTTCGTGAATTGATATTTTAACATTGAGAAAGCCGTCTTTAGGGATGGTCCCTCTTGGATTTTTTGCACTCAGTGGTTCGATACAAGCAAATGAACTCTCATAAGGATGCCAGAGTTGCCAAGAATGCTCTTCATTACCTGTATTCGATTGAATTTTAACATCATATGTTTCATTTTCCAGTATGATAGTAGCTTGATTCGACTGTGAAAAGGGTAAAAAACCATAGTCGGCTTCTTGATGAAGATCAAAATTTAGGTGGTTGATATCGTTTTCTGTCCACTCATCGGGCAGCGGTTTAAATTCGCCCATTTCATTGTATACATTTTCTACGACTGATCTAACGCGAGCATCATTTCCTTGCAAAGCGTAATAGTAGTGAAGCCCTACTATTCCGTGCTTTTCACTTTTTACGCTTAAATTGATATCAAGCCCCTCTTCTTTTAGAGTAGCTTCGTAAGTCATGACAAAATTAGACCCTTCTAATGCTGAAAGAAGATATCCTTCATAACTGTCTATAGAGGAAATGCGAGCTGAAATAGAGGTTTCATCGTGGGTGTAGTTCCAAGGAACATAACGAGCGATACCGTGAGAAAAAACATCGCGATTGCCTTTTGCTCTTTCTTTTGCAATATGAGGAAATAGATTTTCATCTATGGGAGGAGGAAGGTCTTCATCTTTAAGGTGATAGAAATGGGGGCCGATCAAAGCGCCTAGTCCAGCACATCTTTGCTCAAATTCTTGAGTTGTAGATTGGTCAATGATTTCAAGCTTATCTTGTTTATAGCTAATAAGATTCATCCCTTTTTCAGGAGCGTAAGAGGCGTAGAGGGTTTTACCATTTGAGCATTTTTTCTTGAGAGTTATAATTTTGGTCATAATAATCGCAATTCTAGATTTTCGCTTAAGATTTCCTTGTAGGGGATTGAGAAAAAAAAGAAAAGAGGCAATTGACAAAATGATGAAACTTTTCTACAGTCCAGGTAAAGATATTTAGACCCAAATGGCTAATTTTTGGAATCAATTTGTGATATTTAGGCTTGGGTTAATATACCAGAGAGAGAGAGAGAGGTAACCAATGGAAAGTCAAGAAAAGCATATACCAGTTCATCCGTGGAGAGCGAGACTAGTTGTTGGAATCATTATGTTACTGCTTTCATTCATTGGTTTGATTGTGTCTGATCTATTTAAGGGGGGGGCATGGACTTACTGGAGAATCATGGTGCCTGTATATGCAGCGCTTTCTATCTGGCTCAGTTGGTATCTACGAAAAAAGACAAAGAAAGTGTCAGCGATTAGGATATGGCATGAGCTTTTGCATTGGGCCGTATTAGTTGTAGCAGTTTATTTAGTTTCAATGTTTGTGAGTATGGGAATAATAGGTCGCTTTGAAGCGGGGTTAGAAGTGCTCATCATGTTAGCATTGACTACTTTTTTAGCAGGCGTTTATCACGATATGATTTTTCTAATTATTGGAGTATTATTAGGGTGTTTTACAGCAGGCGCAGCATTTTTTACTGAGTATTTATATACGATAATGCTACCACTAACAATAGTGGCAGCACTGCTTATGGTGTGGTTAATTCACCACCACCATAAAAACATACAAAAAGAAAAGCATGCTGAAGACTCAGAATCTTAATGACTATTTAGGTTAATAAAACCCCAAGTAATATGCTTTGCACCAGCTAGTTCTGTAGAAATAGACGCTGAGTTGCTAAATGAAGCTACGGTAGAGGTGGAAATTGGTCACCGAGTTCCATATCAAATGGTTTAGTCTGGATAGCGACGTTGATGTCATCATAGATTATAGGAGATCGTCCAGTTTTACAATGGGCTTTTACTTCAGTACATGGTTCTGATTGAAGATAGCTGGGATAGCGGCTACCATCGTAAAGCGGCATTCCTAGATCATGAGCACATACTCTTGCCGCATGAGCGATTTTATCCTCATTTTGAGCCTTAAGGGAGCTATTTTGGGCAAAAGGTTGAAAGAGAACTAGGGCAGGCGCATTATTAACAAATACTTGTTTTAAAACAGCTCTTGTAGCGATTTTCCCTTCGCCATCATGAATAACAAGAAGGTAATTGGCCCCGTTCATACAAGAATCTAAAAGCCCCATTCCGGTAGTTTTAGCTGATTTAACATGTTGGCATGAATTTTCCACTTCAGTTCCCATTACTAAATAATCTTCCCAATTACTGGAAATAGTAACTTTAGCTCCTTCAACCATTTTGTGTGTTCCCTGTAGAGATTTCCAGGCTTCAAACTTCTCAGGATTTTCTTCTTTGAACCTCTTAAGGTGATTATTTTTTTCAGTTTCAAATCGAGCATCACTGAATCTCTTTGTAGCCACAGATTGTACAAAATCTTTTAAACATGGAGTAAGAACGTGATCAGTTCCAATAAGCGAACAGTAGGTGCATAACGCTTGTATAGCTCGTGTAGAATCCTTAAGAGAGTTGATCATTTCGATATTGTAATCTACAAAAGGACCTAAAATTGGGAGAAATATCTTCCCTATAATTTCCTCGTGGAGAGCTTGAGAAGCTGCAAGCGTTTCTGAGCTATCTTCTAGAAGTGAGTTGATATGCGCAGTATGAGAATCAGAAGAGGATAATTTGACAATCAGATTAGCTAAGTTATGTAGATAAGCGTTGACTTGATCTTTATTTTCAGCCGAGTTGATTATAGCCAGGAGTTTTTCAATATGGGCAGACAAATGAGCACCATCATGCTTATGTAAAAAGTGAAAGATGGTTAAGAGCGGGAGCAAGGGGCCTTTCTTAGAATCTTTAAGTAATTTTGCGGATATAGAGTTCTTTATAGTGTCAGAAAGCGTGTTACAGATTTTCGGAATTTCATCTTTAGGCAGCAGCATAGCGAGCAAAATGGAGAGAGGAACTGATTTATGATTCAGACCAGATGGTATTTGCTCAAGTCTTTCATTGCGATCAGTTGAGTTGTAACTAAGCAAAGATCTACAAATTTTTAAGAAATGTTGCGTATCGGTCACTCTGGTTTTAAGCAAGTGGCCAAAATCATATGGAGTGGTAGGAAGATCCATAACTTCGATAATAACATCTCGAGAGAAATAAAGCTCAGTTAATAAATCGATTAAAGTTTCTGGGTGCTTTTTAACAAATATTTCCCAAAAGATCTTTTGCTGCTGGGGAGTATATTCTGATTCTGATAGTATTGTAATAATAGAATCTAAATCATCTGGACATAGGCT
>JAUHQG010000010.1 GCA_030408475.1 Candidatus Amphrikana amoebophyrae
TTAAGGGTGATAAGAAAACTAAGGCTGGAATCAAAAATAAAAGATCTAAGGCAGGATGGGATCGAGAATATATGCTTCGATTGCTAGGTGTTAAATAATTTCTTCATGCAATTTCCCTGATGTATAAAGGGCCTTATAAAGACGCTCCGGCTAAAGCTTATATTCGTAATATAGATGGATATTGGAGTGACAAAGTATTAAAAGTTGAAATGAACAACGGAAAATATTTTAGATTTGAAGTTTACCCAACTGATGCTGCTAAATTATATTCTTGGGACAGAAATGACACTATCATCATTGGATCTAATATGACTCCAGAAGCTCAAAAAAATTGTAGTTATAACTACTTAATTATCAACACAAGCCGAAACGAAAATGTTCGAGCTAACTCTGTAAAATAAGGATCATATATGAGATTTCCACAAGTACCCGCTGATCCTCCTGCAGCTTCAGCTCCACCATTCAACTGGAGTGTTCACCCTCACATAATAAAACCAGATGGTGCGCCTGTTGATGGTGTGATAGTTAACCTAACAGACGTAAACTGTGAGCCTAGTCGCTCCGGATATGATCTTGTAAATTGCGCACTAAAAGCGATTATCGGAGTAGGTCTTCTCTACTATCGAATATTGCCACAGTCAATTCGTTACCCACTAGCTGCGTTAAGTATATTATTAGCAGTTCGTGATGGTATTAACTATATGGGACCTCCAAAAGTGCGAGAGCAAAAAGTAATCCCTGTTGGAAAGCCGGTGACGCATTCAACTCATGGTACATCTCATCAAAGATATAGAGTAGTCACTACAAGAGATTGGTTTGATCTTACAGTGTTAGCGGCAGGCGTTTTGACACTTGCGGGCATGCTCAGCAATTCAGTCGAGCCCCCAGTACACAGAAGATCGCAGCAATTCCATGAAGGAGGTGATGGTGGTTTTGGCGGAGGCGGCAGCTCGATGAGGCCCGCTAGACCAAGAAGCACTCCACCTGTACGTGGCAGAGGTAGATCTCCGTCTCATTCATCCAGAAGTTGGTCTCCACCTCGAGATGAAGACAGACGATCTCCTACACCTATCCGAGGACACGTTGGGTCTGACGGTTTTGATGGTGCAACCCCTTATGACTATGGAAGTAGACGGCGTAAAAGCCCTCCAAGAAGCAGATCGCCCGAGAGATAGTTCTTGACTTGAGCCATAATGAATCCTATTATGGCTCTTTTTTAACCCAGCGCACTAGGCTCAATATGCAAAAATTATCAAGATCTAAAATTGAACTTTTTGTAGATTGCCCCTGTTGCTTCTATTTAGATAGACGCCTCGGCGTTAAAAGGCCCGCTTCATTCCCCTTTAATCTAAATTTAGCTGTCGATCAATTACTTAAGAATGAATTTGATCTCTATCGTGTCGAGCAAAAACCTCATCCCTTAATGGAACTCTTTAATCTCGATGCCATACCCTTTTCCCATCCTAATATCGATATTTGGCGCGAAAATTTTAAGGGAATAGAGTTTCTTCATCAAGATACCGATTTCTTAATCACAGGCGCTATAGACGACTTATGGCAAACCCCCGAGGGTAAATTACTCATTGTTGACTATAAAGCCACTTCAAAAAGTGCGAAGATTAATCGCACTTCTGATATTTATTCCCC
The DNA here is from genome assembly GCA_030408475.1 of Candidatus Amphrikana amoebophyrae. Classification (GTDB taxonomy): domain Bacteria; phylum Chlamydiota; class Chlamydiia; order Chlamydiales; family JACRBE01; genus Amphritriteisimkania; species Amphritriteisimkania amoebophyrae. The sequence goes on from JAUHQG010000010.1 coordinate 1,648, forward strand.
TTATAAAAGGCAGATGGAAATTTACCAATGGCTTTTCACTAAAAATGAATTCGAAGTAGATTCCAAGGGATATTTTGTCTATTGCAATGGAATTAAAAACAAACCGAGGTTCGATCGCCATCTAGAATTTGATGTCAATATCATCCCCTATACTGGAAATATCGACTGGATTGAACCCACTCTTTTTGATATATATGAATGTATCCATCAGAACAAAGTTCCTGAGCCAAAGAAAGATTGTTCGTATTGTAAATATGCAACGGATGCAAAGCCCTATATAAAATAGCTAAATTTACCCAGCCACATTATGTCTGATCATATATCGCCTTAACTATTTGTATATCTTGAACACTAACTCCAGTTAAGTCTGCAATCGTTATATCCATTTTATCTCTTTCATACAATTCATTGCTTTTTAGCAACTCGCCCAATTCTTGTATGTCATTTTCGCCAATATTAGGTGCATTGGAAATTTCACCATGGTCTAGACATTGATCTTTAGAATCGACACAAATTAAATCTGCCCTTTCAATTATACGAGGGTCTAATTCTTGTTTACCAGGTGAGTCTGCCCCAACCGCTGTGATATGAGTTCCTTGTTGAATGTCCTCTAACATTAAGAGGGGCTCCGTCGATGGAGTGGTCGTCACAATTAAATTACAAGATTGAGCCACTTCTTTGGGTGATGAAGCCAAAGTAACATCAAACCCAAGCTTTTGCATATCTAAACGACACTTGTTTAGGTTGGTTTTAGTCCTACCCCATAAATAAACTCTTTTACAATCGGTAAAGTGCTTGAGCAGCTCAAGTTGAAGTCTAGCTTGAACGCCTGTCCCCAGAATACCGATAGATGTGACTTTTTTTGGAGCTAGCCTTTTTGCTACAATTAAACCCGCAATCGCTGTCCTTAGATTTGTTAAGTACCCTTCATCATTTAATAATGCTTTTAACACACCAGTTTGAGCATCAAAAGCGAGCAAAGAGCCTTGAGCATTTTCAATTCCCAAGTTTATACGATTTTTATGGTACGCACCCATGATTTTGACTACAAAGATATCATCACCTTGAACCCATCCACTTTTAATATGAACATCTCCCACATCGTCCCCAAAATTGATATAGCCAACAGGTGGTACATCCACTTTTTTTTCTGAATATAACTTAAAACCTTGCTCTTGAAGCTCTATGGCGTCTTTTATATCAATTGCAGATTTAATTTGCTGTAAGGATAAAACTTTCACGCTCAAACCCTGATTAAAAATTTATCATTTGCGCTTCAAAAACCGTAATGGCGTGGCCAAAGACCTCAACTCGATTACAATCTACTTTTGCTAACATACTCCCCCCCCCTTTGGGAAACTTGTTGAGCTTTCAACTCATTCTTCCCTAGCACCTTTGCCCAATAGGGAGCCAAACAAGCGCAAGCTGAACCTGTCGCTGGGTCTTCCGAAATACCTTCTTTGGGGAAAAATGCTCTATACACAAAATCAGATGCAGGTATCGAGTTTTGAGCTGTGATAAGAAATCCAGTTTCAGCTAATTGGCAAATCTTATCTTGTGGAGGAATAAAAGAACGGACTAGGTCTGGAGTTTCAACTACAACCATACACTCTTCACTATTACTTCCTATATATAGAGGAGAGTAACCTAAAATATCTTCTACAATATCGCCCAATTGAGATTCTTTATCCTGACATATATTTTGCGGCATATTGAGTTGATATCCTTCGCTCCCTCTAGCAACTGTTATTTCTCCGTTCAGGGTATGAAATTTCAATAGTTCAGAATCAACTAACTGCTCTTGCCACAAAATATGAGCTGTTGCTATCGTTGCATGACCACACATTTTGACCTCAGTTGATGGAGTGAACCATCTCAAATGCAATGTTGGGCCTAAAACCACAAATGCCGTCTCTGAAAGGTTCATTTCATTGGCAATGCTCAACATTTTCTGCTTTGAAGGGAACTCATCACAAATGAAAACAGCTGCAGGATTTCCCGAATACATTTCGTTAGTAAAAGCATCTACTTGCCAAAATTTCATGCTTAAATAATTCCAATTAGATTCAATAAAATCACAATAATAACAACGGGGGCGATATAGCGGATACTTACTTTTAAGTACGTTTTTAAATACCTATGCCGTTTCATCATACCATTAGAACCGATTCCAATATGCTCAATAGCTTTTGGAATTCCCCATCTCCATCCAACTAAGAATACAGCTAAAAGCCCTCCAAAGGGGACTAATATGTTGATACTTAAGTTAGAAATGAGCTCGAAAAAGTTCATACCAAAAAATGTCCATCCTTGCCAAATCCCAAAAGCAAGCGCACTCGGTATTCCGAGTAAAAAGGCACTTAATGTGACTATAACCACAGAATCATGCTTGGACATATTTTTTTCATCTCTGAAATAAGCAATAGCAGGTTGCATGGCTGAGATTTGAGAAGTTAAACCAGCTAAAAATATAAGCAAGAAAAACAGCGAGCCAAAAATATAACCCCCTTTCATCGAAGAAAAGATAAAAGGCAGTGTCTTGAACATTAAATTAGGACCGCTTGAAGGCTCCATTCCTGCCGAAAATACAATAGTAAAAATTGATATGCCGGCTAATATTGAAACAAACAAAATAGAAGAGACAATGGGGATTCCAATTGTAATAAGGTTTTCTCTTCGAGTTAAGTAGCTACCATATGTAACCATAGTCCCTTGACCTAAACTAAGGCCGAAAAAAGCTTGCCCAAGAGCCATTACAATGACAGCAGGGGTAATTAAACTGAGATCTACTTTAAATAAAAACTCAAGTCCTTTGCTAGCGCCAGGTAAATTCAACCCTTTAATCGTCAATATAACAAGCAAAACCATTAACATAGGCATCAATACTTTGTTCCAAGATTCAATCCCTTTTTGAACGCCTAGATATAAAATTGCGCCGCTCATTAGCATAAAAGTGAAGTGCCAGCCTACCGTCCAAAATGGGGACATGGTAAGTTTGTCATAATAGTTAGCAGACTCAACTCCGGAGGCAAAATGGGTTAAATTACCCATCAAAGCTTCAACAAAATACCCAAGAGTAATCCCAACGATAACGCTATAAAAAGTGCTGACAAAAAAACCGGTAAGAATGGTCAATTTACCACCTGACTTCCACCATTTGTTCTCCCCTAACTCTTTAAATGCGCCTGAGGGGCTAGTATGAGTTTTGCGCCCAATTGTAAGCTCTGCAATAAAAACAGGTAAACTGATAACTAAAAGGCAAATCAGAAAGACTAAAACAAAAGCTGCGCCACCTGATTCACCTACTATATAAGGGAAGCGCCAAATACTACCCAGTCCAACTGCTGAGCCAATAGCCGCCCAAATAAAACCAATTTTTGATTTCCACTGTTCTCTACTTTTCATTTCGCATACATTGTGTTATATTGAGAAAATTATACTACAGGATTCTCAATGAAGCAAGCGAAACCACTTAAATTTTTAACACTTAATGAGTGTGAACCCACAGAAATCGAAGTGCCACTTGTTTCATCTCTTATTAAAGCGGGATTTCCCTCAGCCGCTGAAGATGAATTTGAGGCCAAACTTGATCTTAATGCTCACCTTGTTCAGCACCCTGCAGCTACATTTTTTATAAAAGTGAGTGGCACTTCAATGGAAGATGCCAATATTTTTGACGAAGACCTTCTTATAGTTGATCGCTCTTTAGAGCCTCGAGACGGTAAAATTATTGTGGCTCGAATTGGATCAGAATTTACAGTAAAACGACTTCGAATCAAAAAAAATAGAGTTATTTTACAAGCAGAGAACCCGAAATTCAAATCCATTGAAGTGAATGACTCTTCAGAATTTGAAGTGTGGGGCGTAGTGACTCATATTATTCACAAGGCGAAATAACCATGTTTGCCTTAATCGATTGTAACAATTTTTTTGTCTCTTGTGAACGTGTGTTTAACCCCAAATTAATTGGCAAACCGGTTGTTGTTTTATCCAATAATGATGGATGCGCCATAGCGCGATCCAATGAAGCTAAAGAAGTTGGAGTTAAAATGGGCGACCCCCTCTTCAAGTTCAAAGAATTGAAGCTACGTCACGATATCACTACACTTTCATCAAATTTTTCTTTATATGCAGATATGTCTCAAAGAGTTTTTCAAACGCTACAAACATTTGGCTTTCCAATTGAAGTGTACTCTATTGATGAAGCCTTTTTACTTTTGCCTTCCGATTTTGGAGAAGATTTACAAGTTTTAGCAATTGAGATCCGTCAAAAAGTTGAAAAGTGGACCGGCATACCTGTTTCTGTTGGGATAGCCAAAACCAAAACTTTAACCAAAGTGGCTAACCACTATGTTAAACGAACCCCCAACATGAAAGGAACGTTTGTTTTAGATAGCCCTGAAAAATGGCTAACTAACTTTGAAGTGAGCAACATATGGGGCATTGGACGAAAATATAGTGAAAAACTAAATGGAATGGGAATTAGATATGCCCACCAGCTTATTAAGCAAGATGATCTTTGGATTAAAAAGCAACTTACGGCGCTAGGACTTCAAACGGTGTATGAGCTTCGCGGCCAATCGTGTCACAGCCTCAACATTGAACCTGAAACTCGCAAATCTTTTTTATGCTCCAGAAGTTTAAAAATCCCTACAGCAAAAGAAGATCTACTTCGCTCTAAGGCGGCCCATTTTATAGCGAAACTATGCGCTAAGTTGAGAAAACATAAACTAAAAGCTTCTTATATTACATTGTTTATGAGCTCATCGAGATTTGAAAAGGAGAAAAGCATATCTCTTTCAACTTATCGCTTATTAAATGAAGCATCGAATTATACCCCTATCTTTTTGCAATGGGTAGACCAAATGTTCACAGAAATCCATAACCCCAGAATTCTCTATAAGAGAATAGGTGTCATGGTGGCTGAAATTTCCTCCAATAGCGCCCATCAACTCTCATTTAATGGCAGCACAAAAGAAAATCCCGCTCTCATGAAAATAGTTGATCAAATCAATAATCGTTATGAACGCGGATCTATCCATTTTGCATCGGAAGGAGTAACACCTTCTCTCAGATCTTCGCAAGAAAACCTAAGTTCAAAATTCACTACCGATTGGAATGAATTATTAACTATTAACCTCGACTAAAAATTTAATGCGAAAAAGATGGATGACGTGGGCAATTTTTGAAATCAGCTGATTACACACAACTTGGGTTGTTAGTTAAATTGGTGTGTTGCACATATTATGAAACTAAAATTGTTTGTAGTTATTATTTTATTCGCTTTCCACCCTTTTATTGAACCATTAGATCAAAAGATATTACCTGTACCTATGGCTACGATCTTTCTAAATCTCTCGTAGAAAAACAACTTCCCCATCTTGCAATAGCCATTGAGCTCACACCATCCTCTTTACCAAAATCGATTGACTCTCAAACAAGCCATGGCAATCATCGAAAAGAATTAAGCTGGATACGATCCGGTCAACTCACCTCTCAATTATGACAACATGGGACAATTAACCACCCTGGGAAATAAAATCATCAAATGGGATCACCACGGGGTTAGTTTTTTGACGAACAAATATTACCTGCAATTTTTTTCTTTTTATAAAATTTTATGTTTCGCAAGTTTTGCCATTTTTCAAAGAAAAATGTCTTCAACTAACGCGAGAGGGCAAAACGCGGGCTGCATTTTGCCCTCTCTTAAGCTTGAAATTAGATCCGAAGGATCGAATATAATATACATCATAGTAATATAAAAAATCTCTTTAATTTAATTAATTTCACTTTTCTTACTAATTGACTTAAAATAACTGACCAAGGTAATATATGTAGCTATCATTTGGAGAATAAAATGAAAAAAAGTCTAATTGGATTTGCGTTATTACTATTAACTGCCTGTGGAACTATTCACAATTTGCAATATACTCCGCGCGACCGTGTTCACCAAGTCATAGACTCCCACCAGTCTACAGTATATATCAATGTAACAGATTCACGAGATGACGAAGATTCTATTGGTAGATATAATGACATAGCTACCGATGGCACCTATCTAGGTCAAAAGACAATCACTTCACAAACAAATGTCGCTGAACTTCTTCAAGATTCACTTGAATTAGAACTTCGACACTCTGGATACTCTTTAACAAATCCTACACTGGCTCAAATGATTGTTGAAGTAGAATTAAAGAAATTTTTCTTTGATGGCTTTAAATCTGGAAATAAAAATCTTGGTGGAGAAGTACTCTACATAGTCAAAGTTACTCCAAATGGCGAATCTACCCCTCTATTCACTAAAAAAGTGAAATGCAAGGGAACTTGGGTAAAAGGATGGTTTTCAATCGAAACTCCAATAGTCGAATCGTTGGAAAGAGGATTAGATGAATCTATCAAACAACTCATGAATGATGAAAAATTTCTTTCAGCATTGATGAACAAAAAATGCCAAACTGTTGAATTTCAAGAAGACTCTTTCTTCTATGGCGCTCCAACTGAGTAAAATTTCGAAGGGCTCTATAAGAGTGTTTAGGAAATAGGCATTTTAGATGAACATCGCCTTTTTGTGATCTTTTGCGAAAAGGCGATGCTCGACTCGACAAACTTGTTTCTTAACAGGCACTCTATCAAACTAAACTGAGCCCAACATAATATACATCAACTAATATCAAAATTTTAAATCAAATTCCACATTGACATCGATTGATTTTTCTTCTAATATTCCTATGAAATTTAGGAGATAACCGTGACAAAAAAAACGAAGAGCTTGAATATTCTCTTGCTCACCATGATCAACATTGCCACCGTTTTGAGTATTCGAAACTGGCCCCTTACTGCCGAATTTGGCTTCACTGCTATTTTTTACATCATAGCGGCTGCCGTTTTGTTTTTATTACCTGTATCTTTCGTAGCAGCAGAACTCGCTACTGGTTGGCCTAAAAAGGGTGGTATTTTTGTTTGGGTAAAAGAAGCAATGGGACACCGATGGGGCTTTTTAGCCGTTTGGCTTCTTTGGGTTGAAAATGTCATCTACTATCCCCTCTTATTATCATTTGTTGCGGGTACATTGGCCACTTTAATCATGCCATCTCTCGCTGACAATGCCTTTTTCACTTTCACCACTATTATTGTTTCATTTTGGATTTTCACCCTTTTAAATCTTCGTGGCATGAAACTCTCCGGTTGGATTAGCACTGTTGGCGTCGTTATAGGAACACTCATTCCAGGAATAGTCATTATCGCCTTAGGAACTATCTGGTTCTTCTCTTCAAATCCTATTCAAGTAGATACCGGTTGGAGTAATATCTTACCAAAAGGGCCCATATTAGATGAGCTCATTTTCATCACAGGAATTATCTTTGCTTTTTGTGGTATGGAAATGCCTGCTGTTCACGCTAATGATGTAGAAAATCCTCAAAAAAACTTCCCTCGATCTATCTTTATTTCAGCAACTGTCATTGTAGTCTTATCGATTTTAGGATCGCTTTCTATTGCTTTTATCATCCCTCACAATGAAATTAGTCTCACTGCTGGAGCCATGGCAACTATTTATCGCGTACTAACTAGCTACAATCTTTCGTTTTTAATTCCTGTAATCGCTATCATGATTATGCTCGGAGCCCTAGGAACATTGAGCACTTGGATTGTCGGCCCTTGCCGAGGACTCCTAGCCGCTGCTGAAAATGGTGACTTCCCTCCTATTTTCCATAAAGAAAATAAGTTCGGCATGCCAATAGTCATGATGATCGGTCAAGCTATCATCGTCACTTTCTTAGCCCTTGCCTTCTTCATTTTCCCCACTGTTGGTACTTCATTCCTCGCCCTAGTCGCAATGGCGTCGCAGCTCTACTTATTAATGTACATGCTCATGTTTGTTTCAGCTATAGTATTGCGCTACAAAAAACCAAATGTACAAAGAGCTTACCGAATTCCTGGTAAAAACATTGGTATGTGGGTAGTAGCTGGCATTGGTCTTATCACTTCAATTACTGTTTTTGCTATTGGATTTATACCACCACCAGAACTAGACCCAAGCAAAATCGTCTATTATGAGATTTTCTTGCTTTTGGGAATGGTTGTTTTTTGCCTTATACCTTTTTTGATTCTGAAGTTCAAAAAACCATCTTGGGCTCTTAACAAATCAACCATAAAGAACAGTTGATGCGATAAGAAAGTAAATAGTGGTTGTTAAAACATCGGCAAACATTAATACAACAGGACCCGCTGCTACTTTTGGATCAAGCCTTCTCTTATGCAACGCATAAGGAATAGCTGCCCCAAGAGTGGCACTAAGTATTATTGAGATAAAAATGCCACTTGAAATAATAACCGCTGGCTTAAAACCATCACCCCAAAATATAGAAACCGAACCCACTACTACAGAACTTGTCAAAGCCAATAAGGCGTATAATTTACACTGTTTAAATATCGATTTAAAACTAAGCTTCATATTACTTTGAGAAAGTCCTTGAGACATCGCCTGCATAGAAATAGACTCAGATAGTGATAAAACTAACGGAATAAACATCGCTAAAATAATAACTTGTTGTAACACATGCTCAAATATTCGAGAAATGGCCGCACAAGAAAGCCCTCCAATAATAGTACAAAATATCCATGGCATACGCGTTTTATAAGTATGAAGCGTGCTAAATGGTCGCCCCTCCTCAATAATAACACCAAGCATTTGAAAAATTTGCAATCTTTTCTTAGCATGTGCAACATCTACAGATTCCTCAATATACACGCTTACGTCAATACTACCGACAAGCTTATTATGACTATCCACAACAGGCAACGCTAACAATCTTTGAGTTTCCATTAACTCCATAGCCTCTTGCACTGTTTGCTCCTCATTAAGCGTAATGACATGAGGCTCCGTAATATGCGATACAACCGTATCAGATTTTTTCAATAAAAGACTTCGAGTTGAAACCAAACCCTTTAATTTGTTCTCTTTATCTACAACATAGAAATAAAGTACTTTTTCACAAATGTCTTTTTCGCGTAAAATAGTTATTGCTTCGTCAATTGTTTGATCTTCAAAAACAACCGTTTTGACTGGTGTCATACAAGTGTTTACTTTACGATCAAGATGTCCATGGGTCATTGGCAGGTAATCCGGGTTAATTTGTAACTCTATTAACATATAGGAATTTTATGAATAAAAAGAAAGCACCTAATAAAGAGACTTCATGGCAAGGGGTTGCTAAATGGTATGATCAATACTTAACTGACGATGGTCACTACTTCCATCGAGAAATTATTTTGCCTAAACTAGAAAAGATATTAAAATTTAAACAAGGAAATTCTTTACTAGATGTCGGTTGCGGTCAAGGAATATTAAGCCGAACGCTCCCCAAGGGGATTAAATACCTTGGCCTTGATAGCTCTAAAACTCTCATAAAACTGGCTCAAGATAGAACCAAAATTAAAGAGCACCAATTTATGGTGGCTGATGCTACTAAAGATTTTAATTTAGAGCAAAAGTTTAGCCACGCTGCTATTATTTTAGCTCTTCAAAATATGAAAGACCCAGCAAAAGTAATAAAACAAATTTCACTGCATTTAAACCCTAAGGGAAAACTTATTATTGTCTTGAACCACCCTTGCTTTCGTATCCCAAGGCAGTCTAGCTGGGAGTTTGATGAAGGAAAAAAATTACAATATAGAAGAGTAGATCGCTACATGGGAAGCATGGAAATCCCCATCCAAATGACCCCCTCTCTTGGCTCAAAATCCCCTCTTACTTATTCGTTTCACCACTCATTAAGTGACTACTCAACTATGTTAAAAAAAGGGGGACTATCTATACTCGAAATGCACGAGTGGTGCAGTGAAAAATTAAGCGAAGGGAAGAGGGCTAAAGCTGAAAATAGATGTCGAAAAGAGTTCCCGATGTTTCTTTGCTTTGTTTGTGAAAGAGTTGGATAAAATTCTTACGATAATGATATGATGGCTATTTCAACTGAATAATGGTTTTTTTAATATATGTGCGGTATTTTTGGTTTTATTCCTGGTTCAAATGAAACTGCAAGTGATGTTGTAGACACTTGTATCAAAGGACTTAAGCAACTTGAATATAGAGGTTATGATTCTGCAGGCATTGCAGGCATTTACAAAAATGAAATGCAATCTTGTAAATCTGTTGGTAAAATAAAATCTTTGCAATCCGCTGTTGAATTTGAAAAACTCAACTTAGATATGGCTATTGCTCATACTCGTTGGGCTACCCATGGAGGATTGACTAATGAAAATGCCCACCCTCATTTTGATGAAAAAACTAAACTAGCTGTTGTTCATAATGGTATCATAGAAAACCACTTCGAATTACGCAAAAAGTTAGCGGCACAAGATATAAAATTTTACTCTGAAACTGATACTGAAGTGGTCGCTAAACTAGTGAGCCTATATTATGATGGAGATCTAAAGGCCGCTGTTCAAAGAGCTGCCAAAGATATAAAAGGGTCTTACGCCTTAGCCCTTATTCATCAAGATCAACCCAATTTAATTGTCGCAACAGCTAGGGATTGCCCGCTAGTCTTAGGCCTTGATCCTCAAACTAAATCTATTTTTATCTCATCTGATACTAATGCTTTTTTAGGCCGTTCACTTGATGTCATGTTTGTTAAAAACGAGCAACTTGCTTGTATCACCAAACACAGTATTATATTATATGACGCTCAAGGCAATATGATGGACTACAAGCTAGAAGCCCTTGGAATCGACCTTCATGCTATTACAAAAAATGGTTTTGAGCACTTCATGCTCAAAGAAATATTTGAACAACCTATGACCATTAATAGAACGATTGAAGGTCGATTCTCCGAAGAATTTGGAACCGCTCAATTAGGAAATTTAGCCATTCCAACTCATGTTTTTCAATCAGCTCATCACATATTAATTTTAGGATGTGGGACTTCCTGGCATGCTGGCCACATAGCCGCTTCTATGCTAGAAAGCTTAGCTCGAATCCCCACTCAAGCTGAGATTGCTTCCGAATTCCGCTATACTAATCCTATCGTTTCTGAAAATACCCTTGTCATTGCCATTTCTCAATCAGGCGAAACTGCTGATACATTAGCTGCCGTAAGGGAAGTTCAAGCCAAAGGGGCAAAGGTACTTGGAATTTGCAATGTTAAACACTCGACACTCTCACGAGAATCTGATAGCTGTATATATTTAAAAGCTGGACCAGAAATCAGCGTTTGTTCTACAAAAGCATTCACTTCTCAACTCGCTCTACTCTCCCTTTTGACTCTTCATCTTGCTCGCATTCGCCACATGGAAAAAGCTCAAGGTCAAGAATTTATTCGATACCTTAAAAAAGTGCCTCAATTAATTGAAGAAGTGTTAAATCAAGCACCTAAAATTGAAAAGTTAGCTAAAAAGTATGCTAAATTTGAACACTTTTTCTTCTTAGGTCGCCAATATATGTTTCCTGCAAGCTTGGAAGCTGCACTTAAATTAAAAGAGATTAGCTATTTAAATGCGACGGGTTATCCAGCAGGTGAAATGAAACACGGCCCAATTGCCTTAATAAGTCCTGATGTAGCGGTCATTGCTATGTGTGGCAATAAAAAAACTCAAGACAAAATGATCTCTAATATGATGGAAGTTAAGTCTCGAGGAGGGCCGATTATGGCTTTAGCTCCTGAAGGTAATGAAGAAATCGCCACCATTACTGAAGATGTCATTTGGATGCCAGAAGACATTTGTGATGAACTTGCATGTATCCCCTATTCTGTAGCTGCTCAACTCTTTTCATACTATATTGCAAAAGAGAGAAATTGCGAAATTGATCAACCAAGAAATTTAGCAAAATCTGTTACAGTCGAATGACCATATAAACTCGCCCCCGTTATGGGCTTGTTTTTCATCAAACTCATAATTCATATTTAGTGATAGTACATTTCACATCCAGATAATCATGAATGCCATAAAATGAGCCCTCTTTTCCTATGCCTGACTCCTTCACTCCACCAAATGGAATTTGAGGTTTGGCTATAACTGTTTCATTAATACCCATCATGCCCGACTTGAGCTCATTTTTCACCCTCATAACTTGAGAAAAATCTTTGCTGTAAAAATATGAAGCCAAACCGTAAGGGGTATCATTAGCCATTTCAACTACTTCTTCTTCTGTTTTAAATCGATAAAATGGAGCTACCGGACCAAATATCTCCTCTTTAGCTATTGTCATGTCACTTTGCACTTCTGAAAGAACCGTTGGCTCAATGCAACTATTATATGAAGCCTTGCCACCGCAAACTATTTTAGCGCCTTCTTTAACAGAAGATTCTATAAGACCCAATACACGATCCCGAGCTGTTTGGTTAATTAAAGGCCCATAATCTGAATCACAATCAAATCCATTACCTGATTTTTGTTTAGAAAATCGATTGGAAAATTCTTCAACAAATTGATCGTAAATTGAATCGTGAATAAAAAAACGATTACCACAAACACATGACTGACTGCCGTTTCTCTGCTTTAAATATAGGGCCCCTTTTAAAGCTTCTTCCATGTCAGCTGATTCAAATACAATAAATGGAGCATTGCCTCCCAGTTCCAACGAAAGCTTTTGAATATGCTCAGCAGATTGCGCTGCCAATATTTTCCCTACTCGAGTAGAACCTGTAAATGAAATCTTTCTCACTCGAACATCACTACATAAAATTTGTCCAATTTCAGCTGGATCTCCCGTTACTATATTAATAGCTCCATCATCAAATCCCGCTTGTTTTGCCAAATGAGCCAAAGCATAGGCTATATACGGAGTTTCTTCTGATGCTTTTAATACAACCGTGCACCCAACTGCTAAAGCAGGCGCAATTTTCCTAGTCACCATCGCAAATGGAAAATTCCATGGTGTAATTGCCCCTACCACTCCAACAGGTTCTAAAATTACATCTATAATTTGATCAGGACGATCCGATTGAATATTATGACCATATATTCGCTTCGCTTCATCAGCAAACCAATCAACAAAACTAAGTCCATAATCAATCTCACCTTTAGCATCCTCTAACGTTTTGCCTTGCTCTAAAGTAATCATCTTGGCTAGTTCGTCTTTATGCTCTAAACAGAGCTTAGACCAATTTTTTAATAACTGAGATCTATATTGAGGAGTTGATTTTCTATATGACTTAAAACAGTTGTGCGCAGCCGATATTGCTTGCTCAACATTTTCCTTAGTCGCAAAAGGAGCTTCACCGATTTTCTCATAATTAAAAGGATTAAAAACATCGTACATTTTTTTAGGCTTTACCCATTTACCGTTAATAAATAATTCGTTATAAAAAAATGGTGACTCCGATATGTTTTTCATAGAAATAACTCCTCTTTTGAATTGCAACCTAATTGTCAATACTATATTTGTAAACAATAATCTATCAACACGATTCTTATGGGAAATAAAATGGATAAGCAAGCCGAAACAACTGAAAATCACTATAAAAATGCCCAAATAAATAGCAGTGAAATAATCAAAAGCCCTAGAATTGCTATTCGGGAAGACAAAGTGAATCTTCCAAATGGTAAAGATAAAATATACCACATTGTGCTGCACCCTGGAGCTTGCGCTATTTTACCCATTGATAGTGACGGTAAAATTATTTTTGTTCGCCAATATAGGCACGCTGTTGAAGAAATCCTATTAGAAATTCCTGCTGGAATTATTGACCATGGAGAAAATCCCCTCACTTGCGCAAGGCGCGAGCTTCGAGAAGAAACAGGGTATAATTGCAAAGAAATTAAACCTATGATTAATATCTTTACAACCCCTGGTTTTACAAATGAACAACTCTATCTATATATAGCTAAGGGGCTATATCCCGACCCTTTAATTGCAGAAGATAGTGATGAAATTGATGTAATTAAGTATACTTTAGAAGAGTCACTTCAAATGGTGATGAGTGGTAAAATAGCTGATGCCAAAACTGTGGTTGCAATCCTCTACTATAAAGGTCTAATATGAAACTGATTTTTAAACTTCTAGGCTCTTTTCTCGCTTTAGCCATTATTATCGTATCTATACTTCCGATGCTTTTTTCCTCCAATTGGGGTCAAAATCAACTCGCATCCATCCTTTCCATGTCAACAAAATCTACAGTCAAAATTGAAAATGTTCGTCTTGGTTGGTTTGGAAATCAATCCATTCGTAACCTCTCTGTTTCTACTCCCGATTATCAAATTCATGTAAAATCCATTAATCTCGATAACTCTCTTTGGGGGTTTGTCTTTTCTGGATTTTCTTTTACAAATCTTAATATTGACACACCTCAGTGTCGCATATTTAAAATCGAAAATTCACCCACTAATAGTTCTTCTAATTCTTCTATCCCCTTTCTTTTTATTAAGAAGCTCAACTTGAAAAATGGAACTTTCTCACTTTCTTCAAAAAACAAGCAGCTTATACAATTCAATGATATCCATGTTAATGCTAAAATTGAACGAAGTAAAAAAACTATGGACGTAGAAGCAGCAAGCTCCACTAATTACAATAATCAAAGTGGGAAAATAGATCTTAAAGCGCATGTAAATGTGAGCGAAGCTTTCCCCTTTTTTCAACTTAACAGTAATATCATTGATTTGCCACTTGAAGGACTTGACCAAATCGCCCTTTTTGCCAAGCTTTATGATAAACCAGTTTTGAGTCAGTCATTTGGCAGTACAATGAATATTCGACTACACTTAGACTCTGTTACTAATAATTTAGAAGCCGTCGTTAAGTCAAAGCATCTTAATCTTAACCTCAATACTAACAATAAAAGCGCTCCTCTTATATTTGACTGGACAGTGAACCCTCAACTCTTAAGCTTGTTTAATATCGACCAAATCAAAAAGCCTTTTTCCCTTTCATCTCAAGTTCATTCTCTTCAACTACCTTCTATAAAAAATTGGAAGCAAAGCGCTTTTAAACTTAAAACAGTCGTCTCTCAATTAGAAATAAATTCTTTGTTACTAGATAGAACCGAGATCCACCTACAAAGTGAAAATTTAGAAAAACAACTTAAAGCTAAGTGTGCAACAGCTTTCACATCTCCCCTATTTAATGGAGTTGTTGAACTGGATGGACTTATTAATTCTATTTTATCCAATACCCCTAAACTTAAGCTAATTCTCACATCCAACTCTCTTCAAATTAAAGAGCCTATTACTAACCTTACTCGAACAATCAATCATGCAAAGTGTATCATAGACAATCTAAAAAATAATGAAATTTCGGCTACTGTTGCTATAGAAGATGTTTCAGGACCTTCACTTTTAGGCTCAAATTGCAATGCTAAATTTATTGCTAATTACAAAGTAGATCAAAACTTATTCCAAATTAATAATTTTGATCTTTCTCTAAATAGCAGTATGATGCAAGGCAATTTCCAAGGAAGCTTTGACTTACTTAAACAAGAGTTAATTCTATCTAAAGACGGTTACATAGACTATAAATTAGCCCCTTCTGCATTTAAATTACTCATAACAAAAATCCCCTTTCCAATTATTTTGAAAAAAGAGACCTCTGTTTCATTAATTCTAGAAAAAAGTTCTTCTATTAATCAAATTGAAGCCAACTTGTTTTCCGAGGACTTTACAGTAACTCTAGCTAACCCACATCAAGATTTTGAATTTCGCAACTTTGATACTCATGTAAAACTGAATCCCAAATCAGAAAAACTGAACCTCACCTCCCATATGAATATTAAAGACACAGGCAAAGTAATACTTAAAGCCGATCAAAACTTTCAACTTGATACTTTAAAAGTGAAATTAGAAGGTTCTTCAATACCCTCTAATTTATTTGCTCCTTGGCTAAAAATTAATGCCCCTTTAAGTGAGCTTATAGGTGACAACCTCGATTTTAAAATCGAGGGAAAGCAAGAAAATGGACATATCGAATCTATCGATCTTGATATGAAGGCACACCACTTATCTTTTAAGGGGGCCTTTGAACTTGATGAAGAGGGATCTATAAAAGAAATCACTACTCCACTCAATGTAAAATACACAATGACCCCACAAGCTTACACTATTTTAAGCGTACTAACAAAAGGGGAAAACAAAACACTATTCCAATTAAAGCAGCCCGCTAAACTCTCTTTTCATTTGCCAAAATTTAGTATTGATCCTAAGCAAGGATTCTCTTCAGCTGAATTTAAGGGGCTAATTGAGCTACAAGATGCAATAGTTACCAATGATGATTTTGAAGCTTCGGTTTCTAATTTAAAATGCGATTTAAAAAAGAAAAAAGAAAAAAATGCTATTGCAACTATTGCATCATCCATTATATCAGATGGGTCAAATTCTCAAATAGAAGGTGCTGTCGAAATTAAAAATGTTAATATATCACTACCTATTTTACAAATGTTAGGAGCTATGCAACTCGATTCCCATCTTTCAGTTTCAAAATTACCCACAAAACTTTTGGATGCCCTTTCTCAACCTTTTGTTGCATTCCCATTTTCAGGAGTACTAGGAGCCAACCTAAATGCCAATATTGATATTCAGATGCAAAATGATATAAAGAAGCTTGATCTTTCTGTTGATGCTACTGATGCTGATCTTTCATTAAAAGGTACTGCCCTTCCAGATAAATTTCTCCTCGATACTCCTATAGAAGGATCATTAAAGTTAACCACTAGTTTAAGTCACATCCTTTTTGATAACCTTGGTTTTTCTATCCGAAAATCTCAATTACCCATTACTCTTGATATTTCTGATAGAGGTTTCATTCTCCCCCTTACTCAAAATGGCTTAGATAAACTTCAAATTGGCCTAGCTATATTAAATCCAGGACAAATAGTTGCCGTTAACAAAGGCACATTAAGTGGAATAAATAGCATTTTTAAAATCCAAGGCACCAATACAATGCAACTTTGGTTTGCACCCTTTTACACCTCTTTTCACCAAGGTGTTCTTAATATCCAGCGCACTGAAATACTAGTCGACAGAGCTCTTCATATTTGTATTTGGGGTGAAATAGATTACCTTCGCAAGTATGTCAATTTAACTATAGGTCTTACAGCGCAAGCATTGCGTAAAACTTTGAATGTCAGCGGAATTCCCGACTCTTATGTTTTACAAGTTCCTCTAACAGGCCCATTTGATAATGTAAAACTTCAAAAAGGGGCAATTACAGCAAAAATGGCATTGCTTCTTGGAGGCCAAGCAGCCCCCACTAATTCAATCTTTGGAGCTGCTGTAAGTGTTTTTAACAGCTTAATGAATGATCAATCTAAAGTTCCACCTCCTAAACGGCCCTATCCTTGGGAGAGAAAAACTTCAATGAGCGAAAATAAATCAACTCATCCAATTTTAAAGCTAAAAGAGGATAAAAAAAGGGATGAAGAATTAATACATTCATCCATCCCAATAGATACGTTCTTACCTATTAAGCAAGAGTGATGTCGTCACAAAGATATACATCTTGAATCGCATTTAGAAGTTCAATACCCTCTTTCATAGGGCGTTGAAATGCTTTTCTGCCAGAAATAAGGCCACATCCACCAGCCCTTTTATTAACAACGGCTGTCATAACAGCGTCTTGGATATCATTATCACCAGAAGCACCACCTGAATTAATTAATCCCATTCTACCCATATAACAGTTAGCTACTTGATAACGCGTTAGATCGATAGGATGATCTGAACAAAGCTCGGAATACATTTTTTCATGCTTTTTACCAAATTTAAGCGCTTTATATCCACCATTATTAGTTGGAAGCTTTTGTTTAATAATATCAGCCCCAATAGTTACACCGAGATGATTTGCTTGCCCAGTCAAATCAGCAGCAGTATGGAAATCTTCATCAGCTGTTTTAAAATGGGAATTTCTTAAATAGCACCATAAAACAGTAGCCATTCCTAACTCATGAGCATGTTCAAAAGCTCTTGCCACTTCAATAATTTGTCTATCTGATTCCTCTGAACCGAAATAGATTGTAGCTCCAACTGCTTTACAGCCCATATCATGCGCTTGATCGACAGAAGCAAACATAATTTGATCATAAGTCTCAGGATATGTGAGTAATTCATTATGATTGAGTTTTAATAAAAAAGGGATCTTATGAGCATACTTTCTAGCCACAGATCCTAAAACACCTAAAGTTGTAGCTACGGCATTACATCCACCTTCCATCGCAAGTTCAATAATCCCTTCTGGATCAAAATATTTGGGATTAGGAGCAAATGATGCGCCGGCTGAATGTTCAATGCCCTGATCAACTGGCAAAATAGAAAGGTAACCAGTACCTGATAATCTACCATGGTTATAAAGGTCATGAATCGATTGCAAAGTGCGAATATTTCGATCTGAGTGATAGTAAACCCTATCAATAAAATCGGGACCCGGGGCGTGGATGACAGATTTATCAATAGTTTTACATTGATGACTCAATAGATCATCTGCTTGTTCTTGAAGAATGCCTTGTATTTTTGAAAGGGACATAAATATATTGCTCCAGTGTTTTAATTGATATTCGCTAAATTTTTTTTTTTTAGCAAGGGCATAAAAAAACCCGCAAGTTCAATGATCTTACGAGTTTTAAACCTAAGTACAACTTAAGAATTAAATAGTGTCTCTTTTAAATTGATCAACTACATGTCATATTTTAGATAGACTAGAAATTGATTAGTCTTTACTCGCCCTTCCCAAGCTTTACAAGTAACCCATGTTCCATTAGCTGTATTATCAATAATTCTGGAAGGACCATTAAATGTACCTCCATCATAATAGCGATAAGCAAAATTCATACTTGCTGCACTATTTGTAGGTCTAAATGATAAACCTACATTGGCTTGCCAAGCAAATGCAACTTTGGTTACAGGTTCACCGATTGAACTCGTAGATCCTACACTAGTAGTTGAATTATGACCCACTGTATGAAAATTAGTCATTTGATTAACACCAAATCCTAAACCAGCCCCAGCAAAAGGAGAAACGCTAATGCATCCCATATCCCAATTCCAATCTCTTGGTAAATGCAACCTAAAACTGGCTAAGAACCCATCATTATCCAAATCAAAAAAGCGAGTCCTATGTGAGCCTGTAAATGCTGGTGTGGAACTTGTTCCAGTCTGGTGCTTGTTATACACAAATTGTCTGTACTGAGTCCACTCTACATCTACATCTAACCAAGAAATAAGTTCTTTTCCAAACCCGAGTCCAATGAATGATCCGTCCGTTAAATCTTGATCATACCCTTGATTAGATGCATCCCAAAAACTTGTGTCTGGATTTGTAATTCCGGGCTTCATTGTCCATGCATAACCAGAGCTCACAGTAAAGTACCAAGGTAGTTTTTCTTCCATAGGTTTAGCTTGGGCTGTTTTTGAATGACTTGTAGCACTACTTACGTCTGCTGCAAATAGGCTTGATAAACATGTCATAGCTGCTACTGCTACAACTTTTTTTACTAGTGACATTTAAACTCCATAATATTAAAAGTATTGTAGTATCACTAGTAATAGAATTGTTTTTATATTTCAACTATAAAAACTCATGAAATCTTTCACTATTTTTTCCAAAATGCTTCGATCTCTTCTAAACTTCTTCCCTTTGTTTCAGGCACTCTGAAATAGACAAAGAAAAAGGAGAAGAAAGTAATGATAGCAAATATAACAAAGGTCCAAGCCGAACCAACATACTTAGTAAGCGGAAGAAAACAAAGAGATACTACGTAATTACTAGCCCAGTTCACAAAAACGCAAATACCCATCACTCTTCCACGAACTGCTAATGGGAAAATCTCAGAGATAATAAGCCAAGCAATAGGGCCTAAACCAATTGCAAAAAACACGACATAAAACATTAAGCTGAACAAAGAAAACGCTGTAAGAGAAGGTCCTATAAAAAAGCAAATCGATAAAAAGATTAACCCTAAAAACATACCAGCGACCCCAACTAAAAGAAGAGGACGTCTACCTTTCAAGTCAAGTAGCCACATCGCAACTACTGTGGCAATTACGTTTATAGCGCCAAGAGCGATTGTAGCAAGCATAGCCGAAGATCGTGTTACAAAACCAACCTCTTGAAATATAGAAGGAGCATAGTAAAAAACTGCATTTACACCCGTTATTTGTTGAATAATGCTTAAGCCAACTCCTACAACCAACGCACCCATGAGCTTTTTTTTCATTGACGTTTTCTTCAATGGTTTTTTCATGTTTTTTTCTACTTTGGCAATAATGGTATCAACATTCTCCCCTTTTCGAACCTTTCGTAAGATTTTTTTAGCTTTCACCTTCTTCCCTTTTGTAATTAACCAAGTAGCGCTCTCCGGAAGAAAAAACATACATACAAATAGAATAAGAGAGAAAATAATACTTATTATAAAAAGCCAAGGCCATATTTTCGCTGTATCCAAATAAAAATTAGCTATATACGAGACTAATATACCAATAGTAACCATTAACTGATTAGCTGTTACCATTGCACCTCTAAATTTAACAGGTGCCATCTCTGATAGATAAAGAGGGACCACTAAAGAGCCAAGTCCTACTCCAAGTCCTGTAATAAATCGACCAAATAATAAGGTAACAAACGAGTCGGTAAAAGTGAGCAGAAAACTTCCTATTACATAGACAATTGCAGTAAAAATTACAGTGTATTTTCTTCCCAACTTATCAGAAAGGAATCCAGAAACAATAGCACCGATAAGAGCACCAAAAATAAGAATACTCACTACATTGGCTTTGGCAGCCAATGAGAGGTTAAATAAATCTGAAAAAATGAGAAGCGCCCCAGAAATCACAGCTGTATTATAACCAAATAAGAATCCACCGATTGCTCCAATAGCCGCAATGATAATTGCTAAATTAGAGAGTTGAACTTTTTTCTTTTTCATAACGTTACCTAGAGAAAGCCTTTAAGATTGACCTAAAATCAATGCATTAAATAATATACCCATTCATTGCAATCAAAATTGTTGCAACAAACCCCAGATTTTAAGGATTTCTTATGAAACGCCGCTATATTTTTACTCTAGCTACTTTTTTACTCACGTCAAGTTTTACTCTTCAAGCTGAGGATTATTTCCAAAGATACGAGAATTTGTTTCAAACCTATCCACAAGCTTTGGGTAAACTTGGAGATTGGAAAAAAGGTGAAATCCAAATCCTTACTGATCGAGACGAAATCGAAAAAGCAGAACGCTTTATCTATAAACTCAATATAGCTAAAGGCTATTCTAAAGAAGCCTCTTTAGAATTTAGCAAAGTTGGAATCATTGCTGAAGACACCTATTTTATCTTTATTAGAGATGCTGTAATGTTTCCATCGGGTAAATATGGAACATATGATCGGATCATGCCCAAACATGCGTTAAATGGTCCGGCTGGAGTTGCAATACTAGCTACGCTGCCAGATAATAAAATTGTCACGATCTTGAACTTTCGCCACGCGACCCGTACTTGGTGCATTGAATTACCAAGAGGATCAAGAGAAGTAGACGAATCCCCTATTACTGCTGCAAAAAGAGAGCTTAACGAAGAAACTGGGTATATAACCGATAAAGTTCATTTACTCGGCCATCTCGTTCCTGATAGTGGAATACTAGCCTCAAAATACCCCATCTATCACGTTAAAGCTAAGATGCAAATTGAGCCTAATCATAATTATTCAGAGGCTATATCTAAAGTAATGCTCTTTACAAAAGACGAATTAAAACAAGCTTTAGCAGAAGGTTTTATTCAAATGGATATTCAGGGCAAGTCTCGTAATGTTCTTGTTATGGATGCTAATATTTCTCACGCTCTGCTGCTAGCAGAAGCGCAAGGAATATTATAAACTGATTGCCTATTTGTAAACACTCTCCTTATAAAAGGGCTAGTGGCGACCGTGACTCTTGAAGCTCTCTTTTTTTCATTGGCTCTATCACCTGTCCAATCAAATCATAGCCAATTGCATCTGTAATCTCAACTAAATAGCGCTCGCCAAATGTATCCACTCCAGATACATCATTGATGATCACCTCTCCATCAACATCTGGCGCTTGCCCATAAAATCGGCCTGTCATAAGATGTTCAGACTCAGGATGGTATGCCTCAACCACCACTTCAAGTTGCTTGCCTATATACTGATCATTCTTATCTTCCGCCACTTGCGCTTGAGCTGCTGCTAATCTCTCGAATCTGTCTTGCTTAACCTCTTCACTAATATGGCCAGGCAGCTTTGCTGAGTATGAATCTTCTTCAAGTGAATATTGGAAGATCCCTATATTATCTAATTTATACTCTTTAACAAATGCTAATAATTCACAAAACTGCTCTTCTGTTTCTTGGGGAAAGCCTACCATTAAACTTGAGCGGATAACGATATGAGGAATTTCTTTTCGCAACTTAGTAATAGTATTGATAATTTGCTTTCGATCTGTTTTACGATGCATATTCTTTAATATTTGATCGTTGATATGTTGAATTGGCATATCAAGGTATGGCAAAAGACGATCATTATTTTTAATCAGCTCAATCAGCTCATCATCAATTTCATCTGGATACAAATATAAAAGTCTAAGCCAAAAATCTCCTTCCTCTTTTAATAACTCTTTAAGAAGAACGGCAAGAGTTGGTTTACCCTCTTGATCTTTTCCATAATCGCCCAAATCTTGAGCTATTAATATGATTTCTCGCGCTCCAGAATTTATCAAAGCTCTAAATTCTTTTTTTACTTGCTCAATCGGTTTACTCTTAAGCTTCCCTTTTATAAGTGGGATAATACAAAAAGCGCACCTTTTTTTGCACCCTTCGGCAATTTTCAAATAGCCGAAATGATTTGGAGTTGTTAAAAGTCTTGGCACTTCTCCTTGTTGCAAAAAGCTCTTAGCATCTGTAACTCCATCGCCCTGTTCTTCTGATATCAGGGCACTTAATATCTTACCCATATCTCCAGAACCTAAATAGTAATGCACATCCGGGTAGCATTCTTCGATCAATTTCTTATGCCCTTGAACCATACATCCAACTACAATGACTTTTGCTGATTTTTTCTTGATCTCAAAAAGCTCATCCAATACATCCAAAGCTTCTTCACGAGCACTTTTCAAAAAACCACACGTATTAACCACTAGAAAATCGGCATCTTCCGGTTCACTCACAGGTTGATACCCTGCTTTTAAGACAATGCCAAGCATAACTTCGGTATCGACTAGGTTTCGGCTACAGCCTAAACTAGTAAAATTGATTTTATTTCCCATAAGACTCCTAAAATTTTTTAACAACTATATCAAATCCTCTATATTTTGACAAAATAGAGTTTTCATGTGATAATTAATGATCAATACTTTTGGATGTTATGCTTTGGCGATTAGTGGGGCGGCGCCTCATTCAGCTACTCATTTCACTCTTTGCGGTGATCACTCTCACTTTCTTCTTAATGAAAGCAATTCCAGGCAATCCATTTCTTCAAGAACAAGCCATACCACAAGAAATACTAGACGCTATGATGCACCACTATGGGTTTGATAAACCTATATTCGTACAATACCTTACTTACTTGAAGAAAGTGGTTACATTTTCTCTAGGCCCTTCATTCAAATTCGAAGGGTGGAGCGTAAACCAAATTATTTATGACGGATTTCCCATTTCTTTATGTCTTGGAGTTTGCGCACTTTCTCTTTCAATAACTTTTGGTATTTTACTAGGTACTTTATCAGCATTATATAGAGGTAAATGGCAAGATCACTTTTTCATGGTTTTAGCTGTATTAGGTATTTCTACTCCAAGTTTCATTTTAGCTACACTTTTACAATATCTATTTGCTATGAAACTTTCCATTTTGCCTATTGCCAGATGGGGAGGTATATCACACCTAGTTCTCCCTGTTATTTCATTAAGCGCTCTCCCGACTGCCTTTATAGCAAGACTAGTCAAAACAAATATGATAGAAACTTTAGAGCAAGATTATATTACTATGGCAAAGGCCAAAGGGCTCTCCACTATTAAAATTGTATGGCATCATGTCTTAAAAAATTCAATTCTCCCTGTTTTATCATATATAGGCCATATAAGCGCTTCAATTATGACGGGTAGTTTTGTTATTGAAAAGATATTTGGTATACCAGGTCTTGGAAGTTGGTTTGTCGGCAGTATCATCAATCGAGACTATACTGTTATTATGGGAATAACTGTCTTTTACAGTAGCTTTTTAATGCTTTGTATTTTCATTGTTGATATTCTATATATGTTAATCGATCCTAGAATTAACCGGTCGGTGAAAAGTTTGCATGGATGAAACTCTTTTTGAAAAAGCGATTAAAATTCCTAACCAAAAAGAAGGTTTCTCTACCCCTTCTTCTTTCACACGCAACGCCCTAATTAAATTATCACAAAATAAGCTAGCTATTTGCGGCATATCTGTTTTGACTGTCCTAATTTTACTCGCTATATTTTGCCCCATCTTCTACAAGACTCCCTACTACTCCACTCATCTAGACTCAAAAAACCTTCCACCATGTAGAGAGTATTGGTTCGGAACAGATGCTCTTGGTCGTGACATTTTTTCTCGCATTTGGTATGGGGCTCGAATTACTTTGTTTATTGGAATTGTAGCGGCGATAATTGATATGATAATTGGGGTTTTCTACGGAGCAATCGCCGGTTATTTTGGTGGCAAACTCGATGTTTTTATGATGAGAATTGCTGATATCATCTACTCTGTTCCTAAATTAATATTAGTTATTTTATTCATGGTGGTTGTAGGCCAAGGAATTACTACTATAATTTTTGCTATTACCATTACTGGCTGGATAAATATGTCTCGCATAGTTAGAGGTCAAATTATGCAAATAAAAGAGCGAGAATTTGTGTTAGCCGCTCAAACTATGGGTGGATCAAAATTTCATTGTTTAATAACCCATCTGATCCCAAACTGTTTCGGCCCAATTATTACAACAGTAACTCTTTCAATACCTGCCGCGATTTTCACAGAGTCTTTTTTAAGTTTTCTTGGACTTGGAGTTCCACCCCCTGCAGCCAGTTGGGGCACAATGGCTAAAGAAGGGCTCGCCTCCTTCCGCTATTTTCCTTGGCGACTTTTTTTTCCGGCTGCTTTTGTCTCAATTACTCTGCTTGCATTCAATGTTGTAGGAGATGGAGTTCGGGATGCATTTGATCCAAGGTATGAAAGATGACTCCACTTTTAACTGTCTCTAATCTACATGTTGTTTTTAAAAACCGTAACAAACCGATTCATGCTGTTCGAGGAGTAAGTTTCTCCCTTAAAAAACAAGAAATGTTAGCTCTAGTTGGAGAATCAGGCTCTGGCAAAAGTGTGACAGCTAGAGCTATAACAAGGCTGCTGTCAAAAGATCGTACCGAAATATGGGCTGACGAGATGATTCTAGATGATCAAGACTTACAAGCTATGAGTGATAAGCAATATCAAAATATTCGAGGTAATAAAATTGCAATGATTTTGCAAGACCCTATTTCCTCTTTAAATCCTACCCAAAAAGTGGGAATACAAATTTCAGAATGTGTAAAAAAGCAAGATCGCACTTTAAACAAATACGAAGTAAAGCAAAGAGTTCTCCAGTTACTTTCAATGGTCAAAATGCCCTCTCCGGAAATTCACTATTCTCAATATCCTTTTGAATTAAGCGGAGGCATGTGTCAAAGAATTTCCATTGCTATGGCTTTTGCTTTTAAACCTCAAATCATTATTGCAGACGAGCCTACAACAGCTTTGGATGTTACCACTCAAGCAGAAATCTTAAGTTTAATGAAAGAGCTTCAAGTGAAAACTAAAACAAGTATCATTTTAATTACCCATGACCTTGGCATCGTCTTTAAATATTGTGATCGAGCTTTAGTTATGTATGGCGGCGAAATTATCGAATCAGGAGCAGTCACTCATCTGTTTAAATCTCCAAATCACCCATACACATCATTACTACTAAGTTCACTTCCTCAACTTAATCAGATTTCTAAAAAGCTTGCTCAGATAGAAGGATCCCCTATTCATTTATCACAAAGAGTAAGCGGATGTAGTTTTTTTGAGCGATGCCCTCATGCCATGAACATCTGTAACCAAAGAGCTCCTCCAGCAATCCGTCATGAAAACGGGTCTCTCTCAACTTGTTGGTTAGGATTCAAGAATTCTCAAAATAAAAAAGTGGAGGTTGAGGTTGAAGAAGTTGTTAAGTGTTAGAAACTTAACCATTAAATATAGCAATAACCTGAAAGCTGTTGACTCCGTTTCATTTTCCCTAAATGAAAATGAAACATTGGGTCTAGTTGGAGAATCGGGAAGTGGAAAGTCCTCCATTGCCAAAACACTAGCGCGGATTATTCACCCCTCAGAAGGTGACGTTGAGTTTTTCGGTATTGATCTACTCAATCCGAATCGACAAGAAAAAAAAATACTCCAAAGGGAGCTTCAATTGGTATTTCAAGATGCAAGTGGAAGCTTAAATCCTCGCATGACAATTGAAGAAATTATCAGTGAGCCTCTCTATATTCATAAGGCTAAAATGAAATACTGTCGTGAAAAAGTGCATGAGTTACTCGAGTTGGTTGGACTGAGCCCCAATTACCTCAACAACTATCCTCATCAATTAAGTGGGGGTCAAAAACAACGCGTTGCGATTGCAAGAGCATTGGCCTTAGATCCAAAATTTGTCATCTTTGACGAGTCGATTTCAGCATTAGATGTCTCTGTCCAAGCTCAAATCGTTAATCTATTAATTGATTTACGAACAAAAATTGGTCTGACATTTTTGTTTATTTCACATGACCTGTCAATGGTCCGTTTTTTATCTGACCGAATAGCTGTGATGCATAAAGGCAAAATAGTAGAGTGCGGCCCCCCTGAACAAGTGTATAACTCTCCTTCTCATCCCTATACTCAAAAATTGATCCAATCAATTCCACTTGTAACGTAAGTTGCTTTTTAAACCTGCTCTTTCTGATCTGAGACCACTTTGTTTAGTTCACTTACATCGGACAAGCCGCGACAAACCCAAACTCTACAGTTTGCTTCATGTAAAATACGTTCTGTAACAGCACCCAATCCTAAGTAGTTCTTCCTATCAGTACTAGGAGGAGCTCCCATAATTAACAAGTCGTATTTTTCTTGCTCTATCATCTCTAATAATGTGGTCGCTACAGATCGAGCTTTAATTTGCTTTAAATTTATTCTTACCCCATATTCCCCTGCAATTGCTTCTGCTCTTTGCAAAACAGAATCAACATCTTTTGGAATTCTAAAAACATGAGAGTTTAAAGGAAAAGCAAAAGGGACTTCAATAATATTCACAGCTGTCACAATACCACCATGCGCTTTAGCAGCCTGACAAGCAATTTGAACTGTTTCTGTTTCAATTCCCCCTCGGGTTGGAACTAAAATATGCTTCAAACCAAGAGTTTTGTATTCATGTATTATAATCTTTTGAACTGATAAACTTCCAGTAGGACTAATGCGATGACGCCTTCTATAAAAGATATACATAGGTATGCCTAAAAGAAGCCAAATAATTCCTAAATTCCTTCCTTCAGGTTTAGTGAAAATAACTAGTATCCAAACAGTTAAAGTTGCCATCGCCCCTAATATAGCCGATATTGGAATCTCCTTTCCCTTGATTTTGATATTGAAAGGGATCTTAAATGGACGATGTACCTCACTATGCTTAATTCTATGCATTATTAAAGCAAGATGGGCTGAAAAAAAAGCCAACATAGCGCCAAAATTATAAAGGTCAGCTAAAAAAGCGAGTTTACCTCGACTCCATAATAATATTATGGATGCAAAAGTTGCAAAAACCAAAAGGGAGGCTACAGGCGTTTTATACTTGCGGCTTAAGTAGTAAAACATTTTAGGAAGTTGATAATTTTCACCCAAGTTAAATGCTAATCTAGATGATCCGATTAAACCTGCATTTGCAGCGACAATGAGTATAATAGCCCCAATTAAGCCCACCCAATGAATCATGTACTTACCAACGCCAGGAATTTCACGAACAATTCCAGCAATTGGATCATTTACATACGTAGTACTTAACAAAAGTGGCGTCATAGCTGAAAGCGCCACAAATGATATTCCTATGTATAATACAAGTAGAGTTCCCATCGCCCACATGATCGCTTTTGGGACAGTTTTTGAAGGGTTTTTTGCCTCAGCTGAAAGTTGAGCCATCGACTCTATTCCCGTATAAGCTACCATAGCCATAGCAACCCCTTTCCAAAACGAAGGCCATGTAGGTGAATAAACAGAGTCTGGCACACCAATTTTCATATGTTCAAAAATTGTAGGCAAATTAATGAGTAAAATAGCTCCAGAAACAATGATTAAAACTTGAGTGACAATGGCTAAAAAAGTGAGCCATATACTAAAGCGAGTTGAGTTTTTAACACCTACAATATTTAAAATGGTAAGTAAAAAAACGATACAAACAGCAAAAATAATGTTAGCAATAGGATCTGCTAACAAAGGAAAAAAGACTTTTAAATAAGCTCCAACAGCAAACGAAGAAATCGCAATTGTCACAATGTAATCAAGTAAAAGAGCCCATCCTGATATAAATGATATCAAGTCATTAAAAGCTCTTCTTGTATAAGAAGCTGATCCACCCGACTCAAAAACAACAGATGACATTTCAGCATAGGTAAGTGCTGTGAAGGCAAAAACTATACCAGCAATTAGTAATGCAATGGGAGTTGCTCCTAGGGCAAAAAAGGCGGTAATTCCTAATGCGTAATAAATAGAGGAGCCAAGATCACCATAGCCAACAGCGAAGAGGTCTTTAACGCCTAATATTCTTTTCATAGCACCTTTATCGATGCGGGAAATTTTAGTTTGTTGAGGTTGAGAATCTTCTTTCACAATCACGCCCAATTAGGTATACTTAAGTAAACCATTGATATCCCATTTTTATCAGTTAAAAGGCAACAATGAAAATCAAACTATTACCTCCAATAAGTGATGGAAAATATACACTAAAAGGGTGCCAAGTTACTTTCAACCCATTGCCAATGGATCCTGAGCTTAATGAAGTGGATCGAAAAAAGTGTATTGAACTAATTAAATTGGTAGAATCTAAGCCTAAATTAGCTAGAAAAGAATTGGCCTCAGCATTCCGAAATAACCCTTATCATCCAGCAGTACTCAATTTACAAACCTTTTGTGAAGTTCAATTGAAAAGGGTGAGAAAAGCAGATTGCTTCATCACTACAAATTATGAGAAAAACCCTCATTCTGTTTTAGCAGTGCTCAACTATGGCGACATGTTGCTTCGTAAAAGGCAGATGAAAAAATTTGAAGCTATATTTAAAGATAAAATGGATATTGGCGATCTTTTTTTAGGTCACACCTTGTTTTATAGCGAAGATGCGAGAGCATTTTATGCTCTAATGGGCTTTTATCATATCAAAATGAAGAACAAAGCTCTAGCCTCATTGTACTATTCAAATGCATATAAGTTAAATTCCACCCATCTTAGCGTTCTTCATTTGGAAAGAAAACTCGCTAAGAAGGTGATGTGGAATAATATAAAACGCTTTTTTGCGCAAAAACTTAAGCCTGTGAAAACAAGTTAGTTGTAAATTCAGCAACTGAGCTTGTCACCCCAGTGATTGTAGTAGTGAGCGCAGTTGAAATTCCTGAAACTGTCGCGCCAATAGTCTGACCAACAGGAGTTATAACTTCTTTATATACTATAGAGACTCCATCTGAAAGTGCCACTCCAACAGGCGCTGCAATCTCTCTCCAAACCCATTTTCCTAAATCTGAAGATCTATCTCTAATATACGCTGCTGAGCTAGAAACAAAATTAAATACAGATTTAGCAATTGCAGCAACAGCCGTGATAATTGCCGTAGTTATGGCTGTAATTCCATTCCTAATGGGTAGCGCAACCCAATAATATAAAAACAATGCCGCTCTTTTTCCATAATGTACAGTTGTCGCTATAACTCTTTTAAGTACACTGCCAAGTGCACTGATTATTCTATTGAGCTGAGTGCCTAAAAATGAAGCAAATTGCCCAATTGGCTTAATAACATAGTTATATAATAGTTTTAGCCCTTCTAACAATTTCTCTCCTATATATTTTAGAGCTCGAGAAGCAAAATCTACCACTGCAATGACTGCACTACGTAGGTTGCTTAAGCCCGCTTTTATAAATTGTCCAATTGGCTTAATAACATGATCTAAACTCCATTTTGCTATTTCTACTACACAGTCTTTGACAGCTAATAAAGCAGTTTGAATCCCTTCCAATACTCCTTGAATGAAATTCGTAATCTCGTCTAAACAAGTATTTAAAACTCTACCGATAGGCTCAAATATATGATTATTGGCCCAATTGATAAGGTTGCTAAACTGCGTCCCTATCCATTGAATAATCGGTTTAGCTATGCGAACGATTTCATCAGCTATAAACCTTATCCCTCTTATGGCATAATCAATAGATGGAACTATTATTTTGTTATAAGTATATGAAAGTGCTTTTGGTATATTTTCCTGAAAATAAGGAATAACCTCATTGAATACCCATTTTGGAAATGTATAAGTTGTCATATATACAGGAACAGCCATAGATAAAAAGAGGTACTTGCCACCCTTAAATAATGCATTACCTATAAATTGAGCTCTTTTAGCAACTGCTTGAGAACTTTCCCCTAACGGTTGAGCGCGAGTTAGCCACTTTGATCCGTTTTCAATAGCTCTACCGCTTCCAGCTGAAATTGCAGAAAGGGCAAGAGCGCTTACCACTGTTTTACAAAATATTCTAGCATAATAATTACTTACACATGAATCAATTTTGTCGCTAATTGCACCAATCATTCCCAATCCTCCTAGTTAATGAGTTGTTATAGTACAAGAATACCAGATATAATTACAAACAAATTTGAGCGTTTCAGCGATAAAACAAATGCAATTTCAAGAAAAAGAAGGGGCACAATGAAACATTGCGCCCTTCCACGGTGGCAAAGATCCTAGGAGGGACAACCACCGAAAATAAATAGCTCATAATGATATAATCATTAATCGCAAAAAACAGATATCTTTAGGGTAAAGCAATGCTATTGCTAAGACGTTTATCCCCCTAAAGATAAGCTACAATTCTACCACATAGCAGATTTATTACCAAGCCTTAAATTAAAACTTCTTTCGGTAATTGAAAAAACACATCCTCTTTTGTGAATGTAACTAACTTAGTTTCAGTGACTCCAAGTGATTTTAAATGATCTATGACCTGCTCTACAATGTGTTCAGGAGTGCTTGCTCCTGCAGTGAGGCCGATAGCCGACTTACCTTCAAGCCAAGAGCTATCAATATCACTCACTCCATTTATAAGGTAAGCTTCGATGTCTCTATTTGTAGCAACCTCTCTTAACCTATTAGAATTGGAACTCATTGGATCGCCCACAACTAATATAAGATCAGCCTCTTTAGCAATTTCTCGTAAAGCCAATTGCCTATTAGTCGTTGCATAGCAAATTGATGAACTCGGCAATGTTTCAATTTGAGGAAACTTTCTTTGAAGAGTCTCAACAATCGTTTTGACATCGTCCATACTTAAAGTTGTTTGAGTTAAATAAAAGAGCTTATCTTGTTTTGTAAAAGGGAGGCTTTTAACATCTTCAGCTGTTTCGACAATAGTAGTTGACTCGGGAGCCTCTCCTGCTGTTCCGATCGTTTCAACATGATTTTTATGTCCAATTAAAATAATATGATGCCCTTTATTAGCGAATCGTTTGGCCGCCGAATGCACTCTAGTTACTAAGCCACAAGTAGCATCAATTTCAATAAGATTTCGCTCTTTAGCTTGCTTTCTAATTTCAGGAGAGACTCCATGAGCTGAATATATAAGCCGTGACCCCATTGGCACATCTTTAAGATCTTCAATGAAAATGGCCCCTTTATCTTTAAGTTCATTAACGACATGCCTATTATGAACAATCTCATGTTTGACATAGATGGGAGCTCCCCAAAGATCCAGAGCTTTTTTCACAGTATCGATAGCCCGCACAACACCAGCACAAAAGCCTCTAGGATTAGCAAGTAGTAATTTCATAATAAGCTCCTAAAAAAAAGTAATTTTAACGAACTTTTTCAAAAAGAGCAATGCAAGAGTCTTCTATAATGGAAAAAACTTTATCAAACCCCTCATCACCACCACAATAAGGATCAGGAATGTCTTGATCATTAAACTTTTTACTATAATGAGTGAGTAGATTAATTTTACTTTGATTCTTTAAAGAAGTTCTTTCTTTTAATAAGAGTGCGATCTCTTCCGTTGCAACTAAGATCATATCAAAAAAATCAAATTGATCTTGATCAAAATACTGTGCAGTATGTTTGAAGCTGATGTTATTTTTAAAAAGAGTTCTCTGCATTTTAGAATTCACATCGCTTCCAATAGAAGCTGTTGTTATTGCAAAGCTATCAACATAAATCTTGTCTTCTAGCTTATTATCTTTAACCAATTTCTCAAAAACCGCATGCATAGCCGGTGATCTACAAATGTTAGCTACACATAAAAAGGCAATCTTAAGCATGAGCAGCCACATCAGCAGCACATCGAAAGCCATAAGTCTTATTGATAGAGCCAGGATTATTACGATGGCGATGAGAACATCTTAGATCATCGCTTAAACTTTTCCAGCACCCCCCTCTAAGTACACGATAAACTCCCTGTAAAGGTCCTTTTGGGTTTTGCGGCTCAATCTGTGAGGCGTCGTAATAGGCATAATCGTACCAATCTTCACACCATTCATATACATTGCCCGCCATATCAAATAAACCTAATTCATTAGCCGGGAACTTCATAATGGGTGTTGTATCCGAACTAAAGTAATTAGCTTGATCTCTTTCTATCTCTTCGCCTGTTGGAAATGCAATTTCTCTTTTTGTGCTTCTGGCTGCTACTTCCCACTCAGCCTCAGTAGGTAATCTTTTCCCAACCCATTTAGCATAAGCTACAGCCCCATACCAAGTTACTGACACTACAGGATGGTTATTATAACCTGATTCGATAATCAACTTGCCTGCACTTCTTTTTATTCGAGACTCTCTTAAACGTATTAGATCGTTATTGTTACAATCTTTTTCTCCGCCCATCACCTCTAAAAACCGTAAAAATTGTTCATTTGTACAAGGATGGGTATCAATAGCATAGCTATCCAGTGAGATCTTATGATACGGCTTTTCATCTCTAGCCCCTTCATTAGAACCTCGGTAAAATTCACCCCCTGAGACAATGACCATATCAGTTGGAATTGGCTGAAGATCAACAGATTCTTTCTCTTCTGGTTTATATGGGGCAATGACAGTTTCAGTGTGGAATACAACAGATGGATCTGGCTCAAATTGAGGCTTTTCTATTTCAGCTGGCTTTAACACAGGCTTTAAAATGGCTTTTTCATGGACGGCAACTTCTTCTAAAAGAGCTGTAGTTGAAGTTGTTGATTGAGCCATTCGTGTAGCTTGAGGGTGAGATTTTAAGGAAATATTCGATTCAATTGTATTTTCTTTTCGTACAGGAGTTGTAGCTTTTGCAACAAAATTCTTCTCTTCATTAATCTCTGCCACAATATCTTTGATCGTAGGATTAACTACCTTTGGTGCCGGAGCACTTACTGGTTTGGCAACATCTTTAATTTGTTTTTCAATCGAAACGTTTTGATTAACTTTCCAACGATCGATATCGTGTTCGCCAGCTGTAGATTTCTCTCTAATATTTTTTAAGATATCTATAAGAGATGAGGGTCGTTTCGCAGGATCTTTAGACAAACATTCAAAGACAAGTCTATCCCAATTAAATTGGTACTCTAAGATAGCAGATGGTGGTGCAAAAAATCCCTCTGGAAAATCACCCGCTAATAAATAATAAGCCAAAATCCCAAATGAGTAGACATCTGATTTTTCACTTACTCTACCTCCGTGGGACATTTTCCTTTGCTCCGGAGATAAAAAAGGATAACTTTGAAGAAAAGTATCATGTAGTTTTGAAAGTTTGGCTCCAGCCTTTTCAAAATTTGTATAATGATCTGTTTCGCTAGAAATGGCTAAGGCCTCAGCCATGAGTTGATACGATTTTGAAATTAACGCCCCTTCTCCAACAATAGGAGCTATTCCTATATCATTTAAGAAAATCTCATATGAGTCCCCTTCTTTTTTACCAACCAAAATAGATTGTAAGTTCAAGTATCTGTGAACAACCCCCTTTCCTTCTACTTTATTTTGGTGAATATAATCTAAAGCTCTTGCTACTTGATATAGAATAGAAAAAATCTGCTCTTCACTTAATCTCTTAGGAATATTGGCCAAAAAGTTCGCTAAGTTGCAATGTTGGCCTGAAGTATCAAAAACAAGATCTGTAACTATAAAATACTTCCCATTGCTTTCTGAAATATTATGTACTTTCACAATGTTTTCATGATGCAGAGCGCTTAAATTGGCTACTTCTAATTGAAATCTCTCAATAAATTGTGGGTCATTTGAAAGCTCTTCCGGTAAAATTCTCACAGCATAATAGCGCTTTAAAAATCGGTGCTGAGCATGATAAACTGAACCGAGTGGCCCCTTTCCTATTTGCTTCAAAAGTTCGTAATCGCCTAAGTATTGCCTTTCCATAAAACCCAATAATTTTTAATTAATTCTCAAACATATTGTATTTGGCTTTTAAATCCAACCAAGTGATTTAGAAATGTACCAAATAATACCAAATCCTGCTGCTGCTGCGACTGCCCAAATAACATTTGACATCCACTTTACACCACCACCATGACTGCCTCTAACCTCTAAAGTCCCTATGCCATAAGCAAAATCGTGCTTACCTTTTGAAGGAGCAAACACTTCTGGATATTCACTAGCAAGTTCATCGGGATTTATTTCTAAAAAATTCGCATATTGCCGAATAAAACCAAACATATAAACTGTGGAAAGAAATTTTTCATTAAGTCCATTTTCAATCGCTTCAATATATGAGGATCGAATAGAAGTTGAGCTCTCAACTTCCTTAATTGAAAAATTATGCTCTTCACGCTTTAACTTTAAAAGCGATCCTATTTTTTTAGTATCAGTTGCCATGAATGTCCTATTCGGTTTGAACCTTGCCAATTAAAAAGCCCTGAGCTCTTAGGCGAGGTTTTGAGCCCAGGATATCCTTGAAGCGATTATCTTCCAAGAAAAAATTGTATCCATCCAAAATCCAAAGTGTTATAGTCACATCTAAAAGGAATTTCCATTGGCTGACTGTTTCGTAACTAAAATTGAGCTCAACCTGAAAGACAAACTTCAAAAGGATCTCATAGATCAAGGATTTGAACTTTTCACTCCTCCTCACTCCTTTTTTTCAGCAAAACGAAATGGAATTGTAATTTGCCTTTATAAGTCTGGTAAATTGACGGTTCAAGGGAAGAATAAAAATGAGTTCATTTCCTACTACCTCGAACCAGAAATTTTAAAAGACTTCACTTACAGCTACCCTGAAATAGGAATTGACTTCACTCCTAGAATCGGAATCGATGAAGCTGGGAAAGGAGATTTTTTTGGCCCCCTTTCAGTAGGCGGTTTGTATTCATCTCAAGAATGCATTAAACTTTTGATGACTCTTGGTGTAAAAGATAGTAAATCCATGTCAGATAAATCTATTCGTCAAATAGCCAAAGAGATTAAAAAGCATTGCAAGTATTCAGTTGTCAATATTTATCCTAATAAATACAACGAACTCTACAAAGGATTTTTAAATATTAATTCTCTTTTAGCCTGGGGACATGCTACAGCTATTGACACCTTGATTAAGCAAACTAACTGTAATTTCGTCACTATTGATCAATTTGCAAAAGAGAGTTACGTAGCTAATGCAGTGAAAAAAAAGGGTATCACTGACATCAAACTCCAACAACAACATAAAGGTGAAAGCGATATTGTCATTGCTGGAGCATCTATTATCGCTAGAGATGCATTCTTAGAAGGGCTTAGCAAACTGAGTAGTCAATACCAATTCGATTTCCCAAAAGGGGCCGCTAACAAAGTAATAGGGATTGGCAAATCCTTTGTTGACCGTTTTGGCCCAGAAGAGCTCTCCAATGTTTGTAAAGAGCACTTTAAAACGCGCAATGCCGTTTTAGGACTCAATTAGAACAAGGCGCGACCTCTATTAAGGCAAAATTCAAGCTTTAGACACAATTTGAGTTTAAAGATCATGCGCCATAATCGTGATATTATCCTCCGAGCCTGACATTAAACTAGCTGCCACAGAACGAATCACCAATTCCTGTAGTGACAAGTCACTAGCTTGAGCCAAAGTCCTACCAAAAGTCATTGAAGAAATATGCTCGCATCCATCACTAAGTAGTATTAGCCGAGCACCTGGCGGCAACTTTTCAAGATCCACTACTGACAAATCAGGTAAAGGGGATAAGACGCAGTATTTATTCTTTGCATCTCGGATAGCATGATCACCAATAACGCGTGTCATTGCCACTCTTCCATTCACTCTCATTTGTAAAGATCTGGAAACTACAATTGAACCCCCTCTATCTTCAACCATTTTTCTTTCAGCCATATGTCCAGGAACATGCGCGTTAGTTAAACGAAAAACCCGGTCTTTTGTAATAATTATTGCCTTTGAATCCCCTACATTAGCAACGAATAACAACCCCTTGTCACCTCCCTCTTTTATCTTAACCTTTAAACAAAAGCAAAGAGTAGATCCACCCACTTTATTAAACCTTCGATCGAGTAAAACACAAGTTTTAGTCAAAGCATTATATATGTTTTTTGAACTCATCACAGCAGCGCAATGAACAGCTAAACACTCTTTAAGAGTAGCTTCTAAGTTTTCGCGAACATAGACAGAAGCTAAAGCTCCTCCATGCCCGTCAGCCACTGCCATTAAGGTAAAAGAGTGCATAGCCTTAGCCACCATCAACTCAAATCTTTTAACAAGGTAAGTATCCTCAAAATACTCCCGTTTTCCTTTAGTGAAACAAACGCCCACCTTTGGCAATCTAAACAGATTAGAGTGCAAAAGAAATCTCCCCCCATCTAAATTTATAGCATGCGCTGGAGTTGCTGTTTCCCTAATAGACAATCTTAGTGAACACTTCGTTCTTGAAAAATAGTTGGTGAACAGATCATCTCTTCTTAACTTAACTCCTCTCCGGTTTAATAATGATCGATGATATTTTTTCAACCTGCTTTTAGCTAAATTCTCTCTTGATATCAAGACATCTTCAAGAGGATGTTGAGGGTGATTTACTAGGCGAACAGGGATCTTTTTACAACAAGCCTCCCGCGTAACCACAAAACCTCCTCCTAAACTTAACACTGCCCCTAAAGCATAGCAACTTCCTCTGATAATAGATTCAGAGGCCAAAGCAGAAAAATTAACAGCTCCGCCCACAACACAAAAAGCAACCCCTAAAGCTGTAAATACCCCTCCGGAAACTATTGACCAATTCACTCGACAAGAGCAAGAAGTCACGTCACTACGTCTATCCACTTTGTGAGTAAAAGGATCTACTAAGGGCATAGCAGCAGCCGCATTAACTATCACTCCTATTTCACGCTCCGCTCCCCTTCCTGCGCCCCCTCCTGCAACTTTTAAAGCAGGGTGAGCTACAGGCACAAACGCTCGAGTAGGCTTCATTTCACCTAATTCGAAACCATCTAATGATACTGCGCTCATGCGTTCTCCATGTTTTTAAATATCATGAAAAGAATACATGAGCGCCTTGTTTATGTAAAATAAATATTTTAAATATTATTTCAAAAATTCAAATGAATCTATAAAGTAGTTAAAATCACTTTCTTGGTAATTTTGTACTTCACACTCCATTGCTAAAAGATAGAGCTGGTTATTAGCCATAATAGCTCTTCCTTTGAAGTAGACATCCTTAGTTCGAATAAAAAAGTCGAGCCCTTTATGACCTTGCACTGTAACCAAGTCAGCAAAAATAAGTCGATTGTAAGGGTTTTGAGTCAAAATACCACTTAAAAAGTTCTCTAAACTTAATTGAGCATATGATTGATTAATTACTGTAGGATACTCAGCAATAAGAACCATAAAAACCGCTTTTTGCTCAAGTCCGGCAACATAAACATCATATTTAAGCTCCATTTGCTCTTCTGGAAGCACCATTGACTGCTGCATATGCTCAGGCTCCTCCGGAAAAGATATACGACATTTCCCACTTGTAGAGTGAAGTCTCTTCCAAGACTTAAACGACTTGGAACTAACCTTAAGAGCTTCTACATCTTGAGTTGTAGCCGCTGTAAGCGAAGCGCACGACAAAAGTAGTGAAGCTCCAATAACGGATAGTTTATTTATTAAATTAGCCATGAATTTCCCTCTTATTAAAATGACTCAAGCAGCGCTAGCGCCGCTGGCTGTGAACAATAGGCAATAATATACATCACCAATATTGTAAAAATAATCCAAATGCACAAAACAAGTATAAAGCTACCAAATGCACGACCACCTGAGAATCCTTGAGCTCCAGACAAACCAAAGATTAAAATAACCATAGACCACACAGCGACAATAACCTGAACAACAAAGAGAACATCTACTAATCCAAACTCAGCATCCATTGCCCCTTTGTCAGCCATGAATAGGCGTGATCCATAAGCGGCCATCAAAATTATCCAAGTAATAATAGTAATAAGCGAAGGAGCATTAGCCCAGGCAACAGCAGCTCTAACTTCAACGTATCTCCCCTTTCCTTTGAATAGCTTTCCTACCCATAAAAACAAAAGTGAAGAAACAGAAATCATAATGTAACCAACAGGCCAAGCTAGAATCAAACTAACAATCACAATCATTGGTACGCCATAAAAATGGCCCAATGAGATTGTTTGACTCATTGATAACATCCACAAGAATCCATAAATTAGGCACATGACATGAAATCTGTGCTTTGGATCGTACTCTTTGATTGCACGTATTGTATCTCTTGGCTTAAGCCAAATACTAAGCCACGGATTTAATTTTAACATACTAGCTCCCAGAGGAAAAAAACCTCTTTTTCTCTTAATTTGTAATCTATTATTAAATTAATAATATTACAATAAAAGAAGATCTAATAGTTAAATTAAGTAGTAAAAAACACTACCTTAATAAATGTAACCACAAATAAAATAAGAACAGGGGTTTTGACAGGCTTAAACTTAAACAGTTTGTATAAAATATTAAGCACGCTCAATAATAAAAATGATGGGTACGCCACATTAAGAATTGGCGCCAAAAGCTTTACAATACCCGAAAACTCTAACATAGAAACTAGAGCTGTTAAGACTAAAACGACCACAAGATTCCAAATATATGGCAATTTACCCCTAAAAATTGAGTTTTGAAGAAACTCAGAGCTAACTAAAGTAAGAGCAATAGCAGTGGTCAAACACGATAGCGCAACAGCTATGCAAACGACAAAGCCAGCATAAGGCCCTAATACAACATGCCCAATAGCACCCAGCAAATGATCAGAAGGAACTGACGCAAGAGAATCACTATAAAGAGATGCAACTGTTGCAAAACCTATATAACTTAACCCCAGTAACAAAGCCCCAACTGAAGAAGCTTTTAATAAATGCCTGATTAAAGATTTGTGCGTCACTTTATCAACTCTATCCTCTTTCAACCTCTCACAAATAATCGAAGAAAAGAAGAAAGCAGCAAGAAGATCCATAGTAAAGTAACCTTCCTGTAAACCATATATAAAGGAGTCATAGCGATCCATCACATCAGGTTGATTCCAATCCCCTGATATAAACCCTTTGATTACAATAACTAACAAAAACACTATTAAAACAGGAGTTAAGACCAAGCCTAATAGATCAAGAATGCGATTGCGCTTGAAACAAAATAAGAAAATTACACCTGTTGCGATAACAGTGAACCAAACTAAATGCAAAGAAGTAAAGTAAACACTTAAAGTGGAGTAAGTTAGGGTAATGCACCTAGGTATACCACCAAAAGGGCCAATAAGAGCAAGTACTAGTATGGTTACAAAAGCGCCGGGAACCTTACCCAGTCGATTGAAAAAAGAGAGATAATTTCCTTCAAATAGAGTAGTAGCGATGAGCCCTGAAAAGGGAACAATAACCGCAGTAATAATGAGACCTAAGAGAGCAAAGCCTACCCCGCCTTTAACAGTGTACCCAACCATAAGAGGAAATATTACATTTCCAGCTCCAAAAAACATAGAAAACATCGCTAAGCCATTAGAGACCCAGCGGTTTTTTAAGGCAGACATTTAAACTCCATAGAAATAGTCGTATATATGAAGACGATCATAAATGATCTTTCAATTATGTGCACTAAAAACCCCAGACGCCAACAACACCTCTCGACAGTTAAAAATAACAAAAGCTATTATTTGATCCAAACCCTATCTCTTTTAGCTCTGACAGGAAGTCGACTATCAATAGATTGCAAAATTTTAATAACTTGAACTAAAGTTGTTCTTTCTACTCCACTCTCTTCATCAACTTGACAAGAGTGAGCGAGATCTTCAAGCTCATCAAATGCATCGCGAGTTGAAATGGTGCTTGACGTCTCTGGAGATCGTGTTCCAACTCGCTGATACCCCCTTCTTCTAACACCTGAACCTACACCTAAATCCCCTACTCCGATCCCTGAGCTGAAAGAAGGCGGTGAAACTGATCTTAAAGCTGTGTCCCCTGTTAACGGAGTTAACTCTCGCTCGATTTGATTCCAAGCAGGATCAGCTTTTATTTTTAGTCTCATTGAAGCAACAAATTGTAAAATTGCGTCTCCAAATCCATAAATATCACTAGATTCATTTTGAATGCCTGTTTGCTTAACTCTAGGATCCATAGGCCCATCAGTACCTGAAACTAATTTGCTATACAGTCTTGCATGAGCAGCGAAGAATTTTATAGCCAACCTAATTTCTCTTTTATTAGCTGTAAAAGCAGCTCCATTGGTACGAGCAAATCTTCTAAGACGCGCCTCAAATTCAAGCGGCAGTGGGAAGCAGCTATTGTCCTTATCCTTCAAACTAAGCAGCCCCAGCTCAACCAGCTTAAGTAATACAGGCTCGATGCAACAAGCCAGTTGAAGGCGAGCAGAACATCTAGCCGATCTTTTAGAGATAAAATCCTTATCTTCAACGCCTGACAAATCAATGATAAAGCCATGAGTACGCCAAAAAACAGATCTTTTTTCTTTAACGATAGTGGATGAAACCAACATATTCGGAGCTTTAGCATCCCTTAATATTACATTAGCTAAATGAGCAGCCCTTAAAGCTTCAGCTATTTGAATAAGAGCACAAATACCAGTATGCACCATTCGCATTCTATAATCTAAGAGAGCCCCAAACCTATCCCTTGAGATTAACTCCCCTTCTGGTCTATCGATTAAGTCTCCACTCCTTGAAGCTATCTTTGGAACCCTAAGGCTAAAATCAACTAACTTATGTAGAGCAACGCATAACGGGTAAAACGCAGCCACATTGTAATTTCCTTCTCTATCTTTCCATCTAAAGGCCTTTTCAGTCTTTATCACTCCACTAGAGCCAATTACTGTTTGAAAGTACAATTCCCTGTAAAAAGCAGAAACTTTGTTGCCACTTTTTGGTAGGGCATAAGCTAACGGCGTAATATCTACAAAAGAAGCGCAGGGGTAACAAAAAAACTTGGAAAAAGCAGCCACTTTTAAAGCAACAAAGACATCTTTTTCTGCCCCACTACCAATTTTTTTACCGCTAATTAAATAAATCACCCCATCCGGCATCACAAAACAGTCAAATGGCAGTGGATAGCCTCCCACATCACTCCCATTCTCCACAAAAATCGGCTTATCTTTAGGTCGATGCGCTAACAAATGCTTTCTAGCCTGAAAAAATGTATAAATAGAATCTATACTAGGGACTTGATTAGGATATTGCATAAAGTAATTACAAGAGCTTCTTAAAACTCGATCTTGAAGCTTGTACGAGCGAGCATACACAACCCATTTAAAACAACTTGCAACTCGGGCCACACATCCAAACAAACGAGAGCAGCACCCTTTTGGTTTAATCGTATATTTAGGATAAAACCTTTTCCTTGCTTCTGTCACTAAATGAGGAGCATTATATTCTCTTTTTTTATACGGAATTTGCACACTAAGAGACCCTGGGGTATCAAAATCGACAGGAGCAGCAACTCCTGCTCCAAGAGATTGCTCTTCACCTCTACATTTCATCCCAGTAAAATCATCACCTCTC
Organism: Candidatus Amphrikana amoebophyrae; assembly: GCA_030408475.1. Classification (GTDB taxonomy): domain Bacteria; phylum Chlamydiota; class Chlamydiia; order Chlamydiales; family JACRBE01; genus Amphritriteisimkania; species Amphritriteisimkania amoebophyrae. The sequence goes on from JAUHQG010000010.1 coordinate 43,825, forward strand.
CAGGTAAATTCTAATACGTATCTTTTCTCTTCGAAGAAACTAGCAACGGCTGCACACATATAAACCTCTTGGGTATTGCTCTTAACACGACCTTTATAAAGATAATATTAATTTAACACAAGTTTTTATATAATATGCCTTAAGGCTTGACGAAGAGACGGGTATCGAAAAACAAAGCCTGATTGATCTAGCTTTGCTGGAACTGCTCTTATAGAAGTAAGCAAAAGCTCTTCCCCCATTTGCCCATATATAAATAAAACCAAAGGTGAAGAAAATCTGGGACCTAGAGGTTTATTAAGCCTTAAAGAGAGCTGAGATGAAAAATCTTTATTAGTAATAGCATTGGGTGATGAAATGTTGACAGGACCTACAACTTCTTTTTTCATCATGCAGTGATAAATCGCTGCCACCGTATCATCGATAGCTATCCAGCTCATATATTGTTTGCCAGAGCCAATCACAGCCCCACATCCCAACTTAAAAAACTTGAGAATTTGTTTTAAGGCACCTTGTTTTGCACTTAAAATAGTTCCAAATCTCAAATTCACAACACGAGTACCTGAAATTGAAATTCTTTTTGAAGCTTGTTCCCATCTTTTACAAGTCTCCCCTAAAAAAGAATTTCCTACTTGAGAACACTCTTCAGCCACTTCTTGGCTGTCATGTTCACCGTAATAGCCAACAGCAGAGGCACATAGTAAGGTTTGAGGTGGTGATGCAAGCGAAGCTAACAACTTAACCAGCCTCTCTGTAGTGAATATTCTAGATGAAAAAATATTGTGCTTAACCGACTGAGTCCACCTTTTATCGGCAATATTTACTCCAGCCAAATTAACAATCGAATCAAATCCCTCTAATTCTGAAAGCTCCGCCTCTCCTGTTTCTGGATTCCAGCACACTTGATCATCTTTAATATTTTGACCATTTCGAACAAGCGTCTTAACTTGATGGCCTGCACATTTTAAGAAACTGACCAAAGCTTTACCTACAAGTCCACTTGCTCCAGCAATCAATATTTTTTGAGGTAAAATAGCTGGATATTTAGAAAAAAGGAGTAAATCATGACTTAAAACTTCATGCTTATATTCAAAAAAGCGCTTAAGTCTTTTTTCTAAGATCTTAGCGCGAAAATTGTGAAACCATTTACTACACTTAAATTTACAGCAAACCTCTTCAACAAGTTCACATGAATTAACTCCAACCCTTTTAACATACACCTTTAGACTAAAGTGATTAAACGGCCCTTTTAACATGTTTAAATCTAAAGCCGATCGCTCAACACTTTGATTGGACTCTAAAACCCACTGATGTTTAAAAAGGAACTCCCTTATAGAAAAATGCCAAACGATTTTATTTGCGTCTGAGTTACTTTTGGTTGAAATAGTAACATCCTCAGTTTGAGGGAAGCTTCTTTCAAGTGACCCTTCCTGAAGGTGCCATAAAAGAACATCTTTTTGAGGGAAGGTAAAGAGGGTGCGGTAAATATAATTTTCCATGATATCATTTATGATCTCATATCAAAAAAAATACAAGAATAAATTTTTCAACCCAGTTCTTTGTTTGGCAAATAGACAAACCCAGGTTAAAAAAAGGGCTGCCACCACTAGGGCAGAAAACCACCTTTTGTTCAGTGTTTTTCTCTCAGCGTGGCAGCAAAAAATTATTTTCTACATACTTTAGAATAAACACCAAAGCTCCATAGACCGCTAAGTCCAATGAGGCTATAAATAATTCGACTTAAAACTGAATCGTTACCATCGAAAAGCCAGGCTATAAAATCAAAGTGGGCGAATCCCCATAGACCCCAGTTAAGGGCCCCAACAATCACCAATGTAAGTGCAATAAAACTAATCGCTTTCATTGAGCTTCCTCTATTCATTTCTCTTAACTTCACACTAAACCAAAGCCTATGTTTTGTCACTCCTTTTTTATCCTCAAATCGCTCGATATTACAAATTCCTTGACATTCAGCTAATTACGCATTAAAATTGGATCTCAAAAACTGGATTGAAACATGCACTTCGATAAAGAATCGCTAAAGCACCTCTCTCGTTTATGTCGTATTGATTGTAACGATGAAGAGATTGGCAAACTTCACGTAAACTTAGAAGCCATTTTATCCCATATTGACCAACTCGATGAGATTGAAACTCGTGGTGTTGCCCCTTGTATCCACGTCAATAGTGAACAAACTCTCTCTTTAGCAGAGGATGAACCACTAGACCCTATTAAACATCAAGACTTCCTTCGCAACGCTCCCGATTCTGTCGGCGGCATGGTAAAAGTTCCACCCATTTTAGGATAGACATGTATAACGAATCTGCATTGCAAATTGCTCAAAAATTTAAAAGCGGCCAAGTAAGTGCTACTGAAATTACCTCTTACTTTTTAAAACGCATATCAAGTGGCGATCACAAAATCGGCAGTTTTTTATCTTGTCTAGAAGAAAGAGCTCTTCAAAAAGCAAAAGAACTCGATCAAAAAAGGGCTGAAGGAAAACCTCTTGGAAAACTTGCAGGTGTTCCAATTGGAATAAAAGACAATATTCACGTCAAAGATGAAGTGACAACTTGCGCATCCAAGTTTCTATCTAATTATATAGCCCCATATGACTCTACAGTTACAAAACTCATTGAAGCAGAAGATGGTATTATCTTGGGCAAGCACAACTTAGATGAGTTTGCCATGGGATCTACCAATGAAAATTCAGCATTTTTCCCCACTAAAAATCCATGGAATGAAAATATCGTAGCCGGCGGATCCTCCGGCGGGTCAGCAGCTAGCGTTGCTGCTGGGTTTACTAAAATCTCACTAGGAACTGACACAGGTGGCTCAATCCGTCTTCCTGCTGCTTTTTGTGGCTGCGTCGGTTTTAAACCAAGTTTTGGTAGGGTGTCTCGATACGGCCTTGTTGCTTTTGGCTCATCTCTCGATCAAATTGGCCCCCTTGCCACTAGTGTTGAAGATGCCGCTCTTATGATGGAAGTGATTGGAAAACATTGCTCAAAAGACTCAACTAGTTTAAACCTCGCCCCTCAACCATATATAAGTGAACTCAAAAACTCAGTCCAAAGCAAAACCGTTGGCGTACCGTTCCACCTCATCGATCAACTCCCCTCAGAAGCTCGCAGCCACTTTGAACAAAACATAGAACTGATGAAAAAAATGGGCCTCAATATTATAGACATTAACCTAGATGTACTTAAATACTCCGTGCCTGTTTATTACATTATTGCCCCAGCAGAAGCTTCCACAAATTTAGCTAGATTTGATGGGGTTTTATATTCTAATAGAGCCAAAAATTGCGAAACAATAGATGATGTTTATCAAAATTCTAGAAGCGAAGGGTTTGGTCCTGAAGTAAAACAACGCATTTTACTTGGAACCTATGTTTTATCCGCTAAAGCTCAAGACGCCTACTATAAAAAGGCTCAACAAGTTAGAACGCTTATTATAAACGCGATGAAAAAAGCTTTCAATTCTTGCGATGTAATAGCCACACCGACCGCTCCTTACTCAGCGTTTGATCGAAATTCAATCCAAGATCCACTCAGCCTATACCTTCAAGATATTTACACAATCCCAGCGAATCTAGCAGGACTCCCATCTATCAGCATTCCTACAGGCTTTACCTCTGATGATCGCCCTTTTGGCATGCAACTAATGGGCCCAAAGCATGAAGATGCCCGCCTTTTACGATTTGCTCATCACATTGAAAAAAATGTCTCACTTAGCCCCAAAATGTCACCCCACTTTGATAAGGAGAATTTAGCATGACCAATATCAACTACGAAGAATGGGAACCGGTCATCGGACTAGAGATTCATGCTCAACTCGACACGAAGACAAAAATGTTTTCTCGAGCTCCCAATAGATACGGGGATGAACCCAATACAAATATCAGTATAGCTGATACAGGACAGCCTGGAGCCTTACCCGTGATAAACGGCGAAGCTGTTAAAAAAGCTGTTATGTTTGGCTTAGCAATTGATGCCGATATAGCCCTTACCTCTCAATTTGACAGAAAATCTTATTTTTACCCTGACAATCCTCGAAACTTTCAAATTACTCAATTTGAATTCCCTATTGTTCGGGGCGGAGTTATAGAAGCAGATGTGGATGGTAAAACAAAACGCTTTGACATCCATCATGCCCATTTAGAAGACGACACCGGCATGCTAAAACACTTTAGCAAATTTACTGGTATAGACTACAACAGAGCAGGCGCTCCTTTAATTGAAATTGTCTCCATGCCATGCATGAGATCTCCTGGTGATGCCGTTGCTTATGCTATGGCTCTTCGATCTGTCATGCAGTATGTGGGAACCTCAAATTGTAATATGGATGAAGGATCGATGAGAATCGACGTCAATATAAGCGTTCGTAAAAAAGGGGAAAAAGGGCTACGAACTAAAGTTGAAATTAAAAACATGAACTCATTTTCAAATATGGCCCAAGCGATTGAATCTGAATTTATTCGACAAGTCGCTCTTTATGTCAATAATCCTGATACTCCGCATAATGAAGTTGTTCACCAATCTACATGTCGATTTGACTTAGAAACGAAACAAACAGTTGTAATGAGAGTTAAGGAAACCGCTGATGATTATCGCTACTTTCCAGAACCAGATCTACCCCCTCTTGTATTAACTAAAGAATATATTGAAGAAATTAAGCACAACATTCCTGAACTTCCTCATGAACGATATAAACGTTATGTTAAAAAACTGAAAATTGGTGAATACTCTGCCACTTTACTCATTAACGATAAGGCACTTAGCGATGAGTACGAGGAAGCTTTGAAACATACAACAAATGCAAGATCACTTTGCAACTGGTTAACAGTTGAATTTGTAGGCCGAATCAAAGAGAGCGGCAAGAGTTTATCTGAATTTGGAATCAAAGCTAAAAACGTAGCTGATTTAGTTAATTTGATAGAATCAGAAGTGATCACCGGAAGAATAGCCAAGCAAGTTGCAGATGACATGGTACAAAACCCCTCACTCACGCCAGAAGAAATAGTAAAAGCGAACCCCAATTATCAGCCGATAAAAGATGCAAAAGTTGTGGAAGATATCATAGACAAAGTCTTAGCCGCCAACCCAAGCTCTATTGAAGACTTTCATGGTGGAAAAGATCGCGCTTTTAACTATTTGGTAGGACAAGTGATGAAAGAGACAAAAGGGAAAGCATCTCCCGACATGGTAAAAGAGATGATCAAAGCCAAAATCGGTGACCAATAAGATCTCATTTTGAAAGTAAGCCAACATACAAATAACCACTTTTAGGTTAAATACTTTTGTAAGTGATTTACTTCATTACAAAGTGATCTTTTACCTTGAAAAGCGTCATTAATCGATTGCCAAAGGTGAGTTGAAGAATCTTGAGTTTCAGCAGGATGAATTAACCCTTCAATAGGATAGATAACCAAATCGTTAATTTTATCCTTCAATGAAGTAGTTAGTTTAAACTCTCTAGAAAATGGGGCAAAATGAGACTGAAGTCTCGCAGCAATATCTACAACATCCTCAGCTAAATCGCGAATTCTTTCTAAATCACTTTGGCGCGCTTCACCTGTTTTAAAAATGGATTCGACAGTTGATTGTAGACAAGCTACAGAATGAACAACATCTAACCCGTAGACGTCATCATATGAGTGTGACTCATAAATATGATTAAGTTCCACTAGATCTCCCTCAGAGTAAACTTCCCTTCTAACTTTCTGTTAACGTTTGATTAAGATTAAGTCAAACAGAAAGATATAAATAAAACTATGTTAAGTTTTAGACATAACTTGGGTTGAAAAGATCCGGAGTAAAAAAAACATAGAGCACCGAAGCGCTCTATGAAAATAAAAATCACTTCTTCCCTGCGCCACCTTTAATAGCTGCAGCCGCTCTCATCTCATCAGTTGGAAGAGTTAGAGCATCATACACCTTACCCTCAGTGCTTTTCTTAGACCGATTCGCTGCACCTTTTGATAATACCCCAGAAACAGCATCTATGGTTTCAATAGCTCTAGATAAATGCCTCCTGAGATCTACAATAATCTCAGCTTGCTCTTCACCTAAAGCTTGAGATCGCGCCCTAAACTCTGCAACTTCTTTTGCTGCTCCCTCTTCTATAGCGCTACATCTCGCATTAGCTGCTTCAACTGCAGTTGCACATTGTACATCTTTACTTCTAAGAGCTTCCTCTAATTCACCTACTTTCGTTTCTGCTGTAGCAACTCGAGCAGACAATTGTGCTACCTCAGCGACTTTCGCTGCTAATTCCGTCTGAAGATCTCCCTCTATTGCTGCTCCTGCTGCTCCTGCTGCTCCTGCTGCGGCCCCTGCTCTCATAGCCTCTATTATGGCTGCAGCTTTTTGTTCCGATCGGATTTGAGCTAGCTGGGTGAACCCAACTTTAGTTAAATCATCATCTCTCATCAGGTGAGCAGGCCCAACTTTTCCGCTTACCATTTCACCACTTTTTAAATCAAATTTAGCTGCTCGCGATCTGATAAGAAAAGGACCGCTCATGTCGTCAGAAGTAGACACTAAACTAACAGTACGAAATTGCAATCCACCCCCTTTCACAACTCCATCAAATAAAATCATATTCCTTGCCAACTCAGCGAGCTTTAAAGCCCCTTCTTCCATTTCTATAGCACATTTTCCGACCTCTGACCCATCTGCAGCTAAATATACTAAGTTAACGGCTCGATTACAAATCGGAGCAAAGTTGGTGATTGGCGCCTCAAGCCACTGTTGTATTTGACTAAAAGCTAACGCCATTGGTTCGCTCACTCTGCCCGCATATTGAGCGCCAGCAAACTCTTGCATAGTGGCAATTTCATCACTTGCCTTAGGTTGCATAAATCTAGTTATTAAAGCTGCCATTGATAAACTCCTATTAAATTTTTAAATCGGTGGCCAATGTACAAAATTTCACTTTTTAGAATCAATAGAAAAACTCGACAACTACTTTAATTATTTAAACTAAAAAACTCGAAAGTTTTAATTATAAAACATAAAACCAATCAATATTTATTATAATACATTACCTTCAATCCTCTCTTCTTAACAATTTCTTTAATAAACTAACAATAAAAAATAATTTCGCAAACCACTCTTACTAAATGTGTTAAGAATTTTCAGATATTGAAAATTTAACACTAATAAAACGACGTTGCAAAGATTAACCTTTAATATAATCCAACCTACCTCTATTTAATTAATTGATAGGTGTGTCGTGTTTGTATTTACAAGATCTTAATAATGAAAAGCGTTAGTATATTAACTGTTGGTTTTATCTTTCTTTGTTCATGTAATGTGTACAAAGAAGCTGCCCACCCATATTCACTAGCTCCAGCTACTCATGACTCAAACTGGACTCCCCCTTCAAAAATTCTTCAAAGCGTCAATAAAAGACAAGAGGCGATTCCAACACCAAAAATTGATAGCGATCGAGACTATTCTATGGGCGAAATAATCGATCTAGGATTGCTTTATAACACAAAAACCAAAGAAAGCTGGTCTAAAGCTCGAGCGGCAGCAGCCAATTACGGCAAAAAACTACAAGACTACTTTGTGCTCTCTCAATTCGATTCTACTTATCAAAGACTTAAATACCCACAATTAGATGTAAATCAAACAGTTTCAGACTTTACTACGAAATTTCAAAATGAACTCAATTTTTCATATACAATTTTAGATTTCGGTCAAACCCGCTTTACATCTGATGCAGCTCTCTATGCTTTATATGAGGCAGATTGGTCACATAACCACGAAATCCAATTTGTAATGCAAGAGCTCATGAACGACTACTTTAATGTGGTCTATCAACAAGAACTTCTCATAGCCTATTTTGCTGATGTCGAAGACGCGATTATCACTTTAGATTCGACAGAAGAAAAACTACGCACAGGTATGAGTGATATTTCAGATGTTTTACAAGCTCGCACATATTATCTCGACACCAAGTTAAAAGTAGTCAATCAGCAACAAAAGTTAAATACCGCCTTCGCCACACTAAAAAATGACATGGGAATAAGCTCTAACTTAAAATTTACACTTCAAAATTTCCCAACAGAATACGAATACTATGAGCCTAAGCCATTTGAGCAGCTGATGGAACTTGCTAAAAAATCTCGCCCTGACTACTTAGCCGCTCTATCTGATGTTGAATCAAAAGAATACGCCTTATCAGCGGCAAGATCCCAATACTACCCTACAGTAGATGGTTCATTCGCTATTGGCAACACCCAAGGTAATAATGGGCTTAATGATAACTATGATTTTGACGTTCAGGTCTCTCTTAACTTACCCCTTTTTCAAGGTTTTTTCCAGCAAAATCAAATTAAGCTCACTAAGGCCAATCTTTCAACTTCTCAATCGAAACTTCTCGCTATAGAACTTCTCATGACCAAAGAGATCAGCGTCTATCAAGATGACATCTCCTTTTCATTAGAATCAATCGACTATTCAACCCAGTATTATGAAACAGCTCAAGAAGATTACAAAGTCAACTTAGATAAATATAAGCAAGGAACCAATAACATTGTTGATGTTATTAATGCCCTAACCGCTGTTGCCGATGCCAGAGCTAAAGAAATCTTAGCTAAAAAAGAGTATTTTCAATCTCTATCTAATTTAGCTTACGCCTTGGGCAGTTTAAATGTTAATCCTCATAATTTAGAAAATTTGGAGCAACTCGATGAAGAATTATAAATGGCTATTGATCCTTCCCCTTCTCACACTATTTGCTTCTTGTGAAAAAAAAGTGCCTCCAAGAAAAAAGCTACCCATCGTTCAAACAACTTATCCGATAAAAAAAGAGGTCCCTATATACATAGATGTTCCGGGACATATTGAGCCCATTCAAAAAGTTGATATCCAACCTCAAGTTAACGGTGAAGTTATGGCTATACACTATGAAGAAGGAAGCTATGTTGAAAAGGGAACTCCATTAGTTACAATTGATAATCGCCCTTATTTAGCAACAAAATATAAATACGAAGGCGAGTTGGCTCAAAACCAAGCAAAACTTCAATATGCTAAAGACACTACTATTAGAAATGAACCCTTAGCGCAAGAAGACTTCATTTCGCAAAACACTTTTGATCAGCTAGTTACAAACATGGAAAGCTTAGAAGGTACTATTTTAGCTAACTTAGCTGAGATTCAATCGGCTCAAATCAACATCGACTTTTGCGACATAGCCGCTCCTATAAGTGGAATATTAGGAAATCGCAAAATTGACATGGGAAATATTGTAACGGCTTACTCAAATCAAACTCTAGTCACCATCAAACAAGTAGCTCCCATTTGGGCTAGCTTCGGAATAGACGAAAGCTATTTATTTGATATTCAAAAACAGTGGACAGAACACCCTGTTGAAGTGGTCGTCTACAACGACACCCCAAATAAACCCATTGCAAGCGGTAAGCTAGTATTCATTGATAATCATATCAATGAAAGAACAGGTCAAGTTTTGATGAAAGGGCATTTTGAAAACAAAGAAAAAACTATTTGGCCAGGTCAATATGTTAAAGTGCGACTCATTAAAAAGATGGAAAAAGAGGCGATACTCATCCCTTCTGAAGCGGTGCAAAATGGTCAAAACGGCCACTATGTTTACACAATCAATGATTCCGGCATAGCTGAAATGAAAACGATTACTCTTGGGCTTGCTCAAGAAAATGGTAAATACTTAATGGTTTTAAAAGGACTGTCCACTCATGACCAAATCGTAGTGAATGGCCAAATTAATATTAAGCCTGGAATAAAAGTTAAAATAGAAAACAAAAAACTACCATCAAAATATCAAAGTACAGAGCAAAAAATCTCATGAGTTTATCTAAGCCATTTATTTTACGTCCTGTAATGACTTCCTTAATTGTAGTCTCTTTGTTCTTTTTTGGAGTTTTTGCCTACAACTTTTTACCCGTTAGCGATTTACCTAGCATTCAATACCCCACTATACAAGTTAAAGTGAGCTACCCTGGAGCGAGTCCCGCTACAATGGCCAATACAGTAGCCGCCCCGCTTGAAAGACAGTTTGCTCAAATTCAAAAGATTAAATCGATATTTTCTTCCTCACAAAATGGTCAAACATTACTAGTATTGCAATTTGATCTTTCTCAAGATGTCAATGTAGCCGCTCAAGATGTTCAAGCTCAAATTACAGCTTCGCTATCCTATCTGCCCTCTGATCTCCCCAATCAGCCCATTTATCGCAAATATAACCCAACTGAATCCCCTGTCATTTACTTTGCCTTTGCTTCTCAGTCATTTGAACCCTATGACATCTATAAATATGTTGATGCTTTTGCTATGCGCCGTTTTTCTATGCTATCAGGTGTATCCGATGTCAATGTTTACGGCTCCGCATTTGCCGTCCGAGTCCAAATTGACCCTGAAAAACTAGCCGCTCGGAAAATAAATATTAACCAAGTAGCTGAAGTCATTAAAACCGGTAACGTCGAGTACCCAACTGGAACTCTATATGGCCCCAACAAAGAATTTACCATACTGGCTACGGGTCAAATTTTTGATGCCGAAGGATACAATCAGCTGATTGTACGCAATGAAGATGGAGAGATGGTGCGCATCAAAGACTTAGGTAACGCTATCAATAGCTCCATTGATAATAAAATGGGCATTACCCTATTTCAAGATGGAAAGGCTCAAAATGCCATTGCAGTTGGCGTTGAAAAAATGGCTGGAGCAAATACCTTACAAACAATTCAAGAAGTTGAAAATATTATGCCCTCAATTAGAGAGGCTATACCAGAATCTGTGGAAATAGTTAATCTCTTTAATGAATCAGTCTGGATTTGGGAGGCCATTCACGATGTTGAATTTACACTTGTTGTTGCCTTTTTTCTCGTAGCGGCAGTCACCTTTTTCTATCTAGGTAAAGCGAGAGATAGCATAATACCCATTATCGTAATGCCCATTTCTATTCTGGGGACATTTGCTCTTATGTATGTCTATCAGTTCTCTATAGATCTGCTATCACTACTAGCTATAACGCTCTCTATTGGATTTTTAGTTGATGACGCCATAGTTGTATTAGAAAATACCGTACGTCATCTTGAGCAAGGTAAAACAAGGTTCCAAGCAGCCCTTCAGGGTTCAGCGCAAATCTCTTTTACTGTTTTATCGATGACGCTTTGCCTCACCTCTGTATTTATCCCTATGCTCTTTATGGGAGGCATCGTAGGGAGGCTTTTTAGAGAATTTGCCGTTACCATTATGACTGTTGTGATTATATCTGGTATATTATCACTCACACTTACTCCACTACTTTGTAGTCGATTTTTAGCGCGCCACCACGTTCACAATAAAAATTGGCTAGAGAAATTTTCTGAAAAAATCAACAAAGCGTTTTTAGCCGTATATAAAAAAGGGCTCTATTTTGTGTTGCGTCACAAAATTTCAACCCTCATAGCTGGAATGACTTCTGTTGCCTTAACCCTTTTATTAGTGTCTGTACTACCAAAAGGTTTCCTTCCTCCTGATGATACCGGTATTATCCAAGCTTTCATTAAAACAGAAGATGGAACCTCGCCATATAAGACAATGGATATAGCCAAATATCTGGGTGAAAAAGCGATGAATCACGAATATGTTGAAAGAGCTGTAGCAATTGGAGGACACCCCACTTCAAACCAAGGGATTGTCTTTATTAATCTTAAGCCTATTAATGAGAGACCCTCCATCTTTAAGCTAGAACCAGTATTTAAAGAATACCTGGAAACCATTCCCGGAGTTGAAATATTTGTAAAAGCGTTCCCTTTGATCGAACTTAATATTGGAACCGACTCTCAAATGGGCAACTATCAATACTCGCTGCAAAGTTTTGACTCTAAGGTGCTATACGAAACTGCTGAAAAATTCATGGCACAAATGAAACAAATTCCCGGTATTGCTCAAGTTACAAGTGATATGCATATCTCTGAACCTCAACTCACGATCGAAATTGATCGGGATAAAGCTTCGAATTTCAATCTCACTGCATCAGATATTGAGTTTGCCCTTCGCTATGCGTATGGAGGAACAAAAGTGTCTCAAATTAATGGAGAAATTGATGAATACGATGTCGTATTAGAGACGCAGCCAATAGCATATAGAGACCCTTCGGTTTTAGATAAGCTCTATATTGGAGAAAACCAAGTCCCGATTAAATCAGTTGTCAACATTACTCAAACTATCGCCCCTCTAGAAGTGAACCACCTCAATACAATGCCAGCCGTAACTTTTACCTTTGATCTCAAAGATGCTCCTCTTTCTCAAGTGCTTGCAAGTATAGAAGAGTTAGCAGATGAAATGTTGCCTGCAAATGTACTGGGTTCTGTGCAAGGAACGGCCAATGTTTTTGAAGAGACCTTTCAATCACTTGGTTACCTTATCTTGATTACTATTTTTTGCATCTACGTGATTTTGGGCATTTTGTATGAAAATTTCATTCATCCGATAACCGTAATGTCGGCACTTCCTCCTGCAGCTCTTGGGGGATTACTCACCCTTTATCTCTTTGGTGAAACACTCTCGCTATATTCTTTTGTTGGGATGTTGATGTTGCTTGGTATTGTACTCAAAAATGGTATTATTTTAGTCGATTTTGCAGTGGAAGGAATGTCAAAAGAAGGCAAAACGATTGAAGAGGCGATAGAATTTGCCTGTATTACCCGTTTCCGCCCTATCTTGATGACTACTATTGCCGCTATGATGGGAGCTGTTCCTATTGCATCTGGCATTGGAGGGATGACAGCCTCATCTCGCCAACCTCTTGGAATGGTTATAGTGGGCGGACTGATGTTTTCACAGTTTTTGACCCTCTTTTTAACGCCTGTTGTCTTTATCTTTTTAGAGAGACTTCGTCGCAAATTCCACAGTAAGAAGAGAGTGGAAATGGACGATGAACCCATTTAAGAGCGTGCTAAAAAACAAGCCCCTTATGATCTTGGGTGAAAATCCTCAAAGCTCTTCTGAACATGAGCCTTTGATATATGCATATATCTTTCAGTAGTTGCTATATCACTATGGCCGAGCAATTCTTGAATCACTCTTAGATCAGCGCTGTTTTCTAAAAGATGAGTGGCAAAAGAGTGACGAAGAGTGTGAGGCGATATCTCTTTAGTGATACCGGCCTTCTTGCCCCATTTTTTAACTAAGTGCCACACTACTTGGCGATCTATCCTCTTACCCTTAGAGGTGATAAAAAGAGCTTTGTTTTTATCATCTCTCATAGATAGATAGTTGTCCACTGCCTCTATAGCCACTTTAGCCACGGGAACCATCCTCTCTTTTGCCCCTTTTCCCATAACCCTTAAAGAGTCCAATCCTAAATCAGTTATGTTAAGAGAGCAAAGCTCACTTACTCTAATGCCAGCTGCATACATTAGCTTTAGGATCGCATGATCGCGCGCACCTAAATTTTTCGTAACATCTTGATGCTTAAATAGTTGAGTTATGTTTTCTTGAGTAAGAATTTCTGGAATTTTTTGCCAAATCTTCCCGCCTTCTATATTTGTAGTTGGATCAACCTCTATTGCTTTTTCCCGTTTTAAAAAGCGGTAAAAAACGCGTAAAGACATTGAACAACGGACAATAGTTGCCGAAGCGAGGTTTTTTTCTTGAAGAGCCCCTAAAAAAGAGACAACATCTGCAGATGAGGCAGTTTCTAATGGATAGTCTAAAAATGACTCAAAGCGCTCTAAATCGCTTTTATAAGCTAAGCGCGTATTATCAGACAAGCCACGCTCTGCAGTAATGGAAAGGATAAAATCTTCTAAATAAGGATTCACAGTTAACAAACCAAATAGGTGAATAAATCAATGTGTAAAATGTGGAACAGGTCCAGCTGTAGCGCTAATAAAGATATCGCGACGAACTTGAGCCCTTTCGCTAAGATCTTTTGGAGGATCTAGCGGTTTTCCATATTTGTTTTTATACCAAATACCGAAATTAACGCTCAAGACAATAGACGCTGAAATTACTCCCATTATTAATAGCGGAGTTCCAGCCGTATAGAAAACGGCTAAAGCACTGACTGCAATGGCTACAGTATTGACAAACCACTTAAGCATTTCATCATACTTACCATCTTGACTAGATCTAAACCCATCCATCATCATTATAGTATCCATTCCCATAGAATATGCAGAAATAGCCAATCCTATTCCAATAAGAACAAACTTGAGGGTTCCTGCTGTAGCAAAATCAGCTGCAACCGCTGTTGCTATACCAATAACTGCGATAGACATAACTAATACATTCATTAGTATGCGGGATTTAGCATCTTTTTTAGCCTCCGTAATGATCTCTTTGGCAGCTTCGATATCACTTGCGTCTGGGTTTTGCTTTGCTAAGAGACTCACTAAACGCTTAGGCTCTGGTTTCATCGTTTCAGCTCGCAACTTTGCAACAACTAAAGGGCCAGTTCGATCGGACAGATCCATCTCTTTACCCGTTTTCATATCGGCCATTTTCTTTAAAGCCAACTTAGCTTTAGCTTTTGGCAATTTTGCGGCATTTACTACGTGGATATCTTTTGGGGTTAGTTTCGCTAAATCGCTATCAGTAAGCTCCACCTTTTCAGAGAAATCTTCTTTTCTTACCTGATCAATAATGACATAGCGCTCTAATGAAGTGAGCTCAATAGCAGCACATAGATGTTTGATTTGCGCTTTTAAACCCTTTACTGGTTCACCAATATGATTTTTCTCTATCTCACTTAATTGGCTACTTAATTGATAAGAGCGGCGCAAATTATTTCCTGAAGTGGAAAAAACAGCTAAATATTTACACCCTCCCGCAATAGTAGCTACATGACCTAAAACACGTATGGCGCAAAAACTTGTTTTGCATGAGGTGACAAAGCCTTCGTAACTTAAACAGTCGAAAAGCGAATTAGCAGTGGCATTCATAGCGCTAAAAACTCCTGCTGTACCCCTAAACCCTTTAATAACAGCTTCTCTTTGACCCCAAACATAGCCCACTTTTTTAGCTGTATCGTAATTAGTTTTAGCGCCTATTATATCGACAGCCCCGCCCACGAAGCCAACAGCGCTCACTAGGCCAAACGCACTTCTTAATCCCGGATTAGTGCCATGAGGAGAAAAACGTGAAGCCAAATAAGTCCCTTTACTCATAATCGAGACGACATCAGCTAACATATAGGATTGACCAACAACCTTAGATCTATTCACAAGTGGTTGACGCTCAACAGCCTTAACCTCTGCCTTTAAGGGAGCATCTGTCTCTTTAGCCGCCAAGTCAGACTTAATTCTTTCTAAAGTAATATTTATACCAATATGTGGATCTATGTGAGCAAAATCAGACGATTTTATCACTAAAGCTCCAAAACCTCTAACAGACTCTGTACTAGGCACTAACATACTTACCTACTTGTTAATTTATCAAGTCACACATGTTAAAAGTAACTTGCACAAGTATTCTACCATAAGAGATGTATTATTAGTAAGTTGTATAAATAATTTTAATTATTATATTTGTATAATTAGGGCTATTGTGTTAGAATATTACCATATTATAATAATAGGTTAATAGAATGGCTTTTTCTACAGTTGGCTCAGCAACGCCTTATTATGTCGTCGATGAAATGTCAATAGTTGACTCAGCAACGTCTTATGGCGATGATATGTCAACAGTTGGCTCAGCAGTATCCTATCGTGGGGGAGATTTCGCAGCTGGGGGAGCCCGAGTCTGTGCAATTGAAAAAGCAGCACAAAGACTTGGCATTAGAGAAATCAATGGTCGTTTTTACGAAATCCTTATTATTGGCGGTGATCCAACAACCAAATTAGATGCGGCTGCAAAAGCGCAAACGCTATTTGCAACTGAAGCGATGGTTAGAAAGGCGCAAAGTGAATTAACAGTTGCCGTTGAACAATTTTCCATGGACTCAAGCGGAGAAGTGACAGTCAATAATTGCGAATTTCACACTATTTCAAAAAAGCATGAGTGGAAAGATTTAACTTTTACAGAAACAGACATAGCGCAATACGCTGGAGCGGCTCAAGTTAAAAAAGGGACCTCTTTTAACAACTTCCAAAAAAGCGTATTTACTCAAGTTTTGGGTACGACCCTTCCTGAAACAATGGAAAGAGATGACGCTTCTTACTTCAGCAGCGCAAGTGAAATACATATAGAAAGAGATGAAGGAACTGAACCATATCAACCGCTATTTGGCCCAAAAGAAACATGGACGAACCCAAAAAGAGAATTAAAACATCGCCCCCCAACACCACTAAGCGTCAGTTCATCTAGTATGGAAGGATCTACTGGAGCTAGCTCCGTAGGAAGTAGATCTTCTAGAGGAACCGCTGATTCAGGCGTAAGCGACTTATCAGAGGAATCTTTAAGTGCTCACACGCGCAAAACTCTAAGTGATCCAGACCCAAGAGAACAGCTGCTTAGATCAACACCTCTTCCTTTAGTTAGCCGTTCTCCAAGAATGCCCGCCACCAGTTCTAGACGTCCTGAGCCATCACCAGCAAGACCCCTGTCAGTTCACAGTTTATCTTCATCTTCTGGAAGAAGCTCTGCAGCAAGTGACCCTATTTTAGTGCCACGTGCAACGACGACTCCACCAAGAGCTGTTGGAAGATCCAGTAGAGAAACTGTCGAAGAGATGCTAGCCCGACAAACTAAAGACCTGGATAGAATGTCCCTAGAAGAGTTAAAAGTTACAATGCGGAACGTCTTCAATTTATATGAGGCTCACGCACGTGCGATAATATTAGCAAACAATAATGGACCCCTAACCCTCTATACTGTAGATCACGAAATCTTAAATATAGGTTATAACATAAAATATGCTGAACATCTGTTAAAAAAATATGCTGAAAAAGAATACTTCAACTCTGTTGCTGTCACCAACGATATGGCCATGACCATTTTTGGGGATCCACGTTTTAACTAGTAGCCTTGAGAATTACCACAGCTACATGAGCTTTTAGCATTAGGATTGGTTACCTTAAACCCGGATCCATTAAGTCCATCTAAATAGTCTATTTCTGTGCCTAGTAATCTCTCTACCATCGACTTATCTACCACAACATCAACGCCATAGGAATGAAACACTTTGTCATTCTCTTTAGGTTCTTTGGAAAAGTCTAACACATACTCATAGCCGCTGCATCCACCGGGTTTATCCCCAAAGCTTAGGCACCACCCCTCTTTACCCTCTTCTTTGAGAATCTTGATGAATTTTTCTGCTGCTCTTTTTGTCATCGTTATGGTCGAAAGATCCATTTTCTCGTCTAATATCGCATTCAATTTGGATACTAAATTATCGATATCCTCATTTTGAAATCCATGTCCGAGCATGCCTGCTTCTAAAGTTTCCCAAGTAGCTGCCGAGCATCCGACGCAATGAAGGCCGGTATTAGTCAATTCTTGAGCTAATTTTTGCCCCTTTGCTGGAAAAGTAGTGAAGATGTCATCAATTGTCATCTCTTTGTATATTTGAGCCATTCTAATACCTGATATGGACGCATCCACCCTTAATTTTACACTGACAAGCGAGTCTTTCTGTTTCCATCTCGCCTAAAAAGTCTTCTTCCTCTTCATTAAAGGGGGTTAAGTTTTCCATCCCCTCTTCAATTTCCACTATGCATGTACCGCAAACACCTTCTTCGCATCCAAAAGGGACCCCATTCTCTTCACAAAAATCTTTGATGTCTTCGCCATCTGGCACTTGGACCGCTTCTTCATCATTGAACTTAATTGTCGCCATTAATGCTATCTCCTCTTGTAGATGCTGCAAACAAAGATCCATTAAACCATACTAAACTAATTATTTTCAATCACTTAGCGCATCATACTAATAGTCAGAGTGTTACACAATAGAAATGGGCATAAAAAAGCAGCCAAAATAGTATAGGCTGCTTTATAACTAGATCAGTATATGGAGTAGAAGTTAGACTAGGTCTTCATCATCATTTTCGATATACCTAGCGCTTTCGAATGAAGTCTCGGCATTTTCGTTAAGGACCTCTTCGACAGTATTTTTTAAAGTAGCGATACCACCTGGAAAACCGCATTCAACAAGAATTTGGTTGAGGTAGACAAACTCGGTTTCAAGTAAGTCAATTTTACTTTCTAAGGCAGCAACTCTAGAGCGCAACTGTTTGTTTTCGTCTTCTTTATTATTCATGGCACATAACCTCACCATATCGCATTTATTATATTATTAATGACTTGAAAACTTAAGGAATTCTAATCACTTTATACACCTATTATATCAAAATAGTTAATTAAAATCCACAAATTGCAAATTATTTTTATATCTTAATAGCCAATGACTTACAAAGTTGCAATTATATAAACAAATATTGTATAATATTAGCATATAATAACATAATAAATGGTAATACTATGGCAGCGCCAGCACCGATGGGACCTACATCCCGATATATTATTGATACAATCCGTACACCCTCAGGTTCGCCTTACTCATCCGAATCCAGAACAGCCAAGACTTTTGCTATCAATGACACGCTATTTACGCAAATAGCAGCTGACGAGCTACATGAATTACCCTTTTTATTACGAGCAACTGTTGAGCAGTATGACACTCACTGCACAGAGACAGGAAAGCTTCCTAATGTGGACTACATTACGAACCAAGTAGTCCTTGCTTTCTTTAGGCAGACAGGGCAAATAATGTCTCGAACTGACGCTCAAGCACTTAAAAGTGTCATTAAAACTCGCCTACACACCGACAGCAGAAGTGATTTTGAAGGACAGTTAGCTTCCGAAATAAGAAAAAACAAAGGAAAAATAGTAGTTGCAAATAAAGGTCTAAATAGAGAACTCAACAAACATTTTGGGTCCATCCGAACAGCAGCAGCTGGTTCTGCAAAATTTACAAGTGCTACTAAAAGCTATACAGATACAATAGACAAATTTAACAAAAAAAACAACTCTATAAAAAAGCAGATTTTACAATATCATAGTATACTAGCCAGATTTGGCTCTGATATAAACGTAAGCACCACCATCACCTTCCCAGTAAAAGAAATCACCATGCACCTTCAAAATGCCATTGCAAGAAAAGATGGAAATTCCATTCAATTCTTCCTAGATGCATTCAAACAGATTGAGGTTACACCTGGGCAGCCTTTCTATGATCAAATAATATATAAGCTTGATCGAGAAGTAGCAGATTCAGCTCAAACCATTTTAGATGCAATCGACTTGGATCAAGACGCCATGGATCAACTTAGTACTGCACTTGCTACCTTTGCTTAGAATATAGCCTAGTACACACAACTTGGGTTTTAATAGCTCATTTTCATTTAAAATCTTTTAGTTTATTGCAGCACAACTCTTAGCCAACCACAATTATTTTCAAATTATTTTTACCCTTTAACCTCACTTTTGTTCGGTAATTTAAAATTTTAATTTAACAAATAGTTAACTATTAGCTGTTTATATTTATAATTATTAGCTTTTAATTACACATTAGTGTAGAATACTTGCATAGTTAATATAAAATAAATAATAAATGAGGTAATAATATGGCTATTTCAGCTATTAGAAACTGGTGCAATGATAGATCAGCCCAACTAGATCATGCATATGAAGCAGCACGAACTTCACATAAAGAGCGTAACTACGCACCTTTATATGGAATCGCGTTTGATGAAGATTCAAGTGTCGATGTGAGTGATCCTACCACAGGTAGGGCTAAAAAGATTCATGACAAAGCCAAGATTACAGCGAATGTAGAAAGCGCTTTTCCTCAAGAAACAGTGAAAGTTAAAGCCAAACTGGTTAGAGGACGACTACAAATTCAAAGCAGAAACGCGAATGTATTTTTAACTGGAGAATGGGGTCATATTGAAACCTTTAGTTTTGCAGCTAACCACGACGATATTACAAGGTTCGATGAGGATGGGAATGTAGACCAAGCTGCAACTGATGCTGAGTATGAAAAAGCCAGCACAGTACGCTGCTTAAAAAAAGGCATCACCAAGGCAGCTGAAAACACTCTAAATGGTGGAGCTGCTGGATTTGATGCTACTCAAAAATTATTTCGCTACCTAGCGCAACAAATAGTTCGAGGTGGTTACAATGAAGTTGGAATGAGCCAACACTTAAGATCAGTATTGGCAGGAGCTACACGAGTTATTGGAGTCGCAATGGCAGCTATTGTAGGAATTCTTGCTACAATAGGAAGTGGTGTAAAATCATTTGTAATTAATCCATTAATGGCAGTTGTCATCAAGCCAATCGCAATTGGATTCTTACACCTACTAAACGTGATATTGCCACACTTAGGATTCCCTGACTTTAAGATTCCAAATTTACCACCATTACCAAATCTACTAAAACCTTTCACAGTTTTCCTTTCAAGTTTAATGTATGTAAGTATGATACCAGCTGCCATCATAGGTGTAGCAACTTGGCTTGCAGTAGATATTGGTTTAATAGGAATTGGAAGAACTATAGCATTAACAGTTGGTTTTGCTACTGCAAACGAACAGTTGAGCCTAATAAAGCCTCTCTCTAGAGAAATCGAAGAACTTGGAGTCGCACTTTCCCATGATGACCTTTCAAGATATGAGAAGGCCTCAATAAGAAAAAAACGCTCTGATTTAAAACTAAAACGCGAAGCTCTAGAAAATAGAGCAGGAGTAGTTGGATACTTTAAAGATGTTGTATTCAACGCTAGCATGAGTAATAAATCTCTTGGACTCAACTTCGTTAAATGGGTTTGGAATAAAAACAAAGACCTTCAAAGACTACCAAAAACTAAGTTAGTAGAAGGCAAACAAGTGTCTGACAGGCTTGATATAGTTACAAGGTTCTATAACCCAACAATCAAACAAGACGCTGCTAAAGCAACCGCTTTTAGAGAAGCTCTGACTAGTGCTGCAGAAACACGAGCAGAAAGAGGTTCTGCATGTGATTCACTTTTAGGGAGAAGTTCTCGACTATCACTTAGCTCTCATGATGGAGCTGGATTTGGTGGCGATGGCGGAAGCTCTGCATCTTCCACGACTGGAACCCTCTCACCAAGAAGCCCTAGCTTGTCCGACGATGGAAGTGGCTTTGGCAGTGGCAGAGGAGGAGACGCAAGCCGTCGTGTAACAGTTCTAGACACCCCAAGATCTGTTGCTTCTGAAGACGATATAGAGGATGAACTTTTTGCACACAGTCCACGTAGTGCACGCCATGGTTAAAAAGAAGTAGTTCTTTATACACCGAAAGAGAAGCTCAATCGAGCTTCTCTTTTTTTTATCCCGCAGGGATATGACTCTGTATAAGTCATTGCCATTGGCAATGACTTATACTTAAAAAAACAGATTGGGTTTCAAAAGGGCACTGCCCTTTTGCGGGGTTTTAAAGGGGCAGCGCCCCTTTTTATCCTTCCACTATCCTCTACATATGCAAAGGCTTATCCATTGACACTTCTTTCAAAGCTTCCGATAAAGTGGGATGCGCGTGAGATGCTTTAGCTATATCTTCCGTCTTTAACCGCTTGTCCATAGCCAATACACACTCTTGTATCAACTCGCCTCCGCTTTCACCCATGATGTGAGCTCCTAATATGTGCCCTTTTTCCCCAGTCAATATCTTGACAAACCCCTTGTCGGCTCCCATCGCCTTCGCTCTTGAATTCGCCTTGAAAGGGAAACTCGACTTGGTGTACTTCACCCCTAAATCTTTGAGCTCTTCTTCTGTAAACCCTACCGTTGCTACTTCGGGCGAAGTGTAAATCACGCTGGGTATCGCCGCATACTCAACTCGAGCTTGTAGACCTGCTATCAACTCAGAGACCGCAATCCCTTCTTCTGACGCCTTATGCGCTAGCAAAGCTCCCCCTGCTACGTCTCCAATCGCATAGATATGGGCATATTTAGTGGTCTGAAAGGCATCATTGATCTTTATGAACCCTTTGGGGTCAATGTCTAGCTCGAGCACCTCTAACCCCTCTTTATTGGGCTTCCTACCTACCGCTACTAATACTTTATCTCCTTCAAACTCCCCCTCTGAGGTGGTCAATTTCACCCCATTTGCAACTGTTGCACTCTCTACCTTGGTGTTGAGATGAAACGTAAGCCCTTGAGACTCAAGCTCTTTTTGAAATTCCTTGGACAGTTCATGATCCAGCGTTGGGCAGATTCGGTCTAGAAACTCGATAAACTCCACTTTAGCGCCAAGTCTGTGATAGACGCAGCCCAGCTCCACTCCAATTACTCCAGCTCCCATGACGAGCAGCTTCTTGGGCACAGCTTTTAGTGATAGAGCGCCTGTTGAAGAGAGCACCGTTTCTTCATCATACTTTAAAAAGGGCAATTCGACAGAGCTTGATCCGGTCGCTATGATGAAGTTTTTTGCTTCATAAGACTTCTCTTTTACCTCGATTTGACTAGGAGAGGTGAATTTTGCCAATCCTGATATCACATCGATTTTGTTTTTCTTCATTAAAAAGGCGATGCCACTATTAAAGTTAGAAACCACTCCCTCTTTGTACTTTATCATCTGCTCGAAGTCAAACTGTAGCTCTTTCCCTTTTATCCCAAGCTGATCACCTTGATGCTTCACCAAATGGTACAAATGAGTAGAATGAAGCAGCGCTTTTGAGGGGATACACCCCACATTGAGACAAGTGCCACCTAGTTTAGCATGCTTTTCGACGATAGCCACCTTTAGCCCAAGTTGAGCTGACTTAATGGCGGCTACATAACCACCCGGCCCTGATCCTATTACAATCACATCATACATATTAAAAATCCAATAGTAGTCTAGACGGCTCTTCTAGGTTCTCTTTAATATGAACCAAAAAGCCAATCGCTTGTTTTCCATCCACGATTCTGTGATCGTAGCTTAGAGCCAAATACATCATTGGTCGAATAACCACTTCATCATCGACAGCTATTGGCCGCTTTTGAATCGCATGCATACCTAATATAGCACTTTGCCCTGAATTTATAATGGGAGTAGAAACTAGCGAGCCAAAAACTCCACCGTTTGTAATAGTAAAACACCCCCCTTTTAGATCAGAAATCTTTATCTTATTGGCGCGTGCCGCTTTAGCATACTCAGCTAGATTTCTCTCCACTTCGGAAAAACTCAAACTCTCACACCCGTGAAGCACAGGCACTACTAACCCCTTTTCTGTCGACACTGCAATACCAATACCTAGATTATCGGGATAAACAATGTCATCACCATCAATAGCAGCTCCCACTTCTGGAAACTCTTTGAGAGCGCTTGCACACGCCTTGATAAAAAAAGACATAAACCCAAGCTTGACTCCATGCTTTTCTATAAACGCATCCTTCTCTTTAGATCGAATCCTCATCACTTCGCTCATATCCACTTCATTAAATGTGGTGAGCATCGCGGTTTCATTTTTCACTTTGACTAAATGCTTGGCAATAGTCTTGCGAAGTGAGCTCATCGGCTTGCGATTACCTCCCGAAACTGAAGCTTTTTGTTCTGCTTTAGCAGGCTCAGCCTGGGGAGAAACAGGAGACTGAGACTCATTTAAACTCGATATAAAGGACTCTTTTGAATAGATAGCCTTAGCAGATGACTGAGGCTTTTTCTCCTCTACAACGGGTTCTATAACCTCTGACTTAACCTCTTGTTGCTTAATAGGTTGCGCATCAGAGTCGATAGAGCCAATCACTTGCCCTACACTCACTGTATCTTCTAAATTAACGCTATAAGAGACCACACCAGAAGCTGGCGATGGCAAAACAGAGTTCACCTTATCAGTTTCAAGTTCAATTAAATCTTCACCAGCCTCTACATATTCGCCACTTTTTTTAACAAAGTTAACAACCACACCCTCAGTAATGGACTCGCCAAATTCGGGAACTTTAATCTCTACGCTCATCCAATTGCCTCACTTAATAACTTTTCTAGCTCTTTTTTGTATAATATGGGGTATCCCGCTGCTGGAACAGAGCTTTCTGCTCTCCCCACGTAATTAACATGATATTTACCTTTAAGCTCTTCTCTAAAGAAAGTAAACATGTGATCACAAGCTCCTTGGTTGCGGTGCTCTTCTTGTACCCAGAAAATCTCTTTAGCCTCTTTATACTGAGCTAATATCGCTTCGATTTTCTCTTTATGTAAGGGGTATAGTTGCTCTATTCGAACAATCGCTATCTCTTTTTCAACCCCTTTTTCCTCTCGACGAGCCAATAAATCGTAATAAACATGACCTGTGCAAAAAATAAGCCTACTTGCTGATAGCGGTTTATTAACATCATCGATAACTTCTTCAAAGCCTTGGCTCGTAAACTCACTTAAACAAGAGAAGGAGGGGGCAAATCTTAAATGGCTCTTTGGAGTAAAAATAATTAAAGGAACGTTTTTATCTCTCAACGCTTGCCTTCTTAGCAGATGAAAATATTGCACTGGCGTTGAAGGATAACAAACAAACATGTTGTGATTAGCTGTCGATTGCAAATGCCTTTCAATTCGAGCCGATGAATGCTCAGACCCTTTCCCCTCTAATCCATGGGGCAATAATATAGTCAAACCACTGGTTTCTTCCCATTTGTCATATAAAGAGCTTATATATTGATCAAATATAATTTGAGCCCCATTAAAGAAGTCACCATACTGAGCTTCCCAAATAGTGAGACATTTTTGATGTACCATTGAATAGCCAAGATCAAACCCGAGCACACCATATTCTGATAAAATCGAATTATAAGCGTGAAACTCCCCTTGTGAATCAGATAGATTTTTCAGAGGATAGTAAGCCTCTTGAGTATCAAAATCAATTAAAGCGGCATGCCTTGATGAAAACGTGCCCCGAATTGAATCTTGTCCTGAGAGTCTAACATCATTTCCCATTACTAGTATGGAAGCCAAAGCGAGTGTTTCACCAAAACCCCAATCTATCAATTTGTCATCATCTGCCGCTTCTTTAATTTTTTCCCGTACGTCTAATATACGTTTTAGCTTCGGGTTAATCTTAAAACCTTCCGGAACTAACTTAAGCTTGTCATATAAAGTGAAGAGCTCTTCTTTAGAAACTTGCGTAGAAACTGGCATTAAGAGATCGAAATTTACTGGCGCATTCATCGTTCGCCCAACTAACCCTTTAACCTCTTCATGGCTTTTCTTAAAGAGGGTCCAAGCGGCTTCGATCGCTTTTTTTTGCAAATCATCCGATATAAACGCCCTTTCATTATGAAACAGCGCGCTAATTAGCGGCTTTGACTTGATATACTTATAGTCAGCTGGGTGAGTATAAGACACTTCATCTGATTCATTGTGACCAATTCGTCTATAGCAATTGTAATCAATGACCACATCTAAGCCAAATTTCTGCCGAAACTCAACAGCCAACCTGACAGTGCGTATACAAGCTAATAAATCATCGCCATTCACGTGAAAGACAGGACAAGAAAATGCTCTGGCTATTTCAGTAGCATATTGGGTTGATCGGGTCTCATCTGCGCTCGCAGTATAACCAATTTGGTTATTGATAACGAAGTGAATCGTCCCTCCTACTTGGTATCCGGCAACCCTTGACATCTGAAGCGTTTCGTAAACAACTCCTTGACCGGCAAAAGAGGCATCTCCATGAATGGCGACGGGAACCACTTTCTCTTTAGACCCTTTTAAATCTTGGCGAGCACGCGCTGAGCCTGCTGCAACAGGATTGACTGATTCTAAGTGACTTGGATTTCCCACTAACGTCATTTTCAAAGTTTTTCCATTTTCTGCAGTAATATCACTTACTAACCCGTTATGATACTTCAAATCGGAACAAACATCTGTCTTTGGGCAATACTCTGGATCAAACTCAAAAAAAACTTCTGAAAGAGGCTTCTTCATAACATTGGCCAACACATTTAGCCTTCCTCTATGCGCCATACCCACCACAATTTCTTCAGCCTCAAGTGAAGCTGAGAAATTAACCAGTTCAAATAGCATCGGCACAAAACTCTCACCTCCTTCAATTGAAAAGCGCGTAATATAGGGATAAGTCTTATTTATAAAAATCTCAAGTTGCTCAGCCTCAACAAGTTGCGTATAAAACTTCAGCTGATCTTGCTCTGAGAACGAGTTGCTAAAGCGGCTCTCAAACTGCTCATACAGCCAACCGAGTTCTTTAGGAAACTCATGTGAAGAAGCTTCAAGACCAATAGAAGAGCAATATATTTCACGAAGTCTACTTAAGATTTTATCAAAAGGGGCTGTTTTAGCACTTAACAAACCTAAAGTGGGAAAAGATTTTTGCAAATCGCCCTCTGAAAACCCATAATGATCTAAAGACAAATAGGGGTGCGGTTTTGGCTTTTCTCTTTGAAGTGGGTTACACTGAACTTCTAAGTGGCCCCACCTTCTATATCCTCGAATAAGATTTAATATTTGATAATGTTGATCTATGACGACTGGCTCAGCTTTTATTTGCCGCGCAAACTGAACTCCCTCAAAAAAATTACGAAAAGAGAGATCAACTGACTCAGGGTCTTTGCAAAACTCTTGATAGGCATTATCAAGGAATGCTGCATTATGTTGATGAATAAAAGTAAATGGTTCGCTCATATAAACCCAGGTTAAAGCCCTTTTTCTTAAGCTTTAGCAACTTCTTACTTTTCGCTCTACCCTAAGTTACAATAAACCAAACATTTCATAGAGAGAGCTCTTATAAAATAGCTTTTTAAGTTGAACATTAACTTTTTTATAATCTACTAAAGAGTTGAAAGATAGGCGATGCGCAGGCAACTCAACCTTGTTTTCAACAGGCCCATAGAATAACTTTCCATTTGAAAAGAAAAGGGCGTTTCTATAAAATCACGCGAAAAAGAAGGATTGGTATGAAAAGCGAGAAACTTAAGAAGTTAGAGAACGAACTAGCAGACTTACAACAATGGAAAAAACTGGGACTCGTTCCCAAAAAAGATTTAGAAAAGCATGAAAAAGAAATTGGAGCTATTACGCTAAAGATAGAAGAGGAAAATGAAAGACTCCTCTATCTAAAGGAAAATGGCGATCAAGAAGAATACACAATGCCAAAGCGCTCTCCTCAAACTAAGCAAGCTTACCAAGAACCCAATTCAATGCCTGATATCGAGAGCACAGAAAGTGATATGGCTGATGCCGGCCTTGATCTAGAGTCTGAAAGCTACGACGCAGAATCCTCTTCCGTATTTGACATGGAAGAAGGCTCTGAAGAGAGAACCATCGTTGAAGATGAAGACGAAAACCCCTTCAGTGATCGCAATCGCTGGAAAAGAGGGATTCTTGATGACCCAGACTCAAACGACTGGTAATAGACACCCTAATTCATCCATAGGTCTTTACTTTCATATCCCCTTTTGCGCCAAAAAATGCCCATATTGCCATTTTTTTGTTATGAAAGGGGTAGATCGACATAAAGAAAGCTATTTAAAGGCTCTTAAAAAAGAGTGGCTGCTTAAACTTCATCAAATACAACATAAAAAGATCACATCCATCTATTTTGGAGGAGGAACTCCCACTGAAATTGGGAGTGATGGAATTGGTCAAATTCTATCCTGGATTTTACCCCGCGCCAAACTTGCTACTGATTGTGAAATCACAGTTGAGACGAATCCTGACAATGTCACCCCTAATTTGATTACAGAGCTCAAATCAGCTGGAGTGAACCGCATTAGCATTGGAGTTCAATCACTAGACAATAGCACCTTACTTGAAATTGGGCGAACCCATTCAAATTCTAAAGCCGAAGAGGCGATTCATATAGCGCATCAAAATGGCATTAAAAACATCACCATCGACCTCATGTATGATTTGCCCAATCAAACCACCGATTCTTTTATTAAAACGCTTCAAAAACTACCCTCACTTCCTATAACCCATCTATCTTTATATAATTTAGTGGTTGAAGAGCCAAGCGCCTTTCATAGAAAAAAAGAAGAAGTGGAAGCTAAAATGCCTAAAGATGAAATAAGCTTACAATTACTTGAAATGGCAATAAATTGCCTTTCTCAAATGGGCTTAAGCCGTTATGAAATCTCAGCATTCGCTAAACCTGGATTTGAATCGAAACACAATACGAGATATTGGCAAGGTGGAGAGTTTTTAGGACTTGGCCCTTCAGCCTTTAGCTATAGCAATGAATCTCGATTTCAAAATGTTGCCAATTTAAAAAAATATAGCGACCAACTCGAATTGGGGACGATCCCAATTGATTTTTCAGAGAGACTTGAATATCCCCGCAATGTTTGTGAGTTGCTTGCCATAGAATTACGCTTATTAAAAGGGGTAAACATTTCTAAATTCAATCTACCCTCTACTGTTTTAAAAGAAATTGAGTCCCTAATAAGAGATAACTACCTCATCAAAACTGATGATCGGTTGCAGCTCACCGAAAAAGGAACTCTTTTTTATGATACAGTTGCTTCTACTATTATCTAGCTGCATTGATTAAAAATACGGCTGGCCTTTTCTCTAGATCGAGTTTTTGATGCTTCCACTCTACCATTCTTAAAGTAACCACTTCTTCAGTAGGAGCTGAAATATCGGCGACTACACTAAAATATGTGTGAGAACCTAGCACTTGCATAGCGCTTTCCATCATGGCCGCATTTCTATAAGGAGTTTCGATAAAAACCTGCGTTTGTCCCGTATCGCGCGAAATTCTTTCTAGCTTAACTAAAAGCCGTTTTCTATCCGCTTCTTCTTTAGGTAAATAGCCATGAAAAGTGAAACATTGACCTGGCAGACCTGAAAGCATTAAAGCGGCTGTAACGGAGCACACAGCGCCAATAGCAGACACTTTAATTCCCTTGCGCCTAGCTCTCATAACTAAGTTAGCACCAGGGTCTGCTAAATTGGGTAAACCGCAATCTGATATAAGGCCCCATTTTTGTCCTTGTTCGATAGGTTCTAGTAAAAAATCCAACTCATCTTTAGAGGTGTGCTCATTTAAATATGAGAGAGTTGCCTTATTTAAAGAGGGCTCTTTAAATAAAGACATGAATTTTCTACCCCCTTTTTGACTTTCAATAAATAGACCAGAAAGTTTTACAACTTCGGGTCTGATCATTTCAACAAATCCTTCTCTATAAGAAGCTTCAGTTGAAAGTAAGTTTGGCAATAAAATTAAGCCGGGCTCGTTGCCATGCATGGTATATCCTTTCGTAAATCACTTAGTTTTACAAATAGCATATCAAAAAGCAGAGATGTTGAAAACTGTCCTCTTCGAGAAAGTCGTTCTATATCGTAAACTTCTAAGAAAGCCTTGAGAAAATAGTCTTTAGAAAGGCGCTCGCTATAGCGTAAATATTTTTGTAATAAGCTCGGGGCAATTTCATCGGGATGAATACCCTCTTTAATTTTCACTCCCACATTCAACCGAAAACGAACCTGAGAGAGTAAAGAATAAAAATCGGAATCATTCATATCGCTAACAGCCCCCATTCCCCCTTCTCCCCAAGTTAGGTATTCGGCCAGCTGCCAAGTTTTTTGCTTTTTCCGAGCGATATTCAAGTAACTTAGGTCTTTAATATCAATGGAGGTCCTGGCCCCAGTAAAACAAATTAGCGACTCCAGTTGCTGTAACAGTTTACCGTAATCGACACCCACCAGCTCTACTAACTGCTCAATAGCTTCATAAGTAATAGTCTTATTAGCTTTTTTGACATATTCGAATAAAAGACCCATCAATCTTTTCTTATGATCCCATGGTTTTTCACTCAGTAAATCGAGTTCAACAGCCCTTTTTTGAGCCTCATCAGGTAATTTCACCCTTTTTTTAGCTAGCAATATAGTGAATACACCTTCTTGATGAGTGGTGAACTTCTCTTTCACTATTTTCCACTCATTCGCATTAAGCACATGAACATCACAAAGCTCTATCACTTTGTTTTTTGAAAACAGCGACATGGAATTGTAAGCTTCTAATATAGACGCGATTGAGTCCTTTCCGCATGTAAACACTTGAACATCAAATGCTTGACCTTTTGTAACCAGGGACTCTTTAACTTTGAACGACAAATCTTTTAACTCTCTTTCTTCAGCAGCGAGCACTAGAAAAAGAGTTTCAGTAGACCTTAGGGAAAAAAGGTGCTTTTCGAAAGCAACCTGGTTTAGGAACTTCATCACAGCCAAAACTCTTGAATTGTATCTTAAAAGACACATGTATACACAATTTTAGAGATTAAACAAAACAAAATTGTTTTTACCAATTTTACAACACTAAGGCTTAAGGGTTTACAAAAAATATTTCTTTACAATATCTTGACACCTCGTTGAGTTCTATGTATTATAAAGAAAAAAGGGCAGAGGGCAAATGGTGTTCAAATTCAAGCGCAAGAAAGCAGCAGAAAAAAAAGAAGAAAAGGCTAAAAAATCGGCCGCTCCTAAAGAAAAAAACAAAGTATCTACAAAAAAAGTGGCGGCTAAGAAAACAGCTGTGAAAAAAACACCCACAGCTCGTAGCCAAGTAGCCAAGCCATCGGAAGTTAAAAAAAACGTGGAGAAACCAGTGGCAAAAAAAACGACCCAACCAACTCGAAAAAAAGTAGATGAAGATATTGAGCTTTGCGCTGCACCAGTTGCATTCAAACGCAATGAGATCAAATTACTCCCCAAGAAGAAATTAACAGCCGATGGATGGCGTCGCCTCCTTAAAAAATCTTCTAAATAACCACTATCTCATCTTGAGTTTTTAATAAATATGTTATATTCTCATCCTTTACAACTGAGGAATAACTATGCTCACGATCAATTTAAAAGGAAAAATTGCTTTTATTGCCGGTGTTGGCGATGACCAAGGCTATGGATTTGCTATTGC
The DNA here is from genome assembly GCA_030408475.1 of Candidatus Amphrikana amoebophyrae. GTDB lineage: Bacteria > Chlamydiota > Chlamydiia > Chlamydiales > JACRBE01 > Amphritriteisimkania > Amphritriteisimkania amoebophyrae. The sequence goes on from JAUHQG010000010.1 coordinate 74,608, forward strand.
TAAAAGGCTATACCAAGCAGGGGCTACTATCATATTTGGCACCTGGACTCCTATTTTAAAAATCTTCCAAACTTCTTGGGAAAAAGGAAAGTTTGATGAATCTCGCAAGCTAGATGATGGCTCTTTAATGGAATGCGCTAAAATTTACGCCCTTGACGCCGCTTATGATTCCCCTGAAGATGTCCCTGAAGAATTGAAAACCAATAAGCGTTACGCTAGTGCCTCAGGCTACACCATTTCTGAAGTGGCCGCTCAAATCGAAAAGGATTTTGGCAAAATTGATATCATGATTCACTCTTTAGCTAATGCTCCAGAAGTGAAAAAACCTCTAATCGAAACTTCCAGAGCTGGGTATTTAGCCGCTCAAAGCTCTTCTTCTTACTCGTTTGTTTCAATGGTAGCTCATTTTGGTAAAATCATGAATAAGGGCGGATCTTGCCTTAACTTGTCATATATGGCTTCTACACATGCAATACCTGGTTATGGCGGCGGAATGAGCTCTGCTAAAGCTTCTCTAGAGAGCGATACTCGAACTTTAGCCTATGAAGCGGGTCGACGATATGGAATACGCGTTAACTGTATTTCAGCTGGACCACTACGATCAAGAGCGGCTAAAGCTATTGGATTTATTGATGCGATGATTGAATACTCAAAAGCAAATGCCCCTCTTCAAACTGAAATGACTCCAGATGACGTTGGCGCTTCAGCAACATTTTTATGCTCTGATTTAGCTCAATCTATTACTGGTACAATTTTATTTGTTGATAAAGGTATGCATGCAATGGGATTAGCGGTAGATAGTCCTACACTTGAATCATTAGTGTAATAATATCGCCCACTTCCCACTTAACTGATCGAATCGCCACTTCTAAGTCATATGCATCAAATTTTGTTGCATTGACTTGAGCTGGCCGATTTGATCGGCACACTTTTCCTAAAAAATGACTCTGATCATTATTAGAGTGAAATAACAGCCCCACCTCTTCTTCTCTCATCATTAATGAGACATTTTCATTCGCTTGAAAAGTAGTCGCACACTTACCTTCAACCAAAACCTTTACTTTTTCAGGTTGACTGATGAATAGCTTAATAATTGGCTCTCTACATAATTGAGGATCAAACTCTTTCGTAATCTTAAATTGAGCCTCAAGCTTTCCCTCTTCAATCATTTTAGAACTAAACTCAAACTCGCCAACATATGAAGTGAGATGGAAAAAATCTTTCTCTGTAGCAAATGAGTAATTAAATATAGTTTGAAGTGGATTCTCACAATCAGATACCTTTGTCATGTGATTAAAAAATGAATCTCCTTGACTATTTAGCTCTACTGCTGGCAACGATGCAAAATCAACTAATGAAAGAAACATTAAATTATCACTTTTTTCATCTAACTGTAAACCGTGTCTTAGATTCATAACATGATGAAATAGCGTTTGCTTTGCACTAGCTCCATTCCAAAGCTCATAAGATTGAATTCCACTAAAATTTCGAGTGGCAAAATGATAGCTCTTCTCACAAAGATTTAAGATTTTTTTTATCTCTTTTTCCATTGGAGTTTTCAACAACAACTGAGCGAAAATCAAAAGATCTGAAAGCTGATGGCTACCTAGAACTTTAATCTCATTCCAACTTTTAAGAGGAAAGAGAGCTTCACTGTCAAATAAAATACCATAGGCGTATGCAAATAGATTAACCTTAAGCTCTGAATGAGTGTCTAATACGGGAATTTGTCGACATGCCTCTAATATATCAATTAAAGCTAACTTCAGTCGATTACTTAATTCATCTGAAAATAAGTGACCATAGTCCCTATAAATAATCATTATAGGAGCTAAAATATCCACTTGCAATGGCGATTGCCTAACAAATGGGAAGTTATGAATGTAATTGGGAAACATACCTTGATTCTGAAAATAGAGCAGATGGGTTAGAATTCGCATCCCCTCTTGCATATAATCTACTTGGTGAGAGCGCAACAGACTTAAAATATAGAGGAAATTATGATACAAAGGGATTGTATCATGATTTTTACCATATGGCTTTTCTCTATTAAAATGAAGAAAGTTAGTTTGATCACTTTTGATTTTTAAACATGCCTGCAGCGCATATTCTTTACTTAATAAAGTTGCCGTTTCCATCTATTACCCTTTTAATTTCGTTAATAATCCCAAGATCTAAAGGATCTTCAACAATAACATCTGCATGCTCTAACACTTCTTTTGGAGACCCTTCAACTACCATGCGATAATCACCTTTATCTAACATTGAAATGTCATTTCGATCATTACCACCAACTAAAGCCGGCCCTTTAATTTCTTTAATCTCTTTTATGTGATCCAAAGCACATCCTTTATTGGCATCACCGGCAGTAATTAACATAATAAAAAGGTCAGGATCAACTGTATCACGAATAATTGAACAACTAACTCCCTCTAAAGAATCAGCAATCTCTTGTAGCAGTGAATACTCACCAAAGCATTTCACTAGTGAAACTTTATCTTGGACATCTTCACCACTATCAATTTCAACCCACTGCGCATCGGAAAACTCTTTTAACTTTTCTAAATATGGCCCCATTTTTGCTGAAAATTTGGCAGGATTATAGTAACAAAAATCACCTTTATCAATGCCTGAATAGACTATATAATGATAGTATTTATTTTCATAAAACGGCTCTATAAAATCAAGTATGCTCTTTGAAATATAACTTTTAAAAATCTCTTCTTTAGATGGGTACTCAATAATATCGGCCCCATTTTGCAAAGCTAAATATATAGGGAAGTCAACATGCTGTAGAGCTTTTTTAGCAAAGGCAAAAGATCTACCTGTTATAAAAAAAACAGTCCAGCCTAACTCGTAAACACTTTTTAAAGCTAAAGCTCCTTCAACAGGAACCGGATTACTACTTTTTGCAATGGTACCATCAATATCTAAAGCGATGATTCCTTTTTCTTGAGAAGACATTTAAACCAAAATATTGTATAAATAAACCAGACTACAACTTTACACTACTGATGAGTTTTACGCTATGTGCAAACGAATTTTACTACTATTTCTATTTATAAGCTCACTTTCTTTTACGCAAGAACCAAATTCACCTTGTCAACCAGGCGAACAATTTGAGCAGACAGAGAAGTCTTTTACCCCGTTAGACACAACTGATTATAAAGTTAAATTTATCAAAACCATAGTGTGGATATTTTTTATTTTAGGTCTCATTCTATTACTGTTATGGCTAGTAAAGCGGTTTTCAAGTAAAAGATTTACTGCATTGAACCAACAAAAGTATGTTAAAATAATTGAAAAAAGAGCGATCAGCCCCAAAACAATGCTCTACGTAATTGAAATTGGTGGCAAACATTTATTGATTTCAGAGAGTCAATTTGAAGTTGAGTTTCTCTCTCAAATTGAAACTCAAAGCGAGCCTACCTCCCTCTAACACCCTTAGGAAGCACAATGCGTGTTGGTGGGTTCAATTCATTGAATTTTTTAACCGCTGTGACCTCGTCATTTCCAAAATAATTAGCTCTCCCACTTTTTAAAAAAGCACCGATAATATCATTCTTTTGGTGACAAAACCCCATAAAAGTTAGTGGGGTTTCTGAAGGGTGACGCCCTAAAAAGACTCTACTTATCTTTTCCCACAACCCTTTGTTAACTTCATCTTCACGAACCGTTCTATGACGATCTGACGACTCGTTTTCTTCTCTCTCAACAACTCTAGAATTTGCCGAACTCATTTCACAAATCAACCAATCCATTTCTGCTTTACATCGATATGGGTCGCCTGTAACTGCTTTTAGGACTGAAACATATAATCCTAAACAATACTTGGTTGATCGTTGAATCTCTAAAGCGGCTGAAGCGATATTTAGCACCTGCACAAATGCACTTGCAAACCAGTCACTCACATCTTTATCGAAAAGAGCCAATTTAATATCGGATATACACCTAATAGAATAAAAACCTATTCTATAAATGAGATCAACCGGAATCACTGCTAAAGCTAAAATACAATGGGCGCGTATTTCCATTTTTCTTCTATAAAATAGACCGAATCTATTTTCTTGAAGCTGCGTGGCAATAATAGGACTACCTCTCTCTCCTACAACCAAGAACTTAACTTTGTCAGCATCCGCAAGAGATTCTGAACATAAAACATCTTTTGGAATAAAAAAAGAAGTAGCTCTTTCAGAGTATGATAAAGGTCCTGTACTCATATTAGACATCCAAACTAAAAATTATTAAGAAGATATCAAAACCACAAATAAAATTCCACCAGTTTACCGAAAGGAGCGCGTCCTATTTAATATTGCATCGAGCTTTATCATATCTGACTTACTTGTTAAATTTAGAAATGACTTCTTTTTGGGATGCTTTTTAGGACTTTGCTCAATTTTAACATCTTTAACCCTGTTTGCAGGTGGCTCTTTAACCATTTCTTGAGCTGCAAAAGGCTTATTATCCATCACTCTCTTTGAAGAAATAGATTGAGAGGTAGCTTTTTTAGCCACCCCTTTTTGCTGAGCCTCAAGTTGCATTTTCACTTCCTTATCCGAAATAGAAGCCTCTTCAAGACGCTTCTTTTCTCTATTAACTTTAGCGCGCACTATAAAAACAATGCCGGCTATGATTAAAGGGATTAAATCAAGTAATTTTTCCATTATTCAGACTCTTTTTCTTCGCACTCTTTAGAAATAGATTTTCTCATTTGAGTATCTGCTTGTAAGTTTCTCATCTGATAAAAATCGAGTACCCCTAAATTACCACTTCTAAAAGCCTCTGCGATAGCCATTGGGATTAACGCTTCTGACTCAACAAGTTTTGCGCGCATATCCGTTACTTTAGCTATATTTTCTTGTTCAGCCGCTACTGCCATAGCTCTTCTTTCTTCAGCTTTAGCTTGAGCGATACGCTTATCTGATTCCGCTCTATCAGCTCTAAGTCTCGCCCCGATATTCTCACCCACAGTAATATCTGCAATATCAATTGATAAAATTTCAAAAGCTGTTTGAGCATCTAACCCTTTTTCAAGTACTAGCTTAGAAATAGTTTGAGGGGAAGCTAAAACATCTAAATGGGTTTCGGCTGAACCAATTGCTGTCACGATTCCTTCACCAACTCTTGCAATAATAGTTTCTTCGGTCGCTCCACCAACAAGTTGAGCTAAGTTAGTTCTTACAGTAACTCGAGCGCAAGATAAAAGTTCTACACCATCTTTAGCAACAGCAGAAATATACTGTTGAGAACTTCCTCTTTGTGGGCAATCAATCACTTTTGGATAGACTGAAGTTTTAACAGCCGCTAAAATATCACGACCTGCTAAGTCAATGGCAGTTGCCTGTCTCCATGTAAGCTCGATATTGGCTTTATCAGCAGCAATCATTGCAGCTATAACATCTAAAACTCGGCCACCCGCTAGAAAGTGTGTTTCTAAATCAGAAACTGAAATTTGAGTGATGCCGGCTTTATAAGAGTTGATTTTAGCATTAACGATAACGCGAGGTGGAATTTTTCTTAAACTCATTCCAACAATATTAAATACCGAAATAGGAGTTCCGGAAACAAATGATTGAAACCACATCCCAATATATCTACTTAAGATAAGTGCGAACATCAATCCCACACCAATTAAAATAGCCCCAAAAATAAACATCATATTTGTACCTTCCATATTTACACCTTATTTGTGGTAATTGGCTGATTTTAAAAATTGACCATATTACCCTTTTTTCTCGATTAAATTTTAGCCTAATTTTTAAAATGGCTGTTTCGCACTTCCCAGGTTTTAATCTTTATAAACTTTCACAAGTAGATAAGAGCCTTGACCTCCAATCACGATCACCTTTTCACCTTTTTCAATAAATTGATTCTTTGACATAGCTTGATATTGTCTCCCTTCAATTTCAATATGTCCCGATAACCTTAAAGAGGTAATTGCTTCACCCTTTAACCCGACTACTTCTTTATTATATGAAGAAGCCATATACCCTTTTTGATCGGCGGCTAAATACATGGTGTTGTGAACACCCGATCTTTTAATATTACGTATAGCGAATAAGCAAGTCATGGCAGAAAATAAAAGAGCGCTAATAAAATAAGCAATACTCCACTGAATAGATTGAAATTCAGTATAGAAAGTAAAAACCGAACCTAAGAGTAAAATAGCGCCAAAAGTGCCAGGTATGCCCCCTGGTAAATAGAACTCGAGATAAATAAGTAACAAACTAATAAGTAATAAACCGATCGTAAGCCAAAACATAAATAATCTCCTATTTTACAACTACTTTTTCCCCTTCTTGCCTTAATACAACAACGTGTGAACCTTTCTCTATAAATCTCCCTTCACTAATTGCATTATAAATCTCACCATCTATTTCAACTTTGCCGGATGGGCGAAGTGACGTGAACGCAACTCCAATACTGCCCTCTTCTATTTTGAAAGAAACTTGAGAGTCGGGCGATGTTTCTTTTGAAATAACTTTAAGATGAGGCAATACTTTTTTAGATACAAGCTTTGCAAGTAGCACTACAATAGCACAAGCTAAAATAAAATACAACATTAGCCATGTTAAGCGGCTCATTAAAGCTTCAATCTCAAAATAGTTTAAGTTGAAAGTGACTAAATCAATTGCATCTACATAGGGAACAAACAACAAAAACATCGATATTAAAGCCAATATTATTCCAATAGAACCTATTACTCCAAAACCCGAAATAAAAAACAGATCAATAATAATTAATGCAGCCCCTAAACAAAGCATTATCAACTCAAGATGACCGGCCGTAAAAAGTGTGAAGTTAGTGAGCAAGATTAAACCAAGTGCAATTAAAGCAACCATTCCAGCCCAGCCAAAACCCGGCGAGCTCACTTCGATATAAAAACCCAACGCTAAGGCCATCATTAAAATAGAAGCGACAAAAGGGTTAGTTAAAAACGAATAAAGTTTCACTTTCCAGTGGCTGTACTCTATTAGTTCTATACTTTGCATATCTTTAAAAAACGGGATGTCTAACAAAGCTCGTGCGCTTGTGATTTCATTAGCAACGCCAAATTCCATCATCTCTTCGCCTCTTAGCGTTAACAATTTGCCTTTGCTAGATATAATCTGATCTGACTTCTTAATTTCGGAATCATTTTTCAAACGAACTACTTGACCTTTTCGCCACACCACAATGACGTCACTATCAACCATAGCTTCAGCAAGATCTGGATTTCTAGAATAAAACTCAGCAGTAGAGGCAAATTCAGCTCTTAGAGCTGAAACCACCTTTTCTGAGGCAGCCTTTGGTTCGGATCCACCTGGGCCCATCATAACAGGTTGAGCGGCTCCCATAAGAGAAGATTTAGTGACTACTATATATGGAGTGGAATAGGCAATTAAAGCTCCTGCTGAAATAGCCCAACTATTAATAAAAGTGATAACAGGGATATTTTCAACGGTTGAATACTCTTCTAACAGCGATGATATTTTCATGGCTGAAAACACTTCTCCACCAGGAGTATCGAGGTTTAATATCGCGCAAATCGCCCCTTGTTTTTTAAACTCTTCTAAAGCAAGTTTTACATATAAAAGGGTGGACTGATCAATCGGATGATCTTTTTCAATATTGATCACTCCAATTTTATTAACACCCTCTTGATTCGTATTAATCAAGTGAGATAACTCACTCGCATAAAGAGTAGAGACAAAAAAACTAAGTAGCACTAAAAAAGTTCTAATCAAATACCCTCTAAAAATTTTAAAATTTCATCTCGGGTTTTTTCCAAATGAGCTTGCTGATGAACAATCGAAACAAAAGAAGTTTCCATCTGAGAGGGCGAAATATAGATACCTTTAATAAACAGGGATTGGAAAAACCGTCTAAACTGATCTAAATTAAGCTTATCAAGATCTGAAGAGGTTTCAACCTTATTCGTTCCAAAAAATAGGGTAAACATTGAACCCACTTGTTGAATACAAGCATCGAGTCCCCGCTTTGTTATATACTGATGCACTGGTTTTGTGATTACATCGGTTTTCTTCTTCAATAAATCGTAAAAACCAACCCCTTGGCACTGCTTTAAAGTAGCGAGTCCAGCTCTCATGGCTACAGGATTCCCTGATAGCGTTCCCGCCTGAAACACTGGGCCAAGAGGAGCTAGATAGTCCATTATCTCTTGTGATCCCCCAATTGCAGCTGCTGGAAACCCCCCACCCACAATTTTACCATAACAAGTAAGGTCGGGTTCTATTCCATATATCCCTTGAGCTCCGGTTAATCCCACTCTAAACCCTGTGATCACTTCATCAAATACACATAAAGCTCCATGTTCCGCTGTGAGTTTTCTTATTGCCCCCAAAAAAGCTCCAGAGCCTGGAACAACCCCCATATTGCCAGCAATAGGCTCAACAAAAACAGCCGCTATTTGATCCCCTATTTTAGCGAAAAGCTCTTCCAATGGCTCTACTTCATTGAAGGGAAGTGTTATAGTAGATTCCACACTCTCTTGAGGTATACCCTTTGAAGATGCCTCAGCTATATTGCCACGTAAATATGAACCCGCTTTAACAAGAAGTGCATCACAAGAGCCATGGTAATTTCCATCAAACTTCACTATCACTTTTCGCTCAGTAAACCCTCTAGCTAAACGAACGGCTGTAGACAACGCCTCAGTGCCGCTAGAAACAAATCGGATCCTCTCTATAGAAGGAATAACATGCTGAATCCACTCCGCAATCTCGAGTTCTTCAACAGTTGAAATTCCAAATGACGACCCCTTAAACAATTGATCCTGAGCAACTTCCACTACATCAGGATGAGCATGACCTAAAATTAAAGGGCCCCAGCTCATGCAATAGTCAATATATTGAAATCCATCAATGTCTGTTACCATATCGCCTCGACCGCTTTTAACAATCATGGGAGATATACCTAAACCTGGAAAAGATCTTACTGGAGAGTTAACTCCGCCAGGGATCACTTTTTGCGATTTTTCAAATATTTTCTTTGATAAAGTACGTTCCATATCACACTCCTAAGTACGTGTAGAGAAGGTTTTCGTCTGTTTATACAGAAAAAAAATAAAAACAAGAAGCTAAAAAATCGAAGGCTATGTAAAGTGGTACATACTACTTATTAATTAGTTACGAAAAACTAAAAACCAAGTTAAAATTATAATTTACATTTAATTAATGTTTATTATTAAAAAATAACAAGTTAATTGTGTTTTATTATTAAAAACGCTATACTCATGTTTTTAGTAAAGTTGTCTAAATAAAAATTCGGAGTTTATGTATGGGTCGTTCAGAGGGAATAGGAGCAGGAGCTGAGTCAGCAGCTGCAGCCACTATGGCAGCAGAAGCGGCAAAAGGGATGTATGTAGCCGAGCCACTTAATGACTTAGCAGCAGCTAAGGCAGCATCGATTACAGCGAAAGGTCCACAGGCAGTTAAAGACGCTATACTTAATCAGGTAACAGGAAAAAACGATCCAACGATTTCCTACTTTCACACAATGGGTTCTCTTACATCTAAAGTTGATCAACACGCTGTTGGAACACTTCTAGAGCAAGCTAAAGTCAGAAGAGAGACAAGCATGCATATGGAAAGACTCAACCAGATGATTCTTAAACTGAACGAAGACTTACCAAAGTTACAAGCCGATAAAGGGCTAAAAGAATCAGCATTAGAAGAAAAATACCGCGCAGATTTTGAAAAAAAATATCGTGAAGCTGTACAAGAATTAGAAGAAATCTGGAAATCCCATGAAGAAGAATTTGGGTATATCCTTCCTGATGGTGGCAACTTCTTTATTAAAAACGACACTAATCAATTTGCAATTGATGCTACCGCTATTGAAAAAGCTATTGAACACTGTCACTCTTTAAGAAGATGCTTAGAAACGGTCAAGCTTCCAGAACTGGACATCACTTTACAAACCGCTTTACAACTCAATGTTATCTTACAACAAGCTTTTGCCAAGTTAACTGAAAAAATGAGCGATCATAGTCGCACAGCCGTTGCTAACCAAATTAGATAGGGATGAGAAATGAATCAACTAAATAACATTCCAGACGAGCAAATTGAACAAGCTCTTTCTACAATTGGCAATAATATTGAGGAAACAGGGTCTATCAATCCAAAAGATGTAACTCAAGAAGATGCGCAAATTTTTTACTCTTTTGCACACCAACTCTATCAAACTGGCGAATATGAAAAAGCAGAACCCATATTTCGCAAGCTTTGCATTTCTAGACCCCTAGAAGCACGCAACTGGATGGGACTTGCTGCCTCACTTCAAGAACAAGCAAAATACGACATTGCAGTTGTTGCCTGGTCAATGGTCTGTTTTATGCAAAATGATTACGCAAAGGCTCACTTCCATGCAGCTGAATGCTTAGTCTCTTTAAATAATTTAGATGACGCTCAATCAGCTCTTAACGCGTGTAAAGAGCATGCTAAAAATGATGAATCTCTTCTAAATAGAATTGAAGCTTTAGAAGAGTCTGTCAATTCTAGAAAATTAAACCTTCAAGTTCAGGATTAAAATATGACTAGAGCAGAAAACGGACACACTTTAGATGCATTCCGATTCGGAGGTATGCCAGGTTTAGCTGACTACATTACCAAACTACCTGCAGAGAGCTCAACCTCGGGTAAAGACCCTCTTAAGTCTGAACGCGATTTTCATAAGCAAAGTGAAACCGTTGCAGCCACCATCTTAAAACCTGATGCTAATGCAGAAGAATTACCCACTTTTTCTCATGTTCACCATAGAGCAGACCTTCCTAGGCCTGAAGACCACCTGCAAGGCAACCTCGCTAAACCAAAGAATGGAAGAGCTAGCACAAAAAAGGGTAGCGCATTAAAATCTACACCTACCGCCTTAGCTGGAGGATTTGATCCTGTAGCCATGAGAGCAAGACTAGATCAAGATGAATTAGAAAAAAGCGATGAAGAGATCGCCGCTTCGCTTGATGCCTCAAGAGCAGCAGTAGATAAAGCGACAAAAACTGACCCATCTACTTTAGATTCCAAAACTGAAATTGAGCTTCTCCTTTACATCCTATCTGTAGCTGAAAAAGACAAGAGTGACTCAACTGAAAGCCTACTTAAAGTGCGCAAATGTGTAACAAAAAGAATGGATGCAGTTGATAAAGTACACAAGGAAAATTTAGACGCCATTCAAGGCGCTGAAGAATCAGCTTCAAGTGCCAGTTTTTGGTTAGATGTTGGAACTTGTTTTTTATCCTCACTTCAAATTGTTGGAGGCGGTCTTGCGTTAAATATGCCTGGCTTCCAAACAGCTGGATATTCAATGGTAGCTTCAGGGGCAACTGGGGTTATGGCTCAGGTTTTTAAATCCTTAGGATATAACCCAACAGTAACTGGCGCTATCAGTGCAGTCTCTTCGGCTATCGGCATAATGACAGGAACAGGCGGATTTGCTGCCCTTCAAGCGGGAAGTAGAGCTGACACAATATTGAAACTTGGATCAATAGCTCAAACTGTATATTCAGTTCCCTTTACACTTAAACAAGCCTATGAAGAAAGAAAAGTTTCTGTGATTAAATCAAGGCAAGTTTTAGTCGATGCCCAGCAAGAAAAAAATGCTCAAAAATTAAATGATCACACAAAAGCAACGCTTGAACACCAAGCTAAAAAAGACGCCGCAACAGTAGAATCTGTAATGACATATCTTAGAGAAAAACAACGAGTAAATGACACATTAGTTGGGCATCAACGTGGTTAAAAAATTAAAAAACAACAAAATGAGGTCATAATATGACTAAAATAGAAGACACTCCTAAAGTAGTACATGTCAAACCGACCGAAGTGACTCCTTTAGCAATCAAAAGCGAAAAGCCTAATTATATAGCTCTATTAGGTGAAATGTTTAGTGAAATGGCAAAAAGCAACGGGGAACAAGCTGCGCAAAAATCTCGTGAAAGTAGCCTTGCTGATCTTGAAAGTCGCGCAAAACACGGCGACCAATCCAAAAGACATTCAAAATCTGGCAATTGGACCTTCGGAGGCAGAGTTACCGCTCCTGTAGTCCAAGTACTAGCCCTAGCCTACACTTCACGAACAGGAATGAATGCTGAACAAACAAAACGATATATGCAAGGAGCTGAATACGCTGGCTCTGCTTTAACTTCTGTTGGAAGTTGGTTTGCTAAAGGGCATGAAGGTCAAATCGATGGAACCGGAAGATCAGAAACTGCGCATGCACAAAGTGTTGAGCAAACGACCAAAAGCAGCCAAACTCGCACTGAAGAAAGAGCCTACGCTCTTGCTCAATTTGCCAATTCTGTTTTGAGTACAGCTGGTTCTGCTTACCGACCAGGCTAAACTTTCATTTCAACCGCAAAATAGCCTATCTTTTTCAACCGCAAAATAGCCTATCTTTTTTGCGGTTTTTTTTTCTTTCTTATTTTTGCTACCTTATTTTATTCATTTCCCCATAGACATTCAGTAAGTTTTAAAATCAGCTTGTTGCATACAATTGAGCTTTGCAGTAAAAAGCGAAATTATGGAGCTCCTTAAAAAACGGCTAAAATTCTTAATCACTACGGGTGAGTATATTATACTCATTCTTGATGTTATTGTTGCCTGCATAAAACGGCCACCTCCGTGGTCTTCCATTAGAGAACAGCTATACGAAATTGGCGTCCTCTCCTTACCTGTTGTCGCCATGACTGGCTTTTCTACTGGACTTGTTTTGGCTGCACAATCGTTTTACCAACTAAGCGACAAAGGGTTAGCCGGCGCTACCGGTATTATGGTAGGAAAAGCTATGATCACAGAACTCGGCCCTGTTCTCACTGCCTTTATGGTAACGGGCCGCGTTGGAGCCGCTATGTGCGCAGAACTTGGCACCATGAAAGTGACTGAACAAATAGATGCCCTTCAATCGATGTCGATCAACCCCCTTCGCTATTTGATCGCTCCTAGATTCTTATCGGGAACTATAATGCTTCCCCTATTAACCGTTTTTAGCATTGTCATGGGAATATTTGGCGGATATCTTCTTGCTGTCTATTTCTTTAAGATGTCCCCAGTAAACTACTTCGATCCCATGCAACATTATACAAGTCCATTCGATTGTATAGTAGGCCTTATCAAATCGGTTGTCTTTGGAGTTCTAATCGTCACTATTTGCTGCTTCAAAGGTTTAAAAACTCAAGGTGGCGCTGCTGGTGTTGGTCGATCAACCACAACTTCAGTTGTTATTTGCTACACCTGTATTTTAATCTCTAACTTCTTGATAACCATGGGGCTCAACGTTTTAAAATCTGAAATTAATAGGTGGCTAGCATGATTGAAGTCGTCGATCTCTACAAGAGATTTGGGCCACATGAAGTAATGAAGGGACTCAATCTCAAGATTGAAACCGGCGAAACTTTAGTCGTTGTTGGAAAGTCTGGAGTTGGAAAAAGTGTGCTGCTCAAGCATATACTTGGATTATCTCAACCAGATTCTGGTTATGTTATGGTAGATGATACTAATATTACCGCTTTAAAACCTTCAAAATTATATAGTTCCATCAAACATATGGGAATGCTCTTTCAAGGTGCCGCCCTTTTTGATTCAATGAATATTGAAGAAAATACCGCATTTCATCTCGTGCAACATGGAAACCCTAAGACGGGGAAAAAATATTCTCGAGGAGAAATCAAAGACAAAGTAGCTGCCGCTTTAGAAATGGTAGGCCTCGAAGGAACTCAAGATAAAATGCCATCAGACTTGTCCGGCGGTATGAGAAAGAGAGCCGGATTAGCCAGACTCATCGTTTATCACCCTGCCTATCTATTATATGATGAGCCAACAACAGGGCTAGACCCCGTTACTTCGATGCAAATTAATGAATTGATTGTCAAAACCCAGCGTGAATTAAAAGCGACCAGTATCGTAGTTACCCATGATATCGTATCGGCACTAGTGGTTGGAGATCGCCTTGCTTTAGTAGAGGATGGCAAAATAGTTCATTTAGATGTGCCAGAAGTCTTTATAGAAATTAACCATCCGACTATTAAAGCATTAAGAGAGATAGTAGGCACAGACCCCGCTGAGTTTAGGAGAAAAAAGTATGAATGAGCAAATAAAGAACATGTTAATTGGCCTATTTGTGGTAATTGCCTGCTCGTTAATTGTAGGAATCATCCTATTTATTGAACCCTCTGTCGGGGATGGAAAACAAACTTTTGTAGTTCGCTTCTCTAATATTAATGGCATCGCTGTTGGAACTCGCGTTGTTTTTGCAGGTAAACCAGTAGGAGAAGTGCGTCAAATAGAAACTATTCCTGATGCTAGAGATCAACCTGTCGATCAATGGGGCAATGTTTACTACTACCAACTTATATTAAGTGTCGACTCCCATCTAAAAGTCTACAATACAGATGAATTTACCGTTCAAACCTCAGGATTACTGGGAGATAAATCAATTGCTATCATCCCTAGATCACCCCCTAAACATGTGGTTCAACAACTTGTCACTTCCAAAACCCCTGTTTATGCTCAATCTATAGATCCACTCCAAAGTGCTTTTACTGAACTTGGTGATTTGTCTGAAAAAATTGGAGTGGCAGTAGATAAAATTGTCTCTTGGTTTGATCGAAACGAAGATTCTTTAAGTGAGGCTGTCTCTTCTTTTGGCAATGCAATGTCTGGCGTTGCTACTACTATGAATAGAGTGAATCAACTTGATTTAGTTGAGGGAGTGAAGCGAGCCACCGATAATTTTGCTGATACAATGGAGCTTGCTCGAGATGCGATCGAAACCTTAGAAAATGAACAAACATTTGTAAATGCAGGCGTTTTAATTGACAATTTAAAAAATGCCAGTATCTCAGTTCGTGAAATCGTATCTGATGTTTCTAAAGGAAAAGGGACGATCGGCAAATTATTTGCTGATGACACAACATACCTTCAAGTCAATGCCATTTTAAGTAAAGTTGATACCACGATGAATGATATTAATCAGTATGGATTAATGTTTAACATGAATAAGCAGTGGCAAAGAACAAGAACTAAATATGCAGCCTTTTTGAACTCTGTAAGTACACCTGATCAGTTCGAGCAATACTTTGAAAATCAAGTCGATCTAATCAATACAGCAATGGGAAGAATTTCTATGCTGATAGAAAAAGCTGAGACACATGAAAATAGACAACGTATATTGCAAACCCCAGCCTTCCGAAAGGATTTTTCCGATATGATGAGGCAAGTGGATGTTATGTATGAAAATCTAAGATTATATAATCAAGGTTTAATGGAAGCTTTAAAAGATCAATGTGAGTGTGAGAATTAAATGGATGAGCAAATATTAGGCGATTCTCTTCATAAAGGTCAGTTATTAATAGCTAGCCCAGAGATAAACCACCCTTTCTATAAAAGAAGTGTGCTGTTACTTTGCGATCACACCCCTGCTGGTTCTTTCGGTCTAGCTGTGAATAAGCTTTTTGAAGTTGAAAACTTAGAGTCCATGTTGCATGAATCTGAGTTTCCAGTTATCGATCAACTAACGCCAAGAGCTGGCGGACTCATGCAACCATCGCAAATGATGCTCCTTCATAAAAGCCCCTCTATCCCCGATCAAACCCTCCAAGTGTCTGAAGATATCTTTTTAGGAGGAGATCTCGATTTTTTAGAAAAGATTATTGAACATAGCCCTGAAGAATTAATGCTCTGTTTTGGATACTCTGGATGGAATCCAGGACAATTAGAGAAAGAATTTCTCGAAGGGAGCTGGTACTCATTTCCTGCCAGCGCTCACTACTTATTTGAAGTAGCTCCAGAAAAGATGTGGCAAACTATTTTACGCGATATGGGAGGCAAATACAAGTCTCTTTCAATGATCCCTGAAGACCTCACCTTAAACTAACTTTGCACTCATGTACCGGTACATGAGTGCAATTGGTTCTTAATAATTAGCAGGATAAATCTCTAAGTCCTTAATATCTATCGCTTTCATTAACTCTTTTACAGCTTTCGCAAATGCTATCTTATCGACATCAATTTCAGAGTTAATCAAAGCCAATACACTCACGATGCGAGAAAGGCGCTGAATTTCAACATTTCTCTCCCGCACAAGTAGCGCTGGCGCAAAAATCATCCTCAAAATAAGGTCTTTTTCCTCTTCACTCCAATTTAAATCAGTGTGCATAAGCTTTAAAAAGCCATAAAGACCAAAAGTTGAAGTAGAACCTATATCGACCCCATCTTTACAAGAGTAACTAATATAAGAAGGCTTACACATGAAAATTATCTTCATCTCTAAAAATTGATAGAAAATCTCAATAAAATCGAGCCTATTTTTTCTAGTCAAAACATTCTTCTTATTGAAAAACAAATCGTGAATTTGAACTATCGCATCTTTAGAAAATTGAAGGATTTCTTCCCTGTCTAATGATGGCGGAAAGTAAAATCCACAAGGCTTTCCTTGCTCAATTTGCTCTATTAAAATGTCCATAAATGATGTAGCATCATTATTCATTAAATATTCTTCAGCTTGGTGATAAAACTGAGTATGTTTAGCCAGTGATACCACTAAAAGGGTCTCTTTTAATTCGATTTCACTTTGTAATTTTTCAATCGTATCCGATCTCGCATGCCCCTTCCAAGATGTTCTATCTTGCAAATTGAAAATCAAGAGCTGCTTTTTTTGGTCTCCATCAGACAAATGTCTCATAAACCCCTTAAACTCCTCAACCACTGACGCTTGATTGATTACTTTTTGCCTGGTTGGGGACGGAAGTTTAATACAAGTGCAGTCTAACTCACTTGATTTGAACCTAAATAACTTATATGGATAGTTATCATAGTCCATTGGAGAGTAACCATACTTATACTCTTTATCCTTAAAAATATCGATTGTCTTCATTAAAGGACCATTTGGGTAGTGTTTCAACAAATGGTGAACTGAGTCGTAACAATCTAATATCCAAGTCCAAATAGAAAACTGGTGCTTAGGCGAGTCTTTCATCTGACCGCGCTTAAGCATATCACGTATAAACTCAACTGATCCAAGCTGATCACCGCTATGTAAGAAAAAGTTGCCGCAAAGAGTATGAACTATATGAACGACCTCTTTTTCATACCCACTCTCTTTTTGCTCACCTGTACTATATCTTAAATAGTCTTCATGATTGATCATATGACGCAAAAAAACATGGAAGTCTCTAAAGTAACCCAAACAACTCTTTCCACGTCTCTCTTTAATCAAATTCTCTCTATTGGCAGCAGCCATTAACGCCATTAGTGCTTTGTATATTGTTTGCGTTAAACCATGTTCTTTATGAAGCTTTGCAACCGTAACAAAGTGATCTAACTCCGTCTTTATAGATTCAAGTATTTCATTAGCAGTTATATAAGCATCTTTATCTTGTACAACTTTCGAATAAATAAGCGGGTCATCACCTACAATTTCAGAAATCATCTCATCAAAATCGGTAACCAATTTCAAATTTCGTAAAAGTTTATTACTAAAAAAAGTTCGTCCATTTTCCTTTCTGATATAAAAAAGCTCGTATTCCTGGTCTCTTTTAACTTCTTCAATATCTCTGATTTTTAATGTATAGTTATCGTCAAATTGTTCAAGATCGGGAATGTCATTCATCCATGCTTCTTCTTTCTCAAGCACTTCCTTGAATTTTTCAATCACCTGTTTTTGATAAAAACCAGATAAAGACCTATACTCTTCGTATTCAACAGCTTTCTTTTCTTTTGCTCTAGGCTCAAGCACCCGATATAAGTCATCAACTCTTGATGCCGCGGCTTTTGTGAGCCCCATAATAGCTCGAATCCCCTTTTGAACTTCGACATCTTTCAATGCTTTGGCATCTTTAGTAATCACATGCTTCATATAGTCATGCACAACATTGAACGTCTTCTTTATCAACGCTTTAGTATGGTCACGATCTTCAATGTCAAGCCATCTAGCCGTCTCTCTTAACACCTCTAAAGCAGCTCTTCCCTTAGTCATAACATCGTCTATATCAATGTCTGCCATACTAGTTAAGTTGTCTACAGCCTCTAGTATTGTAAATTCTTCCTTATGAGCATGTTGTGCCATAATAAACCTCATCTCTTATTACCTTATTAATAACAAATTAATGTGATAATTTATATAAATAATTAATATATTTGTTAATATGCAGTTAAGAGGCAATATAATTGAGGGTATAATATGCGCTACTTAATGACATGTAGACTTAAGAACAATAAATCTTTTTGGGAACACTTAAATAAAGCAACGCCACGCCTTCCTAGTGGATGCAGCATTCTTTATTCCTGGAATTCTTCGGACAAAAAACTAGTATGGATCATGTGGGAGTGTGATTCAATTGCATCGCTAAGGCAGTATATAGATAGATTCTTGATTTCCTTTGCATCGTTTGATTATCAACAGGTAATTGAAGAGAGTGTCGATATAAACGAGTTTAAAAAAGCAGCGTAAAAAACGCTTAGCAAAGCGAGAATATTACTGAATAATAATTTCTCGCTTCGCATGATTAAATGCTCCAGGAACAGGCTCATTATTAGGACCTAACAGCTCTAGCTCAACGCTATGCGATCCCTTGCTTAAGCCATATATTAAGTAAGGGGTCCATTGATATAATTTAGCAACTACTTCACCATTGATGGTCACTTGAACTTTATATAATTCTCTACCCAAAGAACAATTCGAGATATAAAAATCAAGTAAGATAGGATCATTTGCATTTTTCAACTTATACTCGCCATAAGGCTCATTGTAAGTTAGATAAGGCTTGTTTAAATCTTGTTGAATAGTTGGCTTACGACTACCTTTATAAAAAGTGGTAGCATCAAAATTACGAGGCTTTTTAATAGTTTCTCCATATGATAACACTGGATAAACTCTCATTACATGCTCACCTTCAGGTATATCTTTTGGCAACCTAAAATTTAGCGATTTTCTAAACACATCTAAGTTTGCTTCTTCCGAATCTTCAGCGCCTAAAGTTAGAGTAAAAGGTTGTTGATTATCGATCATCACTCGAACTGTTTGACCATTGGGGTTTTCCCTTAGTGAAGGAATAGAAGAGTTGTGAGTACGAACCCCTAAAGGAAACCCTAAAATTCTTACTTGTGATCTTATATTTGATGACTTTTCAAACGCTCTATCCTGAGGAAATACTATGCGAATATGCATAGAATTTGGAGCAGGTGTTTGCTTAAGCGGAACAATTTGCAAGGGTAAAGAAGTATTCGAACCAATTAATCTAAAATGATCCTTAATTTCAAATTCTTTAGAAAAAGCAACTGTTGATACAAAAAGCAATGCAACACAAATTAAACGCCTCATTATGACACCAAAATTAAACTATTAATTACCCTCTCTATAGTCTTTCAAGTAAACTAAAGTCAACAACAGAGCAATAATTACAATAAACCCAGTACAAATATTAACTGCCGAAAAGGCTGCAAAAGAAGAGGTTGTAACTAAATTTTTGTATGAAGAAAGAAGTAGAGGATCGATGGTATCTGGCAAATAATGGACAATTTTATGAGCTTGCTTGAAGGTAATGTCTTGAATTTGCGGTGATTGAGCAATAAGGCGCGAAAAAGTTTCTTCTCTACTGTGAAAGCTAATATAACCTAAAATGACAACACCGAAGGCTGAACCTAAAAATCGCATTGTATTATATATACCAGAAGCTAAGCCTCTTTGAGCAGCAGGGATTTTAGCAAGAGCAATGTTACCAACAGGAGTGAAAATAAGAGAGGTACCAATTCCAAAAGTAAATAGAGCGCAAATGAGAAAAAAGATGGTATGGAAAAGTGAGAAGAGCATCATGAGGAAAACAGAAATAAGAACAAAAAACAAACCTAAGTAGATAGGAAGTTGGGCCCCTTTTTTATCCGCCATTAATCCCGATGCAGGGGCAGTGAATAAAACAGGTAGAGTAGAAATAATTAAGTATGTGGCTGTTTCAACTGGAGAGTAAAAAAGCCCTTTTTGTAAAAAAATAGACCAAAATATGGGATTAACCATTACCATCCAAGTAAGCAAAGAGACTAATACTCCGATACGAAAATGCCTATTTCTGAAGATAGAAAAATCAATAAATGCATTTTCTCTCCCCTTATTACGCAAAATAAGAAGTAGAATAAAAAATAGGCCAATGGCTAGACCAGTATAAAAATGAGCAGAATTTAAACCCCAAACTCTCGATTGCATCAAAGAAAACACAATAAAAAATATACCTAAAATGATCATAATCAAAGAGATGAAATCAATTTGTTCATTTTTACGTTTGGGCTCTTTTACTGATATATAAGTTAAGATAATTCCTACTGTTGCAATAGGCAAGAATAAGAAAAACAGTTTGCGCCAATCAACAAACTCTACTAAAAATCCCGCTACTAACGGCCCAAGAGTTAAAAAAACTGAGCCAATACCAGCACTGATCCCAATTGCCCTCCCCCTTTCTTTAGGGGCAAAAGTTTCTATAAGAATAGCAAACCCAATGGGGCCAATTAAAGCAGCTCCCATCCCTTGAATAATACGACAAATTATCATAGGCAAGTAAGATGTAGAAACTCCAACTGCTACATTAGATAAAGCAAACATAGCAAGACCAAATACAAAAGCTTTACGATAGCCTATAATGTCTGCAACCTTTCCACCTACGATCACCAAGGCTGCTGTCGTTAAAAAATAAGCATTTAAAAGCCACTGCACCTGAAAGCTAGTTAAATTCAGAACACTTTGAATGGTGGGCAATGCTAAAGGAAATGTAGCAGAATCTAGCAATATCATGGAAAGAGCAGAAGTAGATGCTAACAGCGCTAGCACCTTTATATTGCTTCGTTTCCTGGTGAGTGCAAAAGTATTCATATCTAAAACTAAAAAAAGTTGAGTTTCCACACTGCCAAATATAATAGATAAAATCTACTAAAATTTTACAACTTGCAAAGAATTTATAAAGAAGTTATCGTTTTATCTAAATTTTGAGGAAGATTTACATGAAATTTTACCTTAGCGTACTTATCTTTTGCCTCTCGTTTTCTTGTGTTTCTTGCAAAAAACAGTTGCCAACACCTCAAGAAAAGGTGCCCGCTCCAAGAATCTTAAACCTCAATTTCTCAAATGACATTCCAACCTTAGATCCAAGGCGGTGCTCTGACCCTATATCTTGCACCATGCTTTTTATGTTATTTGAAGGACTCACAAGCCACTCCCCAGGTTCATCGACAAAGTTAGCCCTCGCTAAACATATTGAGATTTCAAAAGACCTCCTAACCTACACATTCACACTAAAAGACGCCTACTGGAGTAACGGGCAACGAATAATAGCTAAAGATTTTGAGCGCTCATGGAAAGATATGCTAACTCCAGAGTTTCCAGCCCCTAATGCCAATTTACTCTATCCTATTTTGAATGCTGAGCAGGCTAAAAAAGGGGCACTACCCCTTGACCAAGTGGGCATCCATTGCCCAAATAACCACACTTTAATAGTTCAACTTGAGTCCCCAACACCCTATTTTTTAGAACTGACCTCATTTTGCCCCCTTTTTCCCGCTTACTCACCGAGAGCAGGGGACCTCCCCTATCACGCCGAACATATTTCAAAAGAATTAATCTCTAGTGGACCCTTTAGAGTGAGTTCTTGTAAAATCAGAGATAAACTCATTTTAAAACAAAACCCTTACTATTACCAACCTAGTGAAATCAATATTGATCAAATCAATATCTCTTTTGTTCATGAAGAGATGACCGCTCTAGAGCTTTTCAATCAAGGCTCAATTGATATCTTAGGGCTATTTTTTTCATCAATTCCTCATGACGCTTTAATTCATTTAAAAAAAACCAATCAAATCCAGTTTAAACCTATAGCGGCTACTTCATTTATCTCTTTTAACCTAAGCAGCTTCCCATTCAACAACTCTTATATAAGAAAAGCTGTTCATCATGCTATTAATCGAGACGCTCTCATAAAAAATGTGACTGAATTAGACGAAACAGTAGCAACCAGCCTAATCCCTCCCATTTTACTTCCAAAAGAAGAAAAGTACTCTGAAAAAGACTTTCACGATGAAGCGCTAGCTAAAGAATATTTCATGAAAGGATTGAAGCAATTAAAAATTTCCGCCTTTGATATCCCCCCCATAACCTTAACAACTGTCAATAGCGAACCTGAGAGACAAATTGCCCAAGCAATTCAAGATCAACTTGTCAATTGCCTAGGTCTACAAGTGAAGCTAGAAGAAGTGGACTTCATGCTTTATTTAGAAAAGGCTTACTCTCGCAACTACCAACTCGTATTATGTAAAGCCATTGCTCAATATAACGACCAAATGGATCTATTATCCCGCTTTGCATGGAAAGGGAATACAAAGAATTACCCAGGATGGGAAAATACAAAATACTCTAAAGTTTTAGAAATGGCGATTAAACTACCTAATATCAATGAACGATATCTTCTATATAAAGAAGCCACTCAAATAATGAATGACGATCTGCCCATTTCACCTCTTTACCACTTCAATATGCCTTACATGGTTCAACCTGGAATTAAAGGGCTTCATATTTCGCCAATTGGCTCTGTTCACATCAATAGTATCACAACTGGCAATGAGCATGAATAAACTTCTCTTTCTTTTACTTACCTTCACTTGCATTGTGGGCTGTAAAAAAATCGAACACCCAAAAAAAACCACACCCCTTAAGGTTAACTTTCTTTCTGATCCAGCAACTTTAGACCCAAGAAAAGCAGCTGATTTTGTTACTGCTACACTTCAGTTTTATATTTGTGAAGGACTAACCAGGTGCATTCCAAGCGCTGTAGCCGCTAATGGTTTAGCAAAAGAGATTAGCATATCTGAAAATCGCCTTGTCTACACATTTAAACTTCGTAATACTAAATGGAGTGACAACACCCCTTTAACCTCATATGATTTTGCAAAAAGCTGGACCTCAACTCTGGACCCCAATTTCTTAGCTCCTAACGCATTTTTACTATACCCCATTC
Organism: Candidatus Amphrikana amoebophyrae; assembly: GCA_030408475.1. Taxonomy (GTDB): domain Bacteria; phylum Chlamydiota; class Chlamydiia; order Chlamydiales; family JACRBE01; genus Amphritriteisimkania; species Amphritriteisimkania amoebophyrae. Next base: position 97,589 of record JAUHQG010000010.1, read on the forward strand.
TTAATGCCCAAAAAGCAAAAGAAGGGTTATGCCCACTCTCTGATGTTGGGATTGCTACTCCCGATTCTAAAACCCTCATCATCACCCTTCACACACCGACCCCTCCATTTTTAGAGATGATTTCATTTTGTAGTTTATTCCCTATCCAAGCAAACCTTGAGCATGATTCGATTGGATCTAATTCAATTGGTCCTTACACCATTAGTGAATACAAACAAGGCAATTATCTCAGATTAAAGAAAAACCCTAATTACTGGGATGCAAAAAATGTCACACTCCAAGAAATTTACATTACCCTTGTTCAAGATGAAATGACTGCCTACCAAATGTATGAACTAGGTGAACTTGATTTCATCGGAACACCATTTTCTTCTATACCCACTGAAATCGCTACTGAACTGCGAAAAACTGAACAATTTCACACCCAAGCTCTTTGTGGAACCACTTTTATTTCTTTTAACCTCAAACACCCCCCTTTTAGTAATTACAACTTTAGACAAGCTATATTTCACTCTATTGACAAACAAGTACTTGTTCAAAAAGTGACCCAACTAGGTGACTCAATTGCTCATGGGATGGTCCCTCCTAAACTGTATGACTCTAAACACCTCTCAGTTGAATACCCAAACCCAAAGTTAGCCAAAATATTCCTAAAATTAGCTCAAAAAGAACTAGACTACACAATTGAAGATTTTAACAACCTTACTCTCTATTTTACCAACAACGATATACTGAGCAAAGTAGCCCCAATTATACAAAACCAAATTTTTGAAAATTTGGGCATCCAATTAAAAATACGCCCTTTCAGTCATCCGATTTTAATGCACAATCTCACAACTAAAACATATGATATTGCTATTTGTTCTTGCTTTGCACAATATTATGACCCTTTAAACATTCTTGAACGCTTTAATCAAGAAAACTCAATGAAAAATTACCCGAGCTTTCACGATGATAATTTCTCTGCTATTTTAGATAGTTCACATTATATTAAAGACAAAAAACAGCGCAAACTGTCACTGTCAACTGCTGAGCAAATATTAATCGAAAATCGAGCCGTAATTCCTCTATACCATCCTAAGTCAACCTACATGTACAAACCAACGGTTTACAATATTCAATCAAACCCAACCGGCGGTATTTATCTTAACCAAGTGGAAAAAAAATAACTTGATAAAATCTTTATTGTTTACAAATACAATGTTTATCATTATCTTTACATTTTTAACCCATAATTTAAAGCATGAACGACGAGCTTCTTCAGATAAAGCTACAGTTTGAAAGCCCTCCTGAAGTTCAGGAAGGCCTAGAGTTTTTTGTTAAGTCTCTTGAATCTTCTCTTCGCTTGATGATCCCTAAGTCAGTTCTTGAAAAAGCGCCAGACCCCAACGACAAAGATGCAACACGAGCTTTCTTCGGAAAAATCGGAACAGAGCTCCCTCTTATATATACCTCCTTTGGAAAAACTGCCCCTTATATCATTTCGATGAAGTTCCTCGCTTTTTCTGAACTCACTCATGGTATGGGTCGATTTGTAAGTGATGTAGTCAGCCGATGGCTTGTTCCTGGAAAGCAACTCCCTTTGTTAAGCGTAAATTCAATGGCCTTTGAATTTGTTCGCTACCCAGGAATTGGCTTTTTTTTTCATGAACTTTTTTTAAAAGCTGAAAATGAGAACGATTTTAATGCGATTAAAAATAACTTAGATAATTTAATGGATCAAATTAAGCTCAATATTTTATCTGTTACCCATGCTAGAAAAATCGTAGCTCAAAAAAACCTGACGCTCGATCAAAAAAAGATGATCATTCAAGAAAACATAGCCTCACTTTTAGGGAAACCCAAGCAAGTTCATGATGAAACCATCTTCGACCAATCCCACCAATTTTTAGTCAAAATTTTAGCAGAAAAACAAGTTTCTTCCATTAAAGAACAAATTGCTCCACTTTTAGAACTGCGCCCTCAAATTTTTGAGCGTGACGTTTTTAATGAACTTCATGAAGGGCTATTACTACTAAAAGAGAGCTTTATCGCCTATAGAGACAGTAAACACCTCACTAGAATTATTGCTTATATCTACCTATTTAGAAAAACTGTTGCTAACTCGGCTATATTACACCCCAATCAACGCCACTTAAGCCTAAAAGTTCTTAAAACTAAGATCAAAGACAATAACAACATCCATCCTGTTTTAGGACTTGTCATTAGCCTTAATATTTTGCGCGAAAATGAAATTTTTGAAGAACGTCATCTCGCAAAGGCCATTAATGCTATACTACCCTTCGCAAGGAAAGTTCAAGACTCTTATTTCGAAAGCAGAAGAGCCGATTCAGTTCGCAATTTCTATATAGAAATAGAAAAAATCGACTCCACTCCATTTACTTCGCTTGAAATAGCCATGATTAAACAAAAGCTGCCCACTGAAGTTAAAACTCGAATTGAAACGGTCATTAACCCTATTTTTATTCAGAAGAATGAAGAAGAAGTAATGCGTAATATTTTAGTTCTAAGCAACCAACTAAAATATGTTCATGATATCCCTCAACTTATTATTTCATTCTTAAAGCAAACTGATAACTCCCTTTCTTTTATCGTAGTAATGGCCCGCCTATTACGCGGGAATGACCGCCCTCTCAAGTTTCTTCTTTCTAATTGTCCAGAAGGAATTCGAATCGAAAATCACGAAGTAAGATCAATGGGCCTTTTAAGAAAAAAATACCCTAAAGAAGCTAATGTTTTCGAAGTTCATATAGAAAAACAACGCTTTTTAAGAGAAGATTTCTCTTTAGACTTGTATGAAGCACGTCGAGTAGTGTATGATAGTTTATCAAGCGTATTAGGTGATATAAGGGATTATAACGGCGGCATGATTTCAAAACAAAATGAAGCTTTAGGCGAACTAACTAAACTATTATTAGAAGAAGATATTTCAAATAACTTTCTTATAGAAAATTATTTCTACTCTCTGAAACCTATCTACATGCAATCAGTATTGCCCCCTATTATTCTGAAAAAGCAATTCATGATGCTTATCCAACTCACTGAACACGACTACTCCCAACAACCTTATTTCATGCAAATGCAAATTGTTGATAACTATTTCATTTTAATGCTCGGATCCATGAGTCCATCTTTCAAAGACATTATCTTTAATAGCATCGAAAACTGCGGCATTAACTCAAATGACCTCACCTCCTCACTTCTTAACAACCATGACGTTTTGTGCCTAGGATACCTTTACCAGTTTACTAATCCTAAAGATTATGAGACCTTATTAATTTCAGTTACAGAAGGGATTAAAAATTGGCAGAAGTCTATCCAGTCACCACAAAAATTTGACCCCGTAACACTCCATTTAAAGCAAACTCAACGTCTTTAACTTGAGGTCGTTGTGTCAAATTATAGATCACACACCCTCTTTAACCTCTTTTTTCTTCTTCCCCTTTCAACACTTTCGGTCTTCTATTTCTTTGTCCCATCTAGATTTAACTTACTTCTCTATATAGGAACTTTCACATACGCTACATGCTTTATGACACCCGATGCCGATATAGCTAATAAAATAAAACTGCTTTCTTTAAGAGGAGTAATGACTCTCCCTTTTAGACCTTATAGCATGTTATTCTCTCATAGAGGGATATCGCACATCCCCATCATTGGCACACTGACTCGGATTGGGTGGATTTGCGGGTGCTTCTTTCTAATCTATACTTTTATCTATAATCACACCTTTTCTTTTCACCCCATCATTGAATTTTATCATACTCACACCCTTTCTATTCACTACACTCTTTCAGCTCTTTTCGTTTCTGATATTGGACATTTGATACTAGATAAAAAATAACCCCCCTATTACACTGTCAATATGAATATGCCACCTTTAAAAATAAATAATCTAACGAAACGATATGGCGATTTCGTTGCAGTCAATGACTTGTCTTTCTCCATTAAACCAGGTGAGATTTTTGGCCTACTTGGTCCAAATGGCGCTGGGAAAACCACCACCATATCTTGTATTACAACTTTAGAAGAGCCCACACAAGGTTCTATAGAAATTTTTGGTAAAAACAATATAGACCACCCTAATTTAGCTAAAAGTAAGTTTGGATGCGTCCCTCAAGAGTTAATCCATCATAGCTATTTCTCAGTTAAGCAAATTTTAAAATTTCACTCTCTTTACTACGGCGTTCGACACGCAAATTCCCACATTGAATACCTGTTGCACAAGTTAGATCTTTTTGAACATCGCAATAAGTTAGTTTCCCACTTGAGCGGTGGGATGAAACGGCGCCTTCTTATTGCTAAAGCTCTTGTTCATAAGCCAAAACTCATATTACTCGATGAACCTACTGCTGGCGTTGATGTAGAGCTAAGGCATAGTCTTTGGGATCTAATCTTAACTCTAAAAAATGATGGAGCTTCCATTCTACTGACCACTCACTATTTAGAAGAAGCTGAAAAACTATGTGATCGAATTGGAATTATTCAAAACGGCTCTTTAATTAAACTCGCCTCAACTAAAGAACTAATCGACTCTATGGGTATTCGTATTATCTCAGTAATGCTCTCAGCCCCACTTGCTTCCATCAATCACCCCTATCTACACTCCCAGACAAACGCCTTGCTTATTTTTCATGCCCCTCAAAACTTTACCTTATCTACATTACTTAGTGACTTACAACTTTGTAACTCAGCTTTTAGTGACATCTCTATTCAAGAAGGTCAACTTGAAAACATCTTTACTTCAATCTTAAATTCAAAAGGTTCCAAATGATTTGGCTCATACAAATACTAGGACTGTTTCAAAGAGAAGTAAAAAGGTTTATGTCTCTCCCTATTCAAACTTTAGGATCACCTATTATTAATTCCTCTCTCTATTTAATAATTTTTGGAATCGGGCTCGGAGGATTTATAAAAGCCCCAATTGGTGATAGCTATCTTGAATTCCTAATTCCTGGAATGATTATGATGAATGTTATTCGTGGCACCTACGACAATACCTCCGGCTCCATCGTTTCCTCTAAATATGTTAACGAGCTTCAAGACTTAAGAGTCGCCCCCCTCTCTAAACCTCAAATAATCATTGCAACCGTTGCAGCTTCCGTGTGTAGAGGTGTAATAATCACCATTTTAACCTATTTTGTCGGTCTCTTCTTTTCTTACGTTTATTTAGGAAAACCCCTTTTAATTGCACACCCTCTTTTCACCATAGCCTTTATCTTACTAGGTGGCGCTTGTTTTTCTACACTAGCTTTGTCTGTTTCCATTTTTGCCCGCACTTTTGAACAAATTACAGTTTTCGGCTCATTTATTCTCGCCCCCCTGATTTATCTGGGTGGTGTTTTCTTCACTTTAGAAATGCTCTCTCCTTTTTGGCAAAAAGTAGCTCAGTTTAATCCCCTTTATTATTTGATTGAGGGAATGCGTCATGCAATGTTAAATCAAAATGAACTACACTTATGGAAAGAACTCTCAATTCTAATCGCATTTTATCTTTTAATATCTATACTTGCATTTTTCTCCCTACGTAAAGGCAAGCGATATGTTAAGTAAACTTGAAAGAGAACTCAAAAAATTTGTTCTAGATAGAGATTGGGATCAATTTCATTCTGTTAGAAATTTGGTGACTCAACTATCTTGTGAATCGGCTGAACTATTAGAGCATTTTATCTGGTCTCAAGACGATAAACACCTCCAAGACCCTGAAACTCTTAAAAACATAAAAGAAGAAATAGGCGATGTCTTAAACTGCCTTGTTTTAATAGCAAGTAAACTCAATATCGATTTACCCCAATGTGGCCTTGACAAACTAAAAAAAACAGCAAAGAAATACCCTGTTGAATTAGCAAAAGGCAAGTCGCTCAAGTACAACAAATTAAAAGAGAACAATAAAAATGGAACTCCCAATTGAGGCTGTAACCTCTTCTTCTGCCATCATTACCCAATTAGAATTTGATCACCCTTCCCTTTATTACCTTGAAATGCGCCCAAAAGAAATGGGGCGAACAACTATCATGTGTAAAACTGATGACAAAGTAGTTGAAATCTTACCTAGCGAATTTTCAGTTGGGTGTAGCATCCATGAATATGGTGGCCGCGCATTAGAAGTGAGCAATGGTCGAATTTTCTTTGTAAGTTCAAATAACAATCCAGGTATTTATGAAATCATTAATGGCGAACCCAAGTTAATCTTTCATCACGATTCTATGCGTTTTGGTGACTTGCGCTTTGATAAGAAAAGAAACCAACTTTTTGCTGTTTGCGAAACTCATAACACCCATGTTTCAAATAATTTAGTTCGAATAAATATTGAACAGCAGTCGATAACTACAATTGCTGAAAACAGCGACTTTGTTTCTTCAATCACCCTTCACAACGATCAAATCGCCTGGGTAGAATGGGATCACCCTCATATGCAATGGGATGAATCCCGAGTTCACACTTCACAACTAGATCAATTTGGAAACCTCGTTTGTATTCAATCTGTTTGTGCTTGCCCTAAAACAAGCGCTTCATCACCTAGGTTTTCACAAGAAGGAAAACTCTACTTTATGTGGGACCGCTCTGGATATTGGAATTTGTACGAAGCGGGTAAATTAGAAGCCCCTCTTTTTAAATTTGATGCCGATTTTGCTGAGCCTATTTGGCAAGTTGGAGAGTGCTCATATGAAATTGTAGATGATACCGCTATTATGATCGGGACTCAAAATGGAGAAAACATACTCGCTTCAACTCACCTTGAAACTCCTAAACTCCAATTACACCCTCTCCCATATAACACCCTTTCTAAGTTGACTGTTTGCAACGGTTGCATAAGCTTGATTGCTGGATCCAGCCAATCTCTTCCTCAATTAATCCACTTAGAACTTCCATTAGACTCAAAACCTCCCCTTATGTTGCCCCCTGCCTTATTCTCCAATATTACAACACCTAAGGCTATTACTCAAAAAAACCGATTTAACAACCATATTTATTCTTTTTTTTACAAGCCTGCGGGAATTGAAAAACCTCCCTTGATAGTAAAATGTCACAGTGGGCCCACGAGTCGCTGCTCACCACTTCTCAACTTACAAACTCAATTTTTCACATCAAGGGGTTTTGCTTTTCTAGAAACTAATTTTAGCGGTTCAACAGGTTACGGTCGTCAATATAGAGAACGGCTTAACTATAAATGGGGTGAGCTAGATGTCACTGACTGTATTGATGCCACATCCAATCTAATTGACAACAACACAGTTGACCCAAACAATATATTTATAATGGGCTCTAGCTCTGGAGGGCTAACCGCACTATCTGCTTTAAGCCGCTGTACTCTATTTAAAGCTGGAATAATCTTATATGGTGTGACCGACCTCATTGAGTTAACTAAAGAGACTCATAAATTTGAGCAATATTACTTAGAAAGCTTAATTGGCCCTTATCCAAACCAAAAAGATCTATACATTGAAAGAAGTCCCAGCTCTCATTTCGAACAAATATCAAGCTCTTTACTCATATTCCAAGGCTTAAAAGACAAAGTAGTCTCACCCACCCAAGCGACTAATTTACACAACATCTTTAAACATAGCTCAGAGCTAATAGAATTTGAAAACGAAGGGCACGGTTTTAAACAAGCTGATTCTAAAACTATAGTTCTTGAAAAAACCCTCTCATTTATTAAGTCTTTGTTAAGGCAATAAAATTAAATTAACTTTTAAGTTTTTAAAAAATAATACTAAAGCTATACTCGTTTATTGCTTAATGACCAAAATTGAAAAAAGTTAATGCGTAAAGTTTATTTTTACCTCCTTCTTATACTCTCTCCATTGCTAAATGCTGAAGAGAGTAGTGATTTAGAAAAACACATGATCAACTTTTCTAATGTAAAAGCATCTGAACTTATTCGCTTTGTTAGTAAGATTACAAAATCTAATTTCATCTTTAACGACAAAGACTTGCAATTTGAAGTTAGTTTTATTTCTGGTAAAGAATCTTCGGACAAGCAAATCTTAAGCTCTATGATCACTTTGCTTAAACATCACAACTTTAATGTGAAGGGGAAGCAAGGATCATTTGTCATAGAAAAATCAACAGAAAAAAAAACTGTTGCTTCAGCCAAGACTACTCCTGATAAAAATTCAAAGAAATCAGAAAAGTTAGTCAAGGCTATTACAAAACCCCCTTCACCCAATGAGAAGTTTTCAGTCTATAAACTGCAATACCATCAAGGTGATGAAATTTTGTCCGCGGTCAAACAACTAGCTGCCAACTCGCAAAGAAACGACCCCGATTTTGGCGCTGCTGTCGCCTCAATGCAGTGGATTAAAACAACCAACTCTCTTGTGATTTCTGGAACTTCAAAAACTATCCCTAAATTACTCTCACTTGTAAAAAGTTTAGATACTCCTCAAAAGCAAGTCTTCATAGAAGTTCTGGTAGTGGAAACTGATATAGGAAAAGGACATGAGTTTGGCTTGAATTGGAGCGCTAACTCCCAATATAAAAACAAGTTAGGACTCTCTATGAGCAACCAATCAGGAGCACCCGGTTTTGCTAATACGATGAAGTCGATTGTAGGTGCAGGTCTCCAGGGAATATCTCACATACCAGGAGCTGGTTTTAGTCTTGGAGTAATTGGCGATATTATAACTCACAAAGGAACCACTTTTCTCTCTTTAGGCTCTTTAGTCTCAGCCATTCAAACAGATAATGCTACTTCTATAGTTCTTAATCAAAAAGTGATTGCCCAAGACAACAAGACCTCTAAGATTTTTGTTGGTCGCAATATCCCCTTCGCTGGATCCGTAGTAGAAACAGTAGGACAATCTCAACAAACCACTTCAAATATTGAATATCGTGATATTGGAACTTCATTAAGCATCACCCCTTATATTGGAGATAATGGCATTATCACCATGGAAATTCATGAAGAAATTTCTGAAGCTCATGACCGCAATATGATACACTCAAAGAGAGTAAGTGGTATAGAAACCACTAAAACCAATATGCAAACAAGAGTTCACGTTCCAGACACTCACTTTGTTGTTTTAACAGGTATGGTGCGCAATAAAAAGAAGAAAAATGTGTCTGGCATTCCTTGCCTTGGCGGCCTCCCTTGGATTGGCGCCGCATTTAGTAAAAAAGAAGAAGAGTCAGAAAAACGTAATATTATAATATTTGTCAGACCTCACATACTTAATACTTTTGAAGACTATGAAGTGATCACCAACCTTGAAACTCAAAAGGCAAAAGAATCACAACTTACTGAAGAGCTAATTCAAGACATTCTTATAGACACAAAAGAAGAACCAACCACTGAAGAGTTGATTGAAGATGTTCTTACAGAAGCGTCTAAAACACCTCCTGAAAACCAAAACACCTAACTTAGCCAGCGATAAGCCCATGAGATCGAGCATGGTGAAGATCTCTATTTTTCTCTTTTCCTTCTTTAAGTAAGTCAAGAATAATAGTAGCAAACTCTCTTTCAAGATGAGATAAATTCTCGTCTTCTAATTTATCAATTAAGATATTAATTACATCGGTCCAGTGAATGCCCTTTACTAATGAGGAAGTAAAAGGAGTTGGCCTTTCAGGAATTTGCTCAAACTCTGCTAACGGCTCAGAAGGTCTAATATCAAAAAGCCACTCCAGCCAAGTTCTTCCATCATTACGCCTGCGAGCTAAAGTTTGATCATCCCAGATAACACTATCAGTTGCAAAAGTTGCAGGGATCTCACCCATTTGGTCATCAATATACCTTTTATGTACTTCAGGCGGCATATTATCGCGCGTAATTCTTTTTGTGTCGTACATAAAAAACCTCGGTTTTTGAATAGACCATTTTAACTAGATAAAAATTATGGTGCAAACTTTTTCTAAAGGCGCTAAAACAAAATTATGACTAATAGTAAAGCTCGCCAGATTATTCCCATATTGATCGTCTTATTTTTAGGCTATCTTGGTTTTGCCCTCGTCTTACCCATATTCCCTCCCATGTTTTTAAGTAAAACTGGCCATACTATTGTTTCTAAAGCGTATTCTCCTGAAATGCGTACTACGCTTTTAGGTTTGCTTATTTCGACATACCCGCTTGGTCAATTATTTGGTGGCCCCATTTTAGGGCGACTATCTGATGTTTACGGTAGAAAAAAAATCCTTGTTTTCACTTTAGCTGTTATCATTCCCTTTTATCTGCTTTCCTGTTTAGCTATTGTGATTCAAGATTTATGGCTATTATTTGTTAGTCGTTTTTTTTGCGGCCTATTTGAAGGCAACTCTGTTATTGCAGCTGCCGCTATGGCTGACATTAGTGAATCGAAAAAGGATAAAGTTCAAAAATTTGGTCTTATATTAACAGTGAGTAGTCTTGGATTTATCCTCGGCCCTTTAATTGGGGGGAAATTAACCGATAGCACTCTAGTTCCTTGGTTTAATTATTCTACACCTTTTTGGATTTGCGCTGCTTTAGTATCAATCGCGCTTGTATTGGTCCTATTTATGTTTCAAGAGACACTGAAACCTAACCAACACACTTTCCAACTCCTCAGAACTGTACGATCAATTTTTTCAGCCCTATTTAGATCTGATTTGCGCAACATCTTCTTATCGAATTTTTTCTTGTTTCTCTCGTTTTTCTTCTTTTTTGGTTTTTTCCCAGTCTTATTAGTATGGTGGTACGGCTTTAATGCTACACATATTGGCGAAGTGATTTCGTACTTAGCCATACCCATTTGCCTCTCTCCTTTATTATACTCTATTATGTCTCGATATATGCACCCTAGAAACGCAATGGTATTAGCCGCTATTTTATTAATGTGCAGTATCATCTTGCTTCTCACCTTCAATGGAGTCTTTGCACTCTATTTCTCATTAATACCTGTTGGAATGTGTATAGCGATTGGATGGACCTACTCTTCGCTTATTATTTCAGATCGGGTAAGCCAAGATAAGCAGGGTGAAGCTCTAGGAACTAATCAATCTATTACTATTTTAGCTGAGATTGTAGCGGCATGCCTAGGTGGAATTGTGGCTGGAGTGTCGATGTATTTACCCCTCTTATTTTCAGCTGGATTCGCCCTTATTACTGCAATATGGCTACTTATCTTTGTCCCCAAAGATCAAGACTCTCATCAAGAAATTCGCTGAAGATCTCTTTTGATTTCAACTGTACAAGGGCCACCATCTGGATCTTTTGTAATCGTATAGGTCATTTTGAACTTATATTTTACTATTGCTTTATCATCAAAACGACCGTCCATGTTAATATCAGTAGAATCCCCTATTCCGATTTCACCAGTAACCTCAAACAAAGCTCTCTCTTGAGATAAATGCTTGATATCAAAAGATCTGCCTTCTTTGTTAACTACAGGGGCTAAACCAAATGGAATAAGGTAAGTAGAATTTAACTCACTATTTTCAAATGGATTAAATGCTCTATTAGCCATGAACATAATTAAAACTGAAAAAACATCACCTTTATTCTTTTCATACGGCTTATCATCTACTTTTGCATGAGCGTATAACTCTCTCATTAGTATACCGTAGTCAAATTCACTATCTTGACAATATAACAATCTACCTTCAAGTCTAAAGTCGTTTACAGCTTTTGAAATAGCTGTTAATTGAGCAGGTAACCTATCCTCGCGGGTATGATCTTCAGAAAGCAAATCTCCACTAAACTCAACTTTAGCATCATCTACAACAGCTTGAGCTGTCACATAGTCAACTAAATCAGGATCAAAATTGTTTCCATTCTTCAAAACTCGACTTACGTTCTCTCTTATTCGGTCAGAATAGTCCATTTGTTTTAACTGAGAGACTACACGTTCAATTGCAACTTTTTTTCTCTTGTACCATTTTTGGTTATGAAGAGAAATCATCGCTCGATTAACTAAAACGCCTAAAGCTGGCACACCTACTAATGCTGATCCCATTCCTATTAAAGCTTTTGATGAAATAGAGACAACTAGACCAAGGGCTGCTGCTCCCACTATACCTGCAGCCAGAAAATACCCCCCTGCAAGAACTAATAACACCAATGCGCTAATGACAAGAGCCTTTTTAAAGGCTTTGCTCGACACTGCCTCTTGAGCCCTTTCGGCACATGTTTTTACCGGGCTTTCCCCTGATCCAACTACACCTGACATATTGTATTCCTATTATTATATAAATATTATAACATATTAAAACTTAGTGACCAATATAGTAATAATTTTAATTACTTTGTTTCTTGTTTTTAAAAATCCCTCTTGCAGAAATGTAATCATTTGTGGATAATTTGGCTCATGAATGATCCTTATCAATAAAAAATATGAATTATTATTTCAATCCTAAGCTTAAGAAACTACTCTCTAAAACTTTTTGTGGACTTGAGCTTGAATCACTTAGAGTGACTGAAAAATCTAGTGTATCACAAACTCCTCATCCTAAGGAATTTGGATCTCCCCTATACCACCCATATTTCACCAATGACTTCTCCAAAGCGCAACTAGAGCACACAACATCAAAATACTCTTCTAATAAAGCCGCACTAAATGCTCTTAAAAACTCCGTTGCTTTTGCCCATCAAAATTTAGATAATGAACTCTTTTGGCCTCTAGCAATGCCTGCTAAACTCAACCCTTTTTCGAAAGAAATAATCGCTAACTTCGGCTTTACTGATGAAGCGGAGATGAAACAACTATATAGAGAGGGCCTAGTCAGCCGATATGGCCCTGATATACAGATGATCTCAGGAATTCACTACAATTTCTCCTTGAGTAAAGAGTTTTTTGTTGCTGACTATGAAATGAGCCATTCTCAACTACCTCTTAAGGACTTCATTTCGAACCGCTACTTACATCTAATGCGTAACTTCATAGATAAAACGTACCTTCTTGTCTATTTATTTGGAGCCTCTCCTACCTGCCACAAAAGCTATCAGGCAATAAAAGGGGAATTCAAAGATGCCACTTCAATAAGAATGAGCCAATATGGCTATCATAGCAAACATCAGTGCCAGCTCGGAATTTCATACAACAACTTTGAAGACTTTTGTAAATCGTATGAAAAAGAACTCTCAACTCATTGCTCAGATTTTGAGCATATTGAAACCCAGATTAACAGCAATATTCTACAAAATGAAAGTGAGCTTTATGTCCCCATAAGAGCCAAAGGGAATATCCATTGTAAGAATGCAACCCTTGAGTCTATTAAACATTGCGGCATACACTATGTTGAAGTGAGAACAATTGATTTAAACCCTTTTGAGCCCACAAGTGTCAGTTTAGAAGATCTTGATTTTTTACGTCTTTTCCTTATTTACTGCCTTGTCACTCCGAGCAAAAAGCTATCCAAACAAGAAATCTTATCCGCCCGATATAATCAGCATCATATTGCCCTTCATGGCCGAAAACCAGGTGTTAAACTACACAGCAAAAAAAGTTTTAAAAATGAAGCTCTCAGAATATTGCAAGAAGTAATGGTAGTGGCAATAGAATTTAAACTTGAACATTTAGTTGAAGTGCAGATTGAAAAGATTAAAGATGTAGAAAAGACACTTTCTTCTAAAATTGCAAAAAAACAATTTTTGAAATTTGGTGAAGAGAGAGCTCATTTCAATATGCAGTACTTTAAAAATTACCCCCTCTCTATTCCATATTTAAATAAATTAAAAAGACTTGCCACAACAAGTTTAGAAAAACAAACTATTGAAGATGCTAAATCTCGCTTTAATCTAAAAGGTTATGAAACTTTAGAGAAATCAACTCAATGCTTAATTCGAGAAGCCCTAAAGCGAAAGATAAATGTAGAAGTCATAGATGAGAAAGAAAACTTTCTAATTTTAGAGAAAAATGGTCGCAAAGAATATATAAAACAAGCGACCAAAACTTCATATGATTCCTACATCTCTCCATTGATGATGGAAAATAAACAACTCTCAAAAAAGTTGCTTAAAGAACACCAAATTAACACACCTGATGGCCTCTATTTTTCTAGTGAAAAAGAAGCTCTTAATAGTTACCCTAGTTTTGAAAAACACAAAATAGTGATTAAGCCTAATACCACTAATTTTGGGATTGGCATCCACTTTATAGAGCCCTACTCCATTGACAATTACCAAAAATGTATTAAAGATGCTTTTCGCCATTCTAATGGAATTCTTGTTGAAACCTTTTTTTCAGGAGAAGAATACCGCTTCTTAGTCATTAACAAAGCTGTAATCGGAATTGTTAAGCGAATTCCTGCCAATGTAATAGGCAATGGCAAAGATAACATAGAAACCTTAGTTCGCAAAAAAAACAAAGATCCTAGAAATTATAAAGATAAAAAAACAGCTATACGCTTGCTTGAAAAAGAGAAATCTCATCTAGCTCAACAAAAACTAACAAAAAATAGCATTCCTAAGCTTGGTGAACAAATCTTCTTGCGTAGCAATTCAAATGTATCAACCGGTGGAGATTCTATCGACATGACAGAAGAAGTTAATCTGCTTTTTCACCCAATCGCAATTAAAGCTGCCAGTTCTGCTGGGGCCAATATTTGTGGCGTTGACATAATGATAAAAGAGGTTTCAAAGCCACCTGAACCAGATAATTACACTGTTATTGAAATCAATTACAATCCCATGCTCGCACTTCATGAGTTTCCCGTGATCGGAAAACCAAGAAATAGTGTGAAACCTCTTCTCGATTTTCTCGGTTTTTGATAAAGGGGAGAAAACCCCACATGAAACATGCACCATAAATTTGCTAAATTTTTTGAAATCAATCAATATAACACTACTTGGCGCGCAGAAATAATCGCAGGGATAACTACTTTTTTTGCTGTCGCTTATGTTATCATTGTTAACCCTTTATTACTGCAATCAGCAGGTCTTGATTATAGCGCCGCTCTAGTGGCCACTATTGTTATATCCTTTTGCACTTCAATTGCCATGGGCCTTTTTGCCGGTATTCCAATGGCAATAGCCCCAGGCTTTGGCCTTTGCGTTTTTTTCACCTATACACTTGTTCTTAAACAAGGATTATCTTGGAATTCAGCCCTAACAGCTAGTTTTTTTAGCGGTATTTTATTAATTATTCTTAATGTATTAAAGCTAAGACAAAAGATTATTCTTTCTATACCCACAACTCTTTTAAAAGCTATTACAGGAGCTCTTGGACTTTATTTAATCGTCATAGCTTTAAGGTTATTAGGTCTTGTTTCTATTCATGAACAAAGCCATATCACTTTTAACCCGATGATGAATAAAGAAATAGGCCTTACAATTGTTGGGTTTATTTTAATCAAGACATTACTCAAAAAAGGAATTACTAGCGCATTTATTATCGTCATAGTTCTCAATTATATATTAGCTCTCTGTATGGGAGTTACCGAATATAAAGGAATAGTCGCTCTACCCCCCTCTCTTAGCCCTAATTTACTTAAACTCGATTTTCAAAACATCTTTAACTTCACCTTTCTTAAAGGCTTCTACTCCATTTTTCTTGTTACCCTGTTTGAATCAAGTGCCGGTCTTATAACTTTAGGACGTATATTGTATCCTTCTGGATATATACCGCGGATTCAAAAAGCACTTGTACCGGACTCTGTAGGTACAGTTATTGGCTCACTTCTTGGAACTGCACCTATGTCCATTCGTGTCGAATCGGCAGCTGGAATTAGCATAGGAGGTAAAACAGGTATTGTTTCTTTTGTAGTGGGAATCCTTTTTATTGGATGTCTCTTTTTCTACCCACTCACCTCTTCTATTCCTCAATCTGCTTCAGCTCCAATTTTGCTAGTCTTGGGCATTACAATGATTAGACAACTTAAAGACTTGAACTGGAAAAAAGGAACTGACGTTATCGCTGTTTTGGCTACATTAATTATTATGCCACTATACTTCAGTATTTACTACGGATTTGCGTTTGGGTTTATTTCCTACGTACTTGTTAAGAGTTTCACTCGTGAGCGGAAACAAATTCCTATTGTATGCTGGGTGATGGCTGCTTTATCTGTTGTGCAGCTTTTCTTTGAATGGCTAAATCGATAAGAATATCGAGCAAATCACTAAATGGCACACCGCTTGCTTCCCACATTTGTGGATATAAACTAATTGCAGTAAAACCTGGATGCGTATTCACTTCATTAACATAGATTTTTCTTTCATTTGTGACAAACATATCAACTCGAGCCATCCCTTCACATCCTAATACTCGGTATACCTTAAGCGCAAGTTCTTGAATTTGAAGTATCAATTCTTTTGGATATTTCGCTGGTATTTCAAATGTAGTCGCCTCTTGCTTCCCATACTTTGCTTCATATGAATAAAACTTATCTATATTCCGAAACCTTCCTGGCAAACTTACTCTAGGATCTTCATTACCAAAAACTGCGCATTCTACTTCATCACCATCTATAGCGGACTCGATTAATACTTTTTTATCGTGAGCTAGAGCTAGACTTATAGCCCCATTTAATTCGCTTTCATTTTCAACTCTTGATATTCCAATAGAAGATCCGTTATTGGCAGGCTTTACAAAAGCAGGATAAGAAACTAAACACTTTTCAACCTCTTCTTTAAACAACAAATAGGGCGCCACTAAAATATTCGCATGCTCCAAAAGTCTTTTCGTTACCTCTTTATCCATACAAATTGCAGTAGATAACACATCACATCCTACAAAAGGTCTATCTATAAACCGAAGCAACCCTTGCAAAGTTCCATCTTCGCCATTTGGGCCATGTATAATGGGAAAAAGCAAATCAAATAGCCTTAAAAAAGGGACCAACTCGCTGGTTATACACCTTTTTGTATCTTTAGTAACATGGAACCATTGCAAATCTTTTGAAATCCAAATTTTTTCAATACAATATTTAGCGCCATCTAAATTGTTGAATATAGCTTCAGCTGATCGACACGAAACCTCATGCTCTCCACTTTTGCCGCCAAAAATAAGTCCCAATTTTATCTTTTCCATTCAAATCCGAATTTTGTTTAACAGCCATTTCAAAAATTAGGCTAAATTATTTATTTTTCCTTTAAGCTCAAGTTGTGTGTAATCAGCTTGTTACACACAACTTGGGTTTAAAATACTTTACAAAGAAAATAACTCATTGGCAATAATTTTTTTCATAAAAAAAGAAGGTTGTGTTACCATATAGCCTTTAAACAACTTGATTTATCCAATGGAAGTAGAAATACTTGAGGCAGCCCGCCAAATTAGTGAAGGAAAATGTGTTGCAGTCCCAACTGAAACAGTTTATGGACTTGCCGCTTCTATAGCTTTAGACGAAGCTATATCTTTGCTATATAAACTTAAAAAAAGAACCCACTCAAAACCGACTACAATCGCTATCGATAAAATGGATCAACTCGACCATTTAACTACGAACTTACCCCCATTTACTTTGGAATTGGCAAAAGCTTTTTGGCCAGGCCCTTTGACGCTAGTTTTACCAGCAAATCTCAATACAGTTCCTGAGCGCATTAGGGGTAAATGTGACACCGTTGGGATTCGTATCCCCAATCACCCCGATTTACTGAGTTTGCTCTCAATTACAGGCCCACTTGCTTTACCCTCTGCTAACCCAAGCGGGGAAAAACCCCCTATCAGTATGCAAGAGGTTGAAGAATATTATTCAACTCAGTTCCCTGTTTTATATGGTGGCAACAGTGAGCTCAAAGTGGCATCAACTCTAATACAATATATCGATGGTAAATGGACTCTTCTAAGAAAAGGAGCTCTTACCACAAAAAAAATATCCAATATAATAGGCTACGAACCTGTAGCAAAATAATAAAGGTAAAAATGGAAGAAATACAACCCCAAGTGAGAGTTCATTATGAAGTTAAAGAAGCTTCAACTGGAGAGTTAATTGACAAAAGCGAAAAGCCATTTGAATTCACACCTGGTAATAAAGAAGTTATACCAGGATTTGAAGCTGCTGTACTTACAATGAAAGATGGAGAAACTCGCGAAGTGGAGATCTCCGCTGAAGAAGCATATGGCAATAGAAGTGATGAATTAATTCGAGAAATATCTAAAGAGCAAATACCAAGTGATCTCCAAATCGAAGAAGGCATGCGCCTTCAAATCGGAGAAGATGAAGAACCGGTAATTGTAACTGTTATCAATATTTCAGATGACAATATCGTTGTTGACGGCAACCACCCTTTGGCTGGGATAGACCTTCACTTCACGATTAGCCGACTTGGAGACTCAAGTACCCAATGATAGTATTAGGAATCGAAACAACATGTGATGAAACCGCTGCCTCTATAGTCATTGATGGAAAACATATTCTATCTAATACTATTTGCTCGCAAGCTGATTATCATAGTCAATTCCGAGGTGTATTTCCTGAATACGCCTCTAGAAATCATGTTGATTTATTGTTGCCCACGATTGAAAAATCACTTACAGAAGCTAATATTTCTTCAAATGACATTGATTTAATTGCCGTTGCCAACAGACCAGGGTTAATGGGCCCCCTCTTAATGGGCCTAAATTGCGCTAAAGCATTAGCCTTCTGTTGGGATATTCCATTTGTTTGTGTCAATCATCTAGAGGCTCATTTATACGCCGCCATGATGGAGCAAAAAACCATCTCCTTTCCTGCCCTAGGAGTGGTTGTCTCAGGCGGTCACACATTTATGGTAGAAATCAATTCTTTTAGAAACTATCGCCTTATTGGAGCTTCCATTGACGACGCCATTGGAGAAGCTTTTGACAAAGTAGCCGCTATGCTTAACTTACCCTATCCAGGTGGGCCAGAAATTGAAAAATTGGCTACTACAGGAGATCCCAAAAGATACCCCTTTAAAGCGGGCTTAGTGAAAAACAATCGATTCAATTTTTCTTTTAGCGGCCTTAAGACTCAAGTTCTATATGCTATAAAAGGGGCAAATTCAAATAAACATTCACCTTCTATTATTCATGAAGAAGACAAAAAGGATGTAGCGGCAAGCTTTCAACAAGTAGCATTAACTGATATTGTTAAAAAAGCGCTTAGTGCTGCTGTTGTTATTAACGCCACTGATATTTTTGTTGGAGGGGGGGTAACCAACAGCTCTAAATTAAAAGAAATTTTCACCATTCTCACTCCAAATAACACCAAAATTCATTACCCTCCAAAAAATTTAAGTATCGACAATGGAGCGATGATTGCAGGACTTGGTTATCATGTTGGCACATCTGACTTAGCCTCAATGAGTTTCAAAGAAAATGCTGTACCGAGCGGCGCCGTTTTATTCGACTAATAAAATTTTCATATCAAGTGATTGATTTTTATCACTTTTTTTGAGATGATGTCTACATCTAAACTCGGAGATACCATGGCTAAGAAAGGCGCACGTGAAAACATTAAACTGAAAAGTACAGAAAGCTCAGAAGTTTATTGGACCAACAAAAATAAAAAGAACTCTACTGAAAGACTTGAATTAAAAAAGTTCGATAAAAAACTAAGAAAACATGTAGTTTTCAAAGAAGCTAAATAGCTTTAAGGCATGAGTGATGATAGAGTTCAGTTTTGCACGGAAATACTTAATTCCCACTAAGAAAAAGCTCTCTGTCTCACTCATAGCCATACTCTCATGCGCTGTCATTTCGCTCGTTATTTGGCTCCTTCTTTTGTTTTTATCTGTCACAGAAGGAATGGAGAAAAATTGGCTTAAAAAAATGACTACCCTTAACGCCCCTGTGCGCATTGTTCCTACCTCAAAATATTTCAATACTTATTACTATCTCAGCGACACCATAAGCGCCTCATCAGGATACAGTTCAAAAACAATTTACGAAAAACTTCTAACAGATGAAACTGACCCCTATGACAGTGAATTCGACGAAGAAATCCCTAGGTTTTGGCAAAAACCATTATATGACTTTGAAGGCAATCAACTCGACTTAATTAAAACTGCTTTTTCTTCTATCGAAAAAGTGACGCCAATAGATACAAAGTCTACTGATTACCAAGTAACAGCTGGAATGCTTCGCCTTGAGTTATTAAGACCTACTCTATACTCAACTGAAGAAAGTTACATCTCACAAGCTTCTTATATCTCTTCTTTTAACGAAGCAAGCTCTGACATAAAATCGCTACTTGTTGCCCCTACAGTTGATGACCTAAATCATTTGCTCTATTTGTCTCAACTCAATAATCCAAAGCTTAATTCACCTGTTTCTCCAAAAAGCTTCCACCGACTACTGCAAAATTGTACCATTAGTGAGCTTAAAACGACTCACGGTCGATTTGTTTTACCGCATGAACTTTTCCACTCTTGCTCAAACATACAAGTTTGGGTTAGTAAAAATCGTGACTCACATAACATATTAGTTCCTATTAGCGCCTCTCCTGTTGCTAATAACTACACCGAAGCTACACTCTTTTCAAAAGAAAATAAGCTCTATTTAAAATACGAAGATGACACAGTCACCCCACTTGATATAAATAGCCGCCTTATTCCAAGCGACTCTTTTACCATGCAAGCGAGTTTAATCCCCTCTTCTTTAAAAACAGCAACCTCCCTTTCAATGCTCAAATTTGGCGCGCAGTTTATATTGCAAAACCAAACCTTTAAAACCACTCTCCCTTTTCAACATGTAACCGTATCTCAAGCTACACTACAAACAGAATTCGACGCACCCCCTAAACTGCAACCTTTATGGCCTTACACAGTAGATGGTACTCTTATTTTACCTACTCATTTTTCAGGAAAGGAAGGAGTTTTAGTTCCTAAGAGCTTTATCAAGTCTGGCGTTAAAATTGGAGATAGCGGCTCTATCAATTATGCCGCTTTTACTGGCTCAAGCTCTCAAGAGATGCGAGCCCCCATTTCAGTTGCCGGATTTTATGACCCAGGCCCTATGGCGCTAGGTGCGCGCTATATTTTAGCCCCAAGATCAGTAGTAGATCCTATATCAGCTGCTAACTCTAGCCAATCATTAGACCCTATGATGGCTAATGGAATTAATGTTTGGCTCTCTGATATTAAAAACACCCCTGAAGTAGCTCAGCAAATCGCCTTAGAATTTAAAAATGCGGGAATCGATCAATATTTTTCAATCATCCCATACTACGATTTTGAATTCGCGAAAGATCTCATCCAGCAACTTAAAAGCGATCGCTATATTTTTACCCTCGTTGGGATCATTATCCTAGGTGTCGCTTGCTGTAATATCGTCTCCCTACTCCTTCTTCTTGTAAATGATAAGAAAAAAGAGATTGGTATTTTGAAAGCTATGGGAGCCTCCACTAAAAGCATCGTCTCAATCTTTGCTCTTTGTGGCCTGTTTATGGGAATTATTAGCTTTGCTATAGGATCCATTGCCGCTATCTTAACCTTGAAAAATATTGACACCTTAGTCCATTTTTTAAGCTATATCCAAGGTCAATCCGCTTTTAATACCGAAATATATGGCCAAAATCTTCCAAGTGAAGTGAGTATGAGAGCATTATATGTAATGGCTATTGCAACCCCCATTGTCTCACTTCTTGCAGGACTTATTCCAGCCCTTCGAGCTGCCAAAATTTCCCCAACACAAATATTGAGGAATGAGTCATGAATGAAAAAGTCGTCGAATTAAAAAATATTTCTAAAACCTTTCACCAACCTCATGAAACTGAAATCTTATCTAATGTTTGCCTAACTGTTCATAAGGGCGAAACTATTGCAATTTCAGGACTTTCGGGAGAAGGTAAAAGCACCCTTTTACACCTCATTGGACTTTTAGAAGCTCCCACTAGCGGAGACATTTTTTATGGAGGCAAATCTTATAAAAGAAGCTCTTTAACAGATTTGCGCCGCGAATACATTGGTTTCATTTTTCAAGGATTTTATCTCCTTGAAGAAGAAACTGTTTTGAGTAACGTTTTAATGCCTGCAAAAATTGCTAAAAGACCGACTGGACCAAAAAGTGATGCTTACAAAAGATGTATTAAACTTTTAGACGAAGTTGGCCTTAGCGATAGAATCGACTACCCTGCTAAATTACTATCCGGTGGAGAAAAGCAACGCGTTGCTATTGTTCGCGCTTTTTGTAACGATCCTCCTCTTATATTAGCTGATGAGCCTACAGGAAATCTCGATCAAACTCACTCAGAAGCTATCCAAAATTTACTGATCAATTGCTGCAAAAAATTGGGTAAATCACTTATTCTTGTTACGCATGATCACTCTTTTGCTGACTTATGCGAAAAGCAATACTATTTAAAAAACAAAACCATTTAGGTGATCTATGCAATTACTCGTGATTGGAACAGGATACGTAGGACTTGTAACAGGCACTTGTTTCTCAGAAATGGGTCACCATGTCACTTGTCTCGATATTGACAAAGAAAAAATTGAAAACCTTAAAAGAGGGATGATCCCTATTTACGAGCCAGGACTTACCGAACTGGTTATCAAAAATATGGACGCTCGTCGCTTAAAATTCACCACTTCTTATGAAGATGGCATTCGAGACGCTAAAGTTTGTTTTATCGCTGTTCCTACTCCTTCATCAAATGATGGCGCGTGTGACCTCTCATTTGTCTTAGCGGCAGCAAAAACAATTGGTCAATTAATGGATCACGACTTAATTGTTGTTAATAAATCAACTGCACCACCTCATACTGCTCACAACATTGCATCAGTTATACACGCTGAACTTGAGAAAAGAGGAGTCGATTTCAAATTTGAAGTAGTTTCTAACCCTGAATTTTTAAAAGAAGGGAGCGCTGTATCTGATTGCATGAAACCAGACCGTATCATTATAGGCAGCGATAACGAACAAGCTGGACAACAGGTGAAAGCTCTCTACTCATCATTTTCTCTCAATCACGACCGCATCCTCATAATGTCTACAGTTTCTGCTGAGCTTACTAAATATGCTGCCAATGTAATGTTAGCTTCTCGCATATCCCTTATGAATGAACTCGCCAGAGTTTGTGATAAAACTGGAGCCAATATCCATGATGTCCGTATTGGAATCGGTTCTGACAAAAGAATTGGATACCACTTTTTATATGCTGGGGTTGGATATGGCGGATCGTGCTTTCCAAAAGACATAAAAGCTTTAGCTAAAATCGCTTATGACCTTGATATTGAAACTCCTATGCTTAAAGCAATTGAAACTGTTAATCATCAACAAAAAAGACTTTTATGTAAAAAAATTGGAACTCATTTTGGAGACGACCTCTCTAATTGTTGTATCGCTATTTGGGGACTATCTTTTAAGCCCGACACCGATGATATTCGCGACGCACCTGCTTTGCAATTAATTGAAGATTTACTTTCTCGTAATGCCAAAGTTAAACTATATGACCCCATTTCGATGAGCCATGTAAAAAAATGCTTCCCACCATCTGATCAAATCGAGTATGCTGATTCTGAATATGAAGCAGCTAATGGCGTGGATGCTATTGCGCTTGTCACAGAATGGAAACAATTTAGATTTCTTGATCTAAATAAAGTTGGTCAAAAAATGCGCTCTAAAGTATTTTTTGATGGACGCAATCAGTACAAACCTAGCCAATTAAAAGAGGAAGGGTTTGTCTACTATGGAATGGGAGTCCCAAACAAAGAATGAACACTTTTGAGGAAACAAAGAAGCTTATTGAATCAACTTTAAGCGATCTGCTCGCCCTCAAAAAAGTGGATCACAACGCTCTATATCAAGCAGCCAGATACTCTACCCTCTCTTGCGCAAAAAGACTACGCCCTCTAATCGTTATTGAGCTAGCTAAAAGCTTTGGCGCTCCTACTCATCATGCATTAAAATGCGCTTGCGCTATCGAATTAATTCATACTTATACGTTAATACATGACGATCTTCCCTGTATGGATGATGAAACTGAAAGAAGAGGTAAACCACCTCTTCACCACGCTTTTCCTGAGGGTGCTGCTGTATTAACTGGAGATTTTTTACTTACCTATCCATTTGAAATTATTTCTTCCGAAGAGATTTTATCCCCAGCAATGAGAGTAGATTTGATTCAAGCTCTATCTAAAAGAATCGGTGGAGAAGGAGTCATTGCAGGACAACTATTAGATCTCTATGGAGAGATAAAAAATCAAGACCAGTTTAAAACTATGGTCTTAAGAAAAACAGCCGATCTATTTAGTGCATGTTTTGAATTTGGAGCTATTATTGGAAAAGTGAGCCAAATCGATAGAGATAATCTAAAGGAATTTGGACAAGTCTTTGGATTAGCTTTCCAATATATAGACGATCTTGAGGATGATAATGAATATTCTAGCGACTATATTCAAGATAAAACGACTGCTACTACTATCTTTGGTATAGAAGGACTTCACCTTGAAATCAATCAACTCATAAATAAAATGCGTAAGATTGAAAGCTGTTTTAACAATGAATTACTCAAGTTTTTAATAACTTTTATAAATGATAAACTTAATTCTTTTCTTTTGGGAAAACCTCAAATACAAGAACTGGCTGCGAAAAACCTTTTAAGGTAATAGCTTTCAATTCTGTAAATGAAATGGCTTCTTTTACTTTGTAAGACTCTAGAGTTTCTTTTGAAATTAATAATTGCATTTCTTTGGCAAAAGAACATAATCTAGCTGCTAAATTCACATTGGCGCCAAGCACAGTATAATTCATTCTATTTTCAGCCCCCATGTTTCCAGCAACAACAATTCCAGTATGAATCCCAACACCAATATCAAAGGTTAATTTACTCTCCCCTTTTCGATGTCGATTAAATTCCCTAACCCTCTCAATCATAGCAAGTCCGCATTCAACGGCTCTAAAAGCGCTCTCATCAGAAGAAAGAGGTGCCCCAAAAAGTGCCATCACTTGATCACCTACATATTTATCTATAACACCATTATGCTCGTCAACGATTTTTGATAACAACGTCATATAAACATTTAACACTTTAATTAACTCTGCTGGAGGGATTTTTTCAGTCAATTCAGTAAAATGTCGAACATCTACAAAAAGAGTCGTGACAATCTTTTCTTCTCCACCAAGCTCAACTTGACCCTCTAAAATCTTATTTGCTATTTCAGGCGAAACTACCTTATTTAACACCCCTTTTACCTTCTCTTTCTCTTTAAGACCAATAATCATATCGTGAAAAGATCGATATAGATCGCCAATTTCATCTTTTGTATCATGGTCTTGTAAAGAAAGCTCAACTTTCTCTAAATCACCCTCTTTCACTTTCCTAGCTGAGTCAGCTAATATAGTAATTGGAGTCGTCACTTTTCTTGAAACGAAATGGATAACGAACATCACAATGATAATAGTTAAAAGACCAATGATTGACATTTGAAAGGAAATCTGACGGCTTAACTTTTTAGCTACCGAAGAAGCTAGATCTAGTAAAACAAATTCTTTATTTTTTGTATTAAATAAAATAACTCGTACATTGTCATCGACAATTGGCCTTACTGAAATATAGTAATATTCCTTACCTAATTTACTTTTGAAAACCCCTTGGTCTTTCTTTAATATCTCTACTAATGGAAAGCTCCCATTTTTATACGTGAATTCCACCCCATGAACATCATAAGATTTAATCACTTGGCCATTAACAACTAAAAGCGCATTATCCTCAGAAGCTACAGTCAAACCTTTTAATATATTTCGGATATCGACACCAAGAGTTAGGGTTCCTTGGTTAATTGAGGAATCATTTATAGAATCAAATCCAGTTGTCTCTCCAATGAATACTCTTCCAGCATCAGCTGTAAACACTTGATCAGTCAATCTCTCAATTTGTCTATCAAAAAAAAGCGATTCAGTTAAAATCGACTTCCCTATCACCTGATCTTTAACAATATGACTAATCCCTTTTGGCGCACTAAAAGCTAGAGGATCATAATCATGAATTCCTGTTGCATTGAGAGCTAAAATCTGCCAAATTAAATTAACTTGATCATATCGATCAATCATAATTTGATCAATATTATAGAGTTCGTTATGCCCGCTTACAACATCATATTGATTTTCAAATTGCTCATGTAACCACTCTTTTTTGGTATACGAAAGCTTTTGCGCTAATTGAGGGTTTTCTTTTAAATGTTTTTGAGCCTTTACTAGCCCTTGTTTCACTAATTCAACAGACTCTGCTAAAGCCGATAATTGCTCAAAATTAAGTTTTGTATCTGTTAAATGTTTAGAAAAAGCTATCACTTTAAATTCTTCTATCTTCTTGTTCACAGATTCTAAATCGAACTCCATCACATAGCGAGGATCGTAAAATAAATAGAAGTTCAGCTCAGGATTAGCTTGAGCCATTGGCGAAGATATGTTGGGATACTTTACATATGACAATGAGTTAAATGGGAATGGAATAGCAATAAACGGCCCTTCTAATTCTTTACCAGGAAGTTGAGGGTCAACAACTGCTATTTTTATATCCTCCAAAAATGGTAAATTGAGAACATGATACGGAGGCGGTTCATCGAGAATAATCAAAGACGAGAGTTTTTCATTGTTAATATTTTGAATAAGATCGAGTCTTTTATTATTTGACAACAAGGTTGCCGCGGATAGCCACGTATTAGTTTGTAAATTAAATTCAGACGGTTTGAATGCATCAGCCCAATACGTGGCTGATTTAACCCTTTGTAGCAAAGCTCTAGTTTTAGCTTGGGCATACTGAAGTTCTGTCTTCATGTATACTTCGACAGCATTCCTCTTGTTACTATTGCGATGAGATATTTGCTTATCAATTTGCAATTCGCTTTTCTTAACTAATTTTGTCGTGACGATTTCATCGAGAATTTGAGCTACGAGAAAAGAAATGACAAAAATGCCACCGATAAGGAGAAAGATTTTCGTTCTTAACTTCACAGCAAATACTCATTATACATAAATATTGTACATATAACTAAGAGCAGATGAAATGAAAAGAAAAATATCAAGTCCAGCTTTTCCAATATTCTCATTTTTCATTCATTTACCTGTTGAAAAATTTCCTATGATTCATTTACAATAGTCGACAATACCCAGTTTTAGCCCACTAGACTCAATATGAAAAACCAACCAACTAAACTATACTTATTTGGCAAGCGCTTATTTGATATCTTGTTTAGCATACTCGTTCTCATATTTGGTTCTCCTATTTTTTTTGCTATTGCACTTTTAGTCAAGTTAACCTCAAAGGGACCTGCCTTTTACTCTTGCATCAGAGTAAAAGAGAGCTTCAAAACTTTCTCTATTTTTAAATTTAGAACCATGTATTGCGATGCTGATGAAAGACTCATTAAAATGCTCGATGAAGATGAAGAAGTGAGAAAAGAGTGGGCTCAATATTATAAACTTAAGAATGATCCGCGCATTACTAAAGTAGGGCACTTTTTACGTAAAACTTCTCTTGATGAATTACCCCAATTTATCAATGTATTACTCGGTGATATGAGTTTAGTCGGACCAAGACCTTTTGCACCAGTAAAAAAAGATTGCTCCATCAAAGAAGAACTCACTCAATATTTAGGCTATGATGGGTTGGCAATTTTTTCTATTAAACCGGGATTAACTGGTCTATGGCAAACTTCAGGTCGCAGCAATTTAACCTTAGAGCAAAGGATTAAATTAGACGTAGAATACATAGAGAAACGAAATTTTCTTTTGGATCTAAGGTTGATTGCAAAAACAGTTCCCCTTATGATAAATCCAAAAGGTGCTTATTAATTAATGTCTCTATCTTGGCTTATTACTTACTCTCTTCTTTCTCAATTTGTATTATTTAGATTTTTACCTAATACACTTATTATCGCCCCCATTTTTGCCCTCGCTTGGGGAGTTAAAAAATTGCAAATGCCTTCTTTGCTCTTGCTAGCTCTTTTCTTAGGCCTTTTTTTTGATCTCTTCTCATCTTCTCTTCCTGTGGGTTCTCATCCCCTGATTTTCATCTTGTCAGCCTTGATCATAAGACAATTTCACCACTATTTTTATGACGATAAACTTATCACAATTACGGTTCTTTCTCTCACTTTCTCTCTTTTTACCAATCTATTTACTATCATTGTTCATATTATCAATTCACAAATTTTTCAAATTAACCCCCTTTTTGTTGTATCAGAAATTATTATTCCTTCTCTGCTTGATGCTGTTTTTTGTATTATTTCTACTCTCATTTTTAAAGCGACGCTCCCTGTTATCAAATGGATTGCAAGCAAGTTCACTAAACGAATAAACCCGCGAGCTATATAATGAACCATTCATTATCCGAATTAAGCCAATTTTCTATAGAGTTAGCTCTTGAAGCTGGAAGAATCTTAAAAGAAGGCTACGGCTCTTCTTTTTCCATTAAAACTAAAAGTGGTAGGCACGATCTTGTTACAGATTATGACTACAAAGCTGAAGAATATATTTTAAGCGCGATTAAAAAAAAGTATCCCAAACATGGCGTGTTATCTGAAGAAGCTGGCTCTTTACCTTCAAGTGATTCTGAAGTTCTTTGGATTATAGATCCTCTTGATGGCACTGTCAATTTTGCTCATAGCATTCCTATGTTTGCCACTAGTATAGCCGCTTCATTTAAAGGCGAATTAATTTGTGGAGCAATTTTTAATCCCATTACAAATGAACTTTTTTCTGCTCAAAAAGGGCACGGTTCTTTTTTAAACAAAAATAAGATAACGGTCTCTGCTACAGACTCTTTTGAACACGCCTTCTTAGCTACGGGATTCCCCTATAACATTGAGACAAATCCTGAGCACTGTATTGAACATTTAAATCATATTTTAAGTCTTGGTATACCATTAAGGCGTATTGGATCTGCAGCTATTGATTTAGCTTACATAGCAGCTGGACGATTTGACGCTTTTTGGGAAGTTGTTCTTCATCCATGGGATTTCGCAGCTGGCGCCCTCATAATTGAAGAAGCAGGCGGCAAAGTAACTCAAATGAAAGGTGAGCCACTAGTACTAACTGAACGCAATACTATTGCAGCAAGCAATTTTACACTTCATAACAAAATTTTGACCCATTTAAGACTTCCATAAATTGTAAATTTAGGCTAATATAGTGAAAATTTTAGCGAGATCAACATGATAATTGACGGGAAGAAAATAGCAGCTGAATATCGTAAAGAAATTCAAGATGAAATTAAATCTATGGGGGGAAGACCTCCTGGTCTTGCTGTTATTTTAGTTGGTAAAGATCCTGCTTCAGAAACCTACGTTAAAAATAAGCAAAAAGCTTGCTCAGAAGTGGGCATTGTCTCTAAAACTTATAATTTAGATGAAAATATTGAAGAGGCAGAGCTTCTTGCTACCATTCAAATGCTTAATCTCGACCCAGAAATAGACGGCATATTAGTCCAACAACCTTTGCCTGACCACTTAAACACGATGAAAATCGTTGAAGAGGTCTTGCCTGAAAAAGATGTTGATGGTTTTCACCCTCTAAACCTTGGCAGAGTGATGATTGGTGATCCTCGCGGCTTTGTCCCTTGCACACCTCTTGGCATATTGAAATTAATGGAAAAAAGCAATATCGACCCTGATTCTAAACGAGTTGTCATTGTAGGAAGAAGCAATATTGTAGGTAAGCCACTTGCCTCCTTACTGATGCAAAAAAGAAATGGGTGCAATGCAACCGTTACAGTTGTCCATAGTAAAAGTCAAAATTTCCATAAAATCTGCGCTCATGCTGAAATATTAATAACAGCCATAGGCAAACCTGAGTTTATTACAGATAAATACATCCAAAAGGGAGCTATTGTTATTGATGTTGGTATAAACCGTGTCACTCAAAATGGCAAATCGACACTTGTTGGTGATGTTGATTTCGAAAAAGCTTCACAAGTAGCGTCTCAGATTACACCTGTACCCGGCGGCGTGGGTCCTATGACGATTGCTATGCTTCTTTATAACACATTAAAAAGTCGAAAAAACCGATGAAATGGTTAATCCTACCCCTCATTTTCCTATTTGCCTGCAAAAAAAATGAGCAAGAGGAAATTGCCCAATTTCAAGGTGTGGCTATGACCATGCCCTATCAAATCAAAATAGCAAAACCTCTTTCAATTTCTGAGAAAAAATCGGTTCAATCCATGATTGACCAAACTTTTGATCGTATCAACAAAAATGTCAATCACTGGAATCCCAACTCTGAACTCTCTAAAATCAATCAGCTTAAGTCTTATGAAGCTCTTTTGGTATCTGATGATATTCGTGCCCTTTTTACTCTAGCTATTCAACTTAATAAGATAAGCAATGAAAAATTCGACCCCTCTTTATGCCCTCTTTTAAAGCAACTTAAATCCAATCAAGCAATTGACACTTCTGTCAGTATAGGGCTCAATAAATTTAAACTGAAAGGACATGTTCTTACTAAAGAACTTACCCATCTTCAATTAGACTTCGATGCTATTGCAAAAGGGTATGCTGTAGATATTTTGAGTAAAAACTTAGCCAAAATGGGGTATGAAAACACTTTCGTTGTTTGGGGTGGAGAAATCAAAGCAAAGGGAGCTCCGAGTAAACTTCGAAATTGGAACATCTCAATACGTTCGCCACACTCACCCCATATCCAAGACTCAATAGCAATAGTCCCACTAGTTGATGAATCGATAGCCACGAGTGGTGACTATGAACAACAATTTACTTTGAATTCCTCAACAAAAAAACTAGTGACACACATAATTGACCCCATATCAAAAAAAGCGCTAGAGATAACAGATGATTCTATAGCCGCTGTTTCTGTAAAAGCAACTAGTTGCGCCTTAGCTGACGGCTTAGCTACTGCTACAATGCTTATGAAAGGTGAAGAACTCTCTAGTTGGTTAATAAAAATAAAAAAAGAACATCCCGAAATTGATATTTGGGTTATTAGACATAATGGAAGTAGCGATATCAACTAAAACCACTTAATCTACACAACCCAGGTTTAAAAGCGGCGATTAATTACTAAGTGTGTTAACCTACAATTTAAGTAACTAAATACTGTGGATACATGCCCTCAAAAAGAAAAGCTCTTAACCTTGAAGCTCTTACGAAATCTCTAAAAGAATTAATCGAAGGAAGAAAGTACACCCCCCTTAATTTTAAGGAGATTGTGTGTAAGCTTAAACTCCCTCCGAAATATGAACAGCTCGTTCAAGATGCCATCACCTCTCTTATTTCTTCCCAAATAATCTATGATAAAAAAGGGAGATTATATCCCGTAAACGCTCCAGAGAAAAATAGTTTCTCTACTGGCGTTGCCTCTGTTCACCCTAGAGGATTTGCCTTTGTTTCTATTGAAGGCGAAGAGCAAGATTTGTTCGTACCCAAACCATGTACGAATGGAGCTGTTGACAAAGACATTGTCGAAGTTGAAATCGAAGCTAAAGTGTCCTCAAAAGGTCCCGAAGGTAAAATTGTCAATATAGTCCAAAGAGCTAGAAGTGATGTTTACTGCGTAGTAGAAGAAAAATTCGATGAGAAAAGCTTCTACACCTTCTCCCCCCTTTTAGGAATGGACAAAGATCTTATCGTTTCTGCCCCTAAAGAGAAGAAACTAAAACGAGGAGATCGAATTATTGCCAAAGTAACTGAGTGGGGGCAAAGTGATGAAGCTTGTTTTGGTAAATTAAAAGAAGTTATTGGCTCTATAGATAAAGCTGCCATCGATATAGATTGCGCCATTTTTGAGCACCACTTAAACGATAAATTTCCAAAAGGAGTAGTCGCCGAAGCTAAGAAATTTGGAAAGGCTGTCTCAAAGAAATTAGAAAAAGGGCGCATTGATTTAACTCACCTTGAAACTCTAACTATTGATCCCACCACGGCCAAAGATTTTGATGACGCACTCTCTATCGATAAGGATAAAGAGGGTAATTTCAATCTAGGTGTTCATATAGCTGATGTTTCCCATTATGTTACACCAGGAAGCGCTTTAGATTTAGAAGCTTTTAAGCGGGGCAATTCAACCTATTTTCCAGGACGTTGCGTTCCTATGCTCCCTGAAGAGCTTTCAAATGAACTTTGCAGCTTAAAAGAGAATGTAGAGAGATTCACAGTTTCTATCTTGATGAAGATATGTCCAGATGGCCAAATCTTAGAGTATAAGATCACTAAAGCCGTTATTAAATCTAGAAAGCGATTCTCTTATGAACAAGCAAAAGAAGCTTTAGATGGTAAACTAAAAACTCCTCATTTACCTAAACTTGAACTTTTAGTAGAACTTTGCCATGTTTTTAAGAAACTTCGAAGAGCTAGAGGGAGTGTAGACTTAACTCTACCCGAAAATAAGATAGAAGTTGATGATCTTGGCAACCCCATCGGAATGAAAACTATTGAATACGATATCACTCACCAATTAGTTGAAGAGTGCATGTTAAAAGCAAATGAATTGGTAGCCACTCATTTAAAAAACAAGCAAGTGGGCGCCATTTATCGCGTACACGACTGTCCTGGTGCTGACCAACTCAAAGATTTACAATCTCTAGCTCTTATACTTGGGTTTAAGCTCCCCTCTGATCCAACACCTCATGATTTACAAAAGCTTTTTGATGACGCTAAAGAATCTCCATTGGTTTTTCAACTATCTGTAGCCTATATTAGAAGTATGAAACTTGCCATGTATAGCCCAGAAAACATAGGGCACTATGGACTTGCTTTAGATTATTACACACATTTTACTAGTCCTATTCGTCGCTATAGCGATTTAGTAATTCATCGCCTTTTATTTGATCCAAAAAATGTTACAGATTTACAAGCTGTTTGTGATCATTGCTCTACGACTGAACGAGCAAGCTTCAAAGCAGAAATGCAAGTAATACAAATGAAAAAGTTACGATTACTTGATCAGATGCAACATGACAACCCTAAAGCCATTTATAATGCAGTTGTTACTAAAGTGAAACCACAAGGAATTCACTTTGAACTCGAAAATTCTATTACAGATGGATTTTTACATATATCAAATCTGAAAAAAGATTACTTCAACTTTGACTTTGAAAAAAATCGTCTCGTAGGTTCTAATTCAAACTATCAATATTACGTCACAAAAAAAATTGCCCTTAAAATTGTGGCCGTTGATCTCGTTGTTTTAGAAGTCGAGTGGAAAGTGGTTTAGAAATTAGTTTTTTTTAATGCTTTTAAAATTGCTAAATATCCCCATAATTTTAAAACTACCTCTTGCTTGCTAATTCTAATGTGCTCATAATGATGAGAAACAACGAAATTGAGACCTATGAAAAAATATTTCATCACTGGCCTAGTGATTCTTTTACCTTTAGCTGTCACAGTTGCCATCGCAACTTTTGTCGTGAATTTTCTTACCACTCCTTTTATTGGTATCGCCTCAAAATTCCTTAAAGAATATCACATCATTAATAGAGGATTCCTCGTTCTCTCTCCTGAACAACTTTTACTTTATGGATCTCAGTTACTCATCTTAATCGGCCTATTTATCATCACTGTCGTCTTAGGAATGATCACACGTTGGTTCTTTTTTAAAACTTTAATCTCGTATTCAGATAAACTTTTACACCGCATTCCTATTATCAATAAAGTTTATAAAACTTCTCAAGAGATCATTAAAACTCTTTTCTCTACAGACAAAAACGCCTTCAAACAAGTTGTAATGGTCCCCTTCCCTCAAGCCGGAACATACGTAGTAGGACTTGTCTCTAGAGAATCTCCCGATGAATGTTCTAATGCAGCTGGTGAACCACTTGTTTCCGTTTTAATCCCAACTACGCCAAACCCCACAACCGGCTACTTACTTATGTACAAAGAGTGTGATCTTATTCGACTCGACATGAAGCCAGAAGATGCCATTAAATATATCGTCTCTTGTGGCGTTATTACTCCTGAAAAAGTTATACCCAAGATTGAGCCAACACGAGAATGAAAAAGTACATACTAACAGGCTTAATGATCCTCCTGCCCATTGCTATCACCCTTTGGATTGTTCGCTTTTTCTTCGATATATTAACAGCTCCTTTTATTGGATTGATTAAGTTTTCTCTCAATACGTACGGCTTTACGCCTGATCTTCACCCTGTCATCCTATTTTTTTGCAAAATCTTAGTCTTAATCATCTTTATCGCCCTAATTTGTATACTAGGCTTTATCGCTCATAAAATCTTTTTTGATTGGATTCTTAAATTAACCCATAAGCTCTTTTCTAAAATCCCCATTGTTAAAAGCATCTATAAAATCACTCAAGAAATTATCAAATCAATTTTTTCTCCGGGAGCTAAACCATTTAAAAAAACCGTTATGCTAGACTTCCCTAACAAAGAATCGCGAGCACTTGGGTTTTATACTGGTGATGTCCCTCAAGCACTAAAAGATGCAGAATCTGAAATGAAACATAGCGATCTTAAAACTGTCTTCTTGCCCACCGCTCCACATCCTATTTCCGGCTTTTTACTCGTTTGCCCTAGTGCTAATTTAACTGATGTCAATATCTCCGTAGAGGAAGTCTTTAAAATACTCATTTCTTGTGGATCGTACCGCCCAGGTGAGGATACAGAAACTAACACTCAAGAGAAAAAAGATGCAAACCCAAACCCTAGTTAGAGTTATTTTTTTTCCAGCAAATAATCCAAATCAAAAAATGGCTGCCATTTACAACTCAGCTCGCGATAACTTTGATAAGGGTCACAAACTAACTTTATATGTCGATAGCGATGCATCCCAAAATTTTGTCGATAAATTACTTTGGTCAACCCCGAATCAAAGCTTTTTACCTCACGACACCCTCGACCCATCAAATGAACTTATTGCCATTACTCGCAACTTAAATAATACCCATCAATCAAGCTCATTATTTAATCTCAGCTCCAAACCTATACTCTCTTTTCACCCCTTAATTACCACCATTTTTGAACTCGAAGACAACACTTCTTCTCAAAAAAAAACAATCTCTAAAGAAAAATTTGACCACTATAAAGCCCTCGGCTTTCACATCATTCAGTCCTCTAGCTAAAAAAGTACTTGCATCATAGAGTTTTACTCTATATACTACCGTTATTCATTAATTGGAGCGAATCACTATGGTCAGAATAAGTAAACAAGGCAAAAGAAGAGCAGTTTCTCCTTATAAAACTAAGTACCCAGCTGCTAAAACTGGTTCTAAAAAAGATAACTTGGCAAAAGGATACAAGGAACATGCAAATGTCTCACCTCTTTCTGCAAACACGTTCATTCCTAAGATTAAATAAGTTAAGGTTAAGAAATGTCTAGACACAGAAGTTACGGTAAATCAGGTAGCGGCGGCGCTAAAAGAAACGTTCTCAAAAGATTCGAAAGAATTGATGTACTAAAATCTATTGGAAAATGGAAAGATGGCGAGAACAAAAAAGTGACCGGATTACCTAAAACACCAGCTAAATAAGGCTCATTGGAGATTCATGGAAATCGATATTGAAAATCTTCAAACCGATTTAAAACTGAATCTCCCTGCTATCAAATCACTCATCACCTTCACACTAAAGCATTTAGGTGTTAAATGTGATGAAATTTCTTTTCGCTTTGTTAGCGAACAAGAAATATGTCAAATTCATGCTGATCATTTTGACGACCCTTCCCCTACGGACTGTATCACTTTCCCTATGGATGATGAAGACTCTAATACTGGATATCGCCACCTGGGAGAATGCATCATTTGCCCTAAAGCGGCCATAGATTATGATGATAAAAAATCAGCCCATCACGAACTCTCCTTATATATAGTACATACTATTTTACACTTAGTAGGTTACAAAGACCTAATTGAGAGTGACATAAAAGTAATGCGTGCTCAAGAAAAGAGCTGTATGGAAGCTTTAGAGAAAAATAATCTAGTGCTTACTGACTAAATTCAAAATATGCTAATATAAAAAAAATAACCGATTAACCAATAAGTACTTTACCTTCATGTGGATAGAACATTTCATCCTCCCTGCACTATTTTTACTAGCTTCATCAGCTTTGTACGCCATTAGACTTGCCTTAGAAAACGCAGGCCTCATATCCAGCAGAGAGGAACTCAATCAACACAGAAAATATTACGCATTTTTTCACGTCATTCAAAAAAGTGATCGCTCTAGCCAATGGAGCTCGCTATTTGATTTTGTAAGACTTACTAACCAAATCACTAGACTCGTTTACACAATTACTTCCCTTATATACTTCTTAAAAAATGCTCAGGGAATATTAGGCTACTCAATCAATAACAAAGATCTCCAAGTTACAGCTATTTGGGTAATCGCTTTTTTCTTTGTTATTTTACTTTTACAGCTTATTGTCGATCTACTGTTTTCTTTAATCAGCCGATCAACTCCCATCAAAGCACTCAGAGTCTTTGCATGGTTTGCCACTCCTTTTTTAGTAATATTTTCACCCATTGTTTTATTAGTTTTAAAAGCCACTAGATTACTTAAGAAAAAGAAAAATGAAACTAAAGAGATGTCCAATGCCAGAGTCAAAGAAAAACTCTTAGAATTTGTTCAAGAAACAGAAATTAAAACCCTTCTCTCTCCACTGGATAGAAAATTACTCGTCTCTGTCGCCTCTTTTCAAGAAAGAGTTGTAAGAGAAGTTATGATCCCACGAATTGATGTCTTTAGTGTACCTGCTGATCGCAGTATTTATGATTGCGTAGAAGAATTTATCGAGGAAGGTTATAGCCGAATTCCTGTTTATGAAGATGATATCGATCATGTCATAGGCATTCTCCTTTTTAAAGATCTCCTCACATTCTATGCCCATAATATCGGTGATCATGAAATCGCAAAAACTACTACCATTAAGGAATTCATAAAACCTGCAATTTTTACTCCTGAAACAAAAAAAATATCCCACTTGTTACAAGAATTCAGAAACAAGCACTTTCATTTAGCCATCGTTGTTGATGAATATGGAGGAACCGAGGGGATTATTACTATTGAAGATATCTTAGAAGAACTTGTAGGGGAAATTGAAGATGAATACGATGAAGGCGAAGACCTACTTTATATTGCCCAACCAGATGGTGGATGGATCGTTGATGGAAAAATGTCAGTTATTGATATCGAGCAAGAACTTCAAGTGAATATCCCTTCAACTGGTGAATATGAAACCATAGGCGGATACATCTTCCATAGAGCAGGTGCTATTCCAAAAAAAGGGTGGCGAATTCACCAAGATAATTTCTATATCGAAGTCGTTAAATCAGATGAAAAATCAATAGAAAAAGTTCGCATAATCCCCACCTTAAGCGAAACTCAAACTGTCGAAGATGAAAACGCTTGAAAAACAAAATAAAATGATGCATCATGGTAGCAATTCACCCTACCCAAGGCTAAACCGTGCGTCGCTCTATTTGTTATTGTGAACCTAAATCTGCTCTAGCTGGATCTTCTCAAACTAGAAGATTTGTTTTTATCCCTTCACACAATTTACCCGCAAAAACAAAACTACTTTTTGATATGCAATCGGATGGACGTGATATCGAATGGGAGGTTCCTAATACTGATATGAAAATGGGGAAAAACACTATCTGGATGGAACTCCCAAATGAGAAAAAAGTTGTAGCTACTTGCGTTGGTGAACAAGATAATCCAGCTAAATTTGAATTCACATTGCCTTCTGAAGTTCTTGAAGGTGAAAACCTCATTATTACAATCGGTGACACTAGTGAAGAACCAACCCCTTCTAACGGAAATAAAGCTCAAAATTATATCCAAAGAAGACGCCCTTTTTTACTTTATATAGACATAAAAGGTAAGCGTGATTACAAAGAGTCTGAAAGCTTCCATCTAGATGTTAAAGGAAATAAGCTTCATAATATCAAAATTATTGCCCCTTCAATGCTTTCAAAAAACCAACGCTTTGATGTAGTGGTCCGTTTTGAAGATTGTTATGGAAACTTAACAGGCAATGCTGAAAATAACAGCTTAATTGAACTCTCCTACGACCAACTAAGAGAAAACCTTAACTGGAAACTCTTTATTCCAGAAACCGGTTTTATCACACTCCCTAATCTCTACTTCAATGAACCAGGTGTTTACAAATTCAAACTAACAGATACTAATAGTGGCAAAGTATATTTTTCTGCTCCTATCAAATGTTTCCAAGAAACTCCAAATCAAATTTATTGGGGACTTCTTCATGGTGAATCTCAAAGATATGACACTTTAGATAATATTGAATCTGCTCTTCGCTACTTTAGAGATGACAAATCACTACAATTCTTCTCAACTTCAAACTTTGAATCTGAAGATGAAACTAAAAATGATCAATGGAAAACTATTGCTAACCAAGTAGCCGACTTTAACGAAGACGAAAGGTTTTCAACTCTGTTAGGATTCCAATGGCTTGGAAGCATCCCTTCAGAAGGTCTTCGACATATTATATATGCTAAAGATAGCAAACCTATACTACGTAAAAAAGACACCAAATCTAATTCCATTAAGAAGATTTATAAAAGTCACTCCCCTAAAGAACTCATCTCGATCCCCTCTTTTTCAATGGCAAAAGGACTTCACTACAATTTTGAAAGCTACACTCCTGAATTCGAGCGTGTCGTCGAGATTTACAATGGATGGGGCTCATCTGAATGCTCTGAAAGTGAAGGAAACTTAAGACCTATTAAATCACAAAATAATGTAGTTGAAATTGGTGATGGAAGTATTCGCAACGCTTTAGCACAAAACATGCGCTTTGGATTTGTCGCTGGTGGTCTTGATGATCGCGGAATTTATGAAGATTTCTACTCAAGCGACCAACAACAATATAGCGCAGGTCTCACTGCCATTGTTGCCCCTGAGCACACTCGTGATTCAATGATTCAAGCTTTATACAACCGATCTACATATGCTACCACTGGTGAACGAATGGTCGTAGCCTTCTTTATTGCAGGCGCATCAATGGGTCAAGAGCTCTCCACTTACGCAAAACCTGGATTAATGTATAATAGACACATTTCGGGCTTCATTGCAGGAACCTGTGATCTTGAAGAAATTCAAATCATTCGAAATGGCACTTTAATTCATACTATCAAGCCTGAAAGCACTTACTACTTTGAATTAGCCTATGATGACTCTACCCCATTTGAGGATATTGCTTTTAAACCTACCCAAGAAGATCAAGTTCCATATATATACTACTATTTAAGAGTTATTCAAAAAGATGGTCATGTAGCTTGGAGCTCTCCTATTTGGGTTGACCAAATAACAACAAAGCCTCCCGAGCCAGTAAAACCTGTTAAAAAGTGATGGATGCTTTTTTCACTACTTTTGCCATAGCTTTTATCTTAATTGCACTTTCCATTATTGGCCTTGCCATAGGAAAGCTCATTACGGGTAAAACAATTAAACTAAAAAGATGTGGCAAGCCAGAATGCAAGAAAAAATCCTCTTGCGGACTTTGTGAAAATAAAAAAAAGAATAGCAAGTAAAGTGCTCTCTACACTTACTAATAAATACTAACCACTGAATCCAGCTTTTAGTCCAATCTGCGATTAAGCCTTCTTAGCGTCTGCAGGTAGTACATTTGTAGGACTTGGAGCACCACAACTTGCTTGTGATCTACTCCGAGTTGCTGTTTGAAGTAATAGCAATACTTCCATATCAGCACGTGAATCGGGACGTGGTGTTGTTTCGTTGTGAATCCATCCTATTGGGTACACTGTTGGATGCCCACAAGGTTCAAATCTGAGAAGATTAGCAATTACACTACCTAAATATGCTATTGGCCCCACCCAATCAGAAGAAGGAGCACGAGGGGAATGCTCAACAGTTGAATGTCTACCATCACCCAAACCAGTTAACTCAACAAAGGAACGAGTTGGCTTTAAAGGAGATAGTCCTGAAGCCTCATCACTTCCACCATCAAAACATATTCTATCACTTGCTACTGTCTTTAAAGCTAATGCTGATGCTGATGCCATAATTTTAACCTTATTGTTATTTCATACTATTTCGAAAGGACATTTTAAACACATTCTACAAAAATTTGAAAGAAAAAAATTAGAGCTATACTAATTAAAATAAACAATACCCATTTACATCATGCTCATTAATAACAGCTTCCACTATATTCAATAAATTACTTTAATCTACATCTTAACAATAAATTTAATTTACGTCAATATTAGGTTAATATGATATAATAAAGTTATGTCTAAAGCAAACCTGTCATAAAATATAATTATTTAATTTAATAATAAATGTTAATAGATTGATCAAAAAGGCAGGTCAATATGGAAAGTAAGCTACAACTTACTGGATTTGAACTCGCGCACCAAATCTCTGCATTGGAAAGAGAGATTGATGTGAGACCCATTTCACCGAGTCAAATCGATACACTTTTTCAAAATCTTAATTGTGCGCTATTGCGTGATCCAACTTCTTTGATATTGCTCCAACAACAAGAAAGAGCGATTTCACTAGCTGGACGGGTGAATCAATTGGGTTTCGATCGGGAAATCAATTCTATTTGCGATAGAGCTCAGACCCTTGTCGCGAAAAAACATTTAGTTCTTGAAGAGAGAAAAGAAGCTGCCGCTATTTTTTCAGCAGCTGAAACTCTTTCGCACAATTATCGCGGATCGTTAGAAGATAGCAAAAGATTAGCTAAAGTCAAAAAAGACCTTACACTATTAGGTTTTGGAGATTCATTAGTTGATACTAAAGCTGTAGAACCTGATCAACCTTTAGCCTCTCAAAAAGCCAAAGAAAGTGCTTTGGTATTGATGGAAATGGGCAGCACCCTTTTTCATTCACACCCTAATCATTTCTTTGAAATCTTCAATTCACTTGATGGGGAAGCTAAAGATCTGCTACAAGCTCATATAGACAGAAGAGGCTGTAGCTTAACTATGCTTAACTCTTCATCTATATCTCCATTACATATTGAAAATAGCAAAGCATTGATGCAAGCTGTAATGAGATGCGCTCATCACTTAGCCCAAGGAGAAGATATTATGATGTACCCAAGTCATGAAGAAATTGAAGCTCTGTTTTCTGAAGCTCAAGAGATTGAAGAGCTTTCTCCATAAGATAAAAACTTCCCGCAATGCACAAATTTACCCCCCTACTTGCCGCTTCAGTTAAAGCTTTAT
Source organism: Candidatus Amphrikana amoebophyrae (assembly GCA_030408475.1). Classification (GTDB taxonomy): domain Bacteria; phylum Chlamydiota; class Chlamydiia; order Chlamydiales; family JACRBE01; genus Amphritriteisimkania; species Amphritriteisimkania amoebophyrae. Next base: position 138,511 of record JAUHQG010000010.1, read on the forward strand.
TGACACCACTTTCTATTGAATGCCATTCATGCTCAGATTCGATTAAACCACAATCTTTATCACTCATAATTATAAACTGAGCATTCTTTTGATCTAATCTTTCTAAAACGCGCTCCATATTTTTTTGAGAAGTAAACGCGAGAGCAAAGAAATATGAATCCTTACCAAGCACTTGAAACAAGGCATCAAATCCTTCTAAATTATGAGCCACATCCAAGATGATCTCAACGCCATTGACTTGTAGTCTTTTACATCGAAAAGGGAGATTATCCGACAATTTACTTTCATCAAATTCTCGATCTAATAACTTAAGAACTTGTTTAGCAATAAGTTGATTTTCTTTTTCAAACGTCAGAGCTGGTTCAACAAAGTATAAAGGAGCATTCAACTCATAAGCTCTTCTCATCACATTTTCATGGTAAGCTTTTGGGCCCAAAACGCAAGGAATATTTTTTCGAATAACATGCGCTTTTTCATACGCGATGGAATCTATTGACTCTCCTAAAACATCTTGATGATCAAGCGAAAGTGTAGTGAGCACTGAAATCGTAGGTAAAAGTAAATTAGTAGCATCCAACCTTGCCCCAATACCTGCTTCAAAAATTGCATATTGCACCTTTTCTTCTTGAAAATAACTATAGCAAATAAGAAATAGAGTATCAAAAAAGGTAAAATGAACCCCTTCCATGCATGCGAGAATTCGGTTATAGTGACGGATGAAATCCCGCTCAGAAATGGCGATCCCATTAATTTGAATTCGCTCTGTGCAACTAAATATATGTGGTGAAATAAACTGCCCCACTTTTCCCAACAAGCAGCTTGCTACTTTATGAACAACCGATCCCTTTCCATTTGTTCCTACGACTTGGACTACTTGAGTTTCAATCTGAAATGGTCCGAGCTTCAAAAAAGCCCCCTTGAGATCATCAAGAGTGTAACCTGTACGGTTCCGATTACGGTAAGTAGTGAGTTTCTCAATCAACTCAACAAAATAGGGCGATCCTATTGACATATCTTATTAAAGGCCTCTTTATTAACCCAAGAGCAACCCATCGGGTTTTTCTCTTTATAATCACCATGAAAATCGGAACCCCCTGATATTAGCAGCCCTTTTTCTTTAGCCATAGCAAGCCAACCACTTTCTCGATGCGGCGGGAATTTAGCATAATACACTTCAATCCCATCAATTTTCAAGTCAACAATTCTACTTACCATTTTCTTTTTTCTAACCAAATGAGGGTGAGCAATAAAAGCCTTACCCCCTGCTTGATGGATAACTTCTAAAGTTTCAGGGATTGTAACAGATTCTCCAGGAACATAGCAAGGACTTGAATCACCAATAAGTTGATCAAAGGCTTGTTGTATTGTGGAGACAATTCCCTTTTTAATTAAAGCATTCGCTATATGAGGCCTTCCTACAGCTCCTTTTGCACTATTGACTAACTCATCGTAATCAATAATTATTCCCTTCCCCCTTAAGCGCTCGAGAATAGTTTTATTTCTTCTTTCTCTTCTCTGGACATGCCTTGCACATAAAGTAACAATAGAATCAGCAAGCGGATCAAAATTATACGCCAGAATATGAATAGTTGTTTCTTCAAATCGACATGAAAATTCAACACCTGTCATCAATTCAATTTCCTGCTCACTTGCAAAATCAAAAACATCCGGCGTATAGGCCAAGACCGAATCGTGATCAGTAATAGAAATTCCCGATAGTTTTAGAGATTTAGCTCTTTCAATCAATTCAAATGGTGTTAAGGTTCCGTCTGAAAAGGTTGAGTGCATGTGTAAATCTGCACGAAAACATTCATTATCCAATAAACTTAACCTCTAATTTTAATTCGATTTTTTCTTTTTCATATACTACTTTTTTAATATGATGAACCAAAGAAATAATATCCTCAGAATTAGCATCATTTATATTTTCTATAAAGTTAGCGTGCATTAATGAGACTTGAGCTGATCCTATTTTAAAACCTTTCAACCCACAAGCTTCAATTATTGCCCCTGCACTTCTAGATTTTGGATTTTGAAACATACATCCTGCTGTTTTAGCTTTATAGGGCTGAGTAGACAATCTATAGAGCAAAATTTCTTTTTGCTTTTCTTTCGCTTCATTATCTAGGTAGAGTTGAAACTTCGCTTTAGTGATAATCCCTTTCATGTTTTGAAATGGTGAAGTTCTATACGAAAAATTAAGCTCATCTTTTTTTAATAACAGTACGCTGCCATCTTCAGTAACAAATTCCACTTCAGATAAACAATCTTGTGTCTCTTGTCCATTAGCCCCTGCATTCATATATATGGCTCCGCCAACAGATGCGGGTATACCTGCTGCAAACTCTAGCCCTCCCAAATTTTTACTAGAGCTTTTTACACCTAATAGCGCAAAATTATAGCCCGCACCCACTTCAATAGTAGAACCTAAGTAGTGGCAAAAATTAATCTTATTAACAATTACTAGCCCATCAAAATATTTTGAAGAGAGAACAACATTAGAACCTTTGCCAAGCACTATCCACTTCAATTGATTTTGCTTAATAAATTCAAAACATATCACCGCCTGCTCGCTTGACTCTATTTCACAAAAATAGCGCGCGATTCCGCCCACTCCAAAGGAAGTATAAGAAGATATAGGGTGATTTTCTTTAAACATTCGTCAGTTTTTCTTGATGCAGTGTATCCAAAATAGCATTTACAAATTTGTAACACTCTTGGTTGCCAAATTTACGCGCTAGTCTTATCCCTTCAGTAATTGCCACTTGGGGAGGAATACTATCATCAAAAAAAAGTTCATATAGTGCAAGTCTTAAAATATTTATTTCAACTTTAGGAATTCTTGAAAGCTCATACTCGGTTGATACTTTTTCTATTTGCTTGTCCAACTCTTCAACTTTTTCTTTAACAAGAGCTAATATTGGCAACAACGCCCTAACATGCCTTGCGCCAACTTTAAGCTCATCTGAAATAAACTGAACCTGAGCTAAATCTTCTTCTTTCGTAAAGTCTTGAGCGTATAAGAGTAAAAACAGAATTTCACGGCATTTCGCTTTCGGCAGCTGAGTTGTCATTTTTCAAGATCCATTTAAAGTTGATAGCGAAGTATAACAAAAAAGTGAATTTCTCCCTACAAAGAAATGATTTAATGATCTATATTTATTTTTTCAAGGAGATAGCAATTGCTAGGTATATTTCTAGATACAGAGACAAATGGTCTTGATTTTCGAAAAGCGCGAGTATTAGAAATCGCCTTTAAAATCATCGACTTACGTTCACATGAAGAGCTTTTAAGCTTTGATACAATAATTAAGCAACCTAAAGAAGTTTGGGATCTATCTGACCCTGTCAGCTTATCCATAAATGGCTTCAAATTTGAAGATTTAGCCGATGGGCTTACTGAAGATCAAGTTTTTCAAAAAATCACTAGTAAGTTTGATGAGTTAAGAATTTGTCGAAATAAAGCGGTATTTATTTGCCAAAACCCCTCTTTTGATCGAGCCTTTTTCACACAGCTAATCCCCTCAGAAGAGCAAGAAGAGAGAAAATGGCCCTATCACTGGCTTGACTTAGCCTCTATGTTTTGGCTCTCTTATATCAGAGAAACAGGCCATTTCCCCATGAATGTAGGGCTATCTAAAGATAAAATAGCTCATTATTATAAGTTGCCACCAGAGAATAAGCCGCATAAAGCTTTAAATGGTGTCAATCACCTCATAGACTGCTACTTCGCCCTCCTAAGTTCTAAAAAACAACTTAAAACCTAAGTTGGGAGCGTTGAAAAACTCCTCAACAAATAGTATGTTAATTAATAAGTAATATTTATTAATTTTAACTCAATTCATGCCTATATTTTAGGTTTTAACTACTATTAAACGCAGCTATATGATATAGTTTTCTCTTTATAAGAGGGTAAAATGGCACAATCAATCGTAAACGATTATTACCGTAAAATAGTACAAGCGTCTATCACAAACAAAAGACTCGATAGTTCTTTTAATTTTGCATCAGATCCAGAGCAAGTGGTTTCCAGTTTAGAAATTATCGCAATACTTGCCCATAAAAATATTTTATCCAAGTTTACGGCAGATCAAATTGCTTTTACAAAAAGATATTTTGACACTATAAATAAAACTAATTTACCTATGAAGGTCATTACCAATCTTTACTTAGATAATGTTCGTCATGCTCTACATACTCAAGCACCAGAAGACTATGAATTTAGCTTATTCTCTGAAACAATCTATTTAGCAAAACTCATCTTTTGTGAGCGATTAGTCATGGTTGCAGACAGGCACTTTATGAATATGAGAGAGAAACTTGATGAATCAATCGATCAAATGCCCGAGGGTTTAGGTATAGAGGACACTTCACATGGGCGCTCAATTGCTTTTGACATTGATGAGGACTCTACTCCAAAAGCACTCGCTTTCATCATGGCTCACTTTACCTTTGATGAAACCATAAAAAGCGATGGCTCAATAGAACGCCACTTAAAAGACGAGCATATAACACCTGAAACTATATTATGGCTAGAACAGCATAATGACATAGAACTTCTTAGTATAGCTACAGCATTTAGAAAATCTTTAGAGATAACAAGAAATGCTTCATATTGCAAAAATGCTCGACTTCGAGTAACTCGATCACTTTATTCTATTCAAGTTATTTTACACAAATTGCCACACTTAAAAAAATCCGCTGTGTTAACAAGACAGATCCTAAAGCAATATCCCGTAGAAAAGACTAGTTATCTTGGCAAACCGGATATAAACCTTATTAAAAATGACTTCACCCCTATGCAAAAATCATTTCAAAGGCTGTTACACATTGAACATGGCAAACAAATGGATCAAGTTGATAAGCTCTTTAAAATTTTATATCGTATTATTTTCAAATATCGCCCAAGTCAATACACCGATCTGGATATAAGGTTTCGTCTCACTCTCCCATCAAAAAATGTCGATAAGATTGCAATACCAGACAATAAACTTCCTCGATCACTACGTGAATTTAATCCGACAAAGACTCCATCCCATTACTTGATAGGAATGGGAGAGAAAAGTTCGCCTAAGACAGTCAACAAAAAAAAACCAAATAAATACAAAGCAAAAAAAAGGCCTATATCAAGAGCAAAAACATCTGCAAAAAAAGCCGGATCAGGAGCCGGATCAGGAGCCGGATCAGGAGCTGGAGCAGGAGCTGGAGCAGGGTCAAAAGGAGAATCTCCTTCAAGTTCACGATCTATGAGTGTAACATCTATGGATGGAGAAGTTGCTAAAAGCTGGAGTAGAGAACTACCTAGCGCCTCACCTCCCACTTTAATTAATTCAACGCCAGAAGCTCCTCACCCTCATGCCTCATTAAGCAGATCATACGCCTCCGTACTGAGCGCCTCACCTCCTATTTGCAAAACACCTCCTGTCACTTTAACCCACTTTTGTAATACCGTTGGAATCGGCCCTCAATTTAGACATCATATTGTTCACACAAGAGTTACTGACTGGGTAACCAACCCCAGTAAAGCTCTAGCTGATCCTAAATACGCTCACGTGACAAATATAGAGACTCAAAATAAAATTACCCTCGAACACACATTCCCCTCTATAATAGATCGCTTTGCCGGGACTGAATATTCTAAAACTAAACATATTGATGCTAAACATCGCTCACATTTTGTAGCAGGAACTTGGAATAAAAAATTTGTTATATTTGAATATTCATACTACCAAGACAGCAATAATAAATGGGTATTATTCCACAGGTGGGCTAACTTCCCTAATCAAAGTGAATTTAAAGAGCAGATTCTTTTTAAAACCCCATCAGAATCTTGTATTTTTCCAAAATTAGGAGAACAAGAAGACTTAAAAGGGGCTCCCAAAATCACCTTTTCTACCACACTCTACTCAATCGAAAAAGATCCTGCAACTCAAGCTATCAATATTGATACCTTAGAAGACCAATTTGTATTATTTAAGCTAAGAGTATCAAACGGGTGAGAGCATTTCAACTTCACCTGTTGTGAAATTATAGTACGCACCACGAATAATTAGCTTCCCTTCTTTGACTAATTTTTTCAATATTGGGTTGGCTTTTAGCTGGTCTACGCTATGATAAACATTGTCTACAATTGCTTCTCTTAAAGTCCCATTTGCTTTTTTTGCTTCAATTATCGCAGGCCTGATTTTTTGAGCAATTGCAGGAATATCATGATCTTCACCGTTCATCACGGCTGTGACAGCTCCACAACTTTGATGTCCCATGACAAGCAATACTTTTGAGTGAAGATTCACGATAGAAAAAAGTATACTTTCTAATTCAATCGCTCCTAAAACATTACCCGCATCCCTAACTATGAATAAATCTCCCAACCCTTGATCAAACAAAATTTCAGGAGGAGTTCTTGAATCAGAACAACTTAAAATAACAGCAAAAGGTTCTTGCCCATCTAAAGTTTGAAGCCTTCTCGCTTTATTTGAGAGATCACAAGTTGAGCCGCCTGCCATAAAACGGCGATTACCTTCTATTAGTCTATTAAGCCCATCTCTTGGCGTGAGTTCATTAAGATCATTTGCATACATTTGATTGCCTCCTAATATGAAAGTTAAACATAAAATTCCTACTTTAAAATTCATCTTAGATCTCCAGTTCAAATAATAACGATAGACCTAAGGTATATAGAATATTATACTTTATGTGTATGAAAAAAGCTAGATTTGTTACTCTTAGGATATGGACACACTAAAAAATGCATGGAGCTACATTGTAGCCAATCTGGGATCGTTTATAGAATTTGTTATAATATTTGTTGTTATAATCATTCTCCATTATGCGATAAAAATAATTTATAAACGTATGCACCCTAAGTTGAGCATTAGCAAGCGGATCTGGGATGATGCTCTTTTAAGAGCTGTCTACCAACCTCTTAGGTATATTGTTTGGTTAAACGGAATAGCCTTAATTATCAATCTGATAGGTCAAAGTTTAGAGCACGATTCTCCCCTTTTCTCTCCAATTGAACCTATAAGAAAGATTGGAACTATTGTCTTTGTCGTATGGATTGTCAATAGATTCATTCAAGAAATGGAAAAAAATTGGGGCTCAATTGCAAAAAAAACCAAGCAAAAACTTGATAAAACCACTCTAAGAGCTATTTCTCAACTATTACGACTTGCTGTAGCTATTACTTCTGGACTTAGCATATTACAAACCCTCGGGATTTCAGTAGCTGGAGTTGTCGCTTTTGGAGGTATATCGGGTATCGCCATCGGTTTTGCTGCTAAGGACTTGCTTGCTAATTTCTTTGGTGGTTTGATGATTTTCTTCGATCGCCCTTTTGCAATTGGCGATTGGATTCGTTCTCCTGATCGAGATATAGAAGGTACCGTTGAATATATAGGTTGGAGACTCACTCGTATTCGTACTTTTGATAAAAGACCTCTCTATATTCCAAATGCCTTATTCTCAACAATTTCTATAGAAAACCCTTCAAGAATGCAAAATCGCAGAATCAAAACACAAGTAACTTTGCGATATAAAGATGCTCATAAGGTTGAAAAAGTAGTCGCTGATGTTCAAGAAATGTTACTCAATCATCCAGAAATTGACACAACAAAAACTTGCTTTGTCAATTTAGTTGAATTTGCCCCTTCTGGCCTTGAGTTTCTTATCTATACATTTACGAAAACAACTGATTGGGTTAAATTTCAAGCTATTCAGCAAGATGTATTCTATCAAGTCCTAAAAATTATCGAAAGAAATGGAGCTGAATGCTCATTCCCCACTACAACATTAAATTTGCCTCAGGAGCTCAAAGTTAAACAAACCTAACTCAATTTACAACTAACAATTGTAGTTTATGCCACTTTCCTCTATTATTGATAATAATTTTACTAAAATATAGGGAAGTAATGGCAGCAGCAGGACTTAATTGGTCAAAAGAAATTGATAGCTATATATACACTCATATACCACGAGTTCAAGCTGGCGAAATTAGTTATCTCAAATTTTACGAAAACCTCTTTATATTACATCCTGAATTAAAAATTAAACAGGTAGACCCTAAATTTGAACCTACATTACTTGCTAGATATCAACATATAGTGAATATCAAAAAAGTGTCTTGCACCCACATTGCTGATCAAGCGCAAAGCCTTATGGCTAAACAACTATTAAGAGCAGGTTGCTCGCTACCCCATAGTAATGGAACTAATTCCGATATCCTATTGAGAAACGAAGATGCAGTTAAACCATCTAATCCCGCGGTAATGATGTTACAAACAATCATAAAAAATAGATCAGCAGCAGCAGCGAACTTGAAATTCACTGATAACTAAAGCTCTGGAATTCAACATTAAGTGTCTTAATTATAAGGACATTTGAAGTTTTTGTTACTCAAATACAGGATACCTGTCAGGATTGCTTAAAAAGTGCTGCTCATGCTTTGACCCTTTTTCAACCATCACTTTTTCTATATAAGTCGCTTTTTCAAAAGCTCCTCGCTTGCGACTTTTATGAATTCGGGTTTTCTCTATATCAGCTTCGTGAATATCTAACTCATTCATCAAAGATAATGCCACTTGTTTTAAATCAGCTAATTTCTCAATAATTATTTCCCTATTACTCTCATTGAGAATATCTTGTGTATCTTGAACCATTCGTTCTTTTAGCTTTTGCGGAAATTCACAATTAGAAAGGTGTTGATGTTGTACCAAAACTCCATCTGCCATTAAATCTTGTAATGCTTTGTCTCTTACAAGTTTATCAAAATGAAAACTAGTATACTTGGACATCCAATAAACCCCATGTTTTTTAGAAAATCAAGATCAATTGCTAATTTAAGCAATGAATCCTTATCATAAGTTGCTGTAAAATGTTTTTTGGCTTCACGTGCCTTTCAAACCCTTCTATAGCATCATATTGATATTTTTTAACATCTTCAAAACTTGGAATTTTTTTAGCTTTTAGCTTTTTAAATAGCTCTATTTTTTCTTGATAGTGATAAAACTCAGCATCTTGCGTTACATCTGCTAAGTGCAAATCTCTGATCCATAAAAGCGATAAATTAATAACTCTCATAAATAGCGCCTTCTTTAAGCCCACTCCTTTCTCTTTTTGTACCTCTAAAAACCCATCAATTTTCACTAACTTTTCAATTCCTAAATCAACTTGACTTTGACTAAATGCAACATGAGCTTCTAACACTAAGTGATCTAACTCTTTAGTATGCTCAGATAATAGAGCCTCACTAATACTACCATTACTATTTTTTGCCAAAGCTAGAGACTCTTTCTCAGATAAACCCATAACTCTCTCAATTAAAGGAGCTAATTCATCTAATGGTAGAGGAAAGAAATTGAAAACCATTGACCTTGAGACTATTGTATCTAAAAGCAATCTTTTATTAGGGGCAAATAATATGACAATACTATTTAAAGGCATCTCTTCTAAAGTCTTTAATAGTCGATTAGCATGAATTGGCTGCAGCTGCTCTGCTTGATAAAAAAGAAAGAAGCGATATTGAGCTTCAAAAGGGGGATAAGCCGCTTCTTCAATAAAGTTATCAATTGTGGCCACTGAATAACACTCAGCCTTCGTATCAGGAAAGTACTCTTTAATATCAGGATGTGAATCAAATTTCTCAATACAAAGATTTTCAGTATCAATTAACTCAGCAATAAGTGCTTTAGCAAAAGATTTTTTACCAACGCCTTCATGGCCAGAAAAAAGTAAAACCTGAGGGATTTTTTTGGATTTAGCCATTCGTGATAAAGCGTCACGATTATGACTATTACCTATAAGATCATCTAGTTTATGCATCATAGACGTCTTCTTAGGTGTTGCCAAACTGTATTAAATAGAGCATCTTTAGATTGATTAGCATTTACAACTATAATTCTTTTCTTATACCGTTTTGCCAAACTTAAAAAAGCTTCACGCACTTCAATATGAAACTGAATATCATGACTTTCGATTCTATCGAGCTTAATTCCTTCTTTTTGAGCACGCTCCAAACCTATTTGAGGGTCCAAATCGAGAAAGAAAGTGAGATCTGGAATCAAATTAGCCGTAGAAAAATTCATAATTTTTTCTAATTCATTGTGTTCATATAATGAACCTTGATAGGCATAAGAAGAATCAATATAACGATCACAAAGGACTATCGAACCTGCCTCTAAAGCCGGAAACAACTTAGTGTCAACATGATGAGCGCGATCGGCCATGAAGAGCAAAAGCTCAGCTCTCGATGAGACTGTTTCACCTGAAGTGAGCAAAAGTTCGCGTATTTTGGATCCTAACGGCGTTCCACCAGGCTCTCGCGTCTTAATAACAGACTCACCTTCTGATTCAATCATATCGTAGAGTCTGTTAATTAACGTAGTTTTACCAGCACCTTCGCCACCTTCAAAGGTGACAAAGAGGCCTTTGTTATTCATCTTCTTTTTCGATGTTTTCAATCTTTTGTACCGCCACAACTTTATCTTTTTTGGTGAGGTTTACAAGTCTAACACCTTGTGTTGATCTTCCCATTACACGAACATCTTGCATGTTTGTGCGAATAGTTTGACCAGAACTTGACATCATTAGTACGCTATCTTGATCTCGAATAGCAATTGCTGCTACAACATCGCCATTACGTTTACTTGTTAAAATTGATCTAACACCAACTCCACCGCGATTAGTCTGTCTAAAGTCCATAGCCTTAGTACGTTTACCATATCCATTTTCACAAACAATTAAAATTGTTTGATCCTCTTGAACAACTTCAGAAGAGACAACACTATCTTCTTCACCTTTTAGTTTAACACCTCTAACGCCTCTAGCAGTTCTACCCATTGCACGTACAAGATTTTGTTCAAACCTAACAGCCATACCAAAACTAGTAAAGATCATCACTTGGTCATCATCTCTAACAAGTCTAGCAGCGATCACTTCATCGCCATCATCAATGGTAATGCCAAAAACACCTTTTCTTCGAGGAGAGCTATAAGCAGAAAGAGCGGTTTTTTTGATAATCCCTTGTTTAGTCGTAAAGATAATATACGCATCATCATTAAAGTCAGAAACATTTAATATAGCGGCAATTTGCTCATCGCTAGCTAAACCTTCAAGTAAATTAACAATCGCTTTACCTTTAGATCTTCTACCTGCTTCCGGAATTTGCCAAACTTTTAGCCAATGGCAACGACCATAGTTAGTAAAGATAAGTAAGCTGTCATGTGTCGTAGCAGCTAAAACATCTTTAAGAGTATCAGTTTCCTTTTTCATATCGAAACCGATAACACCACTTCCACCACGTCTTTGCTCTTTAAAAGTAGAAATTGGCATCCTTTTTGCATAATCATCAGAAGAAATAGTAATAATTACAGGTTCATTAGGAATGAGATCTTCCATTGAGAAATCACCCTCAGCTGCAATTATTTTAGTCCGCCTTGCTGGAAGTTTTTCTTTCTTCAAGACTTCATCTAACTCTTCTTTAATAATGTCACGAACCATTCCTTCATTAGCTAAAATAGCTCTAAAATGCTCGATCCTTTTCAAAAGCTCTTGGTACTCATTTTCAATCTTATCTTTTTCAAGACCAGTTAATTGGTAAAGTTTTAGATCTAAAACAGCATCAGCTTGTCTTTCTGAAAACTCAAATCTTGCTACGAGTTCTTTTTTAGCTACATATCTATCAGAACTAGCGCGAATTAGTTTAACGATCTCGTCTAAGTTATCAAGCGCTTTTAAATAGCCTTCTAACACATGAGCTCTAGCTTCAGCTTTATTCAGCTCAAAACGGGTTCTACGGCGAATAACTTCAATTCGGTGACCAATCCATGCAGCAATCATTTGCTTTACATTCATAGTTCTTGGCAATCCGTTATCTAATGCCAACATAATACAGCCGAAAGTAACCTGAAGATCAGTATATTTATAGAGCTGATTAATAGTGACATCAGGGATTTCACCTTTTTTCAGATCTAAAACAATTCTCATCCCATCTTTATCTGACTCATCACGAAGATCCGAAACGCCACCAATCATTTTGCTATTGATTAGGTCCGCAATGCGTTTAATTAAAATCGACTTATTCACGTTATAAGGGATTTCATCAACAATGATTTTTGATCGATCTGTTTTATCATTCTCTTCAACTCTTAACAAGCCACGCAAAGTAATTTTTCCACGGCCAGTATGATACGCCTCTTTAACCCCTCTATGACCACAAATAACTCCACCTGTTGGAAAGTCAGGAGCCGGCATCACTTCCATAATCTCATCAACTGTAGTCTGAGGATTATCAAGCACCATTCTTGTAGCGATTGAAAGTTCGTGTAAATTTTGTGGAGGGATGTTAGTCGCCATACCCACAGCAATACCAGAAGATCCATTTGACAAAAGAGCTGGAAACTTAGCTGGAAAAACAACCGGTTCTTTTTTTGTTTCATCATAGTTAGCAACAAAATCGACCGTTTCTTTATCAAGATCTTCCATCAATGCCATTGAAGCATGAGTCAGTCTCGCTTCTGTGTATCTCATCGCAGCTGGAGGATCTCCATCTATCGATCCAAAGTTTCCTTGACCTTGAATGAGAGGATATCGCATAGCCCAAGGTTGAGCCATTCTAGCTAAAGTTGGATATATAACAGATTCACCGTGAGGGTGAAAATCTCCAGAAGTATCACCACAAATTTTGGCACATTTTCTATGTTTTGCACCAGGTGATAAGTTTAGTAATTTCATCGCATAAAGAATACGACGTTGTGATGGTTTCAGTCCATCTCGAACATCAGGAAGTGCCCGTGAAATAATCACAGACATCGAATAGCGCAAGTAACTCTCTTTGAGTTCCTCTTCCACGTTGCGGGCAACTATTGTTTCACCTTCGGTATATGACATATCGCTGTGTTCTCCCTTAAATATCTAAATTTTTGACTGAGAGTGCATGCGTTTCAATAAACGCACGGCGAGGTTTTACCTCTTCTCCCATTAACATTGTAAACATATGATCTGCACCAACTGCGTCTGGTACAGTCACTTGAAGCAGAGTTCTTTTCAATGGGTCCATAGTAGTTTCCCAAAGCTGATCCGCATTCATTTCACCCAAACCTTTATAGCGTTGGATCTCGATCCCTTTTCTACCATTGATGCGTAAAAAGTCGATCACTTCTTTTAAAGTATACATTTGATGGATGGTCTCCTCATCCTCTTCAGTGATATCAATCACTTTACCATCTGCAGCAGAGTACTGTGAAAAAATAAACCCAAACTTGGATAAGTTTTCTCGCATAGCGTTAAAAACTTTCACTTCAAATAGTTCAGTATATAAAAATGGCTTAGCTTTAAAGCTTTTCATCTCAATAGTTTTTTCATCTTCATCGATTGAAGCGAGAACTTCTTCATGTTTTCTTTTTTGCTCTTCAAGATTTTTTACTTTCAAAGCAGCAAATTCATCATCCGAGTAAACATAATTAATGACCCCATTCAATGTGACAATATATTGAGGGAAATGACCTTCATCATTCTTCAAACCTATAAATTCACGGAAAGGGACACCTTTTCTTTCTAATGAAGATATGAAAAATTCAACATCGATAATCGCTTTCATTAACTTAGTAACTTCAGCTTTTGGTAAATATTCTGAATGAGAAGCGAGCTTTAATTTTACATCGCTTGTTCCTAAACTAAGTAAATACTCATCCATCTGACTCTCAGAGTGGATGTATTGACTCACTTTCTTTCTTGAAACGCGATAAAGTGGAGGTTGAGCAATATAGACATAATTATCTTCAATTAGAGACGGCATATGTCGATAGAAAAAAGTTAGAAGCAGTGTTCTAATGTGAGATCCATCGACGTCGGCATCCGTCATGATAATGACTTTATGGTAACGAAGTTTTTCAATATTGAAACCGTCTTTACCAATTCCGCAACCAAATGCAGAGATCATTGCGCCAACTTCTTCATTTTGTAAAACGCGATCTACTCTAGCTTTTTCAACGTTTAAAATCTTACCACGAACTGGTAAAATAGCTTGGAATCTTCTATCACGACCTGATTTAGCAGATCCTCCCGCAGAATCTCCCTCAACAATATAGATTTCACAAAGTTCTGGATTTTTTTCGGAACAATCTGTCAGCTTACCAGGCAATCTTCCACTATCTAAAGCAGACTTTCTAAGCGTTAATTCTCTAGCTCGTTTAGCAGCATCTCTAGCTTGTGATGCGATCGCCGCTTTCTCAATAATCAGCTTAGCTATTTGAGGATTTTCACCTAGGAAAGTGGTGATCCCTTCGCCCACAACTTGTTGCGCAACAGAAGCAACTTCACTATTACCTAGCTTTTGCTTAGTTTGACCTTCAAATTGAGGGTTAGGCACTTTAACAGAAACAACAGCGGTTAAGCCTTCTTTAACATCATCACCAGTAATAGTGAGCTTGTCGTTTTTAAGAACTTTATTTGCTTTCGTATAAGAATTTAAAGCTCTAGTCAATGCAGTTGAAAAACCGGTTAAATGAGTACCCCCATTTCTTGTGTGAATATTATTCACATAGCTATAAATGTTTTCTGTATAACTGGCATTCCATTGCATGGCCACTTCAAATTCAACAGGACCATCATGAAGCTCTTTGCTCCCTTGGATATAAATTGGTTGCTCAAACATAGGCGTTTTGTTTTCATTTAAGTAAGCAACAAAAGAAGACAATCCACCGTCAAACTTAAAAGTGACATCTTCTTTTGAGTCATCGCGCTCATCTTTAACAAAGATTTCAATACCTTTATTTAAGAACGCAAGCTCACGAAGTCTTTTAAAAACAATGTCATAGTCAAATTTAAGAACAGAAAAAATCTGATTATCTGGCATGAAAGTTAAGCTAGTTCCGTGCCGTTCAGTATCACCAATAACTTTAAGTGGATTTTTAACTTTTCCTCTACAAAACTCAATCTCATGTTGTTTGCCATTTTTATAAATCGTAAGAGTTAGTAGTTCAGACAAAGCGTTAACGCAAGAAACGCCGACACCGTGAAGACCGCCTGACACTTTATAAGTACTTTTGTCAAACTTACCACCGGCATGTAAAATAGTCATTACAACTTCAGCCGCAGAAACATCGCGACCTTGTTTTTTTGACTCTTTTTCATGTCGTCCGACTGGAATTCCTCGACCATCATCTTCGACAGTTACAGAACCATCTTTATTAAAGACAAGAGATATTCTTGTACAAAAACCAGCCATTGCTTCATCGATACAGTTATCAATAACTTCATAAATTAGCTGATGTAAACCATTGATGTGAGTATCTCCGATGTACATACCGGGACGTTCCCGAACTGCCTGAAGACCCTCGAGTACAGTGATCGAACTCGCATCATACTCTTTTTTTTCTGCCATGGTACTCATACCTTGTTCTCTTTCCTTATTCTCTGTTTCTAACCTATTTGAAAAACAATATTTTGAATTTCCGCACGAGGTAATTTCGCTCTCATTTCTTGAATCAGCCTACCTTTTTCTTGAGTAGAAAGTATACTTAACAGTGTACCATTTTTCACCTTTACAACCAACACACCATTGTGAAAATTGTAAGGTTTTACAAGAGGTCTTACTTGATCATTTAAGAGAGATAAAAACACGTTATAAATGTTTTGAGGCTTTGCGTCAAACTTCATTGAAATTTGATTTAAGATAGAATCAGTCATAGTTCCGATAAGGCGACCTGTTGGCTTTTTACCGTCATAACCTCTTGGAACACGTCCGATACTTCTTTTCACTACAGCAACCTCAAATTCGATAAAGCTGCATATTAGTAAAGCGTAGGGTTTTGAGCAAGAGTTATCTTTTGAGTTGAAAACAAACCCTCAAAACTTGTAAAATACTTCTGAAACAACTCTTAAAGTAAGCTTAATGAACGAATATCAATTTTCAACAATTCTCCCAAAAGTCTATTTCACTCATCGTGATTATTTTGCTTACTACATTGCCAACAATTGCCGAGCAGATGTTATTTCTACACTAATAATTGAAACCCTACTATCACTATCACACGACTCAAATTCATCTATAGGTTCTAAAGCGAAAGTCATACTGCTCCGTCGAGTCGGCAGTCAAAAATTAACCTTGCTGCACATTTTAGCCATCAAAGGTCATAATGTCGCTTTAAAGCTTTTAGCCTCAATCAACTTCGTAAGTACCAACATACCAGACAAAAGAGGCTTTACACCCTTACATCATGCTGCATTAAATAAAAACTTTGCAAGTATGGAGATTCTATTAAATGCCGGAGCAAATCCAAATCTTCGAAATTTTAGAAATGGCACCCCTATAGACATGCTCCGACTGCAAGGTCATTTTCTCGCTCCACCTGACAGAGAAGGGTTTGTTTTCTCCCATACCACCATTTACCCTAGATCTCTATTGATAGCAGATTGGCACAAACCTTTTACATCTACTACTTTTTCAGAAGCTAATCGCGTACGAACTCTATATGATAGATTTGAAAAACGTTGTCACAGATCACCAAGATTCAAAATAATAACACTCACAAAAGATGACGCAGGCAACCCCCTTCCTCCTGAAGTCGGAAAAGGTGTAATATGCACTAAAAAAGTGAAACCTGGATCTGTATGCTTTACATTTGGCGGCATTGTCAGTGACTCACAAAGCCACAACTCTTCAAACAATGAATACTTAGGAGCAATACTCTCTTTTGATAGGCGAACATTTGTAGTCAATGCAAGAAAAATAGGAGGAATAGGCTCACGAGTTTCAGACGGCCCTCCAAATGTGATGATATTTCCACTCAGCAATGCTAACGGAGCACCAGAAATATCTGTAGCCGTGGCAACAACAAAAATAGAGCCCGGAGATATTATTACAATGGATTATCATGGTGAACATCGCGTCAAAGACCACCACTTTGAAGTTAGTCCCCAAAGACTTCGCTCATGGATGCGAAACTATGATCATGAGACATTTACATCTAATCTTCCTCATATTTACGCAGCTAGAGCAACAGCTCCTATTTCAAGTATATCAGCCTCAGCAGACATTAAAATAGTAATTTACATATTAAACACACCCACTTCTCTTATTGACCTAATCGCTTCAAACCTAATGCCCCTCAACACACTCAAGCAACTCACCCAAAGATTTAAACACAATATTGCAAAAACTTCTTTTGCTGTTTTAAAAAAAATTATCCTTGCTGACACTCTTATTTCCTTGGACTATCCAGGTAATCACCAAAGAATTCATTTCTTTAAGCAACTCCAAAAAGCAATTGAACTTAAAAGAACTCGTCAAGACATCTTATCTACTATAACAGAAACATTACTTCGCTTTGAGCAACTACCGGAATCAGAAGTTACAAGTGTGACATGAATTTGGAGTTGATCTAAATGATTAGGGAGTGATATAATTTTTTCATCATTTACAAAACAGGAGGGAGTAAATGACCCCATTAGGCTTTCCTTTCAGTGTGGAAACAGAGTTTCCTACACCCACTAATAAATACGACGAGCTTCATGTTAAAATTTGTCGAGCTCAAACAGAAGCAAAAGTATTAGAACTGTTAACAAACTTTTTTACATGCAATTTACATGACACATCCATGACAATATGTGAAACAGTTGAATATCTAACCGCTCATTCAATTCTCCCTTTAACCCCTACAGAAGACTATGTCGAATCAAGAGGCGATGACCCCATTAAACCCTTTGTTAGATATTACCCACGCGCCTCAAGAAATCTAGAAGCAAAAAGAGTATTTAAAACTTTAAAAAACAAAACCAAGGTGTTCAACACTCGCAGCGGAGTCCACAAAACTCCCCTCCTCTCTCTTTTGGCTATGAGAGCTCATTTTAAGGCCCTAGAACTACTGCTTCCTTTGTTTCAACACCACTTCGCCAAACCCGACCAAGTTGACTGCAGAAAATGGACAGTGTTACATCACTTAGCTGTTTTGCCACTAAATCCCATAAAAACATTTAGAGAAATAGCTGAATCATTTTACCCTCACGAAGTAGCCTCTAGATTAATTGAAGCCGGAGCCCCAAACTGCGCTCGAAACCAAAGAGGCGGAACCCCTTACGATCTTTTTCTAATGGTCCACCCAATGAAAATAAAGCAAATTCCTCGAGATGGTTGGAGTGTAAGTGGTTTAGTTGCAACAAGAAAAGACCTTCTTTCAGACTGGGCAACACCTTACACTATTGACCTCGACCGTTCATACCCTCAAGTTGAAGCTAGAAGACTTGTCGAAGAATACGAAGCTCGCGATTCAAAAACCTTATACCTCAGATTAGAAAACAAACCTGGAATTGACACTTGCGCCATCGCAAACTGCGATATTCCCGCTGGAGTTGTTTTTTCTGAGTATGGTGGAGTACTAACTCGCCATATGGGAAAAATTGATATCTCCCAACTCCATGCAGCACCAACGCACCAAATGTCTACCGGAATAAAAGACTCATCTAACACCAAGCTACTGATAGACTCTATCCATTTGGGTTCTAACGGAGGCTTTCTTACCGATGGCGCCCCACATTGCATTACAATTACTGTTTCTAATTACAAAGGAGCAAAAGCAAGAGTCTTTCTTCTATCCTTAATGCCCATAACCAAAGGCACTGTAGTGACAATGGATTATGGTGGATCCCACTATGCAAAAGACATACATATTGAGACTCAAATGATTGCAATCGTAGAAGCTATTACAAAATACACATCCACTACTTCAAAACTCATAGCAACACTTAGACAAAGCCAAGCTTACATGACAAGAGGTTTTAATATTCTTAGTGATTTGGAAACAACTCGGATGTTTTCAATCATCAGATACTTATTTAATACACCCAGTACCCTTATTGACTTAGTGACACTTAATGTCGTTTCAATCAAAACTCTTCAAATTCTCTACCAAGCATACTCTTATCAACTACCTGAATTTACCCAAGAAACAACATCTCACATTTTAAACTCTTTGCAAACCATTCAAGAGAGCTTCTCAAATGAGCTTTGGATTTTGTTTTTGAAAAAATTTAAAACGTTAAAATCTAGAGAAAAGGCTCGCAACTTCCTCGCCTCATTTCTAGTAAATATAGCAAATAATGCAAAAGAAATAGCCCAAAATCCAAATTTTATAGAAACTCTGTTCCCTAAATTTGAAACTGCAATAAGAGCAGAAATCAGAAGAACTCGACACAAATAACCAATATCAGAACTAGATCTTTAGCAAATACCCAACCATCTCTTCTTGACTTTCTACTGCTATATAGGTATGCTTGTAAACATTATTTACACCCAATTTAGAAGAACTCAATGTCTCAAGAAAAACACATCTACCCACCAGAAAAAATCCGTAATGTTGCTATTATCGCTCACATTGACCACGGCAAAACCACCATGTTAGATGCCCTTTTGGCTCAAAGTGATGTGTTTCGAGAAAACGAAAAAGTAGCCGAAAGAGCTATGGACAGCAATACTTTAGAGCAAGAACGAGGAATTACAATCTTCTCTAAACACACTTCATTGCCATATAAAGACTATAAAATTAATATTATAGATACTCCTGGGCACGCCGATTTCTCAGGAGAAGTTGAGCGCGTGTTGGGTATGGTGAACTCAACCCTCCTTCTTATTGATGCCCAAGAAGGACCAATGCCTCAAACTCGCTTTGTTCTATCGTTAGCTCTTAAACTAG
The DNA here is from genome assembly GCA_030408475.1 of Candidatus Amphrikana amoebophyrae. Classification (GTDB taxonomy): domain Bacteria; phylum Chlamydiota; class Chlamydiia; order Chlamydiales; family JACRBE01; genus Amphritriteisimkania; species Amphritriteisimkania amoebophyrae. The sequence continues at coordinate 158,196 of JAUHQG010000010.1, forward strand.
GATTAAAGCCTTTAGTTGTTCTCAATAAAATCGACAAGCCACACGCCAATCCAGACGAAGCCCTTAACAAGACTTTTGATCTGTTTGTTGAATTAGGCGCCAATGACGATCAACTCGACTTCAAGTACTGCTTTGCCTCTGGATCAGGTGGATACGCTATGAAAAACATCGACGATCCCAAAGAAAACATGGCTCCATTATTTGAGCTAATTATTGCCGAAGTCCCTCACCCACCTGGGCGTGCTGACCAACCATTTCTAATGCAAGCCAGCACACTTTCTTATGATGACTTTGTTGGAAGACAAGCAACTGGACGGATTTTAGAAGGAACTATTAAAAAGAACCAAACATTTACTTTAATAAACAGCGATGGCCATCCATCAAACTTCAAAGCTTCAAAAATCGAAGGCTATATCGGTCTTAAAAAAATTGAAGTAGACGAGGCATCCGTTGGCGATATTGTTAGTATTTCTGGCGCTCCAGAGGTGAAAATTGGTGATACTTTTTGTGATCCTAATCACATTAATCAACTCCCCCCAATTTCACTAGGAAGACCCACCATTTCTATTGACTTAATGGTCAATAGCGGACCTTTAGTTGGTCAAGACGGAAAACACGTTACGATGAGTAAACTTCGCGATCGTTTACAAAGGGAAAAAAGAGCTAATATTACCTTGGGAATTGAAGATGTAGAAGATGGTGAGGAAGAAGCTGTGCGTATCGCTGGAAGAGGCGAACTTCACTTATCTATATTGATTGAAACCCTAAGACGTGAAAATTACGAATTCACTTTTTCAAAACCTAAAGTAATTATTCGTGAGATTGATGGTGTAAAATGCGAACCTTATGAGTCTGTTCATGTAGAAGTTCCAGAGACCTCTTCTGGCGCTGTAATTGAAGAGCTAAGTAAAAGGCGCGGTGAGATGCAATCTCTAAGTACGAATGAGCACAACATCACCTCGATGCAATTTTTAGTTCCTTCACGTGGCCTTATGGGCTATCGCAATGAATTCTTAACTGTAACAAAAGGCGAAGGGATTTTGACAGCGATTTACGACAGCTACAAACCGATGAAAGGTGATATCCCAGGTCGAAAAAATGGCGCTATGATTTCCATATGCAAAGGAAAAGCAACTGCCTATGCTATGTATACTTTACAAGACCGTGGAACTATTTTTGTAAAACCTACAGAAGAAGTATACGAAGGAATGATCGTAGGTAAGCACGCTAGAGACAACGACCTGATTGTCAATATTGCTAAAGGGAAACAACTTACAAACGTACGTGCTTCTGGATCAGATGAGAGCATCATTCTCACTCCACCTACAAGACTTGGACTAGAGCAAGCCCTAGACTTTATCGAAGATGACGAATTAGTAGAAGTTACGCCCAATCATATTCGCCTGCGCAAACGTTACTTAACAGAAGTTGAAAGAAAGCGCAAAAAGTAAAGTAAACTGGGCTTAAAAAAAACCCAGCTTAAAGACTAGTCTAGTTTTGCATTTGCTTTTTCAAACTCGTCAATCACCTCTGCGTGATTGACGCGTATCCAATCGATAAATTCACCTCGGTTACCCGCCCGCTTTAACATGTCAGTAAGTGCCTTTTGTCCGGCTGCTACCTCTTTAGCTTGACTTTCTGCCAATTCAGCTAAGCGCCTTGATTGAACTTCTTCTGCTTCAGCCAACTCTCTTTGGGCTTGCATCAGCAGCTCAATTTTTGCAGCGTGCTCCAACTCTAATTTCTTTCTTGATTCTGTCAAAGCTTTTTGATCAGCAGCCACTTCTCGCATAACCCCCAAGCTATCACTAAACTTTTCCAAACCAGTTTTTAAAATCGCCACTTGCATATCCAATTTCTTCGTCTGCCTTTTAAATACAGCTTCAATGTTTGCCATCATCTTTGCCGCCTGAATCTTTTGAACCTTTAAATCTTCTGCATGCTTAACTGCCATTTCTCCAAATTGAGTATTCAAAGCGCCATGTGCCGCATTCAAATCATGGTAAGCGCCATTCTCAGCCGCCATCTGCCTAAGCTGCTCAGCTTGAGCTCTGTTAGCCGCTTCATCTCGACGAGTATTCAGCTGCATCCTCTCGAGGATAGTCCCGTACTTTAGAACATTCACACTATCTACTGCTCCAAATGAAGCTACAGCAGTGAGTAGTGGCCCTACAACATAGTATCCACCAAACCAAGCCATACCTACTCCTGAGCCTGCGGCTACAACCTGAAGAGTGACAATTAAATACCTCATTTTCTTTCCACTTAAGCAAGGAAAGATTACTTTCACAGTCCCTTCGGTTAGACTCCCTATACCTGCTACCGCTGAACCAGCCGATTCCAAAGTAGATCCCACTATCCCTTTTTCTAGATCTGGCTCCCCTTTAGCCTCCACCTCATGACTTGGCGCATACGCTTGAGCTGCCGCACCTGCACCTAATGCTACTAACTTTGATGACATTTTGACCTCCATCCTTTTTAGGAAATTAAAAAACTCTTTGCATTGTATTAATTTTTTGAATTAAAAAAAACATTTTTTTCTTTCAATTTTCTCACCGCCTCTGATACAAGAGAAGCATGAATGATACAAAAGCTACCTCATATCTTATTTTTGACCGCATTTCGCACAGTTATGATCGAATAAATCGTCTATTGTCGTTTGGAATTGATATTTACTGGCGCTTTAAGCTTCTGAAATATGTTCCTAAAAAAAAGACCCCCTTAAAGTTAGTCGACTTAGCAACAGGAACCGGAGACCAACTCTTCTCCCTTTTAAAATATCGTAAAAACATCATGCATGCTATTGGACTTGACCTTTCAACAAACATGCTTTCAGTTGCGAAGAAAAAAGCAAAGAAAAGAGATTTGAGTCATCGAACAGTTTTTGAAGATGGCGATGCCCAAAACATACCACTCAATCCAAATTGCGCTGATTTAGTCACCATGTCTTTTGGAATTCGAAACGTACCAGACACAGTGAAGTGCATACAAGAAATGCATCGTATATTAGAGACTGGAGGTAAAAGTTTGATTTTAGAATTTTCACTTCCAACCAACAAATTAATTAAATCTCTATATCTTTTTTACTTACGCAAAATTTTACCTCCTATAGGCAACCTTCTTTCAAAAGATAGCTCAGCCTATACGTATCTCAACCAAACAATAGAGACATTTCCATATGGAGAAGACTTTTTAGAGTTGATGCGTCAAGCTGGCTTTAAAAAAGTAGAGGCCAAACCTCTTACATTTGGAATCGCCACCTTATATATTGGTGAAAAATGACCTTCCCTAAAATTATTATGGGGGACGATTTTTCGGCTTCTGGCACTCTAGGTGAAGTTGCCAAAAACTCTACCCACCGAGACCACTTCACTTTTACAATCCAAGATTTTTTTGGCAAAAAAGATTTAACCGATGAGTGGGAAGGTTTCTCATCGACAACATTTATCCCAAAAAAAGCCTCACTAGAATTAGCCACCCAGTCGCTAACTCTCAAATCAACCACATTAGCTTACTCAAACTATCATCAAGTTTGCCAATCCCTAATCGACTGTTTAGATGACACTCGTTTTCAAAAAGCTGTTTTAGCCACACGATTTGACCATCTATTCGATACCCAGATCGACCCTTTGGCTATATTCAACAAACTACAAAAAGAAAATGGACTCCCCTTTCTATACCAAGTAGCCCCCTCACAAGCTTTAGTCGGTGTCACACCAGAAACCCTTTACGAAAGAAAGCTCGACCAAATTTTTTCAGAAGCGCTTGCCTCAACGGCGCTCAACCCTAAAGATCTAGAAAGCAAAAAAAATACAGCCGAATTCCATTTTGTACGAGAAATGATTGAAAAAGCTTTTAGAGAATTATGCCGTACCTGCGATATATCTAACCCGAAGATAAAAAAAGCTGGCAAGCTATACCATTTAAATGTCGAATTTCGAGGAACTCTAAAATCTGGAGTAACCGATAGTGAAATAATTGAGATTCTACACCCAACACCAGCTATGGGTGGAACACCTAGAGCGCTAGCTTTAGATTGGATTTTAAATAATGAACCGATAGAAAGAGGTTTTTATTCATCTTACTTTGGCTTTTTATCCCCCACTTATTCTAGAATAATGGTGGCTATTCGTTGCGCATTAATTAAAAGAAATATTTTAAGTGCATTTGCCGGTGGTGGAATTGTAAAAACTTCCGATCCATCATTAGAATTTACTGAGCTAGAAAATAAAGCCAATTTGTGGAGACACCTGATATGACTAAAATAAGCGGCCAACAATATTCCGACCTCATTATCACTGAACTTGTAAAGGCGGGAGTGCGTTCTTTTTGTATCGCTCCAGGCTCACGCTCTTCATCACTTATTTTATCAGCAGCCAACCACCCTCTTGCCAATACTTATGTTCATTATGATGAACGAGGATTAGGTTTTTTTGCTTTAGGCCTTGCTCAAGCTAAAAAAAATGCTGTTGCTATTATTGTCACTTCGGGCACTGCCCTTGGTAACTTATACCCTGCTGTTATGGAAGCAAAAATGAGCGACACTCCATTAATAGTGATTACCGCTGATAGGCCTTTTGAACTGCAAAACTGTGGAGCTAATCAAACTGTTGACCAAATGAAGTTTTTTGGCAACTACGTCTCACACTTTTACAACCTACCAGCCTCAGCCGAAAGTGAAAACCACATAAGAACTACCATTGATTATGCCGCTCATAATGAAGGGCCTGTTCATATAAATATTATGCAGCGCGATCCCTTTTTAAAACATGAGCCTATTAGCGCCACCCCATCCACCTCGACTCATTTTATCAAAGGCAAAGTTGTTTTAGACGACCAATCAAAGCAAGAAATTTCCGATTTGATTAACGAGCATCCAGATGGAATAATCACTTGTGGCAGCTGTATACCCCAAGAAGCTTGCGAATCAATTTGTGATCTCGCTGAAAAGCTCAATTGGCCTATCATAGTCGATATTACATCTTCTATCCGGTCTTTGCAACACGATAATATCATCCCTTTTTCATCACTGCTGTTCAAACAATCTCATAGTGAACTTAAACCCAAAATGGTACTTCACTTTGGAAACAGGTTTATCTCTAAAGACTTGCTTCAATGGAAAGAACAGCTGGCTAAAAAAACCACTATTATTCAAGTGACCCATAAACTTGAAAAATGCGACCCCTCTCATAGAGTTACACATAAAGTTTGCCTACCTATCCAAAACTTTTGCTCTTCAATTTTACCTTATATTGAGAAAAAAGAGTGTAAAAAAATGCTTGATCTTCTCAAAGACAAAAGTTGCCAAATTTCAACCATATTACATCGACTTGAAAGCGAAGCTCCACTCAATGAAACTTTCTTTTTTTCACAATTATCACGCATACTAACTGACAATCAATCTTTGTTTCTTGGAAATAGTTTAACTATACGAGCTGCCGACCACGCATTTTATCCGAAGCGAAACACGGGACCTATTTTTGCCAATCGAGGCTGTAGTGGAATTGATGGTAACATCGCCACAATGGCCGGTATATGCTCTGGGTTAGAAATGCCACTTGTGGGCATTATCGGGGATCAAACTTTTTTACACGACATAAACTCTTTGCCATTAATCAAAAACCTACCCATCCAACTCATCATTATAAACAATCAAGGGGGGCGTATATTTGAACATCTTCCTATAAATGAAGATAAAGAAAATTGCTCAAAATTTTTAGTTAATCAAGCTTTGTACCCCCTTGAATGTAGCGGCCATCTTTTTAATATCCCCTACTCAATCGCTAAGACTAGCGATGATTTTTTTGACATATTTGGAGCCCATACAGATAAAGCCTCGATTATCGAACTAGCTTTATGCCCGACTCAATCTTTAGCAAGTTACCAAGACCTAATTTCTCAAGTTCAAAAATCGAAAAAATCTAAGTTTTCAAAGGTTTTGAATTGCTATTTTGTTTAAGAAGAGATGGGGTGGGCACTCCCATATTATTTTTACACGGCTTTTTAGGATCTCATGAAGACTTTTTGCCCATTATTGAAGATATACCTAACCCTATCATCGCTCTAGACTTACCTGGACACGGCAAGTCCCCCTCTATAGAAAACATCTCATTTGAGCTCTGCTGTAAAGAGATAGTCTCTCTTATCCAATGTGAATCAGTTCACATTGTAGGTTATTCTATGGGAGGGCGCATCGCTCTTTACCTAAAAAAACATTACAAAAACCTAATTAAAAAGATGGTAATAATTAGCGCTTATCCTTATCAAAACAAGAACCGAACTGACAAAACTAAATGGCTTAAACAGCCCACCATCGAACAATTCATTACAGAGTGGTACCAGCAACCACTATTTAAAGGAGTGATTCCAAACGATGTTTTAGAGCGGCGTAAAAAAAATATTCTCACCAATCTTTATCCTATTTTCACTAACCTTTGCAGCAGCAAACAACCCGATTATAGAAGCTTATTAGAAAAAGAAGGGAGAAACATTCTCCTTGTGTGTGGAGAGCTCGATCTCAAATATAGTTCTATTTATAAAAAACTAAGCAAAAATTGCTTGAAAACAATACCAGATGTGGGCCACTCTGTCCACATTGAGCACAAAACGGCTTTGAAGGAGGCGATTATGGAACATCTTACCCAAACTTACACCGATATTATCTATACAAAATCTGACGGCATAGCCAAAATCTCAATCAATCGACCTCAAAAACATAACGCTTTTCGCCCTGATACCGTCAAAGAAATGATTAAAGCTCTATTAGACGCTTGGCATGATGATGACATAGGCGTTGTAATCTTAACAGGTGAAGGTGGACGCGCTTTTTGCTCAGGAGGAGATCAAACAATTAGAAAGAATGCTGGTTACAGCGACAAGCTAGGCAACCAATCTTTAAATATTTTAGAATTCCAAAAACTATTGAGAACCATCCCCAAGCCAACGATTGCTGCCGTTGCGGGCTACGCCATTGGTGGTGGACACGTTTTACATGTAATGTGTGACTTAACTATTGCAGCTGACAACGCTGTTTTTGGACAAACTGGTCCAAAAGTTGGTTCTTTCGACGGTGGTTTTGGAGCTAGTTATCTTGCTTCGATAATTGGCCAGAAAAAAGCTCGCGAAATTTGGTACCTCTGTAGACAATACTCAGCTTCTGAAGCTATGGAAATGGGCCTTGTTAATAAAGTTGTTCCCCTCGAAGATTTACAAGATGAAGCGATCAGATGGGCAAATGAAATGCTACAGCACTCTCCCATGGCACTTCGTTGTTTAAAATCTAGTTTTAACGCTGCATTAGATGGACAAGCTGGCGTGCAAGAGTTAGCTGGGAATGCGACAATGCTTTTTTATATGAGTAAAGAAGCTCAAGAAGGGCGTGACTCTTTTATAGAAAAAAGAAAACCTGATTTCTCAAGATTTAGAAAACCGGAGTAAATATGCGTATTGGTAAGTTTCGAATTTGGGTTATGACCATGAGGCCTAAAACCCTTGTGGCCAGCTTTGCCCCTGTTGTAATTGGAAGTGCCTTTGCTGTTGCTCATGACGTGTTCAACATGTACACTCTCATATTTACCCTTCTAACCGCTGCTCTTGTACAAATTCTAACTAATTTTGCTAATGACTATTTTGATTTCATAAAGGGAACAGACACAAAAGAACGAGTGGGGCCTAAACGAGGACTACATAAAGACCTCATCTCATTAAAAGAAATGCGAGTAGCGATTATTCTTACTATCATCCTAACTATTCTCTCTTCGATATACTTGATATATATTGGAGGAGCCCTCATCTTTTTATTGATGATAGTCTCTGTTATTTTAGCCCTTCTATATACCGCTGGTCCAGTCTCGCTTTCCTATACCGGCTTTGCAGACATCTTTGTTTTCATATTCTTCGGGCCAGTTGCAACTGTTGCAACCTTTTGGCTCCAAACTAAAATGTTTGATCCTATTGTTTTAATATCTTCGATTGCTCCAGGTTGCCTATCGACAGCAATGCTTGCCATTAACAATATTCGCGATTATAAAACCGATAAAGCTGCAGGAAAAAAAACCTTAGTAGTCCGCTTCGGAATTGAATTTGGAAAAATTGAATATTTAACGATGCTAATTATCGCATTTTTGGTTCCATTTGTCCTTTGGTATGTTTACCCTTTATATAGTGTCATGCTTATTGTCTGTTTTGTCATGCTCACATCAATACGGATGGTTATATTACTCTTTAAAACCGATTCTGCTGTCGAGATAGGAAAACTTATGATGAACACAAGTTTTTTACTTCTCTCTTATACATTAATTTTTATATTCTCAATTTTTTATGCAAATCGTTAAAATTAAAAAAGAGAACTATCTGCATAAGACAAAAGAAGGGATCCACCTAACTTTTTATTTTTCTGATGGCACTATTAAAAGAGGAGATCTTTCTCCTTTACCAGGATGGAGCGTTGAAAACTTGGCTGAAGCTGAAAAAGAGTTCGATCTACTTTGTGGTTTAAGTTTAGATGATGCAATAAAAAAACTTAAGTTTCCCTCCTCTATTTTTGCTCTACAGAGCTCTATAGAAAGTGAACCGGTATTTCCATATGAAATTTGTAAGCTCTACTTGCAGCCACCTAAAGAAATCCATAATAAAGTAGCTAAAGTGAAGTTCAGTCAATACTCACCAAAACAAGCGCTAAATTGGTTTAATAGCGTACCTTACAAAACCAAAATTCGAGTTGATCTCAATCAAAGCTGGTCTCTTGATGACCTTCTCTATTTTTCTACCCGAGTTAACCCAAATCAGATAGATTATATTGAAGAACCGATCAAAAATTTAGGAAACTTACCAAAGCTCCCCGTGCCAATAGCTCTAGATGAGCATCTTCGTGAATTCCCTTTCAAAGAACTCACTGAGAGAGTAGCTTTTGATGTTGTAGTAATAAAACCTACACTACAACTCGACTACATCTCTATTATAAAAGAGGCAAAGAAGTTAGGTAAAAGGATTGTATTAAGCTCTAGTTATGAAAGTGAATTAGGGCTTAATCAAATTAAAGCGCTTGCTCTAGAGTATAATTTAGTTGAAGCGCATGGATTAGACACATGAAATGTCCAATTGAATCGGCCCCCGCCCAACTACCGGCTATTATAACTCGCGAACGAACCTATAGTTACGGGGAACTCAATCAATTGATTAACGGGTTTTACTTTCAACTATCAAATCAAGACCTAACGATAAAAGCGACCCAAACAATTGAAACCGTACTCATTATTTTTGCAGCCATTCGAAAAGGGGTCTCTATAACTTTATTGCCGCCTCAACAACCGAATGTGACTTACTTTGACCACCATAAACTTTCTAAGAAAAAAATAAAGCGAAAACCAACCTTACTTAACCCTGATCAAATAGCACTTATCTTTCAATCTTCTGGGTCTACAGGTAACCCAAAAAACATCCCTCTTACCAATAATATCCTTCAAAAAAATGCATTAGGAGTGATCGAATATTTTAATCTTGACTCCCGCTCATCTTGGCACTTGTCTCTTCCCCTCTTCCATGTTGGTGGTATTGCTATTTTATTTCGATCTTTCATGGCACATGCCAAGGTGACTTGGGGAGAACAAAATAATTTAGCAAGCGATCTCGCTTTTTTCAAGCCATCGATTGTTTCATTAGTCCCCACTCAACTTCATAGACTTTTACAAAACAAGCAAATCGAAAAAGAAACCATCTATTTAGTGGGAGGCGCACACACATCAGATAAACTAATTAAGCTCTCACAGTCAAAAAACATTAAACTCTATCTGACATACGGAATGACAGAAATGGGGTCTCTTATCACAGTTGGTTTATATTCATTAGGAAAACCCCTTAAATATCGCATGTTAAAACTAGCCCCTGACAATCAAATATTAGTTGGAGGAGCTACACTCTTTCAAAAAACTGAGTGGTTTCAAACAAGAGATTTAGGACAACTTGATAAAAACGGGAATCTAATCATATTAGGCAGAATCAACCGAATGTTGATAAAAGGGGGCGAAAATATCCATCCAGAAGAAATAGAAGCAAAACTATTATCTCTTGAAGGTGTTATAGAGGCGAAGGTTATTTCAAAAAAAGATGATGAATATGGAGAGGTTCCAATAGCTTTTGTAAACAGTGCGAAATTGAATGAAGCTCAATTAAAAAAAGAACTTGAAAAAAGCATTCCTAAGTTTAAAATTCCTTCTAAAATATTTGAACTACCTAGCTACTTGGGCCTCAAAATTAAACTAGATGATCTAAGAGCTTATTTAGCTGATCTGGAATCTCAATAGATTTATTTAATTTCTTGTCGACGACTACGTATACAATAAGGGTGTTAGCAGCTTCCTTTCCCGCTAGATTTAACTTTGAATGGATTTGGTAAGAACTTCTCCCTTTAGCTCCTAATTTAAGCTCTATTTCAATTTCATCATCAACTCGCAGTGGCAAGAGGATGTTAGATTCAGTATGTACAATTGGCGTTAAGAAAGGAAATTCTTCAATCAACTTTCGAACGCCCATATTATTTTCGCTGATCCACTCTTCATAAGCTTCAGCCCCAAACTTCAAAATATTATTGAAATATATAACACCTGTAGAGTCAGTGTCTTGCACTGATATTCGTCTTTTGCTAATCATTTTTTTAACAAATATTTACAATATTAATTTTAAGTTAACTGAAAATAGTATAACTCTCTAAAATTGAAGAGTCAACTTGAAAAATTTCACCCAAAATCACCTGAGTTTCATGATTAAATAAGTTATGTGGATTGTGCAAAATAGATGAGTCACTTATAATCTCGATGCATTAAGTAACAGTGTATTTAAGTGATAGTTTATGACAAAAGCTCGAAAAACAGTTTCTAAAGCCCCTCTTAAGGACTTTTTGAATCTAAAAATCGATACCCTTGACCACTCTTTTCCGAAGGAAAGACATTCAACTCTATTTTTGAAACAGGGTGAAAACCTCCTTGCCAAAGGCGACCCTTCTGGTATTGATTTTTTTGAATATGCTGAAACGCTCGATCAATTAAACTTTGAAATGTTCACTCAAATAGGACTATCTCTTACAGATTTAGCTGAAGAGAAAAATGAGATCAAATACTACCTGCTAGCAAATAAAAAATTTAAAGCTGCACTCAAACTCAACGCTCAACACTTTCCTGCATGGCACCAATTAGCTCTCAATTTATTTAATTTAGGGGAAAAAACAGGTGAACACCATTACTATTTAGATGCCAAAGAGAAATTTCAAAAGGCATTAGAACACAGCGATTTAATAGACAAAGATCTTACCTATGATTTGTATACTCAAATTGGCTCTAACATGTTTGAAATTGCCCTTCATTCAGAAGAGATGAGTGACTTTAGTATTGCCATAGAAACTTACAATCAAGCTAAAGAGATGTATCCATCCCACACCAGTGAATTTTGGTATGAGTTTGGCCGCATTTGCCTACAATTTTCCCACCATATCGACGATGACCGCTTACTCATGCAAGCCATTGATTGTTTCGGAGCAGCCACAAAAATCAAACCTCAAGACTTTGACCAATGGTACTGCTTAGGTATCTCTTTAAAGACTTTATATGAATCCACTCATGATGAAGACCACTTTTCACGCGCGAATGAATGTTTCTCTTTTGCAGCAAAAATGGATCCAACTCATGGGGAAATGTGGCAAGAATGGGCCCAACTTTTAATGTACTCCGGTCGTCGACTTAAAGACATTAAAAGGCTCACCTCTGCTGTCGAAAAATGCTCACTGAGTGCTTCTTTAATTGAAGACTGCAGTATTATAAACTCCATATGGAGTGAATCACTTACTGTTTTAGGTGTATTACACGACAATATAGATTACTTTCATCAAGCTGAAAATAGAGTTATAGAGGCGTTAGGTAAACACGGCCCCCTCCCTTGCCTACTCCATGCCCACGGATTTTGCCTATTTGGATTGGGAAAATACTTCAACGATCTTGATTACTATTACCAGGCAATTGAAAAGTTTCAAGAAGGGCTGTCACTAGACAGAACCTCTCATGAGCTATGGTATGCAATCGGTCACACTTATGCAATCGTTGCAAATATTGAAAAAAACGAAGAGATGTTCAACCAAGCTCTTTCTTTTTTCAAAAAAGCGATCCACTTGAAACCGCTAAGTCTCTATTTATATGAAACAGGCCTCTCTTTTTATAAATTAAGTGAGTTAGATAGCTCAAAAGTGTCCATTCAAATGGCTCTTTTTCACTATGAACAGGCGATCAGTAAGCAAAAAAGCACCGTTTATTTACATCCAGACTGGCTTTTCCAATATGCTGTAGCTTTAGATTCATATGCCGACCAAACTGAAGATGATACATTTTATGTCAAAGCAATTGAAATACTTTCCCATGTTTTAGTCACCGATCCAGATCACCCTGATATCCATCATAAACTGGGACTTGTATATACTCATTTAGCTGAACTTACCTTGGAAAAAGAGACCTACGTGAAAGCTCTTTTTCACTACCAATTAGCCTATCAAAAAGGTGAAGAGAATGATGTATTACTTCTTGATTGGGGATTATCTCTTATTAATTATTCTGAATGTTTAGAATTAGCGGAAGAATCAGAAGCTATCTTAATGGAAGCCGAATATAAAATGATTCAATCAGCCAAACTAGGTAATGTTCACGCATACTATCACCTATCATGTCTATATTCTATTAAGTCAGAAATAGACAAAGGGATGATTTTCCTTGCAAAAGCTCAAGAATTCGACTCACTTCCTACTTTGGATGAAATGCTCGATGACACTTGGCTTGAAAATCTACGCTCTACATCGCAATTTGAACAGTTTTTATCAACTATTGAGACAAAAGTAGAAGAAGAACTTTAATCAAAAGCTTTAATTTGTTACCATGATTCTTTGCCAAACTACTACCTATTAGCGGAGCTTATGGACAAACGCAATCTGATTTTCATTTTCGTACTTACAATGCTTTTTTTCGGAGTGAATCAATATTTCTCAAAAAAAGGGACTGAAAATAATGTAGCCAAGACTCAAGTGACTGAATCTTTAACTACCCCAACTCAAGAATTAAAAGCTCAAGTGGCTCCGATTCAATCGTTCCCTTTAGTAGAATTGTATAAAGATAAAGAATTAGCTGAAAAGCTAATGCTTTCTCTAAACTTTGGGCAAACCTACCTCACCTCTTTTGAAACTAAGGAAATACCTAAGACCGCTTACATTAAAAACGGACAAAGCGTAAAAGAAGCTCACCTAATATTCCACAGTGACAGCGGACTTTCTTACTACAGCTCCAATCCTGAGAAGGCACTTCAAACTACATTCTTGCCTCAAGTTGGCAAAGTACCACTTCAACTCATTTCTTTCTCAGAAGCTACACCAACAGTTTCACTTGGTGAATATAATAATGGTCAACTTAACTTCCCTGTAAAAACCCCAGACTTCGACTCAATAGCTTTATTTGAGTCTGGAAATGAATATATTCCTGTAGGCTACTACAGCAGCAAAACAAAACAGTTTAAATTACTTTCAGAGTTTGATGCGCTTAAACCTTTACTCAGCTTTAAACCAATGACTACCGCTGCAGCCACTAACTCAGTGGAAAAATTCTATGTTTTAGAAAATGACACCCAACAAATTGTCTTTTCAAACATAGGCGGGGCAATTGCTGAAATCAATCTTCCTTTTGAATCAAAAGTAGACCAAGAAAGTGTTGTTAAAGAGATCAATTTTGACAGAATAATTGAAAAAAGACATACAACAAATAGCTTATTTCCACTAAGCCCTTATTTTATAGCAGGAACTGACGGAAAATCTGAGCAAAAAAATCCGACAAAAGGGGGCTACTACCCATTACTACGTCGCGACCTAAAAACTGATACTGGCAAAGATTTGTCCGATATCACCCCTAACTTTTATGCAATGAGCTTAATAAGTGAAGATGAAGACCTTTCCGACACACTCTTTAAAGTTAAAGAATTTACTAAAAAATCAATTGTTTTCGAATCTATTCAAAATAAAAGAAGGATCACTAAGACATACTCGTTTCCAAAAGAAGGCGCTGATGCTCCATATTGTATTAATGCCTCAATTCAAATTGATGGAGATGCAAGAGGATTTTGGATTAATAGCGGCATACCTGAAGTTGAAATTATCTCTCGAGCATTTAACCCTGTTTTGAAATACCGAACTCTTAAAGGAAATAAAACGGTTGTCGATAAACTTTCCCTACCAAAGACATCCACCACATTAAGTAATGTTCAGCCCTATTGGGTTGCTAATACTAATGGTTTTTTCGGTCTCATCATGGATCCTTTAACTGAAGTTAAACCTGGCGTTAAAGCTTCGCTTGTTCCCGGTGATTTAGCTACAACGAGACTCTCCCTAATTGATTCAGAGTACGACTTATACCCCCCATCTAAATACCCTGGGTATGAAGTTATGCTGCCTCTTCATAAATCATCCAAAAAAGTGGACTTTCGTCTTTACGCCGGACCTTTAGAAAATAGCATTCTGACAAAAGTAGATGAAACTTACTCTAACTTAACTGGATCTAATCCAGACTATAAAGCAGCAAGATCATTTCACGGTTTCTTCTCTTTTATTTCAGAGCCTTTTGCTAAGTTTTTATTTATTATTTTGAATTTATTCCATTCGTTCACCCACTCATGGGGATTTTCAATCATCTTACTCACTATTGTGTTAAGAGCTCTGATGTATCCATTGAACGCTTGGTCATTTAAATCAACAGCAAGGATGCAATTATTAGCTCCAAAGCTAAAAATTGTTCAGGAAAAATTTAAGAAAGATCCAAAACGCTTGCAAATGGAGATGATCAAACTCTACAAAGTAAACAAGGCTAATCCATTCTCTGGTTGTTTACCACTACTGATCCAAATGCCATTTTTAATTGGAATGTTCGATCTTCTTAAGTCAACATTTGGGCTTCGTGGAGCTTCATTTATACCTGGTTGGATAAATGACCTAGCAGCCCCTGATGTACTCTTCACATGGAGCTACCCAATTTTCTTCATTGGCAATTCATTTCACCTACTACCATTTATTTTAGGTGCCATCATGTTCGTCCAACAAAAAGTGATGACTAAAATGAAAGGTGGAGAAATGAGTGAGCAACAAAAGCAACAGCAAAAAATGGGAACAGTCATGACAATTGGCTTCACCTTCTTATTCTACCACTTCCCTTCAGGTTTAAACCTATACTGGATATCCTCTTCAATATTAGGGATATTACAACAGTGGTACACAAATAAGAGTGTAGCAACACAAGGATTAACTCCATCTACACCTGCCAAAACTAAATAGGCTGTTTAGAAATAAACTCTTATACTAAAACACCGGCTTTTTGTGATCTTTTACAAAAAGCCGGTGTGTTTTTTACTTTTACCCAATAGTAGTCTTAACATCACCCCTATCATCTATTGAAATAATCACTCTAGTTGGTCTTACGAAATCACTCCTCTCGCCAATCCTAGCAAGCAGAGCTTCAGCTTTAGCCACTATAGAAGTCACTCTTAGCTTTTTTCTCTCAAACACTGCTTGTATAGTTTTAAGCTTTGCCCTGTTTTTAGCATTACACTTTAAACTTAAAGTATTCAAAAAAAATATGAACTCCTTGCTAAATACTTCAGAAAAGAAAATTCTAGTCGCATACTCTACTTTGAAATAGCCTATGTACTTTACTATAGCTGTATATTCCTCTTGCGTTGCTTCTTCAGTAAATAATGCCATTGACCTCTCCTCTTTCTCTTCTGAGTAAAGGTTTGCAAAAAAAGAAGTAAACTTCATTAATGCTATTTTTTCAGGCTGCGATAACTTTGAGTTAAAGGTATTAATTTTCACATAATCTACTGAATGCGCTAACTGGGCAATCATTTTTGATTTACCTACTGTATAATATTTATGAGTGCCAGGATCTTGAACTCGATAGCCCCAACAGCAGAAACATCTTTTAACTAATTGTAATTTACCATCAATTTTACCTTGAGCAAATCTATGTAAATGAAGTCGAGGAGTATCACCACAATAATACCCTTTTACTGAAACAACTGAACTTGGTGAAACAGACATAAATAGCTCCTGATTTAAATTTTAGAAATTATAGCACAAAACATAAAAAAAAACTACTTATGTTTGCAGCAGATCTTATAGAGAGCAGTTATACCGCTGTGGAACATTTATATTTGTAAAAGCAGAATGAACGGATGGCGTTAATCTACCCTCAACTTGAAAACCATGCTCTCTATCAACCCCTATGATAGTTGACGCAGCTCGGAATCTAACTCTCCTTACTGACGCAGAGAGCTCCTCTTTAGCTCTTAAAACTCCAAGAAAAGATTCCAAATCTTTTACTAACCCAACTATAGCTCGCTTCCTAATCTCAAACATTGCCATCATTCTTTTTAATTTAAATTTCTGACTCTTATTGCATTTCGATCTCAACTGACTAACAAAACTTAAGAATTCTACTTGGGCTTTATCATCAAAAAACACTTTCAATGACTCCATGGCCTTTAATTCATTTATATATTCTGGGACGTGTTTATATACTTGAACTCTAAATGGAAGAGATAAATTGCAATATTGAACAAGTTGAGTAAAGGAATTTGATTCACATACAAAAGCATCTACAACTTTGGGTATCACATGCCTACCTTTATTAAATATAAAAACATCTTTGCTATCAAAAAACACCCGATCAACTGATTTAGTAAGCGCTGCTATCATTTGATCTTTAGTGATTATTATTAGCTTATACCTATTCTGTAATCTTGATTTGTATCCCCAAGTATAACAATTTATTTTGGTAAAAGTTAATCCAGATGAAGAAATACTTTTTGCAAAATAATCTAAGTTTTCACATTGATCTAAATCAGTATACATATCCGCAAAAGAAAAACCACTTAGCGGTTTAATTGACATGAAAATTCCCCTGAAAAATTTAAATAATTATACCAATCTCAATCGATCTCATCAATACAAAATTCCTTCTTTTTTATAATTTACTCCATAATAAACTCAACAAAGAAAATATTAACTATAAATAAGTTCAACACCACCCTGTGAACCCCTTTTTCTCTCTATTCGTAAAATCATCCACAAAATGTAACAATGTTTAAACTCAACTAACTCGCTCTGATTTAGTGAATTACCTGATACTTTATTTTTTTTAGACAAGTTTTTAACATATTTTGTGTTGAAAACTTGTTTAAAAAGCGCTTCTCAGCTACATTTAAGAGGTAATAGTCTAACAGGGCATTTATACATGATGCAGGCATGGGATGATTTTATAGCATCCCTAGAAAAAGATTTAGGTTCGCCCACCATTTTAAAATGGGTGAAACCGATTAAACTTCTCAAATTTGATGCTGGAAATGTCTATTTAGAGGCGAAAGACTCTTTCCAAGCAATGTGGTTTGAAGAGCACATTCTCCCAAAGGCAAAAAAAGGGCTTATCAATAATAACGGACGACCTATTAAGGTACATCTTGCTATATTTGATCAATATAAGTCTAAAAATGCCAAAAGAGAAGAACCGAAACAATCGATGGAAGAGACGATCAATTTTCTCCCTGATCGCCTCGAACCATCCTGTACTTTTGAGCAATTTATCCCTGGGAATGAAAATCTTGTCCCCTATCAAATATTATGTAAACTTACAGGTTTTAACCCCGACGGATATAAACTAGAAACCCCTTCATTAAAAAGCGCAACTTACAATCCTATTTTCATTCATGGAAAAAGTGGAACTGGCAAAACACATCTTCTTATGTCAGCAGCTTCTACTTTGCAAGCGCGTGGAGTCAATGCTTTTTATGTGAAGGCAGAAACATTTACTCAACATGTCGTTTTTGCAATTAGAATGGGCAAGATGCAAGAATTTAGACAAGCATATCGACATGTCGATGTTCTGCTGATAGATGGCGCTCAAATTTTAGCGCGAAAAAATGCGACCCAAGAAGAGCTATTTCATACTTTTAATACTTTACACACTGCTTCAAAGCAAATCATAATCAGCGCTAATATGGCACCTCGATTTTTAGAAAATATTGAAGACAGGCTAATTTCAAGATTTGAATGGGGTTTATCTCTTCCTCTTGAAAAAGTACATGCAATGAATGAATTAGAGAACATATTAAGGAAACGAACTGAGCTATATAGATTTCCTCTTAAACAAGATGTAATTGAGTATTTGATGAAGCAGTTTCCTAATGCTAAATCTCTTTCTGGAGCTATTGAAACCCTCAATTTCAAATCTCAACTCGACAATAAGTCTACTCATGCCATGCTGGAGCTTGGGGAAGTAAAAAGCTATCTATATAAGCTGATAGAAGAAGAAGCTCGCGAAAAACTCACCCATGAGAAAATATTAACAATGGTTGCTGAAAACTTTGGCGTAAAAATTGAAGATATTACTGGAAAGTCCCAAAGTCGTGACTCTGTCTTACCAAGACAAATAGCAATGTATTTACTACGTAAAGAGCTATCTATGCCTTTTGTTAAAATTGGGCATGTCTTTTCTCGTGACCACTCAACTGTTATGTCGAGCATTAAAAATATTACGAAAAGCTTAGAAAGTAAAAATAAAGAAGTTGCTTCTCATCTTACAGACATTCAGCGCAAAATCGTTAATTTCTAAAACAGACCCCGCCCTATTTTAACATTGTTTTAATGCAAAAAAAAAAGCTGCAAACAGGAACACGTATGTGATTCCTAATTTGCAACTTTTGCATAAAGCTAAAAAGCAGCGCTTTTTAGATCTTCATGAAATCGCCTGGTCGGTGTCCACCGCCGCCGCCTGGAACTGCGCCGCCTGGGCCAGCACCTGGAGCTCCACCTTGCTGAGAAGGAGGCTTAGTTGTTGGAGCAGTAAGCGAAGGACCTTCATCACGGCCTTCTAAAATCTTCTGCACACGATCACGCCATTTTTCAACAGCTTCGACAAATAAAGGAGCAAACCTTCTTAAGGCTGATGAATCAGTACCTATACCCATTTCTAATACACAATGCATTAAGATGAGCTCTTCTTTTACAGCAACGCCGCATCCGCCGCCAGCCATTTGGCCACCTAGCATAGATCCTTCTAAAAGCGCTTCATATAAGTTTAGTTTGATTTTGTCATCTTTTGGCAAGCCATCTAATATTGGCGAGTAAAGATATAGACGATTTGAGTTTGGCTCAAATGTTAGGTGAAGAGAAAAAGTATTATCAATTCCTAAAATACAGGTGTAGTTCTCATCAAATGCTAAACCTTCAAGGTTTAATTCCTTGCCGAACTCTTCTAAGTTCGCCTTGGCGTTTTCCAAAGACATATATGTCCTCCTAAGGATTCACTTTAAATTTATAGTTTGTCTATATTTACTAATTTATTTGCTTAAGGTTATCAGTCAACGAATAGAATATCAATCGAATAGAGCTTTTTTTTCAAAATTCTTTAAAGATTGTATTTTTTTTACACCTTTTTTTGTATACTTTATATTTTAACTCCCGTACTTAGTGGATTTGTTAGTAACAGATTTTAGGAAAGGAATTTGAAAACACATATAGGAAAAAAAGCTCCTCTAGGCTTTTATTTTGAAAATGGGCAGGTAAATTTTTCAATCCATGCACCTTTAGCTACAACAGTGAAACTACTGCTATTTAATCAAGAAGGGGTTCAAGTTGACTCAATAGTAATGCACCAAACGAAAGAAAGGTGGCATATTTGTTTATTAGATTCAGCGCCAACATTCATCTATCAGTATGAGTTACATCAGAACTCAAAAAAAATCATAATTTTCGATCCATTTTCACCTTTTTCAACATCACCAACAAACTGGGGAGAAGATGCATATAATAAAAATCGCGTTAAATCCATAGCGCAGCAACCTAAGCCATTTGACTGGGAAGATGTAAAACCCCCTTGTCATAAGTTAGTCGATACGATTTTTTATGAAATGCATATTAGAGGATTTACTAATGACCCTTCATCTAGAGTAGAAAATAGAGGCACCTTTTTAGGTGCTATTGAGAAAATACCCCATTTAAAGGAACTTGGCATTACTACAATAGAATTACTCCCTATACAAGAGTTTAATGAAAGCAAGCTAAAAAAACCACTCACTGAATACTGGGGCTATTCGACGATTAATTTTTTCCAAATCATGAATCGCTACCTTAGTTCTCCCAATCAAATCAATGATCTTAAGTTGTTTATCAAAACTGCTCACCAAAATGACATAGAGGTCGTATTAGATGTTGTATACAATCACACTGGGGGCAAATCTCCCCTTTTAATTACAGACCCAACCTACTATATATTGACTAAAGACAAAAAGCACACAAACTATACAGGTTGTGGCAACTCCATAAGTGCCAATGAGAAGCACTCCATCGAATTAATTTCTGAATCTTTAAAGTATTTAGTAAAAGAGTTTCACATCGATGGCTTTCGCTTTGATTTAGCCGCCACCCTCACTCGAGACAAAAAAGGAAGTCCTTTAAAAAAATCGCCATTAATTAAAACTTTAGCAAACGACTCGGTATTGAAATCAGTAAAGCTTATATCAGAACCTTGGGATCCTGGTGGACTTTATCAAGTGGGTCACTTCCCTCCCCCATTCTCTGATTGGAATGGATGGTATCGAGATATAGCGCGCAAGTATATCAATGGATTTGAAGTAGAAATTAAAGATGTACAAGAGGCTATTTTAGGAACGCCTCATTTATTTAAAACAAAAGCTCCATATGAGAGCATCAATTTTATTACAGTTCATGACGGCTTTTCACTTCTTGATTTGGTGAGCTATGAAACAAAGCACAACGAAGCAAACAATGAAAATAACCAAGATGGAAGCGACTGCAATTTTAGTAAGAATTTTGGGACAGAAGGAAAAAGCAAAAAGCTCGACTCTATACGGACAAGGCAAATAAAAAACTTTGCCCTTTTTCTATTTTGTTCAGCAGGAACACCGTTAATGTTAATGGGTGATGAAGTAGGAATGACTCATGAGGGCAATAACAATCCATGGTGCCAAGATAATGCCACTAACTATTTAAGGTGGGATCAATTCAATAATGAGATCTTTAATTTTTTTAAAGAGGTTATTGCTCTAAGAAAAGAGCACAATCACTTCAAATTTCATACGCAAGAAGAACTTGAAGCTATTCAATTTCATTCGCAAAAAAACTCTAAAGTACTAGTCATACAATTTAATTCAAAAGATAAAGGACCACTATGTGTTGCATTTAATCCGACAAAACAAGAACAAAAGATAGAATTGCCTGGCGGCCACGAGTGGGAAGTCAACCTCAAAACCCATCAAGACAACTCAACCTTGTCATTAACCAGCTACTCCTCATCTCTCTATTTTTCTAAATAAACCTTTTTTCCAAACAAGCTTTCTTGTGCGCAAATCAAAAAAACGCTACTATCAGAATAAATTGATAAAAAGAGTTTGTCGTTATGCTGAAAAAATGGATCTCCCCCTTACTTTTAATTATAATTTGTGCTGCTTGTAATAAAGAAAACAATGAACCTCAGGTAGCTTTCCATGACAATGGAATGAAAAAACCACGCGTGGCTCTTTTTGATATGTTAGATAATTCAGAAGCGAGCCTCCCCTGGAATCTTGCAGATGAGTTTTCAAACGACATATCAACACAAATTACAAAAATTGATAAATTATTTCTTGTAAAACAAGACGAAATCGCTTGGCAGTATCCTCTACAGTTGGAAAAACTAATTCCTTTTCGCGACCACTCTTGGTTGCAAGAGAACCATCCTAATGTTGAATATATAGCCTTTATCGAACTGATTGAGCATGATATTGTTCCACGCAATCCTGATCAAAATTTAAGATCCAAAACCTCATTTAACTTAAATATAAGCGCAAGGCTAAAAGTTATCGATGTTAGAGATGATATCCCCAAAGTTATCTTGCAAGAAATCATTACCCAATCTCACTATATCCCATGGCAGTTTTCCTCTATTAATTACAATAAAACACGACCTGGAAAAACCATTTACAACATGACCCCAATTGGACTCGCACATGGGAAATTAACCCAAAGTATATCTAAACGAATTGAAGACTATATTTTACTTGCGAATACAAGATAATGGATAAAAATTTATGGCAAACAATTGGCTCTCTTGCAATCATTGGTATTGTAACAGCCGCCATAAATTTTATAGCCCATACTAGAGGCTATTATATAATAGCTCCAGAGCAACATCCCAGTAAAAAGCGTTCGTTCCCCCTTTCCATTATCTTCCTTAGCTTTGTTATTTTTTTTGGGGTGACTCTCCTATTATCTCCTGCAATATCCTCTCTGTTTACTAAACTTATAAGTTCAATGAAACTTCACGAAGTTATTCCAAAAAATATCATTTTAAACAGCTCTCATAGTATAGCCCTTTTCTTAGCCATTTTCCTTATTTTTATAATCTTAACCTCTCATAAAAAATCCTCCCTAAACTCTACACTTAAAGATTACTCTTATGAAAACTGCCAACCCATCACAATGGATGCTCTTTTAGGTATAATCACTTGGCTTATCGCTTTTCCTCTAGTTTCCTTCGTCTCTCAATTTGTTGAGTTGATTGTTTTTACAATCTTCAATGATGTTGGCTTTCAACAAAATGCCATTATCTATTTAAAACAGATGAAAGGTTTTCCAATTGCTTTGGTATTTACAACTTTTACTATTGTATTTTTAGCCCCTCTATCTGAAGAACTTATTTTTAGAGGATTGCTTCAAACTTGGTTTTCCAAAAGAATGGGCCGGTTAAAAGCTATTGCTCTCACTTCAATAATTTTTGCAGCCATTCACTTCTCAAACTCGCATGGCCTTGGTAATATCTCTTTACTCGCCTCACTATTCACCTTGTCTTGTTACTTGGGATTTATATATGAAAGGCAAAGGTCTTTAATTTCACCTATCTTGCTCCATGCAACATTTAATTCGATAAGTGTCATTCGCGTTCTTGTTGGGGGTTAGTATTAAAAAATTAGTCTATCTCATCTTAATCTTATCCATGTTTTCGCTTGGCCATGCAAATAATTTTGTACAACTAAATTCAAAACTCTCTTCTGAACTCTTTGATTCTTTATATGAAGAATCTACTAATCTTTTAATCTCACCCTACTCTATTTCAAACTCGATCTTAATGCTGTATATGGGAACATCCTCTATCAATGAATACGAGATAAAACATATTCTTAACTTACAGAGTGAAAAAGGGACTATTTGTGAACTCGCATCCCAAATTAGAAAAGAACTTTTAGACTATCGACTAAAAAACTCAATGATTTCTTACCAAACACTTTGGATTCACTCTCCTCATAAAATCTCTAATGACTACCTTAACATTGCCAAGATTCAATTTGGCGCTGAAGTTGAAAGCTGTGATTTAGCAAACCCTAAATTTTTTAAAGCGCGCCATGATGAATGGGTCTACCAAAAAACAAGAAAAAAAATCGGTAAGAATTTCACTACATATGAACCAAGAGCAACTACTTTAGCTATAATGACTGATATCTCAACACTTAAATGTTTATGGAAGTCCTCATTTCCTACAAAAGGAAATTTTCAAGCCCCTTTTTTTTCTTCTCAAGGAAATATAAATCAAGAATATATGTCACAAGTGGGTGAGTTCGATTTTTATGAAGATGAGCAACATTCTATTGTCTCTTTGCCAATGGATAATGATCTTAAATTTTTAGCAGTTTTACCTAAAAACAATTCATACTCTTTAAAGAATGAATCTATAACTTCCATTCTTAAAACAAAACTCACTCCTAGTAGAATCTTTATCCAACTCCCCAAGTTTTCAATCTCTAAACCACAAAACTTAAATCATTCATTAATGAGTATAGGATTAATTCGACTGTTTTCAAGAGGGAGTGATTTTACTAATATTTCCCAAAGTGGAAATTTATATCTTTCAGACTACCTGCACCAAACTCATATTGCAATTAATGAATGGGGTATTGATGGAAGCTCTTCCCTTTTTTCACTTTCTTCCAGAGAAACTCAATCTAATGAAACAATTCAAGGGCAATTTATTGCCAACTCAACATTCCTTTTCTTGATCATTGATACAAAACAAGATATAGTACTGTTTCTTGGTACCTACTCAACCCCCGGATAAAAATGGGTGATATGGCAAGTTTCAATAATTCCATCTCGCAACTTAAATTTAAAAGTTACGGAACTTCTGACATTGGACTCATGCGTGAAAAAAATGAGGATTGCTTTGCCATTTTACAAGAAGAGCGTTTTTTTGCTTTGGCCGATGGCATGGGTGGACATAAAGCAGGTGAAATCGCTTCTAAAGAAGCTGTTTCATATCTTTGCCAAGCTGTTCGTGAACTTTTTTCCGCTTCTCAATCACCTTTAACTTGCGAAATGTTGAAACAGTTTATTCACCATATTTTTCAAAATGCAAATAGCTGGGTTTACCATTTATCCAATAGCTTAGATGAGTACCAAGGGATGGGAACAACGCTCTCTTCTGCTCTTATTTTTGATAATCACCTCATAACCTCACATATAGGCGACTCTCGAATCTATTTACTTCGAAACAAGCAACTCGAATTAATCACAACGGATCACACTTCTTATGACAAATGCCCTAAGAAAAACAGCCGAAGAAAAGTTTTAACACAAGTAATTGGTTCCAGCAAAAAAGTGACAGCTGATACAAGAATTACCCAAATTCAAGAAAATGACCTCTTCTTAATTTGTTCTGATGGCTTAACTGATTATATGAAAGAAAATACACTATATGATATACTTTCTCGTGAAACATCTCTCGTTACTAAGAGCGATGAACTAATCGTAACTGCCAAAGAATCAGGGAGTAGTGATAATATCACAGCCTTGATGATAGAAATACATTAAAATGAAAAGCAATCCATTCATCTATTTTGACAATAATGCCACAACATCTTGCGCAAAGGAAGTTATATTGGCAATGGAAAAAGAGATCCGTCTAGGCCCTTCGAACCCATCTAGTATTCATAAATTCGGCAGAGAAGCAAAAAAAAGACTTTACAGGGCACGCTCTCATATTGCCTCTTACTTAAATGTTTTCCCTAGTGAATTAGTCTTCACTTCTGGAGGGACTGAGTCTCTTAATTTAGTTATCAGAGGTTTTGCCCACTTAGGTGATATCATCACAACAAAAATTGAACATGCTTCGCTATATAACACAGTAAGACTTGTAAAATCTGAAGACCAAATACATTATGTCGAAGTGGATGAAAAAGGAGTAGCGACGATTGAAGCGATCCAATCCAAAATCACCCCCAAGACTAAGCTTTTAATATTAAGCGCTGTTAACTCTGAGACTGGAGCTATGCTCAACTTAGAAGCTATAGCGCAGTTAGCTGAAAACGAATCTCTCATCTTAATTATAGATGGCGTTGCACTGCTTGGAAAAGAAGCATTTACAATTCCTAGCGGAGTGAGCGCCATGGTATTTTCTGCTCACAAATTTCATGGACCTAAAGGAGTTGGCTTTCATTATATTAATGAATTTGCTCCGCCTATCAAAAGTTTTCAAGTTGGAGGCTCTCAGGAAAGTACAAAAAGAGCCGGAACAGAAAATTTATTAGGGATAATGGGTTTAGAAGCTGCAATACTAAGACTTCAATTCAAACAACTTGATATAACAAACCACTTACTTAATTTACGCACTAGGTTTGAAAACTCTATTTTTGAACAAATTAAAGGTTGCAAAGTCAATGGTAGTTCAAAAAGAGTGTGCAATACCTCTAATATATTCTTTGAAGATATTGATGCAGAAACCCTTTTAATCTTACTCGATCAAAATAATATCATGGCCTCCCATGGATCAGCTTGTTCTTCTGGAGCTCTTGAACCATCAAGAGTTTTGCTTAATATGGGTTATAGCAAAAAAAGAGCTAAACAATCAATTCGATTCTCTTTCAGTGTGGATAATACAATGGAAGAGGTTGATATAGTAATCAAAACGCTTAGTTCAATCATTACTCAGATGAGAAAAAATTTAACACTAGTGAAATAAACTTTTCACCATTTTCAATTTGGATCTCATGAGCTACATTTTGAACTATTTCGAGTTGACTTCCTTCAATATGTTGAGCTAAGAACTTTGAATCATCTACAGTAGATAAAACATCTAATTCACCCGTGCAAATAAGAGTGGGTAGTTTAATGCAATTTAATTGAGATCGAGTATCATGAGCTCTACACGCAGCAGCCTGCCTCTGAAAATCTTTTTCGCTTTGCAAAGAAATATTGTTACTCATCTCTTCTAATATTTTTTCAAAAACTCCTTCTATATTGAGAAAATGCGAGCTAAACGCAAGTGGAATAAAAGAATTAAGAATGAATTCATAAGGAACTTGCCTTTTGCGGAGCTCTATAACTGTATCAGTAGAAACACGAGCCACTTTCCCTTGATAAGCAGTAGTTGAAAAGAGTGCCATTTTTTTTACAGCATTAGGATATTGTAGGCAAAAGTTTTGAGCAATATACCCTCCCATTGAATGACCTAAAAGATAAATGGAACCACTGCCAAGATGCTCAAGCACCTTTTTTGTCGCATTAGCCATGTCTTGCATACTAAAGTTCTCTTTAAAGCACTTTGTTTGACCCGCTCCTAAATTATCAATCGTGATCACTTGAAAAATCGGTTCTAAAAATTGGATATAGTTATCCCAAACTGAATGATCTCTACCCATTCCTGACAAAAGAAGTAATGGAGGTTTATTCTCGCCATGTACTTCGTAATATATTTCGAACTCACTAGTTTTAAGTATGGGCACTATAAACTCCTAATGCTAATTAATTTTTCCCCAATCAAAGGTGAATGAACAACTTTCAATTCGAATTCCCCTAAAATAATGGATTCACCGAACCCAGGAGGATGCTTAAGACTATCTTCCATTAAGTCTTCTAAGGTTGCATCACTGTCGATATCCGGTATTTCGATTTGATACTGTTCACATATATCAGCTAGCTTTGAACTCGCAATAAAACTTCGATCTAATAATATATGCGTTTTGCCTAAAGAAGTTTTAACAGCTATATTCTCAGCTGTTGTTTCGGGCATAATTTCCCCAACAGTTTGATCTAAAGTGATCATACCAATTGCGGCCCCACCTTCATCAACAATCATTGCAATCTCTTGATTATTCCACCTAAATTCCCTAATAATTTGAAATATGGAGCTTTTGCCTGGAATAAACCACGGTTTTTTTATAGCTAAAGTAATCGGTTGTTCATCGTGCATTTTTAGCAGATCTCTTGGTGAAATAACACCTACAACTTGATGCCTTAATTTTTCATAGACTGGGAAATAGTGATGATAACGATTTTTCATCATCTTTCTAACATCAGAAACACTACTTGAACTTGATATCATGTCAATACTTTCAAGCTTTAGCATAAAATCTTTAGCTATTTTATTCTTGGTCGCAAAAAGAGATGAAATCCAATTTTCAAACTCACTTTGGGGTAAATTTCCTGTCCTATCCGATCTTGCTTCAATAGCTCTTTGAAGCTCATCCTTTGATAAAAAAGAGTGCTTTGTTGGTGTTATTTTAAAAAGCCAATTAACTAATTTAAATACCGATTCGATGAGCCAAACAAAAGGACGCATAAGTAATGAAAAACAGTACAAAACGCGCATACCAAGTAAAGTAACATGTTCGGCATAACTTCTAGCAGCAAAAATAGGAGCAAGCTCAGCAAATATGACCACAACGATAATTTGAGAAACTGGAGCCCAGTCTGGGCTTAACCCAATCGAAGAGTAAAACCGTCTGGAGCACTCAGAGCCAAATTGCAAAGCAGCGTTAATACATAATAAAGTAGTACCAAAAAGCCGAGTAGGATTATTAAGTAAAGAGTTGAGCCAAATCGCTTTTTTTACACCTTTTGAAACATAATACTGAAGGCGCACTTTATTAAATGAAACAGCTGCCATTTCCATCATGGAGAAAAAAGCTTGAAAGGCTATAGAAAAAAGTGTGAGCAACAGAAAAAGCCAACTTGTTTGACTCATTTTTATTTTTTCCTCCCTTTTCTAGCAGAACGTTTGTTCAGCTTACGCACATAGATACTTTCGATATGTGAAGGGGTTGAAGATAAGATATGAAATAAAAACTGTTGCGTTATATATTTTTCACCAGTTTTAGGAATGTCTCCCATTTTTTCAGTCAACCACCCTCCTAATGTAGCCATATTGCATTCACTAACTAACGGAATATCAAATATAGCCTCAAACTCACTTAACTCCAATTTGCCATTGGCAATCATCACATCACTACCCGAGCGAGTGTAAGAAGTTGAACTGTCTCTTTTGTCATCAATTTGCCCTACTACCATCTCAATAAGATCTTCTTTAGTTACGATACCAGAAACACTTCCATACTCATCAACAACAACTGCAAAGTGCCAATGCATCGTATTAAATTGATTAAATAGGAGCTTTGCCGGCATTGACTCTGGAATATAATATGGTTTTTGCAAATATTTTTTTAACTGTTGAACATCGGTAATCTCTTTTTGGTGTAAAAACATATCTTTACTATCGATAACTCCAATGATATTTTCCTTACCCCCTTCACACACTGGAATTCTAGTACACTCTTTATCCACAAAAAGAGAGAGCAACTCTTGAAATGAATTAGAAAGATCAAAATAGATCATATCGTTGCGAGGGCTCATTAATTCTTTAACAATAAGTTCTTCTAAACCAAGGTAACCTCTCATTAATTTAGCTTCTTCACTACTTAAGACACCATAATCGCGAGAAGTTTTTAAAGCGTGAATAATTTCACTAACAGAAATTTCTTTTTCCTTTTTCAAGAAAAAAAACAAAAAAGAAGAGATATGATCTGTCAACCACAATACAGCATTTCGAAGGGGTCGTAAAATCCACTGTAAGAAAAATATGACTGGTGCTACGGCAGTAGCAATTTTGGTATTGTTAGAGATAGCAATAGCTTTAGGAATGAGCTCACCAAAAATCAATGTGAGTATCAAAGGTAAAAAGACGGATACAGTCCATCCTGGAAATCCATCAAAAATAGCCGACACACTATTTTGAACTAAAATATTCATTGAAATATTTAAGATCAAGATTGTGACTAAAAGCTTTCTAGGATGAGTCAATAAAGCAGAGACTAAATTACGATTTTTGTTTTTAGCTCTGGCAAAAGCTCGGATTTGAAACTGTGGTAAAGAAAAAAGAGCCGTCTCTGTTGCAGAGAGAAAAGATGAGCCTAGGATAAAACAGGCTAATAAAATTGATAAAATAATAGTCAACATGAAGTTTTACATTCCCAAGTCTTCATCAAAATGCACTTTTATATGTCCATTAGGCACCACTCCAAGTCCTTTCATTAACATCAATTTAATCCACTCGGGGTCACTTTGTGAAGAAATCCGTAGTTTTAACTCTCGATTCAAATCGATCTCGATCGATTTTTTTGCGTTTATAGCATATAAAGTGGACGAAAGAGAAGAGAAAGCAATCTGTTTTTGATTTTTTGCATGAAGATGAAAAGCGCAAGAAAGCATTAGGGCACAGCAAACCCACCACCACTCTTTAAGTAGAGGCTTAAATCTAAAGGAGTTTAATTCACTCTTTATTTGTTTAAATAACGCATTCACTATTAATCACTATTATCTCTTTATTTCTATTTAACACACATAACATATGCAATCAACACCCAAAAAGGGGGATGATAATCATATTTAACAGCACATTCTTACTTTATATCAATGTGGGAATTTTGTTAATAACTTTTTTTTATTTTTTTTACAAAAAATTAAATTCAACTCTACAATACACTCTAAACATGTTTTTTAACAAAAATAAAATTAACTAAATAAATTTAATAATAAAAAAAATTAGACAAAAAAAATTAAACTATGGAATAGAGGAGGAATTAACGCAATTTTAAAACAGTAATTATATTTAGATATGGCCGGAATAACAGCACACAATTCTAGCTCTAGCGATCCTATAAAGAATCCAGGGGCTTCTACTAACCTTTCAATTTTGAAAACTACTTATTTAGAAGTAGGGAAAGCAAATCTTACACCGTCATTAATCTCTGTTGATGAAGCTGATGATTTTTTTGACCCTTTTTCTAAACTAAACACCTTTTTAGCTAAAAAAGTAAAAGAAGCGATCGATAATAAGGTGTGTTCTTCGAATCCTACCTTTTATTGCGAACACCAATTAATGAACTATATTTTGCCTCAATTTAAAGAACTATTCCCGCAGTTTTGCCTAGGAAGCAGCGCTTTAAAAAGAGTATGGGAAACTGTTGTTACCTATTATAGTAAAATATCAAAAAACCCTCATTTGCTAAAAGAGAATGGGGAAGTTGAAGTTAGTAAATTGATTAGGGATTCGATTAGCCAGATTGATTTACACCAATTATCTCATTCGCAGCATCCCTATACATACGCTTATAAAATAGCAAAACAAGTGGCTCAGTGCTGTCAAATTCTCAACGAAACGACTCCATCAATTGAAGAACTATCTCAGTTGATATGGACAACTATACAACACCTTATTCCTAGAAAAAGTTTAAAGCAGCTTTCAATTCCATTACCCCTTGATCCATTTGATAAAAAACTCATTGCAATATCTTTGCAACTATCTAATAGTTGCAAAAGTGAAGCAGAATTAAATAGAAAGTTACTCAACAGATGCTCTTCTTATCAAAATCTATCGGAGATCGAAGATCTCACGCCTATTGTCAAAACAGTAGGAGCTATTACCCTTAAGCCAACTTTAAAACTATTCTCTATTTTCTCCAAAAAGACCCTTCTTGGAATTGAAACATTTATAGAAGACCAAATCAATCGTTATTTGAATCACTCTCAAAACATTGAGGCGAGCGGTATTGTTTCGAGAGTGATCTCCCTTTATAGATTAACAGCAGGAATTGAAAAGAATATACGCGATGCCAGTTTAGAAGAGGCATTGGACTATATAGATTCAATTTCTTCTAATATCTTTACTCCTAACTCCCCTAATCTCAACCAGTCTATTTACTCCTTTATTAATAGTGAAATTATTGCAACACGCAGAAAACTAAAAAAAGAGATGCCATTTGAGGATGTCATTGACACATTGAATCATGCATTTGAAATGACCGCACACTTCCCCCGACTAAATGAAGATTTGATAGAAGAGCTCTCAATTTGGACATATACCATTGTTGAGGAAAAGTTAACCTCACTTTCAAAAATAAAAAAGGGCACTATCAAACTAATCGAATGCGAAGTGATTGAAAAACTTATAGCTAATCCAAACGACTCTTTTGACTCCTTAGTGCGTGACATAAGCAAAGAGTTAGAGAAAATCAAACAAGTAATTAACACCTTTCAAGATCGTGAAGAAATGTTTAAAAGAAGGTGTTGTATCATTTCTAATCAAAACGACATGAGTGCCAGCCTTCTATATACATCAAAATCAAGCCTATTTCAATTTATAAAAGTAAATCTAAAGCCAGGTTTTGTTAATAAATTTGAAGAATCAGTGATCTCACTAAAAAAAGCTTATATCAAGCAACATCCCACTTTATGCTTTTTTGTGAAAGAACTTGAAATATTGATGATTGGAGCAATCAAACAACATTGGTATAATCAAAGAAAGCAGAGTAACTTATCGACGCACCACTTCTTTATAGCTTGGCATGGAGGAAATAAGAGCGAAGAATTTTTGCTTAAAAAGCTTCCTTTGGTACCATGTCCTGGCTCTTACGCGCCCAAAGTAGCAAAAAAACTCCAAAAAGAATAAAAGGGATGCTCAACCATTGACCCATTGAAAGATAAGTCTCTAAATGCGATTGAGCCAAATGAAGTTGACTCTCTTTAATAAATTCGATGGCAAACCGAGCACCAAAAACCAGTATAAAAAATATGCCTGTCATCTCGCCTAATTTTAAGCGGAAAAAGTGAGCTCTAAAGTGTCCCAGTAATAAAAAAAACGTAATAGCATATGCAAATGCTTCATAAAGTTGTGCAGGATGACGTGCCACCGCAGAAAGCCCTTCGTAATTGCGAGGAAAAATAATACCCCAACTTGCAGAAGTTGGAATACCAATGATTTCTTGGTTTACGAAATTTCCCAATCTAATAAACACCGCCGCAACAGCTGTAGGGACAATGATCATGTCTATCACAAAGCGCCAAGAAATTAGCTCGCCTAACTTTTTATAACTTTTACAAAACAGAACTAAAGAAAGAAATATACCCACTACTCCACCATGAGAGGCCAATCCCCCTTCACGCGTATTAATGATAGATAAAGGGTGAGTCAAATAGTAATAAGCGTTTTCATAAAAAAGAACATGACCAAGTCTTGCCCCAACTACTGTGCCCATTACTATATAGAAAGTGAGCCTATCGACAAATTTTCTCGCTCTATCGTCTTGAGGCTTAAACACTTTCCCAAAATTAGTCTCAATATAAGTTCGCTTAAGGTAATTTTCAGAACACCCCCGCTTTCTTTCCAAAAACTTGGCTATTCTCTTTTCTTTTTTCAAAAGCTTAAGAGGCCTATTTTCCAGCATTACATCAGCTAAGGTTAAATAGCTTAAATATTCACAAATCGATTCTTTTTGATTTTGGGACAAACAATCTTCTTTAATCGACTTAATAAGGCTCGAAGGGAGACTGTGAAGAAAGGTTAAAGTGGACCAATTTTTCGTAAGTTGCTTAAAATCAATCTCATGCACATAAAACTGTTTTCTAGCTCCCAAATATCTTCTATAACTATATATAGTAAGGAGATAACCAAAGAAAAATCCGGTTGCAAATAGAATACCATACCAGTAAATTGATAGGTTTAAAAACGGGACTGTAAATGCATGACGGTTAACGTCCCAAATGAATGCAGAGATAAATGGTTCCATAGGACAAGAGTATAGCACAATATGATTAAAATAAAAATATTAAGTGTCGGAAAACAAAAACATAGCTGGTTAGAAGAAGCGATCAAAGAATATGAAAAACGGCTAACTGGAGCAGTACAAATAGAATGGCTTCTATATAAGAGCGACGACCAATTAGAAGCCAATGCAATTCAAGAAAAACGGCTAATTTGCCTAGACCCTCGTGGAATAGAGTATGATAGCCCCCAATTCTCACAGTTTATTCAAAAAGAACTTAATCAACATGGCCCCCGCCTTACCTTCATAATAGGCGGAGCTTTAGGACTCTGTGAAGCTCTAAAAGAAAAGGCAAATCACACTATTAGTGTGTCAAAACTTACTTTTACTCACCAATTAGCAAGACTTATTTTAGTAGAGCAATTGTATAGATCTTTAGAGATTGCAAAAAATTCTCCTTATCATAAATAGCTCTAAATGATAGTGTAAGCCACTATTTTATAAAAGTGGAGTTTAATATGAAAAACAAACTAATACCTTTAACGTTAATATTACTAACAACTGCAACCGGTGCAATGGCCTCACCAAAAAAATATATAAAAAGAAAAAAGAACGAAACCACTCAATATGCCCAAAGAAAATTTGATCATCAAGTCGATAATGTAAAACATTATTATAAAGAAAAATTAGCTAAACCGATTGAACTCAAATTGAAAGCTGCAGGAAAAGACATTGAAAACTTTGCTAGGACCAAGTTAAAAGAGCACGCTAGAATTATTATTGCTAAATTTGAAGATGCACTTAAAGAACTAAAGAATGATCCTGAGCTACGCTACAAGATCTACTCTAAGCTAGAGGCAGAAGCTGCCAAAAATGGAGTGTCCCAAGAACAAACTCTACTCCTCAAAATTGCTATCGAAAATAGACTTGGAGCTTTTGATAATTTAAGCGAAACCAGCTATACCTTTTTATCTTCACTAACTTCTTTGCCTAACTCAACTGACCCTTACTTTAATGCAGCCACTCTTAAAATGGCATTAACTCTAATTCCTGATGAAGTTGAACACCCCCTAGTTGAAGAAGCTCTTCAATTGATGATTTCAAAAATTATTAATGTCGAATTTGTTGGAGCAGCTGCAAAAGGGTCTTCCACCCTCATGGCAGTTGATACAGTGGTTGAATCTATTAAAGATGGCACTTTAAATCAAAAGCAAGCTCATTTAATTTTAACTTCTCTATTTAACGTGTTCACTTATAATTTTCTTCATCCTTTAGATGTAGCGTACATACTCAGAGAACATATGGAGTTACTAGAATTGCCAGAAGCTGATAGCTATTTTGATTATGCATTGCAGCTTTATTGCTACCTAAGCGAAACAGATTCAGAACGTGTGCTCGTACTCGAAGAAAGTGAATGGAACTCAATTTATGTAAGAAAACTCCCTCCAATTATTGCTGCAAAACTAACTAAGTACATTATGGATGTGAAACTGTCTTTTGCTACTACACAAAAGTCATGCCACTTACTTGTTATTCCTTTATCGAATGAATATTCAAGCTCTGCAACTCCAAGCATATTTGCAGAAGTTCTTTATACCCTAGAGAGAAGTAGATCATGCCCTCACACTTGTCACTCAAACCATTTAATAGGAGAATAATATGAGAAATAAAATAATACCCGTAACCGCTTTAATACTCCTTCTATCCGTTGGGGCATCAGCTTATGAAAGATTTGATCACAAGAATGACAATCTTAAAGACTACTATAAAAGTAAGTTACTCAATCCAACAAAACAGCAACTAAAACTTGCTAACAAAGATTTTAAGACTTTTGCAAAGACGACTTTAAAGCCACATGCTCGTGAAATTATCAAAAAACTTGAAATTTCAGCCAAAGAGTTCAAAAGCGACTCTCTTCTTAGAGAAAAAGTGTACAAGAAGCTCGAGTCTACTGGAGTTGGAGAAGTTTTTTCTAGATCTTACCAACTTAAATTCAGACTTAAAACTGAAAAGCAATGTGGAGCTCTTGACTCTTTATCCAACTCAAGCCGTCTATTTTTAAATTCGGTTGATGCCATCGAAAATTATATAGCTGCTTACCATTCTTCAGAAATGACAATTTTATCGGTTGATTCCAATGAGGAATATATATTTACTTACCCTTCTTCAAAAGAGACATTTTTAATAGATCAGATGTTTAAATTTATCCCAGAAAAGATCGAAGCACCAATCGTTTTTGAATATATCCAATTTTTTATGGATGCTTTTTTAAAGCTATCTTGCGATTCTGCCCATACGGATGGATCAACTGCAAACAAAGCTGTAGACTACTTGGCATATAAACTTAATCATGATTTGAGCAAGAAAAAAGCCTCTATAATTTTTACAGCTATTTATAAAGCTCTAGATACAGAATATTCACAACTCGATACTCCTGCTTTGATGTTTAGAAATCACCCTGAATTCTTAACAAGAAGTGAGGGAGATCAATTCTTTAATAAGATATTTAAGAAAAAGCTAAGAATTAACAACAGTGGACCGAAAACAATCGTTCGTATCGACTATTCATTATGGATAAAAAACTGGAAATACATGCCAAACAGAGATCAATATAGTGTCAAAAACGAAATGCCCACTGAAATCGGCAATAGATTAGTACAATATATTGAAAATATCAAAGCATCGCAGCCATATAATAAACCAGTCTGTCTACAAATTTCTACTTGGGATAAGAAAGATTACAAATATGTGCTTGAAGATCTCTCTTCAATGATGGATTAGACTTACTACCCTATAAGATTGTCTAAAAAAACAGTCTTATAGCTAGTTATCTTGTGATCTTATTCTTCAGGCAGCTCTCTTTTTAAAAGTTGAGCTGTCTTAAAGTATTTGTATCCCCCATATATTAGAGCCGATCCTACCGCAAAATCAATCACTGCCTTAACTATATAAGGTAGCTCTAAAAATCGTAGACCCATTCCTAAAGTCATCATTGTCAAAATCAAAACTATATACCTTTTTGTGAAAATTTGATTCAGCGATAATGGCTCATCTAATTTTGCTATTCTTTTAAAAAATCGATCTACTGTTTTACTCAAAACAAAGCGCCCTTTTAAATATCCTATCACAGTAGAAATCATAGCCACAGTTAAAAGCTTTCTTTGAGCAACATGAAATTGATGGCGTGACATTTCATTAATTAAATTAATATCGTGTAAATTCACCATTTGTAAAGCGTAATTATAACCTTTTACTAATAAACCCACTCCTACAATTACCCAAACTATTCCAGAAAGTATTAATGCGCTTGTATATGAAAACTTCAAATGACCTCCAATAAAAAACCAAATTAAAAAAAACATTTTTCAAAACATCGACAAAAATAATTAAGAGTCATACAATGTTTTTTAACGTACGAATCGAAATAACAGCAACATTTCTGCGATTTCAATTCATTATGCATAAAACCAATAATTTGCGAAACCAAATTGGAGTCGCTATATGAATTCATCTCTTTTATTTTCCAGAATATTTTTTACTATAATAACTGTAATATTTTTTACTATTTATAGTTTTGCTCACCCTGAAGGTGCCGCTTTTACCAATACTGTTATAGGTGTCATTTGTGGACTTATCTTTTCACTCTTCTTATTTGCAATGG
Source organism: Candidatus Amphrikana amoebophyrae (assembly GCA_030408475.1). Taxonomy (GTDB): domain Bacteria; phylum Chlamydiota; class Chlamydiia; order Chlamydiales; family JACRBE01; genus Amphritriteisimkania; species Amphritriteisimkania amoebophyrae. Next base: position 194,782 of record JAUHQG010000010.1, read on the forward strand.
ATATTATATTTAGACGCTTCAACTTGCGTTCCTTTAATATTGCAGTCTTAGGACTCTTTTTTGGTTTCTTAATGGGCCAAGCGCTATTATTAATTTTAGATGCTATCTTCCAAATTAGCATGATTGATGATCGACTTCACTCCACCTTTATTGAAATATTCAAAATTGCAGTCTTTATTTTAGGGCTCTATCTTGGAGTTGTGATGACCTTAAGAGCTTCCGATGAGCTATATATTAGTATTCCTTTTGTTAAATTCGCACAAACAGTGCAAAAGAAAAAAGATATCATCATAGACAAATCTGTTTTATGCGATGCCAGAATTATTGACCTTTGCTCTACTGGTATATTAGACAACCACTTAGTTGTCCCTCGATTTTTAATTAAGGAATTTTACGGCGAAGTAGAAACTGGAGATGAACAATCCAAGATAAAGGCTAAACGAGCACTTGATGTAATTAAAAAGCTAGAAGGCCTACCTAATTTAGAAATGCGCTTTAATGATACCGATTTTCCAGACATCAAAGATTTAGGCAGTAAATTGCTAAGATTGGCTCGCTTGATTGATGCCAATATGATAACAGCTGATATTACACGCGTTCAAATGGCATCAATTGAAGGAATTAAAATCATCAATGTCCATTCGCTATCAAATGCTCTTAAACCCCTTATGGATACAGGTGAATTTATCACGATTAAAATCCAAAGATATGGAAAAGAGCCGCGTCAAGGTGTTGGTTACCTCGAAGATGGCACAATGGTTGTTGTCAATGGTGGCGGTAATTACATTGGCGAAATAATTGAGGCACAAGTTCTTTCCGTTAAACACACCTCTTCTGGTAGAATGATATTCTGTAATGCACCAGATGAGACAGGAGATGGGTCTCATCCTCAATTTGATGAGGGAGACTACGAGGACAATGAGTAATATTTTAGGAATTGGCAATGACATAATAGAAGTTGCCAGAATTACTGAATCTATCGAAAAATTTGGCGATAAATTTCTTGACAAACTTTTTAGTAAAAAAGAGCAAGAATATTGCAAAAAGCATCGCAAGAGTGAATTGCGAGTGGCAGGACGTTTTGCAGCTAAAGAAGCGATTGCCAAAGCACTTGGCACAGGTTTTGGCGAGGAACTTTCTTGGCTAGATATTGAGATCATCAATAATGAGAAAGGGAAGCCTGAAGTGATTTTCTCATCTTCGCTAGATTCCAAATTAAACAAAACATCTCTTCAAGTATCGATCAGCCATTGTAATAGCTATGCAGCAGCAGTCGCTATCTGGAGTAAAGAAAGCTAAACACAAGTTGAGCTTAAAAAATTGAAAATGGTAAATCGTATTTCAATTTAGCAAAAACCAAATTTTCTGGATAATTTTTGGCATATACTCGATATCCAAATTCTATAGAAATAGTGCCCCATATATCGAATAAGTGACGATAAATAGCAGAAACATCTACATTTTGATGCCAAATCTTTGCATAACTATTGAATCGGTTAATATTGACGAAATCTTGCGAACCAAAACCAAAATAACTATCCACTAAAACAGCACATTGATTGCGATTATCACGAGCATTAAATTCAAATGAGCCCAGACCTTTTACCCAAGGGGCACCTCGATTAGCGATTCCAACAGAAGCAACACCATAAAGGCGATAGAGCCAATACTGAAGATTATCAAACTCTTTACCAATAGCGAGATTTGTCTCAAAGTTCACAATATTATGATATGGAGTAAAGGTGTCAGTAAGTGCATGATCAGGTACAAACCTTATATTCAAACCCAATGCAGCGCTAATCGGGTCACCTTGAACATCATCTAAAAGAAGATACCTACCCATCACAGCCGCACTTTGAAAAGTAGCGTTGGTTTTACTTGTATTGAAAAACCCTGCTTCAATCTGAGTATCAAACTGACTCATAGTATTGAAGCCAAAATTCAAATAGAGTTCTTGATTCCAAGCGTTATAAGAAATTGGGTTAGTCGCGCCATTCACATTGGGATAATAGGCAGCTAAATAGCTAGGGCGGAAGTGAAATTCGTATGGATAAGTAAACCAAGGTTGAAGTTCAAAAGCAGCGCCCCTAATGGAAAACAAGAGGGCAATAAAAAGCAAAATTCTTTTCATCAACTATGCCCTTTTTCAGCGAGCCATCTTTCGGCTTCTAAAGCAGCGCGACAACCAGATCCTGCAGCAGTAACAGCTTGTCTATATTGAAAGTCGTGCACATCTCCGGCGGCAAATACACCTGCAACACTAGTTTCAGCAGAATTACTTTCGATATTGATATACCCATTATCGTGAAGCTTTAATTGATTCCCTAAGAATTTGGTATTAGGCTCATGTCCAATGGCAAAAAACAAGCCACCCGCATTTTTCTCAACTTCTTCACCAGTTTTAATGTTTTTTATCGTAACAGATTTCACAACATTATCACCACTAACTTTAGTCACTTCGCTATCCCAAAGGATTTCAACTTTATCATGGTCAAAAGCTCTTTTAGCCATAATTTTAGAAGCGCGTAGTTCATCTCTTCTATGAACTATATAAACTTTACTAGCAAACTTAGTTAGATACATAGCTTCTTCTACAGCAGTGTCTCCGCCACCAACAACATAAAGATCTTTATCTCTAAATATGGGCATAGCTCCATCACAAACAGCGCACGCAGTCACCCCTTTTTGCCAAAACTCCCCTTCACCAGCTCCAGGAATTTCAAGTTTTTTCGCATTAGCGCCAGTAGCAATAATAATGGTATGAGTTTTTACCACTCGATTACTCCCTTTTACAACAAAAGGTGTTTGAGAGAGATCAACTTCGATAACATCCTCAGTTACAATTTGAGTACCAAATCGAACAGATTGCTTTCTAAAGTTATCCATAAGCTCAGGGCCGGTTACACCCTCTGGAAATCCTGGATAATTTTCTACATCAGTAGTTGTCATTAGTTGACCACCAGCAATACCAGAATAAAAACCTTCAAACATAAATGGTTTTAAATTAGCTCTAGCGCAATAAATAGCAGCGGTATGTCCAGCTGGTCCTGAACCGATAATAACAACGTTTTCGATATCACTCATAGTTTAACTCCATTTGGATAAGACCATAAAACTTTTTGCAAAAAAACTCAAGGATAGAGCACTATTCTTTTGCACTCGTGTACCCGAGCCACTTGCAAAATTCTTAACAAATGGACGCAGCTTTTGAAATTTTTCTGATGAAAAATTCCTTCAAGCAACGTCAGGGGGGGGGAGGGAGGTGAAAAATGCCATTGGCATTTTTCACCTCCCTCCCCCTTCTTTAGCTCGAGATTTGATCCGAAGGATCAAATAAGAGATTAAGCGTAAAACCGTCAGGTTTTGAACAACTCATTCTCTGAATTTAGCAAGTGGCTCATAAGTACATTAATAACAAAAGCGACAACAATGACAACAGGTGCTAGATGATTGCAAGAGTGTCGCTTTACCGCCCTTGCTACCTTTAGCTTACCTTTAGCGTGATCTATAAGCATTTGATTATGAAGATCAAGCATTGCGAGCTTTTGCGTACTCGATATGAGTAATTCTCTAGGTAAATGTTTAATGACATAAAGTTTACCCATTTTTTGAGCGCTTGCTTGAATTTTATCCAGTAGCTTAGCATCGCTTGTAAGAGCAGCACAATCTGAAATAGCGATTGCAGAGCAAGTGACTTCACCATCACCTTGCCGCACATGGCTCGAATAAAAAAGGCGAACAGAATCACCCACTATTCTCGAAAAAAAACCCCTATCTATACAAGATTGAGCGCAACCATCTAAAACAGTAATGGTATGCCCTGTACAATCTCTGGTCATACATATTGTAACTGAGTGATGAACGGGATCTTGGATTTCATCGACGTTATACAAACTAGAAATGTCACTATATTTTATAATAGCTACAATCTTTTGATTTACTCTTAAATGAGAGAGAGCCGATTCAATCTCAGCTTTATTAGATAAGATAATCGCATCAATATTTTTGAGTTGAAGGATATTTTTTAACCCTAAAAATGTGGGTGTAATGCCTTTAACTTCAGTATAAGCAGACCATCCAGCGCCTTTAAGCACTATACATGGCCCCATTTGTTCTTTTAATGAAGGGTAAGTTTTATATAATGCACTCAAAGCATCAGGCTTAATAGCCATATATTTCTCCTACTGAGCAAAACTCAGGCTTTTAGTGGAGAAATTACTTGAGTAAAGCCTCCACTCGTTTTTTAGTTTTGTAGTCTAGTTTTTTCAGAGCATTTGATCCTCTGGAAACTTTACCTATACTTACATGCAGCTTGTCTTTCATCTCTCTTTGAGGCATTTCATCATCAAAAATTGCCTTTAAAATCATGAGCCTTCTAGCGATATCTTCGGTTTCGCTAATAGTTAAAAACAGATCTAAGAAGATCTCCATCTCTTTTTCTGTATTGATTTTGGTTAGTATGCTTTTAAACTTTCGCCACCAACCTTCTAACTCTGTGTTCATTGCACCATTTTCCTTTGTACTAATGTATCGGTACAAGAGTACAGTAAGGCAATATATTTTATCAATCAAAATTCGATTTTTGATGAACTTTATTTCAATTCTCTCTATAATGAGCCCATCTTATATCAAGGGACTACCTATGCGCACAATCCACATAAAAGGCGTTAGTAAATCAAGAGACGGGGTAAATATACTCCACAATACTGATTTAACCATTCCAGGAGGTCAATTCTTTGCCCTCTTAGGACCAAGTGGTTGCGGCAAAACAACCCTCCTTCGTATGATAGCTGGATTAGAAACGGTAGATAGCGGCACTATTTCAATAGGCTCAACCAATATTACCAACATTCCAGTCAATAAACGAAAAGTCAATATTGTTTTTCAAAATTACGCCCTCTTTCCCCACCTCACTGTTTTTGAAAATATTGCTTACAGTTTAGTTATTGAAAAACGACCAAAAGAAGAAATTAGAAACCGAGTAAAAAAACTTTTAACAGCATTTGGCCTTGAGAGTCACGCGGAACGTCTTCCAAGCGAATTATCAGGTGGTCAACAGCAAAGAGTAGCACTTGCTAGAGCTATTATTAATGAACCTGACGTACTACTATTAGACGAACCACTCTCAGCTCTTGACTATAAGCTAAGAGAGAAAATGCTCATTGAACTTATCGATTTGCAAGACAAACTATCGACAACATTTATCTATGTTACACATGACCAATTTGAAGCTTTAACAGTCGCTGATCAACTAGCAATTATGAATGATGAGGGAGAGATTGAGCAAATTGGCACACCAGAAGAAATCTATGAGTTTCCAAAATCTTCATTTGTAGCCAAATTCGTAGGATCTACCAATACGTTTAAAGGAATACTCGACATCCAAGACGAACAAACCACTATAGACATACCCTCCTTTGGAACTGTCCATGTGAAAACACAAATTAAACCTTGGATGGAAAATGGTTGTGAAGCCACATTAAGTATTCGACCTGAAAAAATCTTTATCTCTAAATCACCTGCAGAAAATTTTTCAAATAACATAAGCGGAACAGTCGACTCAATTGTATATCATGGGCGGTCAACTCTATATATAGTGAGAGTAAATGATTCGATTCGAGTACAAGTTTTTGAACAAAATGAAGTTCACTTTCCTAAAGATCAAATCGATTATGATGAAACCGTCTATTTATCTTGGCAAAAAGAAAATGTTGTCCTGTTAAACCAATAAGGGGGATAAGATGAGCGAAATCACTGAAACCGTTGCACTTTCCTTGAAAAGCACTACTTCAAAGTGGAAAGCATTCGTTTCTATGTTAAAGTTAGAGACCCCTTTCATAATTGGAGTTCCAGCGATAGTTTGGCAGCTTCTGTTTTTTTATATTCCTATTTTTTTCATGATCACTACAAGTTTTTTTACTTATACAGATACCGGCGCCCTCTCTTTTTCCATTGAACACTTCACTCATATTTGGAAAACTTCATACCTTTCAACCATTGGATCTTCTCTTATATTTTCTCTTTCAACGGCCACCCTTTGCTTTGCCATTGGTTTCCCTTTAGCTCACTTTATCGCCTTTAGAGGTGGAAAGTATAAAACAATTTTCTTATTTCTATTGATTGTCCCTTTTTGGACTAACTTTCTACTCCATATTTATGCTTGGTTTTTTGTGCTTGAAAAAGAAGGCTTTTTAAATACTATTTTACTCAATTTAGGAGTGATTGATAACCCTTTGCGCATATTAAACACTCATGTGGCAACAATGATAATGATGGTATATTATTATCTCCCTTTTATGACGCTTCCCATCTATTCATCTTTGGACAAATTTGATCACAGTTTAATTGAAGCTTCACACGATTTAGGTGCTGGTAAATTTCAAACATTTAGAAGAATATTACTCCCTATTTCAATGAACTCTATAAGAGCTGGATTTTTCCTCGTATTTATACCTGCTTTTGGAGAATTTGTGATTCCAGAACTTATGGGTGGAGATAAAGATTTCTATGTTGGTAATGTTATTGCTCAATTTATACTTGGAGATGAAACAGGACAGCTCGGTACTGCATATACAGTTTTAAGTATTTCCGTATTATTATTAACAATATCAGTTGCCTATCTAGGGTTTAATAAATTCGCCAAAGTACTAACTGGGAGAACAAGTCAATGAATACGCTCTTTTCTTTGGGAAGAAAAACCTTTATTTTAGCCATATTTATATTCCTCTATTTACCTATAGCAGTATTGGTAGCCTTTTCATTTAATACCAAAAGCTTTCCATGTCCATTTGAGCATTTTACATTTCATTGGTATCAAGAGCTATTTAGAACTCCAGAGCTATGGGATTCTTTTTTTAATTCATTAATAGTGTCAGTCAGCTCAACAATGATTAGCATCACTCTTGGACTCATGATAATTTGTTTCCACATTTATGGCTCACGCATCAAAAAATTCATCCCCCTATTTTATGGGAATTTAGTGATCCCAGAAACGGTACTAGCTATGGCTTTGATCTCGTTTTTTTCGTTTTGTAACATACCACTTGGCATGCACACCTTAATAGTTTCTCATGCTGTGATAGCTTTAGGATTTGTAGTGCCTATTCTCTATGTTCGCTATCGCCACTTAGATCCAAGAATGGTAGAAGCGTCTGCCGTATTAGGAGCTACACCAAAGCAAACTTTTTTCAAAATCGTTTTACCTCAACTAAAACCAGCCATAATATCAGTGGGACTCTTAGTCTTTGTCATTTCATTTGATGATTTTATTTTATCCTACTTTTGCAGTGGAACTTCTTTTCAAACGCTCTCAATTTACCTAGTTTCTTCTCTGCGATACGGAATTTCTCCTGTAGTGAATGCACTATCGACATTATTGCTACTTGGTACATGTATAGCTTTATTAATCTTTTTTTCACCTAAAGTGAAAACGAGGATCTTTTAATGACAAAAAAAACTGCGATAAGAACTTTTGTAATATTCATTTGGGTGGCCTTATTAATGTCACTATTACATTTACCTAAACTATTCGACCAAAGCAGCGAAAGAACCCTCAACATTTTCACATGGGGAGACTATTTTGAAAGCGATGAACTCATTGAAACATTTGAAAAACGAACTGGAATAAAAATTAAATTTCACTTTTATTCCGCTAATGAAGAGTTGAGAGTTAAGCTACTTTCAAACAAAGGAAAATACGATTTAGTCATTCCGTCTGATTATGCTGTAAAACGCTTAATAAAAGAAAACGCTTTAAAACCTTTGGATCATTCTAAACTAACATTCATGGATAAAATTTTACCCCAATTCAAAAATTTATACTATGATCCGGGTAATGTATATTCGATACCTAATACTTGGGAATCATACGGTCTTGGATATAATAAAAAGGATTTAGAGGGAAAAACAATCCTTCCCTCTTTAAGTTCTATATTCGATGAATCCGTTATAGACTATAAATTTGCTATGCCATGTGATCCAGGAGAATCGATAATATTTGCAACGACATATTTATTTGGCCGTAAAAATAGAATCAATCAAGCCGAAGCCAAACAAGTTACACAGCTTCTTATCCAGCAAAAAAAACACGTTGAAGCATATTCAGATTACCGATCAAAATATTTAATCCAAACGAGAAACTGCCCTATAGCCTTAGTCCGAGCATCGCTAGTTTGGCAGATAGCAAAAGAAAGCAACTACATGGGTTATATGCAACCTAAAGAGGCTACATTTGTTACTGTTGAAAACTTAGTTATCCCCAAAGAGACACTAAAAGATGATCTTATTTACGAGTTTATTAACTATCTTTACGAACCAAAAAGCCAAGCTTTGCAGGTAGGCCCTGCACCTGTATATCCCGTAATAAAAGAAGCCATGCAATATTTAACAGAAGAAGTCGATGAATATCATAAAGACTTTCAGTTTTCACTAAATAATGCAGCTAACTTTATCTTTTTCAAACGATTATTAAGCGAAGAAGAAACTCGAAATCTTTGGGTAGACGTAAAAAGCACTAGTGAATCTTAATTTTGTCATTGACTGGCTCAATTTTTTTTGACTGGCTTATTAATTTTTTTCCAATGCCTCTAAATATAAATAAGTGAAATGGAAACATTAAATACCAATACAATCTACCCCAAATGAGCTTGTTTAGAAAATAGGCTTTTTTAGATGAACATCGTCTTTCCGTGATCTTTCACGAAAAAAATAGCAACTTACTGTACCAAACGTACAAGTTTCGTTGCTATTTTTGAGAAA
>JAUHQG010000011.1 GCA_030408475.1 Candidatus Amphrikana amoebophyrae
CTCAAAAATAGCAACGAAACTTGTACGTTTGGTACAGTAAGTTGCTATTTTTTTCGTGAAAGATCACGGAAAGACGATGTTCATCTAAAAAAGCCTATTTTCTAAACAAGCTCATTATAATAACTTTATTCTTAGAGCCTAGGTTGCACCTGCTTGTCAATTCAAGAATTTAAAACGAATAGTCAGTTACTATATGCAACTTGGGTGGTAAAAAAGTAGAGGGTAGAGTTATGGCTCAGAGTGTAATATTTCCAAATCAATTAAAACCGTCAATATGCTCATGGCTATGTTGTTGTTGTAGGTCGAAGCAAGATAAAATTAGGATGCGATTAATGGAGGTATATAACAAGCTAGCTCCCGTTATCCGTTTACACGCCTGGACATTACTTTTTCCAAATAGTGAAATTTATGGATTAGCTCAAGTGTTGGTTCATAATGAAGAGGTTTGTTTTAAGTATGTCGGAACTCAATTAAATATAGCAAATGAAGAAGGTTGTAAACCGTATCCACGTTTACATAAAAGAGTTACACTAATTGGTAAGAGCGTAAAAGAAGCCCCTGTAATGATTAGCTTGGAAGGTATTGCTATCGGTGGGTTTAAAGAGGTGAACCTTGTTTTAGTGTTAGGCTGGGATGGGCGAGGTTTTACTGTAGAGAAGTTTGCGGAATATAAACTTTTGGCAAATAGAGTGGCTCTTTATTATAAGAATTTTATTCAAGAGGCTAGATTATATAGCTCTATTGAGTCCCGTTATATTTTAGGGGGACATTCTTATACTGTTGTGAATTCAGGTTCAAAGTCATATTTGTATTCATATTACCCATTTGATTTAGCATCTTTAATTGACAAATTTATTGAAAGTAGATCCCCTCAAGATTGCCTTTGGGTGATTCAATCTCTTAGGGACACTGTGAGAGGGTTACAGGAGCTTAAATATCGAGGTGTTATACATCTTGATATTAAGCCGGCAAATATTTTAGTTCGTGTAGTAGATCAAGTGGCTCAGGGGGTTATTGCAGATTTAGGAAGCGCTAAGAAAATAGATAAAGTAAGTGCTCTCTATAAAAAAGTAGTTAGTCAAGTTAAGGATGAATGGGATTATAGTGAAGTTGTTAAAGAGCCTGTTTTCGCCTCTTTAGTTGCAAAGTATCGCAATATTATGCCAAGTCCGGAAAATTATTTAGCGGCTCTTGATAAAGATATTGATGAGTTAGGTAGCAAAGAAAAAGATGTTTGGGGGATGTTACGAGCTTGTAATATAGCTTTAAGGGTACGCTATATAATAGAAGGGACGATGGGCTATATTGCTCCAGAATTTTTGGAAAATCATTATAGGAGCGCAGATTGTGATAAATATTCGTTTGGAACAGTTTTAAATTCTTTCTTAAATTCTGGTGGTGTTATGTCTTATTTTTCTGATGAGAGGTGGGTGGAATTAACTGAACTAGGTATTCAGTTATGTCATAAACAGCCGTATAACAGACCTTCTTTAGAAAAGGCAGAGGCAGTTTTAAACGCGGCTGTTTTAGACCTTGAGAAGCCTGTTAAAAAATCCATAAGAATGGGTGGTGTATAAAACAATTTAGATGCTATGCTGTTTCTTTCTTGTATGTGGTTTTTTTAATGGATCTACAAAGCCATGTGCGCTGTTTAATTAAGTAGAGGGGGTAGTTTTGAGCTTAGGTTTTGATTTCTCAATAGGGGAACGAAATACACATTTCCCAAATAATTTAGTGATTCCAAAGATTAAATTAGGTTGTTTCTGTTGCGTTTCTAAGCAAAAACAGATCAATATAAGGGTTGCTACTGTCTATAATCAGTTACTTCTTGTGATTCGAGACATAATTAATGTTTCGGAGTTTTCTAATAAAGAGATTTATGGCTTGGCTCAGGTTCTCGTTTCAAATAAAGCTAAAGAATTTGAAGCTAATGGAACTCAACTTAATATGAAACAGGACGGTCGAAGGGATTTTGCTTTGTTAAATCGAACGGTAACACTCTTTGGTAAAGGGGTGGTTGAAGGCCCAGTGATGTTAAAATTGAATCGAGTTGAAGCTGGAAGCTTTAAAAAGGTGAATAGAGTTATTGTTTTATATTGGACAAATTCGCGCTTTAATGGTGAGCTTTATGCTGAGTATAGACCACTCAAGTTTTCGAGTGTTACTCAGCTCCAAAAGTTTAATAAGGAAATAGCAATATATAGAAGAATGAAGTCGCCTTATGTTTTAGGTGGTTGTTCTCATTTAACGAGTCGTTCCCAAAAAAGTGAAAAACAGTCCGCATTATTTGAACTTTTTGATATTACTCTTTTTGAGCTGTTTTCCAGTTTTGAAACTGCACCTACCAAAAAAGGGTGTTTAGAAATATTTTATGTCTTAAAAGGTGTGGTTTCAGGTCTAAAGGAATTAAAAAGAATAGGCTTGTTACACTTAGATATTAAGTTAGAAAATATATTGGTAAGGCGAATCAATGGAGTGGCTCAAGGGGTTATAGGTGACTTTGGATTTGCAGTTAAAGCTCAAGTTGTGACTGATTTGTACTCAAAAGTGTTAAAAATGACAAAGCAAAAGTATGTTTTAAGTGGCGTAGTAGATGAGCCTGTTTTAGCAAAGATGTTGGTTGCCTCCTCAGGGATTTTACCAAGAGAAACTGCATACATTGAGGAATTGGCAAAAGAGAAGGTTGCTCTTAGGTCTAAAGAAAGAACAGTGTGTTCTATGCTTAAGTTTTTTTCTAAAGAGGTAAGGAAAAAGATTTCCCGACATGGTACTATGGGTTATGTTGCTCCAGAGTATTTGGAAACTTTTTATCCAAACCTTAAGTGTGATATATACTCATTTGGGATTATGATTAAGCATTTTTTAAATATAGAGAGAGCAAGTCAGTATATGTCAGTGCTCTTACAGGTGAACTTAACAAGGTTAATGGATCAAACAACATCTAGATATCCTCACAATAGACCCAGTCTAGAGCATATATCGGAAGTCTTTGACAAGGGAATTGCTGAACTTGAAGCAGTTTGATTACATACAACTTGGGTTTTAAGGAGTTTTGTAAGGGAATGTTTTGTAGTTAAAGTGGTTTAGCCGATTTCTCGACTGCTCTGAAAGTTCTTTGATCACTTGTGGTGGCAGCTCAGTTCCTTTAACTTGGACGATGGCAGCTCCAAGTGAAGCTCCAAACATCGCGCTGATGTGTAGGGGCTCATTGTTTAAGTGCGAATGTAAAAATCCGCAAGCAAATAGATCGCCTGCTCCAGTATTATCCACCACTTTTTCTACTTTGAAGGCTTGGTACTTTAAAAACTTGTCACCATTGGCTACAAATCCACCTTCTGATCCCATGTGAACTACTGCGATATTGCACCATTTTGCAATTTTTAAAGCAGCATCTTTTGGGTTTTTAATTCCTGTTAAGGCTTGCGCCTCTTCTACATTAGCAAATAATATGTCAACATACGACTTTATTATAAATTGATAATCATCTCTAAAATTATGGGTAAGATTATACGAACTTAAGTCCATTGCAATTTTAGCTCCAGCTTGTTTGGCGAGATCAAGGGATTGAAGTAGGACTTCTTTTTGAAAAATAGCATACCCTTCAACATGCATTAATTTTAACCCGTTAAAAATTTGAGGGTCTAAGTCTTTAGAGGTGATTTTAAGGTTAGGAGAAAAATAGGTTAACATAGATCTTAGTCCTGAGGGGTCTACAAGGCAAAAAGATTGAGCTGTCGGGCCTTCAACAGGAGTGAATAAAATATCTAGATTCTTTCTGGCTAAAGTGCGTAGGTAGTAGTTAGACCATTCGTCTTGCCCTAGTTTTCCTACGACGGCACACTTATGTCCAAATAAAGAGAGCCCTTTCATTATATTAGTAGCGCTGCCACCAGGACAATGAGAAAACCTGTCTCCATATTTTTCAGAAAGTGAAATCATTTGCTTTTCACTAATTCGAGAGGATCCTTCTATTGCTTTTACCTCTTCATGAAGCTCTCTATTGCTTACAGGGCAGCAATGGTCAACTATGAGGTCAGTAATACTTAAGGCATCATAGGGAGTTGACCAAGTTAAAATAGGGAAAAGTATGCAAAGCAGAGTGGGTATTTTAGCCATTATGAACTCTTTGTTGTGAAAATATAGGTTGAGAGGTTACCACAGAGCGCTATTTTAAAGGGTAAAAAAAAGAAAATTGAATAAAAATTTTAGAAATTGTTGTATAAATATAGAGGCTTTGTTAAGATTTCCCTTTCACTAAAATTATAGGAGTGGTGTATGACTGGGTTAACTCTCACAGGTATAGCAAATAATATTAAAGTTACTTTTGCAGGATTAAGGGATCAAGGTGTAAAAAAGACAGTTGTGGAAGTTGGAACTAAAGTGGTTGACACTCATGGTAATTGGTCGTGCGCTGGCCCTGGTGTAGCTCTCTTGGTAAGAGCTTTCAAGTCAGACAGCATATTCAAAGCTGTCATTTCTTCGCTCTTTGTGGGTGGATTTAATGCTTTGGTCGTGAATTTTGCAAAGCAAAAAGATATAGATATTTCAGCAAAATTAGCATTTAACGTATATTCTATTACTGGACTCATGTTCTCTGGAGATACTACAGCTAAAAGGCTTGCTAGCTTTGTTGGTGGTTCGGTTTTTGCTGTAGCTACGGGTGCTATGTATTATTTTAATCCTCGTAATTACTCAGCGATGAAATCAACCGTTTCTATTGTTGTAGGGGTGTTTTCAGGTATCGCTTTGAATTTGATAAACCCTAAGTAAAATTTTAACATTTTGTTGAGTCATAAAAAAACTCTTGTTTTTTAGGGCTCAACGTTATATGATATGTTGTTCATAAAGTTATCATTTGAATTGGAGAGATAATGAAAAAAGAAGGCCATCCAGATTATCACGACGTTCTTTTCGTCGATACGGCTACAGGCACAAAATTTGTTTGCGGAAGCACTATTAAATCTGACGAAACTGAAGAATATAACGGTAAAACTTACCCAGTTTACCGCGCATCGATTACTTCTGCTTCTCACCCTTTCTTTACTGGAAATACTCAATTTGTTGATACCGAAGGACGTATCGATAAGTTCTTGAAGAAGTATAAGACAGGAAAAAAAGCGGCTCCTAAAGCTGAAGACAAAGCTGAAGAGAAAAAAGCTCCTGCTAAAAAAGCGACTAAAAAGACTGATAAGTAATGGAAGCTAAAATCACATCGCTACTTGAAAAGTTAGCAGATGTTGAGGATAAGCTTGGAAAGCCTGACGTTGTTAACGATCAGGCTTCTTTTCGTGAGCTAACTCAACAGCATTCGTATTTGTCTGAGCTAAAAGAATCTTGGGAAACTTTGCAATCTGTTTCAAAGCAACTTGCTGAAAATCAAGCGCTTGTGAAGACAGAAAAAGATCCAGATTTTTTAGAGATGCTTAATGAGGAGATTCCTCAGCTAGAAGCAAAGAAGGAGAAGTTACAGCAACAAGTTGAAACCCTTCTAGTACCTCCAGACCCTATGGACAGTCAAAATACAATTATAGAATTAAGAGCAGGCACTGGTGGAGACGAGGCGGCCCTTTTTGTTGGAAATTGTGTCCGAATGTATAAGCTTTACGCTTCAGACAAGGGTTGGAATGTAGAAGTTTTGTCATATACAGAATCTGAAATGGGTGGTTTTAAAGAATATATTATGGTAATTTCTGGTAAAGATGTTTACCGTTTATTGAAATATGAGGCTGGAACCCATAGAGTTCAAAGAGTTCCGGAAACTGAAGCTCAGGGTAGAGTTCACACTTCGGCGATTACATTAGCTGTTTTAGCTGAACCGACTGAAGATGAGCAAATTGTAATAGATGAGTCTGATTTAAAAGTAGACACTTATCGAGCATCGGGTGCAGGGGGTCAACATGTTAACACAACTGATTCTGCAGTCAGGTTAACGCACATTCCAACTGGTACTGTTGTTTATTGTTCACAAGAGCGCTCTCAACATAAGAATAAAGATAAAGCTCTTCGTCTATTATCGGCAAAGATTGCTGAAGAAGAGCAAAGAAAAAAGCAAGCTGAGCTCTCTTCGTTAAGATTGTCACAAGTGGGTAGTGGAGATCGGTCAGAAAGAATCCGAACTTACAATTATTCTCAAAATAGACTTTCAGATCATAGAATTGATCTCACTCTTTATAAACTAGACCAGATTATGGAAGGTAATTTAGATATGGTTACTCAACCCATTGTCGCTCATTTTTATCAAAAGTCTTTAGAAAATGCTGGCTCCTGATTATCTACAACTTAAAATCAATTCATTAACGGCAAAAGAAATTGTAATGCCGAGAATGGTTGCTGAGACTGTTTTAGCCCACGTTTGTGGTGTCGAAAGAAAAGATGTAGATATTTATGGTGAGCTAAATGATGACGAAATTATGCGTTCAGAGAATCTCATTTCTAGAGTATTAAATGGCGAGCCTTTTGAGTATGTTATTGGTAAGCTAGAATTTTATGGCAACCAAATCATGCTTTCTAGGGCAGCGCACATACCAAGTCCAGAAACTGAATTGATGTTAGACTTTGCTATCGCTCAACTTAAAAAGAGGGGCATAGATAAGGGTGTGGCCATTGATGTGTGCTCTGGAACTGGATGTATTGGTTTAGGGTTAAAGCGTGAGATGGAAGGTTTTGATGTCTATTTAAGTGATATTGATTCTACATGCGTTGAGTTGGCAAAAGATAATGCAAATAAGTTAGAACTTGAGGTAAAAGTGTTGCAAGGCGATTTCTTAGATCCCGCTAAAGCGATAGGGGTTGACCTCTTATTTTGCAATCCTCCTTATATATCAGAAGAAGAGTATTTTGAGCTTGACCCTAGCGTCAAAGATTATGAACCTAAGTTAGCTTTAGTAGCTAAAGATAATGGCCTCTTCTTTTATAAAAGATTAGCCAATGAGCTTTCTGCATGTCTAAACAAGGGAGCTTTGGCTTTCATTGAGATTGGGTATAATCAAGGTTCAGCAGTAAAAACTCTATTCGAAAAAAGTGATTTAGAGGTAATATCGCTTGAAAAAGATTTAGCCGGTCATGATCGCTTCTTTTTCCTTCAAAACCCTAATTAACCTTGAGAGATTAAATGTTTGGTGCACTAACCGATAAAATGACAGAACTTGCCTCGAAACTAAGAGGTCAAAAAAAACTGACTGAGGAAAACATCTCTGATGCTGCTCGTCAAGTTCGTTTGGCTCTATTAGATGCCGATGTTAACTTCGCTGTGGTTAGTGGGTTTATCAAAAAAGTAAAAGCTAAAGCTTTAGGGGATGAGGTTTTAAAGTCAGTTTCTGCAGGTGATCAATTCATCAAAATTGTTCATGATGAACTTGCTGATTTAATGGGGCAAGATGAGGCTAAGCTTAATTTAAGATCCACACCTTCGATTATACTTTTGTGTGGACTTCAGGGATCTGGAAAGACAACTCATTGCGCTAAGCTAGCCCATTACTTAAAAGGGCAAGATTTTTTAAAAAAACCTTTACTGGTTGCCTGTGATTTACAAAGGCCTGCGGCTATTACGCAGTTAAAAACTTTAGGCGATCAAATAGATGTTCCTGTTTTTGCTCTAGAAGGGGAGAAAAAGCCATTAAAAGTAGCAAAAAAAGCATTAAGCTATGCTTCTGATAATGGGCATGATGTTATTATATTTGATACAGCGGGTCGACTTCACATCGACGAAGCTTTAATGAAAGAGCTCAGTGAAGTAAAAGATTTTTTAAATCCGCATGAAGTGCTTTTTGTGGCTAACGCAGCTTTAGGGCAAGATGCAGTTAAAACAGCAAAAGAGTTTGATGAGAAAATTGGTGTAACGGGCACCATTTTAACGATGCTTGACGGCACATCGCGAGCGGGAGCTGCTATCTCTATTCGTGAAGTGACGGGTCAGCCCTTGAAATTTGAAGGGATAGGCGAAAAAGTGGGTGATTTGCAGCTTTTTAATCCCACCTCTATGGCTGATAGAATTTTAGGAATGGGCGATGTTATTAACTTGGTGAAAAAAGCCAAGGCAAATTTTGACGATTCTGAAGCTGCAGAGTTAGAGAAAAAGATTAAAAAAGCTTCTTTCACATATAATGATTACTTAAAGCAAATGGGCGCCATGAGAAAAATGGGTTCATTTAAAAGTTTAATGACTATGTTGCCTGGAATGAATCAATTGCCTGCTGATTTTGATATGTCAGGAAAAGAGTTTGATAAGATGGAAGCGATGATTCTCTCTATGACAAACAAAGAGAGAGAAGGGCTCGTAGAGCTTGAGCCATCGAGAAAAAGACGGATTGCGAATGGAAGTGGAGCCCATATCGATGATGTCAATAAAATGGTAAAAGGATTCAAAAGATTGAGACAATTTTTGAAGAAAATGCCAAAGATGCAAAACATGATGAAAAAAAATCCACTTACTAGTAAACTATTTAATCAACAGAGTTAACTTTTTAGTCGTCTTTTTTTCCAAGACCAGTTAAACTGTTGCCTAAAGACACATGGAGACCTACATAATATGGCTTTGAAAATTCGTTTGCGCCAAATGGGCCGAGCAAATAAACGTTGTTTCAGACTAGTACTAGCTGACTCAAGATTACCAAGAGACGGGAAATATTTAGAAAAATTAGGTGCATATGATCCACATGTTGATGGTGAAAATGTAACTATGAACCACGAAAGATTGACTCATTGGCTTGATAATGGCGCTGTGCTGACTGAAAATGCAAGATCTTTAGTTGCTAAAGCAGCTCCTGAAGTTTACCGTAACTTAGTTAATCGCGAAATTGCTAAAAAAGCAAAAGAGAAAGCTAAAAGAAAAGCTCGTAAGAGTAAATAGATTTGGAAAACAGCTATGAAATATGACATTTTATCGCTGTTTCCAGAATATTTTATAGGACCATTCGATGTTTCAATTTTAAAAAGAGCTCGACAAAAAGAGTTAATTGATATCGAATTGGTCAACATTCGCGATTTTGCGAATGATAAGCATCAAACTGTAGATGATCGCCCTTACGGCGGAGGTCCAGGGATGGTGCTTAAACCAGGCCCCCTGACTGAGGCAATTCGCAGTAAGCGAACAAAAGAGAGTCGTGTTATCATGCTCTCACCACAGGGAAAGGTATTGAATGCGGCAAAATGTCGCGAGCTTGCCAAAGAGTCACACCTCATTTTGGTGTGTGGACATTATGAAGCCGTTGATGAAAGAGTCATTGAATCTGAAATCGACGAAGAGATAAGCATTGGGGACTATGTTCTCACATCTGGAGCTCCAGCAGCTATTGTATTAATCGACGCTGTATCCAGGTTTATTCCTCATGTCATTGGACATGAAGAGGCAGCTTCTCAAGATTCATTTGAAGGGGATAAAACCTTCGATGCGCCACACTATACAAGACCTGAGGAATTTGAAGGGAAACGTGTTCCTGAAGTTTTAACGAATGGAAATCACGCTGAAATTGAAAAGTGGCGAAGGGCAAAAGGATTATTAAAAACGAAACGGGTAAGGCCAGATCTTATTCGAGCAAATGAAGACAATTTAGGAGTATAAAATGGGCCGTCTAGCGCTTATTGAACAAATTGAGTCTGAGCACCTGAAGAATGAAATCCCAGAATTTCATATCGGCGACACACTAAAAGTGTCTGTTAAAATTGTTGAAGGTGGCAAAGAGCGAATTCAACATTTTACAGGTACAGTAGTTGCTCGTAAAGGTAGTGGGCTTTCAGAAAACATCACACTTTATAGAACTGCTTATGGTTCAGCTATGGAGCGTGTATTCATGCTACATAGTCCAAGGCTGATGAGCATTGAAGTAATGCGAAAAGGTAAAGTTAGAAGAAGTAAACTTTACTACATTTGCGGCGCAATGGGTAAAGCGGCTAAAGTTAAAGAGAAAATCGTAGCTCGCAAGAAAAAAGTTGTTGAAGCTGCAGCTCCTAAAGCTAAGCCAGCAGCTAAAGTTGAAGAGCCAAAAGTTGAAGAAGCTAAACCAGAAGCTGAAGAGCCAAAAGCAGACGCTTAATTTTTTTTCTTAGAAAAGACTCTCCTATTCATTTGAGAGTCTTTTTTATATACGAAAATGTTTTCATTTTATAATCTATGTTCATGTTAAATCATGAATTTAGAGACCAAGCCCAAAAAAAGGGCTATCAAAATATTGCGGGTATAGATGAAGCAGGACGCGGCCCTTTAGCTGGTCCGGTAGTAGCGGCCGCTGCCATATTGTCGGATAAATTTATCTTAGACGGGATAAATGATTCTAAAAAGCTCTCGCCAAAAAAAAGAGAAGCTCTTTACGAGCAAATTATAGCAAGTGATGAGGTGACTTTTGGCATTGGAATAGTGCCACCATCTAGAATTGATGAAATCAATATTTTACAAGCAACTTTTATGGCTATGTCTCTCGCAGTAAATCAACTTTCTATTGTAGCTGATCTACTCCTAATCGATGGAAATCAATCACCAAAATTAGCAATTCCCGATGTAACGGTTGTAAAAGGCGATTCTAAAGAACTCTCTATTGCAGTGGCTTCTATTTTAGCTAAGGTGACTCGAGATCGCATTATGATCGATTTAGATGAAAAGTATCCCCATTATGGCTTTGCCAAACATATGGGATATCCAACGAAGGCGCATATTGAAGCGCTCACATTGCATGGCGTTTCTCCCGTTCATAGGTTGTCTTTTGGCCCGGTCAAAAAATTGGCGCAAATGGCATCTGCTTTCAGCACTTGACTCTGTTGGCTCCATAGTATAATCTGATTTATAATAACAATTATAGGATCTTTCCTGTGGCAAAAAGCATGACCGCGTTTGGTAAAAAGCACTTCACGTGCTCAGCTGGACATTTTTATCTCGAAATCTATTCAATTAATAAACGTAATCTTGAGATTCACGTTTATTCCCCAAGAGAACTCTCTATGATTGATTATCATCTTAGAAAATGGGTTCAGTCACACGCTAAAAGGGGCACGGTGACTATTAAATTAGTCAAAGAGAATACACATTTTGATGAGCAACATGGGGTCGATTCGAAAAAATTAGCTATGTTGAAATCAGAACTCGACCAAATTGCTTCAGATCTTAACCTTTCTCCTGTTAGTTCTATCGAATTTTTAGCTCAATATTCTCAAAATCAACCCGCATCTAAAGCGTGTTTAGATCAAGAAAAACTCATTGAAGAAGTTGAATCAGCTTTTGTTTGCGCTGCCGATAATTGGGTCAAAATGAAATGTGATGAAGGTGATAGACTTGTTAAAGATATGTCAAAGAGGTTAAATGGAGTAGAAACTATTTTAGCAGACATTGAGTCCCGCGTTGATAATGCCCCAAATAAGTATGCTGATAAATTAAAGAAAAGATTGGATGAAGCGGGCGTTTTAGAGGGAAAAGATGACGAAAAAGTGATAAAACGGGAAGAACAGGTAAAGGTTGACCCCTCTCCACTGAACAAATAGTTGCTTCTAAGTCTATCACTTGAACTGATTGTGCGATAGAGGCTAAATTATTATGGGGGTGATCTTGCTCTG
>JAUHQG010000012.1 GCA_030408475.1 Candidatus Amphrikana amoebophyrae
AATATAAAGCAGCAATGTTTAAAGGCCGTAGGGACTACGGTTGTAAAGCTTGTGGAGCTGCCCCAATAGGGGAGCTATGAAACAAGAATCTCTAGCCTTTAGGCGAGAGTAGTTCAAAATACTAGTATGCAAAATAGTCAGAAGTAAAGTGATGGTTACTGGTGTTTTAATCCACTTGAATCCCCATTTTTTATGTCCGATATTGGCTACTGTTAATACAATAATAGCAGGATATAAAAGTTGCGCCATATAATGGATCATTCCCATTAATTGTTCAAAGCCCCACATTCCAAAAAATGTCATTACTGTAAGCCATGAAAAGTTAATCCATTTCTCACTTATCTTAATTTTAGTCTCTTCTTTTACTAAAGTAGTAATCGTTATACAGATTGAAATAATAGTTGTTAAACATGCAATAGCTATGGCCAAATTGGCTATGGCTCCATAAATGGGGCCTAGTTGGATCAATGCAAGTTGCGTGAGTAACTTATCAGGTGAAATATGAGCTAAAGATCCACTATTAGCAGCCGTTACAATACAAAGTCCAGCGTATACTAAAGCTAATAACACGCCCCCAATAAGACTCGAAAAAACAGAACTGTTGAATACTTTTTTTGATCCGTTTAAAGAGAGCATTTGCCATATAGTGGCTGAGAAAAAAAGTGAAGCAATTAAGTCTAGAGTGTCGTAGCCAGTGAGCATCCCTTCATGAAAAGCCCCCATATTGCTCAGATTTGAGCTGGCAAAATGAAGTTCTCCACTCAGCCCCTTAAAAATTATCATAAATAAGCTAATCAATAACAATGGACTTAATACTAAGCCTACAATTTTCATAATAGAGTTCTTTTTTAACGTAATAGCAAAAGCTAAAGCGCCAAATATAAGGCAAAAAACAGGTAAACTTAATCCTGGAATCATTTGCACTGTAGCTGCATAAGCTACTGTAACGCAACGGGGCATAACAGCTATAGGACCGAGAAGTCCAAGTGAAATTATCATCATAGTTAAGCCAATAGGCTTTCCAGCTCGTAAAAAGAAGGGGAGGGCTCTACCCTTAAAAAGTGAAGATCCAATCACTCCTAGTAGTGGAAATCCAATTGAAGTGATAATTAAACCTAGTAAGGCTAGCGGGAATTGCCCTTTTGCCTTCAGGCCCAAAAGAAGGGGGAAAACAACATTTCCTGCTCCAAAGAACATGGAAAATATAGCAATGCCTGCTAAAAAGTTTTGACGGCATAATAGTGTGCGTAACATAGTAAATCTCTAGTAAATTAAAAAAAAGAATATAAATTAGATGGAATAGAAGATATAGGCCCTAGCTAGGGACATTGACGATAGAAAGAAGGATGTGTAAAGTTTTTCTTTTCATAAAGAGAATTATAGCAGAAATTGATTAAAAAACAAGCAAAATATAGAGTATAAGTATGAAAAAATTGATCCCTTTTTACTTCAATGTATTTGCCTCATACTTAGGTACTAGTATGATGGTATTGATTTTCACTCTCATGTTTTTTGCTGAGAATCAATCTGCTACTGTATTATCGATGAGTAGTTTTGAAAAAGCCAACATGTTTGGTCTACTTATTACCCTATTTCCATTGGGGCAATTTTTAGGCTCGCCCGTTATTGGAGCTTTGACTGATCGCTTTGGAAGACGAAGCATAATCTTAATTACTTTGTTTTGCGCTTTTTTATCTTATGTGACTATCTCAATCTCTTTTCAATTTGATCTATTAATGTTAATGGGTATGGCTCTATTTTTTGGAGGACTTTTTGAGTCCAATATTGCTTTAACTCAAAATGTGATTGCCGATTTATTTGTTCAGAAGAAAAGAGCGGTTTATTTTAGCTATATTGGAACAATGACATCATCTGCTTATCTATTAGGACCGTTGTTTGTTGGTTTTTTATCAAAGTCTACTCAGTTTTCATGGATCACAGCAGCGACTCCATTTTGGTTCGTCACGTTTTTATTGGCGATTATTTTTTTATGGATAGCCCTCTTTTTTGAAGAGACACATATTGCTTCTAAAAGGGTTCATGTTCATTGGTTGCAAGCCTTATCCAATGTGAAAAATATATTTTGTGACAAGCAAATGCGTCTTTACTACTTACTTACGTTCATAACATGCTGCGCCAAATTTGGGTTTTTTAGGTTCTTACCTCTATATCTAACGGAACAATTTTCTCTTTCAACAAAGACAATCGCTTTGGTTATTTCATTTGGAGCGTTGCCTATGTTTTTAAATACCCTATTTTTTCTTCCACGGTTTTTGAAAAGATATACAGTCAATCAGATTTTTAAAGTAAGTTCTATTGTTTACTGTCCGATGAGTTTGGTTTTATTATTCGTAACCGATTTTAATTGGATTTGGCCAGTTGTATTTTTTACTTTCATTTGTAGTTCATTTTCTATGATGACTTTGATGCCAATAATATCAAATCAAGCGCCTGAAAATAGGCAAGGGGGGGTGATGGGCAATAATATGTCAGTTTTGCTCTTAGCTCAAATTGTTATCGGACCTATAGGAGGGTTGTTGGCGGGTCATTGGTTTAAGTCGCCTCTTATATTGTGTTCTTTATTATCATTAGTCGCAGGACTTTATTTTTGTAAATTAGATTTAAAACCCAAAACCTGCTTGTAAACCATAATTTCCAAGTGTGGTACCTGTCAGTTGAACAAATCGCGACTTACTTGATTCAGTTTTGAGAAGGAGATTCTAAGCAGAAGTAGTATTCTTGAAATAGATTAGCAAGCCCTTCAGCAGGCCAATTTTTAGAGTCCCCTCCATTTTGTTGAAAGAAGTTAAATATTTGATTTATTATATTTGCACTACCATTTGAAGGCCAATTTGCACTCCCTATTAAATCTAAATACCAGTTTGAATTAGTAATTGTTTGATACATAATGGATTTAATAACAGGTGAATTATTAAGAGCTTGTACAAAGGCTATATTCGGTTCATTGTTAGGCGGCAAGGTGCCATATTGGGGATAGTGAGTCGTTATAGAATTAAAGAGGGGCTCCAAAGCATCAAAGTATGACTTACTATATTCAATGCAATTTTGAGATGAAACCATTGATGGAGCTGAATCACTGGGTAGATCATTCACCCCTTTTAAACATTGGATAATAAGAGGAGTTACTATGGAAGGTGATTTTGAACTACCCACAATACTATCTAATATTTTACCCACATAAGTATCAATAGATTCCCCATTTGGAGTAGGGTTTTCACCAGATAATACATCCAAAGCAGTTGGAGTTGTGATCCCAATATTCTTTTGTAGAGAGTTCAATAGTTGCCCTAATAAATTTAATGAAGGATTAGTGAAAATAGAATCACGATGAGCACTATTTTGGGATTGAAAATATAGCGCCATAGTTTGAAGTCCAGAAGCAATATTTGTTATTAATCCTTCTCCAGGTAGAGAGCCTGTTTGAGAGAGTTGATTGAAGTCTAGTAATAATGCGGCTGCATCAGAATGCACTTTTTCAAATGAAGGTGTTGCATCAGCTCTATTAAAGTGAGCACCTTGGTTTTGTATCGGACCTATCATTTTTTCTCCTAAATTTGTTTTATGCACGCATTGATACGCTTTCCAATTTCTAAATAGCTATCGCTCTCTAAATTAGCTAAAGATATGCGTAAATAGTGACCTTTCGCTCCAAAGCCATCTCCATCAAGTGCGACCACTCCATATTTTTCAGCTAATGTGTGTAAAAAATCACGAATGGAAATTTTTTCAATAGCCTCTTTTTTTCCTAGTTTGTCTGCTAAATCGAGAATATTAACTAAAATATAGTAATGGCTGTAGTGCTTGCCTGAAAGCAACTTCATTCCAAGTCCAGTTTCTAGCAGCTCTACTCTATTTTTCAGTAGTCTTTCAAGAGTATGCTTGTAGTGACATTGGCTATCCATCAACTCATAAAGTGACATAAGAGCCATCATTACTTGTTGAGGGCATGATAATCCACCTGTGTGGGCTAAGGCTATATCTCGACTATCCATGACACATCTTTCCATAAAAGTGAGATGCCGCGGATCTGTAGAGTCGGTTTTATAGCGTCTATCAAGCTCTTGTTTCTCTTTTTCGGGAAGCTTGTGAATCAGTTCATTAAAAATATTCTCTTTATGAAGCATAATCAGGCCAAGTCGCCAGCCGGTTACTCCAAAATATTTCGAGTAGGAATATACGCAAATTGTATTTTTAGGTAATTCATACACTAGCGATCGAAATTCTTCGACAAATGGAGCATAAACAGTATCGGTTAAAATAATAAGATCAGGCCGCTTTTCTTTGACTAACTTAACTAAGTGGGCGATTGAATCTTGATCAAGGGCTATGCCAGGGGGATTGGAAGGGTTGACAAGAAAAAAAGCTTTAATTTTGGGATCTTTGAGCTTGTCAATTTCATGCTTAGAAAGTTGCCAGTTTGAGCTCTCTTCAGCTTTGATATGAATTTGTTTTAGTTCAAAATCCTTGAGGGCTGGAATTTCTAAATAGGGAGAAAAAATAGGAGTTCCAATAGCTATATGATCGCCACTATTAAGTAGTTTATTCTCTTTAAGAGAATTGAAGAGATAGACCATTGACATGGTAGCTCCCTCAGTGGCAAATAGTTCAAAATCGTTTTGATCTACTGGGCAATTATTATCTTGATACAAGATTTTGCGTAAAAACTGATTCGCGATGAGTTCCACTTCTTTTAAGATTCTGGGGGGAACTGGGTAAAAGTTTCCGAGCACAGCAGATCCTAAAGCGGCTATTAACTCATCAGGAAGTAGATTGAACTCATTTTCAGCAAATGAAATAGCATTCATTAAGAATTGAGCCCCTTTCTCTTCGCGATTTTTAGTGAGATATTCGATTAATCTTTTGGCGATCCCTTTTTTGATATTGTAAAAGGCGATCTCTTTATATTCTGGGTTTTTAGTGGCATCTAGCGCCATAAAGTGGTGGAAAAAACTGAAGGCATCCCGAACTGTAGTGTTAAAGAAATTGGGATTACCACGCCCTGCATTTAAAAAGGAAGCGCCGCCATTTTTCTCGCATTTTTGTCCTAGCTCAATAAGGATGTTTTTGTATTCAAAAGGGCTTGTGTGGTCGTAATCTTTTGTCATATTTTTTTCCAACTCTCATTTCTAAATGTATAAATAATATGGGGCAATATCCATAAAATAATGGCTGATCCTGCGAGCATACAGATGTAAAACTTTGGTTTTGAATAGTGAAGTTCCATGGGGGGGAATAGATCGACAGTAAAGGCAAAGACAATAGTAGCCATCCCCACTAAACAGTTAAGCCAAATACCAAATTTACCAAAGGGAACTCTATAATTACGATGAACGTCTGGATGCTTATATCGAAGGACAAGCCCAGAGAGAAGCAGCATGAAATACATTGTGAGATAAACTGTCATTGCAATAGCAACAGAGAGCCAAAAAGCGAGATTAATATTGGGCATCATCAGAAGGAAAAAAGCGATGATAGAGATGAAGCACGCTTGAATAATGAGCAAATGAGAAGGGGCGTCATGTTTATTGGTCTTAGATAAAAATGGCATGATATCGCCATTTTCCGCGGTGGCAAGTAAACCTTTAATAGGGCCCATTAACCATGTGCTGACGCTTCCTAAAGCGCCCCATGTAATTAAAGCGGCAATTGGTTTAGTGAGCCATCCCATATTAAATATGGTAAAGAATTTAGAAAATGCATCGATTAAACCAGCAGCTAAACTAAGATCTGATGTAGGGATAACAACAGCTACTGAGAGTGAGCCAAAAATATTAATGGCGAGACCAATGATAACCACGATGAGAATAGAAATAGGATAATTTCGTTGCGGGTTTTCAACTAAGTTTGCGTGAGAAGCCGCAGCTTCAATTCCACCAAATGCCCTCATAAAACCTACAAGTAATACAAAAGTGGTAAAGTCACTAAAGTCAGGAAGAAGATTAGAGTAGCTCCAAGAGAGATTTAAGTGGTCAACTTGTCCGGTAAATAAATAGCCAATGCCAAGCGCAATAATTAAGGCAGCTGGAACGAGTACTCCTAAAGTGAAACCGAGGCTACTAATTTTTGAAGACATACTTTGACCACGTAAGTTTAAAGCAGTGAAAAACCAAACTGTAATGATAGAGGCAGTAATCAAAAAAGTGGGGGAATTTGAGAGGGGAGGGTATATTAAATATCCTAAAGAACTGGAACCAAAGTAGAGTGTAGAAATAATGCCGAGCATGCTGTAGATCCATTGAAGCCATGTGGTAAAAAAACCCCAACGCTCACCAAATGCAGCTTTAGCCCAAACATATACTCCCCCTTTCTCAGGCCATCCAGTAGCAAGTTCGGCCGAAACTAGAGCAATGGGAATGAAAAAAAAACAAGGCAGCGATCGACGCAAAAAAGAATATTTTGGAACCAGTTTCAGCAATGGTAGTTAAGTTTCTTACGCTTGTGACAAATGCAGAGGAGACTAATATCAATGTAATTAAGCTTATTGAGTGCTTAGTAATTTTTTGCATAATGAGACACGCTTTTTTTTACTCACCTATATGATATGAGTTGATATATGACAAATTAAAACTTTAAATACTATAAACTAAACCTTGAAATAATTGCATATATTCTTTATACTCTCTTAAAAATTGAAATAGAGGTCATAATGTCTTTAGGTGTATACGCAGCTTATTTTTGTCGAGAAGAGCTAACTCGAATTGTTGTAGCTGAAATGGATAATTTTGGTCTGGAGCATCCTGATACGGTAGTAGGAAAGGCCAATATATTATTTCAAGAGCGCATTATTGGCGCTTCTACTGTGAAGTGTGATGGCGGAGCTCAAAACCTGCGAGATCAAATCGATCATAGACATAAACATTATTTGATTCCAACAGGTTCAACTTTACCTCATAGTGACTTTATATGGGAATTTCGACTAGAAATGTTAAAAGTGGACAAGGCTAATCCTAGCGTACAGGTGAAAAAAACAGTTTCAATATTCTGGAAGAAGAAGAATGTGGATCATATTCCATCTATCAAATGGTCAACATTAAACGACATTCAGATGCCGGTGATATTGGAGTGGTTAAAGCTATTAAAAAGTGGTTATACTTTTGATGCATCTCCTTCAAAACCTGTTTCTATTGAAATGAAAAGTCATTTACATCCTATGACTTATGGTCTTAATAGCTGGGAGCACACTAAAGTTTTAGAAGCTAAAAGCGCTTTAGCTGAGTTGCAAGAGCCAGTTAAATTAAGAGAAACTATTTTAGACTTAGAAAGCGATGATGATGAATCATCTGTGTAAGTTATAAGAGAGACGATTTTAGAATTTTAGTATGGTTTTATATCAACAATTCGTGTTATATTAAATCTAATTAAATTAAATTGGTTTTTAGTTATGTATTTAGTATTTTTTTGGATTATTCAAAAAACAATTCTATTCTTAGGCATCGGCCCTGCATCTGCTGGATATATTGCTTAAAAAATTCCTATATAGTTTTTTACGAGAGTAGAATTCTTGATGTCTAAATATCTTTCCTTCAGTTGCGTAAAATTGATAATATCTTTATAGTCATAGGCAAATGGCATTCATATCCAGGAGCCTACGATGAAACATATTTTATTTGCTGCTATGGCAGCTCTTCCGTTTACATTATTTGCAATGGATGAAATAGATATTCCAAAAAGGCATACCCTTGATTTAAAAAAAGGTGGACAAGGTGATAAACTTTCTGTTCGAAGAGTGAGCATCATGTCGAATATTGGATTTGATTATGCAGATGAACCAATAGTAATTATGACAGGTTTCTCTGGTAAAGCTTACTATTGCTATCAAGTGAATAAAGGAAAAACTAAAGAGCGCACTTACTATAATATGGGTGGGGGGTACGCATCAACTGAAGCTGACATAAAAGAGTTCGAAGACATGAATAACACGAATGCTTCTGCGGTAGTGGGCATATCATTTGAAAGAGATCTAGGAACTCATTTTATGAGAAGCTGGGGATTTGGGTTATCACAGCCTATTTATGATACTAAGGGTAATTTTGCACCTGAAGTATCTGTTAACTGCGCGCTTAAATACTAGTTGTCTTATTCAACTTAATTAGTTTGGTCAAAAATGTGGCAATAATTAGCATAACAATGGCAATACTTAGGGGTATGCGAATATTGATATGCGTAAATCCGATACTTATTAAAACCGCTGTTAACTGAGCTAAAATAACTAAAGATGTGTTATTTCCTAATACAGATCCTTGCTTTTGAATATGAACTTGCGAAGAGATAAGCGAAGTAGTCGTAGGCATTATATAAGCAATACCAATAGCTGCAAAATAGATAGTAAACCAAGTAGATAAAAAACTATTGAGTCCAATGATTAAGGTGATCCCAAGAGCGAGGATTAAGGCTCCCATTCGCATAATTCCAATAAGTGAAAATCGATTTACGATAGGTTTAATAAAAAATAAAGATATGATGATAATAGGCAAATCTAAGTTTACCATAGAGAAACACAAAGTGGAGTGAGAAATGGAGTAATTGTTAACCATAAATTGAGGGAACAAACGGAAAAAACCGAATACGCCCATATATAAAAGGATATTTACCCCATAAAATCGGCGCACTTGTTTATCGATAAAAATTTCTTTTAAATTGATAAAAGATTGAAACATTGGTTTTTTTTCTCTTCTTTCCTCGGGTAAAGTTTCATGGAATCTAAAGTAGATCCAAAGGGTGAGGCAGACAAAGAAAATAGAGGCAACCCAAAATGGGGTTGAAAAATTGAACCAACTCACAATATGGTGGTTGGTTAAAATAGGGCCTAAAAGGGGGCCAATAACAAAAGCTCCAGAGGCCGCTACTGAGACATATCCAAAAGCAGTAGTCCGTTTTTCAGCCGGGCACAAGTCGGCAATACTACTTTGAGCAATCACCACATTTCCCTCAAAAAATCCGGTAATAAATAGTGAAACGGCAAGTAAGTGAAGATTAAAGGGGAAAATGCTGAGCGCCACAACCATATAAGTACAAGTGGTGGATACTAAAGAGATGAGAAGCATTCTTCTTCGACCGTAATTATCAGAGAGAGCCCCTAAAATAGGGGCGCCAAAGAATTGGCCTAGGGGATACATACCGACCATTACACCGAGTATTGCAGTACGCATGGAGAGGGTGGTATTGCGAGGCAGTATAGATTCTTCTAGATTGAGAGTCATTGAGGTGAATGAGAGTATGCTCATGCTGATGCCTAAGAAGGCAGCAAAGATGACGACATAAAGGATAAACATCCTTCTCATAATTTTTCTCCATGTAGTTGTGGTGTGGGAGCTTTGTTTTTTCGTACACTTTATTCCATCTGCCAAATAGGTGTATTATCTATACTAACTTATTTGGCAGATGGAGCAAATTGTATCAAAATAACAGAAGCTCTTAAGCTTGTTAAAAAAAGAGATTCGTGCTCTATTATATACCTTTCTTTTCGATTTGTAAAGAGTGTCACAATTTTTGCACTCATGTACCGGTACATGAGTACATGTCTTTTTAGGTTTGCGTTTAATTTTTTTATTCAATTGTCGACAGGTGAATAATCGAGTTTTATAGAAAATACAGCGGCGGCAATGGCAAATGCTGAACACATCAATAGGGGTAACTTTATCGATGCAATGGCTAAAGAACCTCCGATGATTCCAATAACAATTTGGGGAATTACTTGGAGTGATAAATTATTTCCAAGTACTCGCCCTTGTTTGGCATGCGAAACTTTATTCGAAATTACTGTTATAGATACCGTAAGAGCTATTGCTATAAAAATAGTGGTAAAACAAGTCGATATCCATATGAAGCCAAATGGTTGAAAAAATATTGTGAAGATAGAGCCAATTCCAATCATCCAGAGTGAAAATTCAAACAAATACTTATGTCTAAAGTGTTTTAAAAGAGGTTTAATAAAAAAAGAATTCACAATTATTAGAGGGACCGAAACCCACGCGATAACATAAGAAAGAAGACTTTGAGTGGTATCGTATTGATCAGCAACATATAGAGGGAAAAGTCTAAAATAACCAAATATTGCTATGTAAGCCAAAAAATTTACCATGTAAAATTTACGTACCGCCTTGTCAGTAAATATAGTGGTTAAATTGGTTAAGGCTGACACCCATTTGATATGTTTTCTATTTTCTTTTTTATGCGTCTCTTTAAATCCAAAGAAAATCCATAGGAATATGAGTACAAGTAAGCCTGTCACTATCCAGTATGGCGTAGAATAATTAAACCACTTCACAATAGTAGGATTACTCAATTGTCCACCAAATATGGGTCCCACAATGTAGGCGCTAGAGGCAACAACCGTGATGTATCCAAATAAATGAGCCCGCTTTCTTTTCTCAGAAGTATCGGCAATGGCTCCTTGAGCAATCACCATATTCGCTTCACCGATTCCTGCTAAAAAGAGGGTAATGCATATCCAAATAACAGCAACGCTATGCAATGAAAGTGAAACGAAAACATAGGCAACAATGGTAAATAAAAGGGTCCATATTAAAATAGGGCGCCTACCATATCGATCAGAGAGTGCGCCTAAAACAGGTGAACCTAAAAATTGTCCCAAGGGATAAACAGAGGTTAATATTCCAAAAAGAAGTGATCGCTGAGCAAAAGTATAAGATTTTGGAAGAGAAGATGTTTTGAGATTCATAGTAAATTCTGTGAAAATCAAAATTGACATACTGATGCCCAAAAAAGCTATAAATATCACCACATATAAGGGCAAGAGTTTGCGCATTGAGAACCTCTAATTAATCATCTTTTGATCTATAGAGAGTTACTGTTTTTAACTCAAGTTGTCTCTATTTGTCACTTGGGTTTTAATTAAAGGCTTTTTCATATTGCAAAGGTGGAGACCAACTCTTAAAGCGACTAATTAAGGCATTTATTTGCTCTTTAGAGTGTGATGCGCTGATGATAAAGCGCAATAGTGGTTTTGAAGATAGACCGCTATTTTTGATATTTTGAACTAAAATTTGTTCTTCAACTAAATGGCTATAGCAGTGAAGAAGTTCTTGATCACAGCTGAATTGGATTGGAAAAATATGAGCTTTTGGATCGCCAATATTGAGCTCTTTTTCTCCTAATGCTTCTTTTAAAATCAGTGAAAAGGTTTTCATTTTATTGCGTTCTTCATGCATATCAGGAATAAGTCCAATGGCGGCGTCAATAGCGCCTAAAGCAGCTGGAGGAAGTAGTGTTACAGATGAGAGCTCAGGGCAAAACTGAATTAAATACTCTTTTAGAGTTTCACTTGTAGCTACAAAATTACCAAAAGCGCCGCAAGATCTACCAAATCCAGAGATAGCAATATCAACCCCCATTCTGGGAGCAGCTAAACCAAAACCTGAAAAGCCATGTGAGGAGAAACTAAGAGAGTCGTCAATGTATAAGAGTGAGGCTGAATGGCTAGCTAATTTACACAGTTCAGGTAAGGGGGCAAAATCACCAACGGTATGAAAAATGGATTCAGAAACAATCACTTTAGCTTTAGTGGGAACGCAATGAGCTTCAATTAAGGAAGTGAGTTTTGTAATATTATTATGTGGAAAGTAAATAACTTGCGCAGAAGAAAGTTTGGCAGCCTTTTTTATCAAGTTGGAGACTGAATCATCGATGAAAAAAATAGTATCTTTAGCGCCAAGTGGGGTTAAAGTTAGCTCATGAATATTTTGAACAGGATTTAGGAAAAAAGTAGCTTCTTTGTTTAAGCTGGAGGCTAATTTTTTTTCTAACTCATGTTGCCTTTCTAGATGGCTAGTCATGAGTCTTGATGCAGAAGAACCAGCACCCCATTTCAGAACATATTTAATCGTATTTTTTTTCACAAAAGGGTGATTAGAGAGCCCCAAAAAATCGCCAGAGCTGAAATTCAAGATAGGCTTTGAGGGATCATCGGAATTTATTTCTTCAAACGGAATGATACACTTAAGTTGCTTATAGCGGCTTTGCTTGAGTTTTTTATCAAGAAGTTGTTTGAAATGAGCTTCACGTATATTCATCTTGCGGATTATCTTTCACCCCTTCTTTCTTGTAAAGCTAAAATGAAGAACTTTTCTTAACATCGCCTTTATAAGAAGAAAAGAGGATGCGAATCGTTTTTTAGGTTGTCGCCAAAACCGTACCCTTCTTTTTTTAATTTGTTAACAAGGGGGTCATTGGGTTGCTCAATATAGAGGACAGACTGTTCTCCAAAAGCTGAGAGCATAAATAATCCACTTTTTAAATTAATTAAGGGCTTCATGGAAAATTCTTTAGTCACAGGAAAGAAATAGACTGAGCCTGAAGTATTAGGAAAGGGATATTCTAATTCAGTTTCAGAAGGTTCTAAACATATCATCATAGCAATTGTCAAACCTTGATAACAATAGTGCTCACTAAAAGGTAGAGCTTCA
Organism: Candidatus Amphrikana amoebophyrae; assembly: GCA_030408475.1. GTDB lineage: Bacteria > Chlamydiota > Chlamydiia > Chlamydiales > JACRBE01 > Amphritriteisimkania > Amphritriteisimkania amoebophyrae. Next base: position 12,447 of record JAUHQG010000012.1, read on the forward strand.
CTGTAGTAAGTCGGCAGTGACTTTGAAGGTTCTAACGGACCTAGTAGCTGACTCATAGCAAGTCTTAATGTTGATTTAAAAGAGAGTTGAGAAGCTACTGAAACAAAACTTTTTTTTGTTAGAATCTTTTTAAGCGAAGGGAGTTGTTGAAAAAGATCGCGACCTAGTTTCCATTGCTCTTCATGAGATTTTTCTAAACGCCAATTATCCACTTCAGATCTCATTTTATCAAAATCTTTTTCAGAAATGAGCTCAAAGAGTTCGATTCCTTGATTATCACGATAAACTCGTCTCTCTTTTTCAGAAATCTCTACTTGCATACCGCCCTCAATCTTTGTAATGCTAATTTCGCTTTTTGTTCATCAATAAATCCAGAAAGTCTTACATAACCTTCGCCAAATTGGCCAAACCCAGATCCAGGAACCGATACAATGTCATACTCTTTTAATAGTGTTTCAAAAAATTGTACTGAAGTTTGCTCTGTGGGAACTTTAAACCAAATATAGGGGCAATTTATTCCGCCAAAAACAGTGAAACCAGCTGCTTGAAGACCCAGTTTTAATTGTTTAGCTGAGCGCATATAGCTCTCTATATCTTGACGAATTTCGTCTTGAGCTTTCTTAGTGAGAGCAGCCTCTGCTCCTTTTTGAATAGGATAGGCTACCCCATTTGTAGAAATCGATTTAGAGTGTTCTACATAAGGTAAAAATTTGTGCCGTTTTCCATTAGCATCAATTTCAATCCCTTTGGGGCAAACAAAGTAGCCACAACGAAGACCTGTAAATCCAGCTGATTTAGAAAAGCTACAAAATTCAATGGCCACAAGTTCTGCTCCTTCTATTTCATAAATAGAAGAAGGGACATCATCGTCTGTAACAAATGCTTGATAGGCGCTGTCAAAAAGGATAATAGATCCATTGCTTTTGGCATAATTGACCCATTTTGAAAGCTGTTCTCGAGTTAATGCCGAGCCTGTTGGATTATGAGGAGAGCATAAATAGATAAGATCGACTCTCTCTTCTGGAAGGTTAGGTATAAAATTATTTTCTTCTAGGCATGGAATGAGTACAGTATTGGTTTTAAATCTACCCAAGAATTTTAGGTTTTCAAAATAGGGAGGAAAACATGGATCTTGGATAGCTAAAGTGATATCGGGGGCAAATTGGAGGGGAAATCTGGCCATGTCAGAAATGATCCCATCATTAACAAAGATTTCGTCTTCAGAAAATTGGGAATAGGCTGGTGAGCTTTGGATGATCGCTTGCTTTAAGAAGGGGTAGCCACATTCAGGTCCATAGCCGAACACTTTTTCGCTCATTTCAGTAGTAGCATCGATAATAGCTTGAGCCACCACTTTATTAAGAGGTTTTGAGACATCGCCAACGCCAAGATCTAAAGTATTCTCATTTTTATATTGAGCTTTTTTAGCGCTTACTAAGCTGAAGAGATAATTTTTTTCTAGCTGAGCTAGTTCTAGTGAGAGAGGAATCAATTTTGTCATGAAAGAAGTTTATAATATGTAGCATAAATTAACAAGTGACAAAAATATGAATTGCGAAGAGAATATTGGTATGAATAGTTTTACAGATTTAGAGGACTCTCTCGACGAGCTCCAAGCAGCCATTGGCTACCAGTTTAAAGATACAAGTTATCTAACTTTAGCTTGTACTCACTCATCCTATATAAATGAGCATAAAGATGATGATTTGATTCATAATGAAAGGATCGAATTTTTAGGCGATGCTATTTTGGGATTAATTATAAGCGAAGTTCTATATTTGCGTGAATCAGAGATGAGTGAAGGGAAACTTTCTTCATTGAAATCGCTATTAGTTGAGGCGCCTATGTGTCATAAATTAGTTGAAAAACTAGATATTGGCGAATTCATTGTTATGGGAGTGGGTGAAAGCCGCAATCTTGGCAATGGAAGAAGTTCCGTTTTGGCCGATTTTTTTGAAGCGCTATTAGGGGCAATCTATTTAGATGGCGGATTCGAAGCGGCTAAGCGTTTTTACCTCACTAATTTTAAGGATGAGATCGATGAAGCTATTGCCCATCCAGAAGAAAATCCTAAAGTAGTGCTCCAAGATTTAGTTCAAAAACTTTATAAAAAACCGCCTGAATATGTCATGATAGCAGAAGATGGTCCTGGTCATGAGAAGAAATTTGAAGTGGCTGTTATTGTGAACGGTCAAGAAATTGGGCGAGGGTATGGCATGTCGAAGAAAAAAGCGCAAAAAGAGGCGGCAAAAAACGCTTTAATGCATGTGAGAGAGCATGAGTAAAGTAAAGTCAACTTGGGTTTGTAAAGATTGTGGATCGACCCATCGAAAGTGGAGCGGAAGCTGCACTGAATGTGGCAAGTGGGACACTCTTTGTGAAGAAATAAGTTTTGATCATAAAGTGGCTAATACCAATCGCTTTAATTCTTTCGATGTCAAAGTGGCTAAGCCTGTTCAAATAGATAATGTGACATTGGAATCGGCTTCTAGAAGTACGACTGGTTTAAAAGAGGTGGATCGCTTACTTGGGGGCGGTGTTGTTTTAGGCTCATTCTCACTTGTTGGTGGAGCTCCAGGTATTGGTAAATCGACTATGATGCTCACTTTATCTGAAGAATTAGCAAAGCAGGGCAAAAAAGTACTCTATGTTTGCGGTGAAGAATCCACTTATCAAACTTCAATGCGAGCTAAAAGAATTGGAGTTTCCAATTCCAATATTTATCTTCTAAACGAGACTGTTTTTTCTAATATTAAGACTCAAATTGAGGCGATTAAACCCGATATACTCATTATTGATTCAATTCAAATTGTATATAAAAGTGAAATCCCTTCATTGCCTGGCTCTTTAACGCAAATTAAAGAGATCGCTATGGAGTGCATGCACTTAGCAAAGCGGCAAAATATTACCACTTTTGTGATTGGTCATGTAACAAAATCAGGAGAATTAGCAGGCCCTAAAGTTTTAGAGCATGTGGTCGATACTGTACTAGAGTTTGAAGGGGATCGCCAACACGGATTTAGAATATTAAGAGCGATAAAAAACCGTTTTGGCCCCAGTGATGAGGTGGCCATTTTTGAGATGCAATCAGGTGGCTTAGTCGAAGTTGCAAATCCATCTGAAATTTTTATAAGTGAAAGATCAATGGGATCGACAGGATCTGCCATTGTTCCTACTCTTGAGGGGTCTAGAGCAATTTTAGTTGAAGTGCAATCGCTAGTGGCTCAAGCGAGTTTTGCTAACTCAACTAGGCGCTCAACAGGAATTGATCAAAATCGATTGGGCTTATTATTAGCCGTATTGGAGAAGAAAATGGGCTACCATTTTCACTCACTCGATGTTTTTGTTTCAGTTGCTGGTGGAATGAAAATCTTAGAGCCGGCGATTGATCTAGGCATTTTACTTGCCATTGCATCATCTTTTTGTAGTCGAGCTATTGGCTCTGATGTGATTGTTATTGGAGAAGTTGGCCTTGGAGGAGAAGTTCGAAGTGTGCCAAGAATTGAGAGTCGAATCAAAGAAGCGGCTCACTTAGGGTTTCGCACATGTATTTTGCCTAATAAGAACTTGCCTAGAATGGATAAAAGCATAAAAAAACTGATTGAGCTCAAAGGGGTTGACATGGTAGAAGAAGCTATTCAATACCTAATCACGTAGGTTTAATATGTTGATAAAATGTGTCGCTAGAGATTCTCCATTATCTCATGCGCAAGTGAGAGAAGTTTTTCAACATGCCAGTTTCCCTTTTGTTGTTGACTATATCAAATCTCGAGGAGATTTTGATCAAAAAAGTTGCCTCATAAACATGGCTAAGAATGATTTTTTTACCCGAGAGTTGGATGAAGCATTATTAAATCAAACAGCTCAAGTGGCGATTCACTCAGCTAAAGACTTGCCATCTCCTCTTCCACAAGGTTTACATGTTGCTGCCATGACTAAAAGTATTAATAGTCTAGATACTCTTGTTTTAAAAGAGGGAATTACCCTAGATGATATTCCTATTGGTGGTGATATTGGAGCGTCATCATATCGAAGAGAGCAAATGATTCAATTAATGCGCTCAGATTTAAAAATGCGCTCTATTCGAGGCACTATTGAAAAGCGAATTGCCCTTCTTGACGACCCCACCTTATATGGCGTTGTTATTGCTAAGGCAGCTTTAATCAGACTGAACTTGCTACACTTAAACTCTATTGATTTACCGGGCGTTGGGGCAGAGCATCAAGGAAGGTTAGCCATAGTATGCCGCGATGGCGATAGTGAAATGATAAATCTTTTTGCCCCACTTCATTACGATGCGCATTCTATATCTAGGAATTGACCCAACACATATATTAGAGGGGAATGAAGTGACTCACTTGCCCCTTATTACTACTGTTGCACTTCCATTTACACTTTTAAACAAAAGCTACTCTCACACTATTATCACCTCCAAAGAAACCATTAGGTACATGAATTTTTCAGATCAAGGTGAAATAGCTATCACAATTGGCCCCTCTACTTCACAAAAAGCTAAACCTTATTTTTCGCAAATCATTGAAGCTAAGATGTTTACGCAAGAGGGGGTGTTAGAGATTATAGACAAGCTGCAACCAAAAGGACCCTTGTTATATCCAAGATCAATAAAGGCGCGCTCTTATTTAGCCCAAGAGCTCATTTTAAGGGGATATGAGGTTGATATAATAGATGTATACGATACAATCTCCATATCTTCAGTAGAACTTCCTGATTTAGCCCTATTCGATCGAATATTTTTTACGAGCCCATCTTGTGTAAGTTCTTTTTTTAAGCTTTATAATGGACCCTATTTAGTAGATAAATTTCATCCAATAGGTCCAATTACAGAAAAAAAACTGCTTCAAAAAAAAAAAATTGTAGAGCATACTCCAAGTCGTTAACATTGAATAGATGTCACATAGAATAAAATAGATAGAATTAAAATTTTAACTTGTCATTATGGTTGTTTTATACTCTATAAATGTGGTATACTATTCGTCTATATCAAATTAGGTGGAACCGATGGGTTTAATGAATCTTTTTACTAGGCATAAGCCGAAGATAAAAGTGGAATCGATCAAGAATGATGGATTTAGTGGCTGGATTAAGTGTGGTGGGTGTGATGAAACGATTCATAAAAGTGAGTTAGCACAAAACTTAAACTGTTGTAGCAAGTGTGATTATCACTATCGATTTTCGATTGAAGATCGTATTGAATTATTAGCAGATCAGGGTACATTTAAAGAGCTATTTGATAAAATGCAACCGATAGATCCGCTAAATTTCGTAGACAAAGAGCCCTATACTGATCGTATTGTTCGAGCGCAAGCGAAGTCCAATCGAAAAGAAGGTGCTATTGTAGGTACATGTAATATAAAAGGTCAAAAGACAGCTTTAGCGATTATGGATTTCAGCTATATGGCAGGGTCTATGGGATCTGTTGTGGGTGAGAAATTAACGCGAATTATAGAATTTGCTACTGAACACAACTTGCCAGTAGTCATTGTATCGGCATCAGGTGGGGCCCGCATGCAAGAATCTACATTGTCTTTAATGCAAATGGCAAAAACATCAGCAGCATTAGCTAAGCATAGCGAAGAGGGTTTGCCCTTTATTTCAGTTTTAACTAACCCAACAACAGGTGGCGTAACGGCATCATTTGCATCTCTTGGTGACATTATTATTGCAGAACCAAAAGCATTAATAGGCTTTGCAGGGCCTAGAGTTGTGGAGCAAACCATTGGTCATAAATTACCTGAGGGAGCGCAAAAATCAGAATTTTTATTAGAAAAAGGGATGATTGATTGCATAGTACATCGTAAAGAACTAAAAGAGAAGCTAGCATATTTTATCGATTTTCTAACGAAATAGGATTTGAAAATGACAAAGAAAGTAGAAATATTAGTCCGTACAGATGATAAAGATTGTCTACCTAAATATATGAGTGAAGGGGCTGCTGGAGCTGACGTGAGAGCTTCAAATATTGAGCCCATCGATCTTAAACCAGGAGAGATGGAAATAATCCCAACGGGATTATTTTTTGAGATTCCTCATGGGTATGAGATACAGGTGAGGCCAAGAAGTGGGTTGGCAGCTAAAAGTATGGTAACAGTATTGAATTCTCCAGGTACGATAGATAGTGATTATCGAGGAGAGCTAAAGCTTATAATGATTAATCATTCGAAAGTTGACACATTTACTGTGACAAAAGGGCTTCGAATGGGACAAATAGTGGTGGCGGCCGTTGTGCAAGCCGAATTTAAACTATATGAAGGGGAGCTAGCGACAACTGCGCGTGGAGAGTCACGTTTTGGTTCAAGCGGTTTACAATAAAATGGAAAATGAAACAATTGAAAATAGTGCATTAGCTGTTGAAACGCTGGTTAAATTTGATCCTGATCTCATTACATTTATTGATGAGCCTCAAAGCCGTGATCAAGTTTTACAAACCCTTACAGACCTTTTGCAAAAGAGAAAAAAAATTGACAATCCAGATCAATTTTTGCAAGCGATTAAAGATAGAGAATCGATTGTATCAACTGGTATTGGCTTAGGTATAGCGATTCCACATGCTAAGATAGATCACTATAAAGATTTTTTTATTGCAGTGGCTATTATATCGAAGAAAGGGGTGGACTGGGACTCAATAGATCAAGCTCCAGTGCGAGTAGTTTTCCTAATAGGAGGACCTAGTGAGCGTCAAAATGATTATTTACAAATCTTATCGACTATTACGCAACGTATTCGAGATGATGAGGTTAGAGAGAAGTTAGTCTTATCACATACTCCACAAGCCGTTTTACAACAATTAATTTAATAACATTTCTTGAGTCAATGATTCATTTATGGTATAAGAAGATCTACCAGTTTTAGACGAGGTTATTAAATGGATTTGAAGATTCGCGATGTATCAGAGCTATTAAATGTTTCGGAAACAACGATACGTCGGTGGTTATCTGAAGGAAAGATTCCAGCATATAAGTTACATCATCAATATCGATTTTCACGCACTGAGATTGAAAACTGGATGCTTTCGAGACGTCTTGGAGTTAAAGAGACCCCTGAGACAGAAAAGCAAGTCTATCCTATCAAATTTACAGAAGAAGAAGAAGAAGTGTTGCCTAATAAAGGGTGGAAGCAGTTTAGCCTATTTAGAGCTCTTCATAAAGGGGCAACTTTACATAAAAAAGGGTATAACGATAAAGCCTTACTCATTAGTGATGTAATGCGAGATGTAGCGCCTCATCTATTTGTGAGCCCAGAAGGGATGACAGAGATGTTGCTTGAAAGAGAAGCGCTTATGCCTACATCATTAGGTAAAGGCATTGCAGTGCCTCACACGCGCGATTTTTTATTAAAAGGGTCACTTGATGTCGTTTGTCCAGTATTTTTAGAGGACCCAATTGAGTGGGGAGCTCTTGATAATGAGCCCGTGCACACTCTATTTTTCTTATTTGCTTCGGATGATAAAAAGCACTTGAATTTGTTGGCTAAATTAGCCCATTTGGCGAATGATTCACAGATGAGACAATATTTTAGAGCGCGCCCAGAAAAAAATCACTTACTTGAAGTGATAAAACAGTGGGAACAAAGAGCTTAATTTCATAAAAAAGGGTATAACGATAAAGCCTTACTCATTAGTGATGTAATGCGAGATGTAGCGCCTCATCTATTTGTGAGCCCAGAAGGGATGACAGAGATGTTGAACTAGCTGCGCCAAACAATTTTTGTGAAAAATTGCTGTTAGCTTTTTGTATACAAGAATTATTAAATAGAGCTTTTAAGACTGATTATATTTTAGATCCGAAAAGATTAACAATTTTGGTTCAGACAGAGGAAGTTACTTCTGCAGTTAAAAATGTATTTGATAAAAGTGCCAAGGTCATGAATGTATCCGGTTAGAACAGACTATCAAGAGGTAATAAAGTTGTGGCATGATATGGATCATTCACCAAAAGCCGCGCTAAAGAATGCCAGTTCAACAATGTTGAATTGGGATAAAGTCTCACAGTTATTCTTCAAGTACAGTAGAATTGATCGTAATAGTCCATTTTCTCCTGAAAATGTATCTGATGACAAGTATATTGAGTGGGAATTGGCCTATGGGAGGTTTGAGCACTATCAAGAGGGAGGAATTGATACAGCACAAGAGCCTGATAAGCCTTTTGCTGATTTCACGCTTGCTGTTGCTGCTGCTACTGTGACAGCTAGAAAGGCAACTAGATTAGTGGGAAAAGGTGTTTTACCCAGTATAACAGTTGAAGCGTATCAGCTAGATCTAAACTCTCATCAAGGTGGAGCAGGTGGCTTTCAACCTCCAGTGCCATCAAATCGAAGAAGAAGATCAAAAAGCGTATGCGATTTTGAATCGGCACGATTAGAGGGTGGGTTAGAAGATATTCCTGTTAGACATGAGAGTAAAAAAAATAAGCCTAATTTTTCAATTAGGCTAAAAAGAGTTTCTAAAACAACTATTTAATCTTGTTCGCTATCTACAGCAGCAGTAGCAAGCTTTTTCTTCTCTTTCTTTTTCTTTTTCTCATTAAAGGTTAGATTTTCTTGGCCTGTTTCAAATGAGATGTCATATTCACGCTCAGAATTAGGATCTAAAAGCAGCTTTTCAGCAAGAGGATCTTCTAAGTATTGCTGAATAGTTCTGCGTACAGGTCGAGCTCCCATTTCAGGTTGATACCCTTTATCAGCAATAAACTCTTTAGCAGACTGATCTAGCTCGATAATGATACCTTTTTTATCAAGGCGCTCTTTCAATTTACCCACTTCGATGTCGATAACTTTGCAAAGATCATCTTTGTCCAAAGCTCTAAAAATTACAGTTGAATCTAATCTATTGATAAACTCAGGCTTGAAGTGCTTTTTCACAGCGCGATCAATCTTTTGTTCCATATCACTATAATCAGGAATTCCCTCTTTTACCCCAAAGCCAACTTCAGTTGTTCTTTGAATGAGTTCTGATCCTAAATTAGATGTGAGGATAATAATCGTATTTCTGAAGTCAATTTTTCTACCATAAGAGTCTGAGAGTCGACCTTCTTCTAAGATTTGCAATAGTAGATTCATCACATCTGGGTGAGCTTTTTCCACTTCGTCAAATAACACGACAGAATATGGGCGTCTTCTTACTTGTTCGGTAAGTTGTCCACCTTCTTCATATCCCACATATCCTGGGGGAGATCCTGTCATTTTACTTACAGCAAATTTCTCCATGTATTCTGACATATCTACTTGAATTAAAGCGTCTTCACCACCAAACATTTGGATCGCTAAGTTTCTTGCTAATAAAGTTTTTCCAACACCAGTTGGACCTAAAAATAAGAAGGCTCCGATAGGGCGATTGGGATCTTTAATATCAGCTCGAGATCTACGAATAGCTTTACAAACTTTATCAAGAGCAGGATTTTGACCAATGATTGTGTCTCTTAGAGTTTCTTGCATGACTAAAACTTTATGAGTCTCTTCTTCAGTAAGCCTAGTCGTAGGTATGCCTGTTAATTTTCCAACAACATAAGCGATATCATCTTCATCAACGACAGCTTTTTGTTCTTCTTTGCGCTTTTCCCAAGAGTTTTTTTGTTCTTCTAACTCTTCCCGAAGTTGTTTCTCTTGATCTCTAAGTTTAGCTGCTTTTTCATAATCTTGCGAATTGATTGATTTTTCTTTAGATGTTTTTACTGTTTCAATTTCATTTTCTAGAGTCGTCATTTCATTTGGTTGATACATCATGGCAATGCGAGCTTTAGCGCCTGCTTCATCAATGAGATCGATCGCTTTATCAGGTAAGAATCTACCTACTAAATAGCGATCAGATAAAAAGACAGCGGCAGATATAGCGTCTTCAGTATAAGTACATTTATGATGCTCTTCATATTTAGTTTTAAGTCCTTTTAGAATTTCATTGGACTCTTCAATAGACGGTGGGGCGACATGAATTTTTTGAAATCTTCTTTCTAAAGCAGCATCTTTTTCGATATGCTTTCTGAATTCATCCATTGTAGTGGCTCCAATACATTGGATTTCGCCACGAGCTAAGGCTGGTTTTAATATATTAGAAGCGTCTATAGCACCTTCGGCTGCACCAGCGCCAACAATGGTGTGCATTTCATCGATAAAGAGTAAAACGTTGCCATTTTTCTTCACTTCATCCATTACCGCTTTGATACGCTCTTCGAATTGACCGCGATATTTAGTGCCAGCAATCATTAAAGTTAAATCTAATGAGATCAGTTTTTTCTTAGCTAAGTTATCAGGAACATTGCCTTCAATAATTGCGTGGGCTAGTCCCTCAACAATCGCAGTTTTACCAACGCCAGCTTCACCGACGAGAACAGGGTTATTTTTACGACGGCGGCAAAGAATTTGAATTAATCTCTCCACTTCTAGTTTTCTTCCAATCACAGGATCGAGTTCACCTAACTTACATTTTTCAGTAAGATCGTGACCATAAGCTTTAAGAGCAGGCATTTTATCGCCTAATCCCCCTTTATCTGATTTTCCAGAAGATGGAGTAGCGCCTGAAGAGTTCATCCCCATGGGAGGGAGTTGAAGATTAAAAGTTTCGAGCTCTTTTAAAACCTCTTTTCTCACTTCTTTTAAATTGATGTTGAGATTTTCTAAGATTTGAGCGGCTATGCCATCTGGTTGGCGGATAAGAGCGAGTAAAAGGTGCTCTGTGCCCACATAATTATGGTTTAAAGAGGCCGCTTCATCGTTAGCATACTCAAACACTTTTTTAACCTTTCCAGTTAAAGTAGGATCGCCATAAATTTGAATTTCTGGGCCAAAACCTACAACAGTTTCAACTTCAGAGAGAATAGTTTCATAATCGACACCGAGATTTTTTAAGACATTAACGGCAATCCCTTGCCCAAGCTTTAGTAGGCCAAGTAAGATGTGTTCAGTACCTAAGTAGTTGTGGTTAAGCTTTTGAGCTTCTTTCTTAGCTAGCTTGATCACTTGTTTTGCGCGATTAGTAAATTTATCAAACATATTAGGCCCGCCTTAAAAAATTATAAAAAAAAGAGTCCATCCCTACGGGGGTAGGACTAAAATTGTCCTTATATCAATCGGATTTTAAATGAGCAAGATTGATCTATACCCAACTTTTTGATATTATACCTCCAACAGCAAATCTTGGAAAGTGTATATGTTACATGTAATTGAAAATGAAGAGCGTTCAGCAGAAGAAAATATGCGTTTTGATGAAAAACTTTTATTAAAGACTGATCCATATTCAAATCCAATCTTACATCTATATAAGTGGAAGGAGCCTTCACTCACCCATGGATACTTTTTAGATCCAAATAAATATTTAAATATTAGTGAGTTAAAAAAACAAGGGCTTAATTTTGGAAAACGTCCCACGGGTGGAGGCATTATTTTTCACACTTGGGATGTGGCATTTGCTGTTATCATCCCATCGGGTCATAGTGGCTACTCGCTTAATACTTTAGAAAATTATGCTCTTATCAATGAGCGGGTTAAAGAAGCTGTAGCCAAATTAATAGAAGGGGAGAAGTTTTCGTTGCTTCCCATAGATCCGATTGATTCGCGAGTATCAGTTTCTAATTTTTGTATGGCAAAGCCTACTATATATGATGTGATGCTAGGTGATCGAAAAATTGCTGGTGCAGCTCAAAGAAGAAAGAAGAATGCTTTTTTGCATCAAGGATCGATATCTTTAGCGCAGCCCGATTTCAACTTACTGAAAAAGGTTTTGCTCGATAGTGAAGTGATGGAAGCTATGAGACTTAATACTTTCGCACCCTTTTTAGGAGATTGGAGATCGGAAGAATTTAATTGGGTGAAAAAAAAGCTGCAAGCGCATCTTATAGAAGCCTTTAGCTCATTATAAATGATTATTTTTCAGTAATTAAGGCCTCTTTTCTCCACATTTTTAAGCTGATTAATCCTGAAATAGCGATGAAGCTTGCGCAAATAGTAAGGGGAAGACCAACCCAAATAACAGCTAAAATATTACCTCCAATAGAAGAGAGAACCTGGCATAGGAATTGAATAGACATGTTGATTCCAAGTGATCGACCTTGAGTTTTTTCTGAAGTTCTTTTTGATACAATAGTTTGAGAGACGGTCATAGTGATGATCATTGATACGCTTAAGAATATGAGAAGTAGCCAAAATATGGAGTAGACTCTAATAAAAACCATAAGCATGATGATAAAGGCAAAAACGATAGAGCAGATGCGATATAGGGTTTCAGGAGGATATCTTTTGGAATAATATTTTAATATAATAGTAGAGGAGAGCATTTGAAGAGCAGCCCAATAGGTATAGATATATCCGAGTTGGACAGTGGAGACATTATATATATCGGTTAAATAAGCGGGTAAAACTCTATAAAATCCATAAAGGCCTAAGTACAGGATAAAATTAATGCCAAAAGAAGCGCGCAATTTTTTATCGATAAAAAAGTATTTCAAGTTGGCAAAGTTTTGCAGAAGGGAAGTGACTTTTCTTTTTTTAGGATCTAGGGTTTCAGTAAAACCAAATATCATCCAAAACATTAAAAGTAAGAAGAGGCAGGAAAAAACGTAGTAGGGAGTGGAGTAGTAAAACCAGCTCACAAGATTTTTGTCCGATAATATGACAGCTAAAGTGGGACCAAAAATATAACCGGCACTTTTCATTGCGATGATAAGTCCAAACCCCTCATTTCGAGCCTTACCTTTTGATATATCGGCGACAACGCTTTGGCTTAAGACGACGCACCCTTCAAATAGACCGGCTAAAAAGAGGAAAAACTGGAAGATATAAATCCGTTTATGATCGACAGCGGCGCCAACAAAAGCGTAACAAATGGTGATACAAGCGAGCATAATGATGAGGATTTTTTTACGTCCGTATCTATCGGATAGGCCACCGATGATGGGGGAGCCGAAAAATTGACCTAAGGGGAGCATGCTCATGCAAAGGCCAAATATAAGGAGTCTTTTAGCGAATGAGGTGGCAGCAGGGAGCACTGATTCACTTGGGTTTAAAGTGATAGTGGTGGAGATGATCAACGTGGTGCTTATCGTTAGGAAGCCGACGAAGACAATAGCGAATAGGGGTAGAGCTCTTTTCATAAATAAGCACTTAGCACTCACACTATTTTTCCACAAGAGGGTATGAGTAGAAACTAGCTTATTGGGCTGAACATCGTCTTTTTGTGATCTTTCCCAAAAATAGCAACTCATTACATATTAATTGAGAGAGTGTAGCATTTTAGCGAATTAATTTACACGAAAGTTGTTATTATAGGAATTAAAGTTAGAAAGATAATTTGAAAGCGAGACTAATTCTGAAATAACTAAAGAAGAGAGTGTTTGACTTGTTAAAACAAAGCCAGCAGAAGCTCCAACTTGATATAAACCTGTTAAGATAATGGCTTCAAAAATGAGCTTTTTTAGATGGAATTGTCCTGTATTACTTTGTATATCGACTAGGCTGTTATTAGAAGCATGGAGCACTAGAGTAATAGTATTAATCGTTTGAGCATGTTCTGTTTTGTCGTAAAGTGAGCAAAAAGGGAGGGTGATAGCTAAGTTTACTATTTTGCCTAATGCATTTGAGAAGGGAGAATCTACCTTTTGTTCAACAAATAATGATGAGACGCAAGAGACGAATGAAGTGGCAACAGCCATAGTAGCGCTAACCGCTGGGTTGAAAAAACCTGACATATTTTGTCCTTTCTAATTTTAAACCCAAGAGCATAGGATAGAATAGATAAAAAATCTAGGAATTTCATTGAAGGATTGGAGTAAAAATGGCATAGTTGCTTTCTTGAGCAAAGGAGAATTTCATATGGCCAAGAAAACAGCAATCGTTCCAACTAGAGAGGAAAACTTCCCTCTTTGGTATCAAGAAGTAGTGAAATTAGCTGAATTAGCCGAAAACTCTCCCGTTAGAGGTTGCATGGTGATTAAACCTTGGGGTTTTTCTATTTGGGAACATTTACAGCGCAATCTCGACAAGCGTTTTAAAGCTTATGGCGTTGAAAATGCTTATTTCCCTCTTTTTATTCCTCTTAGTTATTTTGAAAAAGAGGCTAAACATGTTGAAGGGTTTGCAACAGAATGTGCCGTTGTCACTCATCACCGCCTTGAAAAGCAAAAAGATGGATCTCTCATTCCTGCTTCTCCACTTGAAGAGCCTTTAGTTGTGCGTCCCACTTCTGAGATGATTATTGGAGAGATGTTTTCTAAATGGGTTCAGTCGTATCGCGATTTACCCATGCGAATTAACCAATGGGCCAATGTAGTGCGTTGGGAAATGCGCCCTCGCATATTTTTGAGAACGTCTGAATTTTTATGGCAAGAAGGGCATACGGTTCATGCTACTGCTCAAGAAGCTGAAGAAGAATCGTTAAAAATGCTCAATTGCTATGCTGAATTTGCTGAAGATCAACTTGCTTTACCTGCTATTAAGGGTGAAAAGTCTGAAAATGAGCGCTTTCCAGGGGCAGATAAAACTTTCACTTTTGAAATGATGATGCAAGACAAAAAAGCGCTTCAATCGGGGACATCGCACTTTTTAGGTCAAAATTTTGCAAAAGCGGCAGGTATTACTTATTTATCTAAAGAAGGTAAACAAGAGCTTGCTTGGACAACTTCGTGGGGAACCACGACTCGATTAATTGGCGCTATGATTATGACTCATGCGGATGATGATGGCCTTATTATGCCTCCAAAGGTTGCAGCTAAACATGTTGTGATTGTACCGATTATCCATAAGCAAGAGACTGAAGAGAAAATTTTAACTTATTGCGATGAGTTGGCTAAGAAATTGAGCGCTTTAGACTATCATGGTCGCCAAGTAGAAGCTTTTGTTGATAAAAGAGATCTTCGCGGAGGAGAGAAGAACTGGAACTGGATTAAAAAGGGTGTGCCCATTCGTATTGAAGTGGGAATGCGAGAGATTGAAGAGGGTAAATTATGTGTCTCTTTAAGAACAGCAGACCATAAAGAAAAACGCTTTTTATCAGAAAAAGAGTTAGTTGATGGAGTGGTGAGCGATTTAGATCAAATTCATGCTACTTTACTTACTCGAGCTAAAACACTTCTAGATGAAAATACCCGATTTTTTAAGGATCGCAACAAGTTTGCTAAATTTTTCTCAGGCAATGAGGAACAAATTTCAGGCGGATTTGCTCAATGTTTTTGGGCAGGTGATCCTGAGTTAGAAGATAAAATCAAAAAAGATTTGAATGTGACAATTCGCTGTATTCCATTTGAGGGTCAGGGAGAAATGGGCAAGTGTTTATTTACGGCTAAAGAGACAACCACTCAAGTTATTTTTGCCAAATCGTATTAAAAGTGAGTTACAATTTTTATTGTGCGAAAGATCACGAAAAGGCGATGTTCTTCTATTAAAACCCAAGTAGTGTGTAACAAGCAGATTCCAAAAATTGGCCATACCGTCCATCTTTTTCACATTAAATTTCGCTTAAATCTATTGATTTGAGCTCAATTGAAGGTAAAAAACCTGGACAATCTTGCCTAATTTTTGGAATGGCTGTTACGCACAACTTGGGTTTAAAGCCTATTTTGTAAACACACACAGTTATCAAAAATCGAGTGGAGCGACCTGACTGAGAGGTTTTCTGGACATGAATTTTGGATGAAATTGCTTTTCGCATGCGAAATGCAAGGTCGCCAAAAGTCAGTTCAGAAAGAATATCGATTTTTTGCTGATATTTCGCAAAAATTGTGACGAAACTTGTACGTTTGGTACAGTGAGTTACAATTTTTATTGTGCGAAAGATCACGAAAAGGCGATGTTCTTCTAAAAAAGCTTATTATGTAAACACACTCCTCTTGCTTAATTCTGATTGGTTTGTTAAATTGGAAGCTACATATTTGAATAGGAAGATTTTTTATGCTCAGCTTACTTCGTAAACATCAAAAAATAGTTTTTGCAACAGCAGGACTACTTGTTATTTTTTCAATGTGCTTTTTTGGCGTAGCCTCACAAGGTGATCGTGGAGCAGAAAGGCCAAATGTAGTTTTAGGAAGGGCATTAGATGGCTCTAAAGTGAATTCAAATGAAGTTTTTGAAATGGTTCACTTTTTAAATAACGCTTCGAATCCCCATTTTGGTTTGATTAGCTCTGAAGATGATGTAATCATGAATAGTGTATTCAAATCGGGTTTAGCTAGCATGTTGATCGATTCTTACTATGACGAAATGAAAGAAGAGCTCGATTCAAAATTAGAAGTTTATAGCAAATATAAGCCGTATGCTCATCCAGAAGTACAATTTGTGAATGCTGAGATGATTTGGTCTTTTGCTGCTCCAGAGCTCTCAGACGCCTTAAAGAATTTTAAACAAGAGAGTGATCCTCATAAGCAATTGAGACATGTTATTAACGCATATTGCGCCCAAACTGAGTTTCCTGAATTTGCATTGCGCAATACGCTTTATAAATATCAGCAACAGTTTGGCGCTAAATATCAAGATCCTTATATTTTAAGAGGGAATCTATCTTTATTTAATGCGAGATCACCTTATGAGTTATTAGGATCGAATTTCATGAATTTAACAGCACAATTCATTCAAAATGCTGCGATTTATGCTAAACAAAAAGGGCATAAAGTGAGCATTGAAGAGGCTAAAGCTTCTTTAATTGAACACTCAGTGCGCGCTTATAAAGAGTTACATCCAACTGAACAATTTGATGGAGCTAAAGCTGGAGAGAGTTATAAATTAGCTTTTAAAAAATTAATGGTTCCAGAGAAGAAAGTGATCCAGATGTGGCAAAAAGTATTATTATTCAATAGATTATTTGAAGAGGCTGACGGATCTGTATTTCTCGACACTTTAGCTTATGATCAAATCAATCAATTTACCAAAGAGTCATTAGAGCTCAACGTGTACTCATTGCCTCAAACCTTAGTGGTTGATAACTTTGAAAAAATGATGAAATTAGAGCTTTATTTAGATAACGTCTCTAAAAGGTCACATGATCAACTTGTGATGATCCCAGAGCAATTTCATTCAGTTGAAAGGGTAAAATCGAGATGTCCACAGCTTTTAGCGAAAAAATTTGAGCTAGAAGTTAATCAAGTAGCTAGATCTGAAGTAGCCCTTCAAGTGGGACTAAAAGAGCTCTTTGAATATGAAGTGCTTTGCTTTAATGAGTTAAAAACTAAATTTCCAGCCTTAGCTTTGAAAGAAGCGACAACTACGGAAGAGAAACTAGAAGTTTTAGATGGATTGGAGCCTTTAGTTAAAACTAAATTAGATGATTATGTTAAAGAGCAAATTATTGCTCAAAATGAGAGCTGGATTTACTCTGCACTAGATAAAGAGAAGGGGCAAACCTTAAGTGTAGTGCTTAATATTGATGATGTGAACACTGTTTTTGAAGGGTTTGAAGATAATAATCAAGTTATAGCAAAATTTGAAAAAGCTTTGTTAGATGCTAAACGAAATGAGAGCGCTGCAGTTGTTCAATTAATTGGAGCTGGAGATGTTTTTTACAGCGTGAAGGTTTTATCGGCTCAAGAAGAATATGAAGTGCTATCATTTGAGCAAGCGCTTTCTATTGGGGCACTAGATCGTTTACTTGATGAAAGATTAGCAAGAGAGTACCCAATTGTACGAGTGGCTCATGCTGTAACTTTTAAAAATGCATCGGGTGAATTCAAGCCGTTATCAGAAGTGCGAGAAGATGTGGGAAGGTTTGTTTTTTCAGAGTCGATCACGCAACTTCAAAATTACTTAAAAGATGAATCAAATACGCCGCATGAAAATTTAAATGCGTTGGATCAATTGGCAACATATCGCATGCACCATTTTTTAACGAATGCCTTAACAAGCATTCGAGAAAACAGCAAAGTTGATCAC
The DNA here is from genome assembly GCA_030408475.1 of Candidatus Amphrikana amoebophyrae. Taxonomy (GTDB): domain Bacteria; phylum Chlamydiota; class Chlamydiia; order Chlamydiales; family JACRBE01; genus Amphritriteisimkania; species Amphritriteisimkania amoebophyrae. The sequence goes on from JAUHQG010000012.1 coordinate 30,306, forward strand.
TATGTATTAAATGACGAAGTGGTAGATGGATTAGAGGGTCAATTTAAGTTACAAAGTGAAAAACAAGTAGTTTCACGAAGTGAGCCGACTCAGTTATTAGACGAGCAACTTTTCAGAATGAAACAAGGGGAGTGGTCAAATATTTCGGTATTGCCATCATTAGGCCTTGGATTTTTCCATGTCGATAGCAAGAAGCTTGATGACACAATGCGCAAAAAAGCGATGCAAGAGGGACACGCACTATTAGTAGAGGAAGCTCGAAGAGTGGTATTGAAAGATGTGCTTTCAGAGATTGAATCTCGCCATGCGATTCATTTTGACAAACAAGTAGAAGAGAGCGCATGAGTATAGATGATCTTTTGCCATTATCTCCGGCTCTATTTTTTGATATAGGGGTGGAGATTCCATATGCAAAAGAGCTCAAGTTATCTAAGTGCTTTAAGGGATCAACTTTACTGCCTAATTTGGAAGATTTTTGTGATGAAGAGCATTTTTCAAAAGTAGCAGCGGCGTGGAATGACGAAGGGTTAATATTTGCCTTTGAAGTGAATGTCCCTTTTACTAAGTCGGACTATCCAGCTTATGAGCGAAGTGATGCACTTGAGATATTGATAGATACGAGGGGTTTAAAGAGTGCCCGAATTTTCCATCGCTTTTGCCACCATTTTGTTATATTGGCAGGGGAGAACATGGAAACTTCAGCTTTAGAAGTAACGAGATTTAGGGGAGAAGATAAGCATGAGCTTTGTGATCCTAAGTTAATTGAAGTTGAAAGGGAATTTTTAGCTAAGAGTTATAAGGTGAAAGTGACTTTGCCTAAAGAGATACTGAATGGCTACGAACCTAAAGAGTTTAAAGAGTTGAAATTCACGACGAGAATACATAGAGCGAAGGGTGAACCGGATGATTTTAGTCACTCATCGAAGGAGTATCAAATAATGAGCACACCGATGCTTTGGACAGATTTAAATTTGGTGAAGAAATGAAGAAAGTGACGCAGACGCATGAGTGGGTAGAAGAGCAAGATGGGATATCGACCGTTGGCATAACGAAATATGCGCGTGAAGAGATGGGAGAAGTGGTCTACATAGAGTTGCCAAAAGTGGGTCAAGAGATAAAGAAAGGGGAAGAAGTGGTGATATTGGAGTCGACCAAAGCGGCCACTGACATATCGTCACCGATTGGGGGGAAGATTATAGAAGTGAATGAAGCGTTGAAAGAGAATTTAGCTTTAATAAATGATGATCCTGAAGGGAAAGGGTGGTTTTTCAAACTCACTTAAGTAATAGATGGTTCATTTCTATTTCCCATTCAGAATCAATGATATATCTTAATTATCGCACAATTTTTGATTTTAAGAACTTTTTTTTCCGTAAACTTTATCAAGTGCCGATGTGTTCTGACTACGTTGCATGTTTGATAGTCTTCCATCTTCTGATTTGAATGTATCGTCTAAATGCTCGAGAGCTTGTGCTCTTGTGAATCCTTGTGTTGTGCAATGTTGTGCAAGAGCTACAGGAGTATTAAAATGAGCTCTAGCTGCAGCTCTATTTATAGCTTTGTCATTTTCATTTGGACCCATTATTGAAATCCTAGCTTGAGTTGCTAGACTTGAAATTCCAGAGCTCATAGTACTGAATAAATCGCCAATAGCTTTGAAAATAGAATTAATAGCACTTGATAAATGAGATAGACCGTTACCAATGCCTATGATGGCATGATCCAATATATCAGGTCCAGTGTCGATTGAATCAAAATATGCATGGTCTGCTGCATGGGCTTGATCAAGTGAATGCGCCATAATTTCCCTCCCAGGATAAATTGTATGACTTAATTTTAACACATTTAAAGCTTTTATTTTAATACTTTGTGAAAATAAATGTTGTCACTTAAGTGCTTAATAATCAGTAGATTACAATTCTTGCTAAGTGGTCTATTTTCAAGGAGTTAGGGGGCAATCTCGCAAGTTTTGCCATTTTGCTAGGGCAAAATGTCTTCAACTAACGCGAGAGGGGGCAAAATGACCCTAAAGGCCCATTTTGCCCTCTTTTGTTTGATCCGATAGGATCAAACTAGAGATTAAGCATTAAGTTTTCATATTTGTAGAGTGCCATTCTGGATTAACTGTTCTATTCGAGAAAATTGTACTTACTGGATGTTGAAATTTGGTTAGCAATGTATTGAGTTGGACTGAAGTAAGTTTCCCCTCATTCTTATATTTTATAAGTTGATTTGGAGAGTATTTCGCCCTAAATTTGCTAGCTTCATCTGGGTGGACCTTTCCTTCTCCAGCATAATTATTGGCAACTTCTTGGGCATGAAGATGAGGGTTGTCTTTGTATAGTTGATTAATCTCAACATGTGCATTAAATCCATTACCAATACTTGGAAGTGTAATAAGTAGAGCGATTGCTCCTATTGCAATTGATACGGGAAGAGAAATAGGGGCTGATGCTATGCAGCAAGCCGCTGCTATAATTCCTATAGCTATAAGAGAAATCATTAAAGCTTTTCCAAAGAACTTTCTACTTTGTTTATGTGCCGAAAGAAGATCAACTGGTGTCGAATTTAATGCACCTGATTGCGTTTGAGTGGGCTGTATTGCTGCATTATCTTCCTTCCATGCAGCTATTAATGCACCTGATATTCCTCTTGTCATTATTTCCCCTCCCTACTGAGTTAATAACTTAAGATAACTCTATTATAGCACATATAGATTTATTTTTAAACCATTAGTAATTAATTACACTCTATAGACTACACTCCTAAGGAGCTAATATCTAAAGACTTAAGTTCGTTGCGAGTTGCTTATTGTCAGTAGTTTAGATCTGCATTAGCAAATAGATACAATTTGGGTGTAACTTGTTGGGGCTATGTGTGTTTTATTAGCTCGCAGGCATACTTCCATAATAGGGGTAAGCTTTTTGAGGATAAAATGTGTTACCCAGTTGCATCGATATGACTGAACCTCTAAGAGCAGATGTTTCGCTATTAAGATTAGCATCAAAGGCTTCTTGAAAATCCGCTTGTTTTGGGATTAGTTTAGTGATAATGGCCATTCTCATTTTTATAAAAATATCTGTAGTTAGAGCATTTCTTTTATGAGCGGAATTAAACTCATCACTTTTTTTGAATGAGTCAACAATGGCATAATAAAATCCTTTTCTATCCATGCCCTCTGGTAGTTCAACATGGCCTAAGGCTTCAAGTGAGAAAGTTCCTAGGTTAAGGCCTCGTTGTATACGTTTGAGTAACTTATTTAGTGTAAGTTTATTCTTCAAAATAAGCCTGCTAGCAATTTTAATTTGTACATGGAGCGATCTAGGTGTAGTAGATTTGAGCCTTTCAGCACGTCCTTTAGAGGATCTACTTGTAGCTATCCCATCTGGTCTTAGCGCAGGAGTACCTTTGAGCCTTTTTGTTGCAATCGGGGTAGCTAGAGGGGCAGGAGATTCGGAGGGAATCCATGCAGGTTTGCTATATATCGCTGCTTTTTCTTCAGCTTTATTTTTTAAACTAACTATTTGCTCACCAGATAACTTTGCTTTTTTCCCAATCTTCTCTAGAATAAGAGGGGTTGGCATTATGTATCTTAAAATGATGCCATCATCATCTGATACTTTTAAATCAATATATGCGTTTAGGCCATCAATTTTATCCTGTGGTGAAGCCTCACCATAACTCAATTTGTTGATTAAGTCTTGAAGGGCGCCTCTATTTTTAAACAGGAGTAAATCTCGGATAGGCTTAATGCTTAAAATAGCTCCACTTAATACTGCTCCAATTATTGGAGCCGCGGCTCCTCCTGAAAACACAATTACTAATGTAGCGATAACAGCAATGGCGACTACCGTTGCAACTGCTGTAGCTCGAGAGAAAAATGTTGTTTCAGGTGTTATTTTGGATTTGCGTGCGTGCTCTGCTTCTGCCGCTTTTGCTGTTTCTTCGTGTATCTCAGCAGTAAATCCACCATTAATGCGTGTCATAAATTACCTCGTAATTTTTGCCCCGCCGCCAATTTATATTATTCGAGCTTTTCGCTCTTTTTATTTATTAGCTTCTTTAATTATAACACAGTTCAATTATTTATTACATACTCTTTTTTTTAAGCCCCTTAGGGTTAGTGATTTATGTAGCAATGAGTGCTTTAAGCGCTTTGTTTTTTTGCCTGAGGATGTTGATCGGAGCTTTATTCCAATTGGATCCTGCTTTGAGATGTAAAAAGGTATCACCTATATAAAACTCTGAATTGACACTAGGCGTTTGTAAAAATGCTCTCTCTCTTTGCTTAAAGCCTACTTGTATTAAGTTAAAAGTAGACAGGGGACATGGCGATGTATGCTCTTTTTTACACTCTTTGCGATTGCAATAGGGAGCACTGAATTGTGGCAAATTTTGCACCCGCATATTGGGGTTATCTCTTAAGTAGTAGTGGGTTGATCCCCCCGTATCTGTAGGAACTCCATCAACTAACCCGCAATTAAAGGAAATTGAAGTGGGATTATTCATCGTTTTTAGGTCCATAAAGACTAAACCGATCCAAAGATATTCCACTGAGCGTCCATTTTGATTTCTATTATGATGAAGACCTGCTAAATTGTATCCCTTCATGTATTGAGTGATGGAAAAATCTTTCACCAAAAACATGTCTGAATCAACTAGCGCTAACAAGCCATTATGGCTAAAGCCTAATTGATCAAGTGAGTATTGGACGACATTGCAGTTGCGAACTGAGGGTGATTGATACTCATGTTTACTTGCCCTTGGTAAGTAAGGTCTATTATGGATTTCTTGAGGCACCCTTATACATTTTAGCCCAAGAGTTTGGCACTGCTTTTCTATTTTATGTTGTAATCTCGGAGTTGGCGCATCGCTAAAAACAACAAACTCATACTCATCTTTTAAATGCTTTTTAAACGTATCATGTTGAATTTTGATAAATTCAGGTCGATTATAGGCGTATGTAAAAATAAGTACTTTTTCAGAAAAGAGTGAAATAGGAAATAGAAGTATGAGGGCAATCAATGTTTTCATGGTAATGAAGGGGTAGCAAAGGGGGTATCATGTAATTCAACTAATTCAGGATAGGTGTCGTCTTTACTGGTTTCATCAAGCGATATGCCAGTAAATCCCATAAAAGCTAAAGCAATTAGTCCTGTCATTATAAAAGTTATTCCCATCCCTTTTAATCCTGATGGAATATCACTATAGCCCAATTTCTCGCGAATTGAAGCTATTAACACAATCGCTAGCCACCATCCTAATCCAGCACCTAATACATAGATAAAATTAGCAAAAAATGGATATTCTCTTACGACTGAAAATAAGGATGCTCCCAGTATGGCGCAGTTCACTGTAATTAATGGCAAATACATGCCAAGCGATCTATATAATGAGGGGGTGAACTTCTCTATGATGATCTCAAGTACTTGAACAAAAGCCGCTATTATCGATATGAAGATCAAAAATTCTAAAAAGCTAAGATCAAGTCTGGCGCCATTAATGCCAAATATTTTTAGCCATGACAATGCTCCAGGCCCTGTCACAAATTGATGTACAAACCAATTTAAAACGCCTGAAAGGGTAATCACAATAGTAACAGCAAGCCCTAGTCCCTTAGCGGTCGCTATAGTATTAGAACAAGCTAAATAGGAGCACATGCCTAAAAAGTAAAAGAGCAAAATGTTTTGAATAAAAACAGATTGAATAAGTAGGCCAACTAAATTGACTATCGAATAGTCTCCCATCCACATAATGTTAAACTCCCTCTTGATTTCTTGCGATATTATAGAGCCAGATCATGCCACCAATAATAAAAAAAGCAGAGGGGGCAAGGGCCATAATATTCCAGTTGGCATATAAATCGGGATGCTCAGCAGTGGCGTACCAACTTTGAGGAATAACGCTCATATCTAAAAAAGTTCCAAATGCCAAAATTTCTCGAATAGTACCCACAATTAATAAGACAATAGCGTAACCAGTAGCAGCGCCAAGGCCATCAAAAAATGCGGGCATTGGGGAAACATTTTTAGCATTACTTTCACAGCGTCCCATCACAATACAATTGGTAATGATTAAGCCAACAAAGACAGAAAGGGTTTTAGACATTTCATAAGAAAATGCCTTCAAAACTTGATCTACAATAATAACAAATAATGAAATGATCGCAAGTTGAGTAATCATTCTTACGCTGTCAGGGGTTTTTTTTCTCAGAAGCGATACAAAAAGGCATGAAAAAGCGGTGACAAACATAACGCTAAAGCCCATTACTAAGGCTATGCTCACTTTAATTGTGACAGCTAATGCTGAGCAAATTCCTAAAACAGCGACTAATATTTGGTTGTCATGCCAAAGAGGGGCTATAAATGCTTTGAGTGATTCACTTTTTTTCACTTATCGCTCCCTCTTTGGATTTTTCATGTATCTTGATTAAGAAATTTCGATAAGGTCCAAGCGATGATTTATAAGCTTCTTGAACTCCATTTCGAGTGACAGTTGCGCCGGCAATTCCATCTACAGCATTGATAGCAAGAGGGGAATTTCCTAGCTCATCCATTACACTTGTTTTAACAACAGTGATTCCCAATTTAGAACTTTTGAGATTCACTTCACCCTTTTGATTAGGTTGAAAGATTAGTTTATTATGAAACTGTTTTTGCCACTCAGGGGTTGCTATATTAGCGCCAAGTCCAGGAGTCTCTTTTTGATCATACCAAGTTGTACCAATAACTGTTTCACCATTGGCTTCAATAGCTAAAAAGCCATAAATCGCATCCCATAATCCGTATCCATTAATGGGTATAATATAGCCAATCGGAGTGATATTTTCGGCGTCATTTTTTAATACGGCTGTAGGAACATTGGGATAGATTTTAAAGACGAGTTTTAATGGGATGTGGGCAAATCCATATTTTTGGTTATCACTTAAATATTTTTCGTATTGAATTCCCTTTTGCTCAAAAGTAAACATATCTCCTTTTTCATCTGTTAAAAAGGGGACAACTCGTAATTTTTGTAAGTTGAAGATTTGTAAGCTAGGGGCTGATGGAGCATTCTCAAAGGGGGCTAAGGTGGTCATTTTTTCATCAAAAATAGCGCTAACATACTTTCCTTCGCTATTTTTTACTATAAATTGTCCGTCGTCATTTAAGATTTTGGCTGTAATTAAGAGTTGCTTACTTTGGTAAATTTCTTCTTCTCTCTCTTGAAGGGGCTTTAATAAAGTGGCAAAAACAGATAATATAAGAGCGCATACAAAACAGACAATAGTGATGAAAATGATTATGTAACTATTGGAGTGCTTAGGTTTGTCTTGTGACACGGCGCCTCCTTCTAAATCTCTTTATGGCCATCTTGTCAAAAAGCGGAGCAAACACATTTCCAAATAAAATTGCAAGCATCACTCCTTCAGGAAAGGCTGGATTTATCAGTCTAATAATAACAGTTAAAGCTCCAATAACAAAGCCATAGGTCCATTTTGCCTTTTTCATATGAGGAGAAGAGACGGGATCTGTGGCCATGAAAACAAGACCAAAAGCAAGACCTCCTAGTAAGAGCTGTTTCATAACTGGAAAATCAAATTTTGCTGGATTAAAAGCTCCCAAATGAGGGCCAATATAGTAGCTGCCATATTTAAAGCAAGCTGCTGTAAAGAGTGTACCTACAATAACAGCGAGCATAGTTCTTAAAGAGGCAACGCCGGTAATAACTAAGAATAGAGCGCCAAGAAGGCAGGCAAATTTTGAAGTTTCTCCAAAAGAGCCAATCATATTGCCAAAAAAGAGGTTAGAATCGCTAAATATACCTTGACCAAACTTCACTTGGGCAAAATGCCAAGCGCTAGCAAAGCTATCAACAGGAAGAGCTAAACCCCCTTCACTTAAGGGAGAGGTAATAAAACTTTGAAGGCCATTTATATCTAAAGAGGGAATGGTAGTGGCCACATCGTGAGTCGATTGGAAATGTTGAAACTGGTGATTCACTACATTTGAAGTAGATATGTTTTCACCCCAAAATTTACCAATAGCATCAATATGAACCCTTTTTACTTCATCGCCGATGGCCATTTTATTTAAAACAGAAGCTTGAGAAAACGCATCTATTTGTGTAGTAGAAGCGACTTCATTCATTTTAAGAAGGCTATTTTTTACTATAGTAGGATTGGTGCCAACCCAAACATCACCAGTCATTTTATTAGGAAAAGCAAAGTATAAAAAGCAGCGACAAGTGAGAGCAGGGTTTAAAATGTTCATGCCGGTTCCGCCAAATAGCTCTTTGCCTAAAATAATGCCAGCTGAGACTCCAACAGCGACCATCCAATAAGGCAAAGTGGAAGGTAAAATAAGGGCGTATAAAATGCCGGTCACAAGTAACCCTTCAGAGATTTCATGGCCACGAATGAGGCTAAAGAGCACTTCCCAAATGCCACCCACAACATATGATATGGCTAATATTGGAATAAAGGCGATAAGACCGAGTTTAATAACGGGACCTAAATGAGCATAAAGAAACTTAAAATATCCTATAAAAGATTCAGAGGAAGCTAAGTAGCTTTTCATAATCAATTCATTGCCGCTATTGAAAACAAAAGATTGAATCCCGCTATTGATAATGGCCATAAGGGTGCAGGGAATTAAAGCAATAACCACCAATATCATAACCCGTTTTACGTCAACACTATCGCGTATAAATGGGGCAGATTTTGCTTTGAAAGGAACCTCAGCGATAAATGAATCTAAGGCATTGAATAGGGGTAAAAGCTTTTTTAACCTGGGATGATTTTGGCACTTTTGAGTAATCGATTCTAGTATTTTAAGCACTTGATTAGTCTAGTTTGTTATCAGCGTGAAATGGGTGATAGTGCCCATTTTTTGCTTAAAGGACAATAAAAAAACATCTACTCACCTCTGTAACACATGTAAGAAACTTATAAACAAATACTTAAGTATTTATTTCAAATAATAATTACTATGTGTTATAATTAAATTTTCTGGGGGGATAAATATGGCTTCAAGGCTAGAGGGTACAGGTGGAGAATCTGCACTGACAGACTTAATTGATAGGATGAATTGTGGCGCTGAAGATATTCCGCTAAGAGTGATCGATAGATTACTGTTAAAGGCTTTTAAAGATGAGCGCTTGACTGCTATAGGTATGGCTCACTTTTTACAAAGACATCATGATATCCGGGATCATGTCAATGCTATACAAGGAAAAGTTGTTTGGAATAGTTTCAGTGTAAAAGATAAAATTTATTACGTATTTAAAAACAAACATTTACCCACTCAGAAAGAGTTTATGAAAACTTTGGGGAGTGAATGTCAGGGGGATATAGGGACTGATTTGCGCTCTTCTTTGATTGATATTTTTGAATCTAGAGTGCTTGCAGAACCTGTGTTACAAGCCGATGGCTCTCCTGAAGCAAGAGGACACCTTTTGGTAGAAAAAACAGTGGCCCTTGCAGAAACTCATATGACTTCAGAAAGAGGATATCAAGTCTGTTTTTCTAAAGATGTATTAGTGGTTCCACATGCTGGATGGAATAGTTTGGTATTGCCAAGTGCTATATTTATCGATCGTGATGACATACCGAGTCAATTTTTAGTGTCTGGACCCGATGACCCCAAACTTAAGGATGAAAAATTCTTACTTCAAGCTTATCACTGGTTAAGTGCCGTAACAGGAAAAGGGAAGGGGGTGTCTGGATATCAAAGCTATCAAAGATCGAAGCCCTTATTACCAGGGTATTTAGTTTTTATGTCACAAAGCAAAAGTGAAATAAAAAAATGTTTGCAATTTGTCATACTTCACGAGTTCACCCATATTGCTCATTCGCATTCACATCAATATTTATGGTGGACTGCAGGTGTTCATTGTCTAAGTGAAATGAGAAAGTCACGAGAAAGCGAAAGGGATGCAGACTCAATGGCAGTCAAAATTCTTGGAGACTCGGAAGGAGGGGAAAAATTATTTGCAGTTTGCGATCAGACAGTACCTAGAGCTTTAAAATGGATATTTACCACTTCTCATTATTCTTTTATGGATCGCATCGACCATTTAAAAGATGTGTTAAAGGAAAAATAGCATTAAAGCCTTATTATGTATATAATGAGGCTCATGAAAAAGCATATCGAAACAGCAAAACGCTACGTTCGCAAAAAACGGGTGATCACTCTCATCGTTGTCGCTTTTTTTATCCTCACATTTTTTTTATTTAGAAATAGCTTTTTGGGGTTTGGTTTAGAGGTGTTTATTAACTCTAAATTACAAACAGACAAAGGGATAAAGTGTAAATTCGAGAAGATGAGGATAGAATCAAACTCCCTTGTTTTCACCCATTTTCAAGCTAGTAGCGATAAAATGCCACATGCTGACTTAGAGATTGATAAGCTAAGAGTGAGTCTTCGTTTTAACTTACGAGAGTTTGAAATTGACCCCATCATTGAGATTGATAAGCCCAAACTTACTTTAACCCGTCCGCTTCCTAATGAAGAGAAGGCGGGAGCTCCCCCTTTTGAATTTTTTAGAGCGATCACAAGGCACATTCAACTCAATGTAAATGGTGGGGAATTACTCTTAAAAGGGGAGAACTCAACCACCCCATTTTTCTTTTCATTCAAAAGTGATTTTGAAAATGAGTGTTTTGGTATTTTAACTTTAGCTAAGTCGCCTAATGATTTTCATTCTCCTATGATGGAGGTATCAGTATCATCTCTTTCAAGTGAATTGTTTTCTTATTTTGATTTTAACCATCTAGAATTGCCTTTATTAGATAAGCTCAATCAATATTTCTCTTTTATAGACAATGGAAATTGGAGCGCGAGCGGAGGTGTATTGACAGGGAATACGCAGCTTCACTTTGATTCAAAAGGTAATATCAAAAGGGGAGATGTCCAAATAGAGCTTGAAAACTTGGAGATGGAAAATAGTGAATTACAATCTAAATTATCTCTTCATTCAGCTAATTGGCGTATCTCTTTTCCTCTCGCTCGAAATAAAGAAACGGCGATCCACAAATCTTGGGTAGATTTGGCGCTGCGAGCGAATTTAGATCGCTTCCATTTCAAAGTGGACGAACATACCGATTTATACTTAAATGGAAAGCTTTCCCTTAATATCCCAGAGAGCACAGGAATTAATTTAAATGGTCAACTAAATATTGATGGAGTGGATTCTGATATTGTCATAAGAGGCAATCCTTATTATGGACAAAAAGAGCATCCTGAATTTGGATTAAAACTTGATATTTGCAATGCAAAAGATGGTTTGTCTTCAATTGACTGCAGTATTAAAAATATTAAGCCACATCATACACAATTTAGGGGAGTGTGTACTAAACTTGATGTTGAACATCTTAATTTGATTCAGAAAATGGTAGCCCCTCATATTCCTGATGTGGCCAAACTCGATATGAAAGAGGGTAAATTTGAGTGCGCAGTGGTGGCTCAAGTTCATAATCGGAAAGTGAAGACTATCCAAGTTGAAAAAATTATAGCAAAAAATTTGCATGCTCAATTTGATAAAGGGAAATTGATCGCCTTTTGCTCTAGGTTAGAAGGTGCATTGGAAATTGACTTGGCTACTAAAAAAGTTGATACTTGGAAAATTGATGTTGAATCGGGTGATTTAGTGATAGCTCCAGAAAATGGGGGTGACAACATCATGCTCTATGAGCTTAATGCTCAAGTTGCTTCTCAACTGGGCACTTATTCTCACTCCAATGTAAAAGGGCGGCTTTATGATCATCAGTTTGATCTTACATTTTACGGTTTGAGTCAATCTCCTGATGTCCGTTTAAAGCTCAATACTTCAACTTCGGCTATAGCTAAGCATATGGATAAAAGAGAGTTTGCTCCTCTTCCTCCTGAAGTGCAATATAATATAAGCGCTAATTTTTATAGAGAGTCTGATCACTGGAAAGTGAAAGGAGAGTTAGCTGGAGCTAATCCTTTAACTTTTGGATTTAAGCTGACAGATTTTCCTTTAAAAAAGAGTTTAAAAGAGCAAATGACTCAAATGCAGCACCATATTTACGCTGGGTGGTTTAAAGGTAGGTCAATTGGTGCAGATAAATATGGATGGATTACTCATTTAGTAGATGCTGAGTGGGGACTACAAGGGAGCGTTGATGTTATTGGAAGATTTGATGGTTCGAAAGTAAAGTGTGATTTTACTTCGGAAGAAGTCGCTTTTTTATCGAATGAAATAGATATTCATATTGAAGAGAAAAATCGCAAGCGAGTTGGGGGATCACTCACTTTTAAGTATGAAGATGAAAGTTTAGATCTTCATATTCCTGTTCAATTTGCTGATTGCCATATTAAAGAGATGGATTTAATGTGTCATAATTTGTCGGGTGATTTATATATCCGAGATGGCAAGCTCTTTATCCATCAGTTAGCAGGTGAGTCAAATGGGATGAAGATGGCAGGTCAAATTGATTTAAAATTTGACAACGGAAAGCCCTCTTATTTAGAAGTGAATATAAATAAAATGAAGGGGACAGCGCAGAGCTTAAAGTTGCTAGCGCAACATTTCCCTGATTTCAAATCACTTTCGGCAGAATTTAAGGGTGATGTAGAGGCTAGAGGAAAAGGATTTGTTTTAAAATCCGAACTTGGAAAAGAGACTTTAAATCCGAATTGGAATTTTGCATTTCATATATCTGAAGGGGAGTCTGTTTTTAATGAACAAACAAAGTTAGTCGGGTTTTCATCTGATGTTGCATTTTCATCGAATAATGAGGCTTACTCTTTGTATAATATGCACGGTCAATTTGAAATTGATGGTAAGCTTACTTCTAACTATATTTTTGGAAAGCAGATTGATGTAAATTATAATGGTGAAGGCTCATTAAAATTTGATATTTCATTAGAAAATGAGATGTTAACTTTACTTCATTTTGTAGGTGAGTCTCAAGTGAGAGAAGATAAACTTTATGACTTACAAGTGGACCCCAAGCAGAGTCATTTTTTAGGATCTTCCTTGGAATTTTCCAATTTTATAGTAACTGAACGATTCGAACCCAAAGGTGGCAGTCTACAGTTTGATTTAGATGGAAAAGATTTGGTTACATTTGGAGATTTACTGTCAAAATTTGATGTATTGCCTAGCGCTAAAGAGCTATTTTCTAAAAGGGTAAAATGTCATAGCTTTATACAATTTGATATAGAATTTGATAAAGATGTGGATGGATGGAAAGTAGATCTTCAAAGCAGAGAGACTACAATTGGGCCTATTCATTCTTCTCCTCTTCATTTGAATGTGAAAAAAATGGGCTCTGAAATTGAAGTGGTTAAGGGGTCGTTTGGTATATTTCAGTTTTCTGGAAAGAGTAAGTTGAAAGAGGGGAAATATATAAATTGTGGTGGTCAATTAGCTTTTGACAATTCACTATTTAGTTTTCACGATGGAATAATTGATCCTAAAGGTTCTTTAGTACGCGCCAAATATAAGAGTGAAAATCTTAAGTTAGAAGAATTGAAGCAACTAACACTATTTAAAGAAAATATACAGTGGCATGATCATGAAGACTTAGTAGGTCAAATAGTAGTGAGTGGGGATGTATCACTATCTGAAAAACATATAGAGTCTCAAATTCATTTAAACTGTAATGATTTTGGCAAAAATGGATTTATCTTAACATCTCAAAATCCTTTGAAACTTCATTGGGATGATGAAGAAATTAGACTTTCAAATTTAGACTTAAATTTAACGCACCCTAATTTACCGAATCATTTCTTTGGATTTTGCGCTTCAGAGTTGAGTTATAAGGAAAAAAAATCGGCAATCAAAGAAGCTGAAGTTACTTTAAGTCCAGAAATGATTGCCTATTTGATCAAGACTAAGTCGTTTGAGCCATTTGATGGTTTATTGCATTCGCTACAAGAAAATCTTGATAACATAGGTTACACTAAGCTGGTTCAATTTAAAGCGAACTTAGATTGGGATGGGCCCCATTTTAAAATTGATGGAATGTTAAAAAATGGTATATATCATATAAAAAATAGAGAATTCAATTTAAAGCGCCCCCATTTTACATATGATGGCAAAGAAATTACTTTGAGTAGTTTAGCTCAATTTGAAGATCGATGGATAGATTGCAAAGCGCGATTAGAGATGAATGAAAATCGCCGTTTTGACGTGGAGTTAAAAGGTGAATCGACACAGAATGCGAGTTGCATATTAAAGGGATCGATCTCAGCCGAAGATGAAATTATTTGTGATACTATTGAGGGAGAGATATATGGAGTGAAGCTCAATTTTTCGAGTCGTTATTCTCATATTCCAGGGACTAATGAGATAGTATTAGGAGGTGAAATTGTATTAGATTGTAATGATATGGTTCAATATTTACCCGAGTATTTGCAAGAGAAGTTGAAAGGATTACATATCAATCGCCCTTTGAAGTTAGAAGGTAATGTGGTATTGAATAAAGAAAAGTTAGAGAAATCGTATTTTAAAGGGTATTTAAAGGGAAGAGATTTACAAGTTTCTGATTTTGAGATACGCAATTTATTATCTAGTTTTTACATGACAAAAGATAAGCTTGAGTGTCGAGATTTTTCAATTTCAGATCAAGCTGGTCATATTTTAGTTAAAGAGATAGATATAAATAGAGAGAAGAGTAATTTTTCATTTGAGATGAAAGATATTGAGGTAACAGAGTTACGCCCTTCTTTGATACGAAAAATGGGAGAAGAGCCATCTAAAGTGAAGCCATTTGTAATGCGCAAGTTAAAAATGGCTCAACTGACAGGTAATTTTGATGATCTCAATTCGATAAAAGGGGGAGGTACTCTCAACTTTTTAAACACATTTAAGTCTGATCATAAGTTAAAGTTAATACCTCTAGAACTGATCACTCGATTGGGGTTAGATTTAGGTTTACTTGTCCCTATTAGGGGAGACATTGATTTTCAAATACGCAACAAGCGAATTGAATTAAATCAGTTGCGCAATAGTTTTAGTGAAGGGAAGCGATCGCATTTCTTCTTTCCATCGCAACAAGCGTGCTATATCGACTTTAATGGGGATATTCATGTTGATGTGAAGATGAAGCAGTACGTATTATTTAAGCTAACGCAGCCATTCACCATATCACTTCGGGGCAATGTAGCCAAGCCCAAGTATGGCCTAAAGTAAGGCGTTTTTGTT
The DNA here is from genome assembly GCA_030408475.1 of Candidatus Amphrikana amoebophyrae. GTDB lineage: Bacteria > Chlamydiota > Chlamydiia > Chlamydiales > JACRBE01 > Amphritriteisimkania > Amphritriteisimkania amoebophyrae. The sequence continues at coordinate 45,462 of JAUHQG010000012.1, forward strand.
TTGCGCTCTTTCCACCCATCTCGAAAATGAATGTGTACCTAAGGCGCTATTTGTTTTGCGCTCTTTCACTCATCTCGAAAATGGATGTGTGCCTACACTATCCAATTTTCGAGATAAGCAAAATAGCATCAAAACAAAAGCACCTTTATTTTAGATGTTAAAAACAGTATTAGAAGAATATTGTCTTTGTTTATTTTAATAATGGATGTGTGCCTACACTATCCAATTTTCGAGATAAGCAAAATAGCATCAATACAAAAGCACCTTGCAGCAGTTGCTAAATATTTGCAGCAAATGCTAAAAACCTAAGTGATATTCTGGGATTCCAAAGGGCCCTGCCCCTTTTGGCGGGGTTTTAGAGGCAGAAGAGCCTCTTTATCAAAGAGGATAAATGTTTATTAAGGGCCTGTCGAAAAACAAGTCTAAGTAGATGAGCATCGTCTTTTCGTGTACTTTTTAGTAAATCGCAAAAAGATATACTCAAGTATCATCTAATTTGCGATTTACTAAAAAGTAC
>JAUHQG010000013.1 GCA_030408475.1 Candidatus Amphrikana amoebophyrae
TTAAGGGTGATAAGAAAACTAAGGCTGGAATCAAAAATAAAAGATCTAAGGCAGGATGGGATCGAGAATATATGCTTCGATTGCTAGGTGTTAAATAATTTCTTCATGCAATTTCCCTGGGCATATACCCCCCTCAGGAATAGCTAATTACATTATTTTATTATAACAAAAATTTTAATTATAGTCAATAATGCTGAGACTAGTTAAATATGCGTAATCAAGCTAGATTATTAGATCTATGCTGCACTAAATAAGCTACTTAAGTTAATGTGAAACGGGGGCTAACGAACAGTTGCGCCTAATGAGCTACTTTCAAGCTTTGGCAACTCTAATATAGTGTCTCCTGCAGATAAAAGCATGCCCTGGGACTCGATCCCCATAAGCTTAGCAGGTTTTAGATTCGCCACAATAATGGCTTTTTGACCCTCTAAAACTGAAGGGTCAGGAAAGTTTGAGGCTATTCCAGAGACGATAGTACGCTCTTCTAGACCAATGTCTATTTTGAGCTTGAGCAATTTTTTACTCTTGGGAACTTTTACAGCTTCGAGGATTTTTCCCACTCTGAGATCGAGTTTTTGAAAATCATCAAAAGCGATGAGCTCTTTTAATGGCTCCAATTTCTCTTTAATAGGTTCGATGTTCGCTTTTTCTAATAGATCTAGTTCGTTTTGTATCACAGAATCCTCTACCTTTGAGAATAAGATTTTAGGCTTTTTCAGCTTCATTTGTTCACTATTAATCACTTCTACTTCATCGCGAAAATTGATCTTATCAAGCGCCTTTGGCAATCCAAGCATACCCCAAATTTCTAAGGCGGCCGTAGGAATTATGGGACTTGATACCATTGCTAACACTTTTAAGCAGTGTAAACAGCAAGCAAGAGTAGCAATAAGTTGAGGCTTAGTCTCTAGCTCTTTAACTAATACCCAAGGTTTTTTCTGATCAAAATAGACATTACCTAAAGTAGCCAGTTGCATCACCAATTGACTCGCATGGCGCAACTTAAAGCTATTATACGCTTTTTCAATATCAACACTTAGCCTTTCAATATCGGCTAAAAATGTTTGATCCACTTCATCGTAATCATCAGCTTTAAGCTCTTCATCACCGAGTCGGTTTTGAATAAAAGTTAAAACGCGGTTGGCAAAATTACCATATTTACCCACTAGATCGCTATTCACTTTGTTTTGAAAATCGCGCCAAGAAAACTCTGAGTCAGAAGTCTCAGGGGCATTAGCCGCAATTGCATAGCGGATTTGATCAGCACTAAAGTTGGTAAAAAATCTCTCTAAATCGATAGTCCAACCCGTTGATTTATTAAACTTTTTCCCTTCGAAATTGTAAAACTCATTAGCCGGAAGCTCATCTACTTGTTTATAGGGCTTATCTTGTCCCATAACCATCGCAGGAAAGAAAATAGCATGAAAAGGGATGTTGTCTTTTCCAATAAATTGAACATAATTGGTCTTTTGATCTAGCCAGTATTTTTCCCAAGCTTTTGAATCGCCTGATATTTGGGCCCACTCTTTTGATGCTGAAATATAACCAATAGGGGCATCAAACCAAACATAAAATACTTTTCCTTCGCTATCTTTTAGAGGAAGAGGAATTCCCCAGTTAGAGTCGCGAGTAATCGCTCTTGGATGTAGATCTTCTATATAGTGTTTGGCAAAGGCCACAACATTAGGCTTCCAATCCTTTTTTGAAATCCACTCCATAAGTTCCCCCTTGAACTTATCAAAGCGTAAAAACCAATGTTTTGTCTCTTTTTTTGATAGAGGAGAACCTGTTAATTTTGACCTTGGATTCTTTAAATCGGTTGATTCAAAGCTTGCAGCACATTTAGGGCACTCATCCCCTCTAGCATTTTCATAGCCGCATTTAGGGCAAGTTCCTAATACATATCGATCAGCTAAAAACTTATCGTCTTCAACTGAATATAATTGCTCAGTCACTTTGGGCTCAATATGTCCATTTTTATTGAGCTCTTGAAAAAATTCGAGTACCGTTTCAGTATGGATAGGAGAAGTTGTTCTAGAATAATGGTCAAATTTAATCCCTATTTTTTTAAATAGGTCTTGATTAATCGCATGAAAAATATCGACGTGATCTTTTGGATCTCGCTTAGCCATTTGTGCGCTTAAAGCAACTGCTATGCCATACTCATCAGAACCGCAAACATATAAGACGTCATCCCCCATTAACCTACGAAATCTGGAATAAGCGTCAGCAGGTAAAAAAGCGCCTGCTATGTGTCCAAAGTGTAGAGGGCCGTTAGCATAAGGGAGTGCAGAAGTGATGAGGGTTCTTTTCATGGAATATCAACAAAGGTTAAGATCTATTTGGATGCAGCTTTTCTTTCTTCAATTATATGTTGAGCTTCTTTTCTAAGATCACTTAAAAGTCGACTTAAAAGAACATCATCACCCATGTTCATTTTAGTTTGAGCAATTTTAATGATATAAAGAGCTAATTCAAACTTATTGTCATACGCTTCTGAAAATTCTTCATTAGTTAAATATTGGTGTTTACTGGACATAAACTTTTCCTTTTTTGTTAAATTAAATCTCTGTTTCTATACTCTTCAGCTATTACGATACTTTTTAAAGCTTCATAAGCACTATCTAAGTGCTCATTAATGATGAAATAGTCATAATTTTCGGCTCTTTCAATTTCAGTATAGGCCCATTTCAATCTTTCAGCGATAATTTCATCACTTTCGGTTTTTCTTTTACGAAGTCTTATTTCTAATTCTTCCAAAGTAGGGGGGGCAATAAATATAAAAACAGCCTTAAAAAACTCTTTTAGCTTCATGGCACCTTGAGTATCAATTACGAGTATAAGATGCTTTCCTTGATTAATTACTTTTTCAATATCACTTTTTAGTGTGCCATAGTAATTACCAAATACTTCTGCATGCTCTAAAAATTCATTATTTTCCACTTTTTGGAGGAAATCCTCTTTAGTAAGAAAATGATAATCACGACCTGGAACTTCTTTTTTCCTAGGTTTTCTAGTGGTGCAAGAAGTACTTTCAACAATATGAGGAGCTAATCCTTTACATACCATATGGGAAAGAGTCGTTTTACCCGTACCAGCAGGAGCGCTAATGACAAAAACAAGGCCTTGAGGGAGATTCCCTACGATATCTGGCTTATTTCTACTCAATATTTTGTACCTGTTCCCTCACTTTTTCGATCTCACTTTTGATCTCAAGTGACTGTTTTACAATTTCTAAATCGTGACATTTTACACTTAAAGAGTTCACTTCACGATTCATTTCTTGAATGATGAAATCGAGCTTTCGCCCTATTGCTTTTTCGCTACTATTTAAGGTTTGAAAAAACTGCTTCAAATGTGATTTTAGTCTTATAATCTCTTCAGTAGTATCTATCTTTTCGGAAAATATAACAACTTCTTTTATCACTTTTTCGCAGAAAAGCACAGGTAAAAGTTGACCCCCTGAGGGTAATACAGATTCCATGCATCAGTGACTGGATGTTTGAGTCACTAATGGGTTCGATTGAGCAAATAGAGAGGATATTAAACATTT
>JAUHQG010000014.1 GCA_030408475.1 Candidatus Amphrikana amoebophyrae
TTAATAAATTAACCACCTATTCTCTTATGTTACGCATTACTAAATCTAAATAATTGGAGCTTATCATTCCAATTATACGTTTAGTTATATTTTCTTGAGATAATATATATCAATCTTTCGAGATATCTTAAGAAACTCTGGGCTTCTTATCTTAGCTTCAGTTGCTTATCGCGTTCCGAAGATGTTACAAACAATACGAAACATTGGTATTTTAATGCAACACTTTTTCTGAAATATTTTTCTGAAATCTTAAAAATCACTCTTTCTACAAGGGAATATGCTCAGTTGACCTTTAGAAGTTAGATTTTAAGTTCAATTGGATATACATATTCCTTTTTATCTTCAATAGAACTCAAATCAGTAGATCTAAGCGAAATTTAATGTGAAAAAAATGGATGTTATGGCCAATTTTTGGAATCAGCTTGTTACTCACAACTTGGATTAATTATACCCAATTTGTACAGAAACAACCTCAAGCAATCTATAAAATTAGTACCTTGTCAATTAATAACTACATGACTCAAAATGACCTATAACACTTATTAAGAGGACATTTTGCTTAAAATTCTTTTTTCGCTATTATTTATCACATCTATAAACTTGAATGCAAAAACTATACTTGTCACTGGCGGCTGTGGCTTTATTGGCTCAAACTTGTGTCATAACTTGATTAAAGAGGGTGATGAAGTAATATGCGTTGATAGTTTAGTTTGCAGCTCTATACAAAACATCGCTCCACTGATTAATAATCCAAATTTCTACTTTATTCAAGCTGATATCTGCGATGAGCTTACATTAGATTTTGAAATTGATGAAATCTATAATTTGGCGTGTCCCGCCTCCCCAGTTACTTATCAAGTTGACCCCATTCAAACTTTACGCACTTCTTTTGTTGGCGTTGAAAACTTACTTAAGCTAGCTAAAAAACATAACGCTAAATTTTTGCAAAGTTCTACGAGTGAGATTTATGGTGACCCTCTTGTCCACCCTCAAACAGAGATATACTGGGGGAACGTTAACCCAATCGGCCCAAGAGCATGTTACGACGAAGGTAAGCGCGTTGCAGAAACCTTGATTTTTGCCTATCACAAGCAATACGATTTAGATGTGAAAGTAGTGCGTATTTTTAATACCTATGGCCCCAATATGAATCCCAAAGATGGTAGAGTGGTTCCCAACTTTATTACTCAAGCCTTGTCAGGCAACAGGCTCACTATATATGGTGATGGATCTCAAACTCGATCTTTTTGCTATGTTGATGACTTAATTCAAGGGTTAAAATTGATGATGGCATCTAAAAAAGGATATACAGGCCCTGTCAATTTGGGTAATCCAAAAGAAATTACAATTAGTGAATTTGCTCACGCAGTTTGCTCTTTAACTTCATCACCAGGATATATTAAAAAACCACTTCCTCAAGACGACCCTACAAGAAGAAAACCCGATATGAGCTTGTTTAGAAAATAGGCTTTTTTAGATGAACATCGTCTTTCCGTGATCTTTCACGAAAAAAATAGCAACTTACTGTACCAAACGTACAAGTTTCGTTGCTATTTTTGAGAA
>JAUHQG010000015.1 GCA_030408475.1 Candidatus Amphrikana amoebophyrae
ACACTCAAATCTAAAGTCATTGATAATCAATCGCTTAAGCTTTTCAATGTACAGCGGCTTGGCTGTGTTGCATAATTAAAACATAGAGTTACGCAGCTTTTAGAATTTTCCTGTAGGAAAATTCTTTCAACCAACGCTAGGGGGGGGGGAAAAAGCTAAAAGGATTTTTCCCCCCCCCTCTTTATCTTTAAAACCGATCCCGAGGATGGAGAAAAAAAGCTGGTTACCTCTTTTTTTTAATAATCCACCACAGCCAAGCCGCTGTACATTGAAAAGCTTAAGCGATTGATTATCAATGACTTTAGATTTGAGTGTTGAAGAGCATTTTAATATCACTAACTGAGTTCGCTAGTATAGTTGAAGAGTATTCAATTTCTTGTTGCGCTCTAGCTAGCTTTGCTTGCACCATAAGGAGTTCAGCAGGTCTTAATGAAGTGCCATTTTTTCCAAGCATGGCAATGTGATTTTGCGCAGCATTGAGTTGTTTCATACCATCTGTGACTAGTCCTAAAAACTTCATTACAGGGTTATTGCGCCCAATATTTTCAATATTAGGGCCAACATCTACGCCAGATTTACTTGCAGCATCTCGTATTTTAGCATTAGCTTCGGTCAGCTTGTTTCGAAGTAAATATTTTGCAGAAGGCTTTAGCTTTAGATCCTTTGTATTGAGTTGTTGCTGTAGATCACCTAAACTTGAACTTGCATTTGCCATTTGGGCATTTACAGAATCCATAGTGGGTACGGCTTGAGGCTGAGTGGGTCCTCTTGCAATATCCATTGGGGAGGGGACATTTTCAGCAGTTTTTGTGCCGGCGTCAGTTGATGTAGCTTCTTGGTTAGGCTCCATGTAGTCGCCAAAAGACTTGGCGCCTTCATCATGGCCGCCAATCGGTTCTTTCGGGTTGATTGGCTCCATGTTGCCTGGGCTTTGAATATCTGGGCTCATAAATTCGCTTTAGGTACGTTTCTTAACAAAGTTATCGACAAAAGTGAGAGCGTCTTTAGACACTTTCTTAGCTTCTGGTGTAGATGACTTTGCAAGTTCGGTTAAAATTTTCTCGCCTTCAGATCCTTTATGAGGGGACATGCTTAAGGTAATACCAAGCATAGTTTTTGCCATCTCATTGGTTGGATCACTCTCGAGAACGTGCTTGAAGTGTGTTTCAGCTTTTTTGAGCTCAAGTTTACACATGTGCATGTATCCCATTCCAACATCATTTAAAACATTATCAGGTTTTAAAAGTTTTGAAGCGGCGAAAAGTTTACGTGCTGAATCTTCATCAGCATGATTGACTGCGATAAATCCAGCTTCTAAAAAGAGGATGAATTCGTCTTTGTACTTGTTTGTTAGGTCCGACATAGTAGTAAAATCCTATAGGTTAACCTGATTTTTGGTTTCGAACAGCGTTATTGATCATTGAATTGACCTGAGACAAAAGGTTAGAAATTGAGTCACCAACCTGAGTCACCTGAGACATCATAAATTGGAGAAGCAAGAACTTACCTGGAGTTGCAGAACTCATAGAACTAGCAACAGTCTTGATCATAGAAACAACCGAACTTTGCAGCTGCGCGTAGTGGCTAATTAAGGTTTGAAACCCTATTGATGCCCAGAGATTGGTCATGAGTAAAATCCTCTTTAATCTTTTTCTATGCTGTCAATTACTCTTTCTAAAGCTTCATAGCCTTGTAAAAGTAGACCGCATTCTTCGAATTCATTTGACTTAGCACCTTCACGAAGAAGATTCTTAAGTTCTTGTTTGCGATGAGCGATATCATCGATTACTTTAGTACGCTTTTTTGCATCTTCTCGAAGATCTTTTTCAAGATCAAACTCGAAAGGGTGCTTTTTTTTCTCTTTTCTTAAACCAAACATTTCAGGCTCCAGCGGGTTTTTGCGTTAGACATGATCAATAACAGTTATTGAAGATTGTAGTCAATCCTATATTTTATCCCTTCTTTTTCAAGAAAAACAGTTTGAGGATTGATAGCGGTTATGACCATACCATCTAGATGTTCACCAGTTGATAAAATTTTGCCATTTATTAATACAAATTGGTTCTCATTTCCATACTTTGAAGTTCCCGTCACTTGGAATCGACTCGTTATATCAATTCTAGCGGAAGAGTGAGAAGTGTAGACGACGTAGTTTTTGATTTGTCTTACGCCAGGAAGAGCATCGATTTGAGAGAGCAAGCTATTAAAAGCTTTAGTATTCGCTTGGGCGACCCGGCCTGAGAAAATCAACTCACCGCTTGAGAATTGGAAGGTAACATTATTAAAATTGCCTTCCGTTAATAGAGTTTGAACATTAGTTTCTAAATTAGTATCGACAACCACTTCATTTTTAAGTAAGTCCAAGTAGGAAAAGTTTCGATTAACATATTCTGAAAGTTGAGCAAATTCTGTTAGCGTCTGTAAATACCCTTTTAAAACAAACTTACCTGGAGCAGTTCCTGTAAATAACACAGATCGCCACGCTGGATTCTTATATAAAAGAGCGTTCATGTTTTTCCAAACAAATTCATCGATAACCACATTGTCATCGATTTGCTTCACAAAGGATTGTGATTTAATCAAATAGAGTAATTCTTGGTATTCTACATCGGTTAAAACGTGCCCAGTTAAAAAGAGCATGCCGTTATTAGAAGTGTATGAATATTGAACAGAGGGAAAATCTTTGATAATTTTTCTTATCTGAGCATCATCATCGCGAACAGCCATTGTGATGGGTGTTGTTTTAAAGAGAGAAAAAGTGCCAATAATACCTGAAAAAACAACAAGTAAAACGAGAATCGCAAAAAGAATATGCTTAGTGGGGATGAACGTTTGCTTCCAATTTCTTTTTAAGGTGAGCTCTTCAGCAAGAGCATTTGCTTTCTCTTCTGATTCTTTTTTTTCTTTATCAGATAATTCGTGGTCAGAATAAGTAGCCATAGAAGGTGGTGAATATATGGTCTCTCTTACGGATTCACGATCGATAACTAAAAAGGCAGTGGTACCAAGAGCAACCAAATCTTGAGAATTTAAAGGTGTGGTGCCTTCAGATAAAGAGGCGTTGATCAAAACGCCATTTCGGCTACCCAGATCTTCAATAGTAAGAGAGCCTTCTTGAGAAAGGTGAAGATTAGCATGTTGACGAGAGACGCTTAAATCTGAAAAGAGGATATCAGAATGAATAGGGTCTTTACCTAAAGAGTAAGATTGTCCTTCAACAAGAGGAAACTCAGCACCAGAATTAGGACCTGAAACAACTTTGATCATCCATCTTGTTTGGATATCGTTTGAAAAAGTGAGGGTACCTAAGTCAATGGAAGGTTGATCATCGATTTCATCTAAAGGTGATTTTTGACTATTTGGGCCCACTTTATTGTTGTCCTCTTCATCCTCATTATCAGAGTTGAGATGGTCAGTTGGGGTTGTGTTTGGCATTTGCAAGAGGAATTGAAAAGTGGTGGAGCCAATTTGAATTCGATCTTCGTCTTGGAGTTCAACGGGATCGACAACAATATCACCATTAACTTGAACGGGATTGGTAGCGCTTAAGTTTTCAATGAAATAACTTTCGTGTTCCTTGCGGAGCATGACATGCTTACGAGACACTTGTGGGTCTTCTAAAACGTGGAAGCAAACATCGGGATCACGACCGAGTATCCACTCATCTTCTTCAGTGAGAGGAATGTTGATTCCGCTTAAAAGACCTTCTTCTGCTATTAATACTGCTGGCATTTCAAATCATTCTTTTTTTAAACTATTCAATCAATCTAATTGAGTCGATTAAAGTAGGTTAGTTGTTTTTCGCTTTATTTTAAATCTCTTATTTTTTTTTGTTCAATTTCATTGATCCAATAGTCTAGGTAGTTGACAAATTCTTCCATTTGCTCTTTAAATATTCGGTAGTCAATATCACCTCTCACATCCATTGTGAGAGTGATTGTTTGTTTATCAGGTGAGAGGCCAATCCCACTACTGCCACTCCCTTGTCCCAGGTAATTTGCAAAGAGTAAATGGATACAAAAAGGTTCAATGAATTCTTCTTCTGTTGGCAACAGGCCTAAGTTGGCAGTTAATAGCAGGTTGTTTTCTGAGACAAAGATAAGAATATTGCGTTGACCAAAAGGGAGGAAAAAAGTGTTACGTTCTTTCTTTTCGAAAAGCTTTTCGACCCCTACTTCGGTTTGCAAATTTTCGAGGTATTGTTCAATGTCAACCTCATGTGCCATAGGACAACTCTATTAATTCCATTAAAATATCATTAAATGCACAATTAGAGCAATTAACACAAATAAAAAAGGGAGTTTATGGCTAATTAAACTCAAAATTCCATTTCTTGAGTTCACTTGGGTATAGTTAAAAATGGATCTGCTGGAAATTTCAACAATTCCCTAATATAAGTGATAGCCAAGAAATCTGAAATTTGGCACTAAAAGAGAAAGGGGCTCTTTAGAAAAGCAGGATTTTGAGATGGGTCTGTTCATCTTTAGTGCCATAAAGGAGAAGTTGAGTATGAAAACTAGGTATCAAAAAGTATTGGCCCTATTTTCTGGGAGTAACAAAAAAAATTATACTTGGAATGATAAGATTGGGATCTTGGATGATTTTTTGCAAGAATGTAAAGACCACTTTGATAGCGGTCTAGAAGTTAAGCGAATTGCAGCGATAGAAAAATTGAAAAACATCAAAGAGTTAATAGAAGAGCTTCAAGAAGAAAAGATGTTGCCAACAGAAGAGGATATAGCACCAGAGGAAAAAGCGACCTATGATGAGATGAAAGCTATTTTACAGGGTAAATTTGAAAAAGTAATAGAGTCATATAAAAAGGCGTGTCAAGAAGCGGGTGAATTAGAGGGAGATGAATAGATGGCCGAGAAGGAATTTGAAGAGTTAATGAAACATTTTCCTCCTGATATTTTTAGTGCAGAATTTACTGATAAAGCTTTAAAGCATTTTAAAGACTTACATCATAAGAGCTTAAGTGGAACTCCCGATGAGCAAGAAGAAGCAAAACTTGAATTGGCTAGCTATGAAATTGAACGAGTAAAAATGCGCAAAGAGCTTTCTAATATTTCTGGAATTGAGGCAAGTGAGATTCAGCGCATATTATGTAATGAACAAAATTATGACCAAGATGACTGGAATCGTCTAAAAGAGGCTACTGAAGAGATGATTCCTATAGTGGAAGATATTCCTAAAAAGAAGAAAAAAGGCAAATCTAAAACGAAAAAAGGGTGGGTTAAAAGCTAATGATTAATGATGAATTTGAAGAGCTACTGGCTTCAATAGAGACAGGCTATGAAAATAATAAGCGAAGCAATGCCGATGATATTATTATGAGAACTTACCATTTTTTCAATAAATTGAAAGAAGAGCTCAAAGTGGCCACTGGAGATGAAAAAGATGAACTTTTGCAAATGATTAAGACGATGCAGGAGAGAGTCAATGAGTATTCTCAAAAAAGTTGTGATCGGGTTGGAATGAGTGAAAGTGAGTTGATGCGATTATCTGATGATGAGAATATATTTACGGCTGATCAAAAAAAAGTGCTAGAAATGGCAAGAAAAGAGATGCAAGCATCATCTAAAGAAATACGTAAACATATGGAAGCAAAAAACATAGTGCATAAAGCCGTTGACTTAGAAGCTGATCCTGTGAAAGAGAATAAAAAATCTAGTGCAAAAAAACGAAATAAAAAGCGTGACAAATGGACCAAAGCTTAAGAGGCTGTTCAACATATTTGATAGCAACAAAGGGTTTTAATTCTAAATATTGAAAAGGGTTTATTGACAATCCTGTTTTATGCGGCTGATAGTTAGTGAGTTAGTTGCAGTTGTGTAATAATCTTTTTTTTGATATAATAAAGATAAGGTAAAAAAAAGGTAAGTATGGCTTTTGATCCAGGTCCAATGCGTTCAGGTTTGGGGGGAGATTACGGTGTCTCTCAAATTCAAGCAGAGCAAGCTAAGGTTTTCAGCGAGAAAAATAGACTAGATAAAGCGACCGATCCATTTCACGCATTTTACTACATGGTAGCCGAGCACATGGATGTGCGCGATCTTAAGACGATGGAATCTAAAATTAATGTTTTAGCCGGTGATCTTGATACGATGCAACAATTTGTAGGTTTAGCAGAAAAGATCAGACAAGATTTTGATGCAGGCAAGCCGGGTTCAGCTCCTGTAATAAGAAATGGAGTACCGATAGATCCAGATAAACAAATTCGAATCGACGTCGCTCAATTACTCAATGGGCTTGTAGGAAAAAATGTATTCCCAGCAGATGGATCTCAACTCACTTATAATCAATTTGAAACGGCGCTTGGTTTTGTCGGAGGCTCATCACAAACCAAAGTATTTGGTGACGCCACAGTTAAGCAGGTGATCAATTCAATAATGAAAGGGTTTGGTATTACATCATCAAATAATGATCTTTTTTATGGAGCGACGACTTTAAAAGCGATTTGGCAAAAAACAGAATCGGGAACTCCCACAGAGCCAGGTCAACCACCACTTCCTGATCCTACATATGTACAACCATTCCTCGATCAAATTAGCGTCGTAGCAGGCGTTATGAAGGGGATGAGTGGAGCAGAGACATCAAAGCTAAACTACTCAGAAAAGCGATATTTCATGGTCGTTTCATATCTTAAGAGTATGTTTGGGTATTATTTCAAAGAGTTAAAAATACCAGTTTCAAAGACCCAATCAGCAGGCAACTAAAAAAAAGGGCGGGTATTTTGCGATCTTTAATAAAAGGGGCAAGCCGGTGTATCAGATATACTACTGGTTTGCCCCTTTTATCGACCCTTTAAGGCACATTTTACTCTATTTTGATTCACACACCTATTCGAGTTATTTACTTTGTTTGGTGGGCATTGAAAAAGAATTCGAAATGTGGTATAATTAGTTTATAAGTTAAGAGAATTTCTTAACCATAGCATTGTTTCTGTAGGGGGGATAAATGTCAGGGGTTCAAGCTGTATCATCAGCAAATCAATCACAGTCTAGTGGATGGGTAGATAATTTACTCAAACAAAATGGTATCAACGCTAAAAAGCAGCCATTTCGCGCTTACTATTTCCTTGTTATGGTTGTTATGAGGGGCATGAATACCAATGCCAAAGAAAGCAACATGGATAAATTTGCTGGTGAGCTTAAAGGGGTTACAAACAATACAAATGCTTGGAATCAATTTAAATCGGCTTTTGATAACGTAGGAGCCGCTGTCATTGGTAATGAAGGCTCTTCTAAATTTGATAGTGCTGATAATGCATATTATGCCGCAGCTGGTAATTTATTAAACCAGGTGTTTGGTAAATATATGGCTAGTCAAGGTATTCCTCCATTTGGATCAGGAACTCTTGATCAAAAAACGGTCGGTTCTCTGTTACAGAACGTTCAAACTCTTGTTGCCAATGCAGCAGCAGGTAGTGGCTCCGCTGAAAAAACTCTCGCTCAATGTTTTCCTGTCCTCGGTAAGAATGTAGGTAACTTAGCAACCAATATCAGCGCACTATCTAATACGTTCACAGCAGCTCAAGCAGGAGCTCCAACTAGTTATTCTCCTTCTGAATTATGGCTAAAGGCTATAAATGCTTCCTCTTCGGTATCTGCTCTTCCAGATCCTCAGTCTCTTCAGCCATATGAAGATGCATTTTCAGAGGGAGAAGGGACTCTATCAGGTGTAGGGGGTGCAGAATCATCTAAATTACAAATGGCTCAACAAAGTTATAACCAGCTTCAGTCAGTTGTGAAAAGTTTAATGAGTGATTGGGTCACTCAAAGAAAGAGCTTCAATAGCTCTATGTCACAAGCGGGTAGCTAGTGGCAAAATACAGTTTTTCATTTGTTTGACACTTTTAGGTCTCCCAGGCTAAAAGTAAGAATAAATGTTACGTCGCAACACACTTGTAATGAGTGTGTTGCGCTTTTTTTACACCTCGAGATATTGCGTTGGATTGAAATAGTTGGTATAATCTAATTAGGTGTTGATGAGATTGAGATAAATCTTATCAAAACAGGGGTAATTTTCTGGGGGAAATATTATGTCGGTAGATCAAGTCGCGGCATTGTCAAAAAACAATAAAACTTATAATAGTTGGATTAATAATCTATTAAAGCAAGATGGAATAAATCCTGCTGATAAGCCATTTAAAAGCTATTTATTCATCATTATGGTTGTGATGGAAGGGATAGAAACGCAAAAAAAAGAGAGCAACATTGATAAATTTGCCTCAGCATTAAAAGCAGTATCAAGAAATACAACAGCGTGGGAAAATTTTAAAAATGCTTTTTATGCAATCGGGACATCTAGTAACTCAGGAGTTAAAGAAAATACGCAAGCTGCCTACAATGTTGAATCAACATTTTTTAATGCCTCAGCAGGCATGTTGAACTCTATATTTGGCAACTATATGGCAACGCATGGTTATTCACCTTTTGAAGCTAATGGGGATTCGTTAAATGTTCATACAATAGATAGTATCTTTTCAAATATTGCCGAGTTATCACCTGCAGACATCAATAAATATTTTCCTGCTATTGGGTCAAATATTAAAAATATTATAACGAATATTAATAGTTTAAGAAAGTTATTTGAATCTGATTATCATAATGGAAACGCTTATGCTAATCCATTTGACACATGGAAAGATGCTTTAAATGCGGGTACTAATGGTTTACCTAAACCGACCATGTTACAGGCTTATATGGATTCTTTTTCAGAGGGAGCTTCTACAATTAGTGGAGTTGGTGGACCGGAATCATCCAAGTTGCAAATGGCGCAACAAGATTTCAATAGGCTGCAATCGTTTATTAAGTCGATGTTGACTGATTGGGTAGCGCAGAAGAAGAGTTTTAATAGTTCGATGGCCCAAGCCAACAGCTAGTGTTGTTAAAGAAGAGGGGGTGTTTAGTGGAGCATTGCCTTTTCGCGATCTTTTGCAAAAATCCAATACTCTTTATGCTCTAAGCAAAATGATAAAAGCTGCGCAAAAACAACTCATTGTTTTTCACTTAACTAACTTATTGTTAGTTGGTTGTGGAATGAGATTTGGGGCAATAGGGCGCAATTGAAAAACAATTCAAAATGTGTTATAATTAATATTATGAAAGAGAGTCTTTCATAAGCGAGAGAGATACTACAAACTAATTAGGGATAGTTATGTAGAATCTACTCAAGCAAATCAAGTAAGTCGATCCAAGGGGGCTCTAAGCCCCATTGATCGCATTCTCAAAAAAAATGGTATTTTAGGCAATTCGTATCAATGCTTGATAAATAGGAATGCTTTTTGATAGTGTAGGTGTGCTAAAATTCAACTAGGAGAATAATATGATTGTTGAACTAAGATCAATTAATCCCAATAGTCAGTGTACTATTAAAGTTAATTCACATGTAACGCCAAAGAGTAGTAGAGCAATTGCTTTTCGTATTGGCCCAGATACTCGCTTTTCTGAGATCTTAGCTAACTCTCTACGTAAATTATCACTTCCCTCTGGTTCTCAAATGGTGATCAAATATGGTGGACAGGTGATGGAGTCAACGGCTAAAGTGGCCCTCTACTGTATTTTTGAACGCGCTACTTTTGAACTCAGCAATGAACAATAATTATGTGCAATTTCAGAAAAGTGCAACTCACTTAAAGTCAGTTGCTTGCAATATTATATCTCTCTAATTTGCGTTATAATTCAAATATTTGCTATAATCAACTCTAGAGAGGTTCATTGAATCACTCTGGAGGGGTCTACAAACCGATAAAAAAGGGTAAAAATGGTAGGCTCAGTTCAAGGCGCAGCGGCGCAAAATCAAAGTGCAGCGAATACAGTAGCAGGAATTTTAGCAAAGCATCACCTTTCAGCTAAAGGCAACCCATTTATTACATTTTATTTAATTATAATGGATAAAATGATGGGATCTCAAACCAATGCAGAAACTCAAAATATCGATAAATTTGCAGGACAACTCAAAAACTTAACGCAGTATTTAAATGATTGGAATGCCATCAAACAGCAGTTTGATGATGCTGCCAATAATATTTGGTACAATCATTATCAACCCTTTTGTATAGCTTGTTCAAAGCTATTAAATGATGTTTTTGGAAAATTTATGCATGATATAGGTCTTCCCTTATTTCCTGAAAATGGGGAGGCAGGACAAGCTGCTAATTTTAAAGCTTTGCTCAGTACTGTTGAGAGCAGTAGTAACACTGATTTGTTAATGAAAGATTGTCCTACTTTAGGGCTGCATGCAAGAACCCTTATCAAAAGCGTATCTACTCTTTCTATCTTTTTTACCACGAGTCATTATCAAACGCACCCTGATGGTAATTTACAAACGCTTTGGAATAATGCTGAAATAGGGGGAGTACCTAACCCAGCTACGGGTCATGGTATGGCTAATCCTGAAATTTTACAAAAATATTTGGATCAGCTATCAGATGGAAATGGTATTTTGACTGGTGTGAGCGGCGCTGAATCTTCCACTCTGCAAATGAAACAGCAAACATTTAATCGCCTTCAATCTTTTATAAAAAATATGCTCAGTGATTGGGTCCAGATGAAGAAAAGCTTCAATAGCTCAATGTCACAAGCGAATAACTAGAGTAATAAATTAGGTAATAATGGGAGTGGGAATAATGCGGGTAATGTATGACAGGTATTCACAAACCAACATTGGCTCCAAATCCAGCTCCAGGATTTGATAATCCCAATATCCAAAAGGAGACCCAAAAAGCGATGTATGGCCCAGGCGGTAATAGCGAAGGAAAAGCCGCTTTTATGAACGCGTCAGCTTTGGAAAATTTATTGAAAAGTAGCGGTATACCTCTAAAAGGTAAGCCCTTTCAACTCTTCTATTTTTATATCAAAGACGTTTTTATGGGAAGAGATGTCAAAGCTGAAGAGCAAAACATTAACAAATTTGCTAAACAGCTCACTGATTTAACCTCATATTTTAATGAATGGGAAAATATTAAATCACAATTTTTTGCAGCTGGCAGTGGAACCGATACATCAAAAGCCTTTAGAGCTGCTGTAGGAACGTTTTTAAATTCAATATTTGGCCGTTTAGGTTTTCATTTTGCAACCAATGGAAATCCTATTGATAGCTTAAATTTTGAAGGTGCCATTCAATCAATTGGCGATTTAAGTGTTTATGGTCTCCAAGTCAAATACCCTGTTTTGGGAGAAAATGTTGTTTCTATTGTGAACTGTTTGAAACCTCTAGAAGGCTATTTTGGTGAAAATTACAATAATGGAATACCTCCAAAAAGTCTTATAGATTTTTGGAACTCGGCCAATGGCGGTGGTCAAGCTATACCTAGCGGCGGTAATTTACCTAACCCTGAAATTATAAGTCCTGTTATCAATGCCCTTTCAGAAGGGGCGTCAAGTCTCAGTGGTATTTCTTCATCTAACGCATCCAAATTGCAATTTGCTCAAAACGAATACAATCGACTCAATAGCTTTATCCACAATATGCTCAGCGCCTGGTTGAATATTCGAAAAGGGTTGAATAGTAAAATGACTCAAGCTCGTAACTAGCTAAATCTCAAGCTGTTACGCAATATTTTGCTAAATAAGTCAAATATTTGTTATAATAAATATGTGAGCTTATCAGAGTAGGGACTGCAAGCGATATCTAGCTGGGGGGCAAAGGTGTTAGAAGGTCTACAAAAAGATGGGTACAATCCAAATGAGGGTTTTGACAACCCTAATATTCAAAAAGAGACACATAAAGCGATGTACGGTCCTGAGGGTAATACTCAAGGAAGTGCAGCTTTTATGACGGCAGCAGGGATTACCAACTTACTTAAAAGTAGTGGTGTGCCACTAAAAGGGAAGCCGTTTGAATATTTTTTCTTCTTGATCAAAGATGTTTTTATGGGAAAAGATGCAGTCGCGGCTGAAAAGAACATCAATAAATTTTCATTACAGATGGAGAAACTTTCATCTTATTTTACAGCTTGGGAATCGATTAAAAAGCAGGTTTATTTAGCCGGTAGTGGACATGATACAACAGATGCTTTTAGAGCGAGCATTGGTAAGTTTTTAAATCTTATTTTGGGTCCTATGGGAGGATATTTCCCAACAGATGGCTCTCCTATTAGCATTCCAGAGTTTGAGGATATTCACAGTGAATTAAAAAGCATGACTCCCAAAGAACTAGAAAGTTTATTTCCCGCATTAGGTCCTAATATTTTAATAGTAATTAATACGTTACAAATGTTTATTGCTTATTTTGGAGCTTATAAGCAACAAGGTATAAAACCACTCTCTTTAGCGCAGTTATGGAATAGAATGCATAATGGTGGTGTTGCAGTCCCTGGGGGAGGTCATATGCCTGATGCAACAGCCTTTACTAACTTTTTCGATGCGTTATCCGAGGGGTCATCAACGTTGAGTGGGATTTCTCAGTCTAACTCTTCGAAGTTATCATATGCGCAGAACCAGTATAATAGGTTATTTGCGTTTGTGCATAGTATGTTAAAGTCGTGGCTAGAGATCCGCAAGGGGATGGAAGTCAAGATGTCGCAAGCCCGCAACTAAATAGTGTGTTTACAACCCGAGCATATGGTGGAATATTGTTCTCAGAAATGAACTTTGTTGAAATGGCTTTTAGAAATACACTTCATTTTCTCTCCTTTTCCTATATTTTATTTGTGAATTTCGTGTTTTTTACGCTTTTTTCTTGATTTATCTGCATGTTATCTGCATAATTAGGGTGTTAAAGAATGCAGATAAAATACAATTATTATGCCGATAAAATTTAAGCCAAATTATACCATTTCTTCTAAAATTTTAAGCCATCTTATGCGTGTTGAGTCCGTGAAAGAAAAAGTACTTCATCTACCAGTGACTCCAATGATTCTGAACTCTCTAAGAGAGACAGCTCGACTGTATACGACACATTATTCAACAATGATCGAAGGAAATCAACTTGAAGCAAATCAGGTTAAGGAAGTGTTGAAACATGAAGGACATTTTCCAGGGAGAGAGCGAGAAGAACATGAAGTTAGAGGATATTATGCGGCATTGACTCAAGTTGAAATATGGGCAGCAAAAAATATAAAAATTACGGAAAAGCATGTTCAAACTCTACATGCCCTTGTGATGGCTAATGGGAAAATAAATGTAAAACCATCAAAATACCGAGATGGACAAAATGTTATTCGAGATGGACGAACTAAAGCAATTATTTACATGCCCCCAGAAGCTAAGGATGTTAATGGATTGATGATGGCATTAATAAATTGGATAAATTCTACTAAGGATCTTCCTTGTCCCTTAGTTGCTGCTATTGTCCATTATCAATTTGCGACTATCCACCCTTATTATGATGGGAATGGAAGAACAGCTAGGCTCCTTACAATGCTGATACTATATCTAGGTGGGTATGATTTAAAGGGGATTTACTCATTGGAAGAGTACTATGCTCGCAACTTGGGTGCTTATTATGGTGCAATAAGTGTTGGAGAATCCCATAATTATTATAAAGGCCGAGCAGAGGCTGAAATTACGCGATGGATCGAATATTTTATTGAAGGGATGGTATTTTCTTGTGAAAGTGTTTTAAAATATATGTCAGAAGCTAGCAAAAAAGGGGATTCTGATCAAAGTAGTATACTGAAAAAACTTGATCCTAAGCAACGTAAAGCTTTGGAGTTGTTTCAACAATTTGAGATTATTACAAGTCGTCAAATAGGAGAGTTATTTGGGTTTAAGCCCCGCACGAGAGCAGCTCTATGTTCCAAATGGGTTAAAGAAGAATTCATAACGGTTGTAGACCCCTCAAATAGGGGGCGGAAATACAAGCTATCAGATCAATATGAGGGGTTGTTGAAAAGCAACTCTAGTTAGTCGAGCATGGGCTTTTTGTTGTCTTCGATCACGTCTGTTTTTAGCGCGCCAGAGTAAGCTCTAAATCACTGAAAGTAAGTGAATTATGAAGTGGTGGTTTTGTGCAACTTTGGTGGGGTTGAAAAGTATTCAAATTTATGTTATAATTACTTTATAGGCTAAAGAGTTTCATCGCTCTTTTAAGCTAATAAGTTATAGTAGGGGGTAACTTATGGTAGGGGTCGAGCAAACGTGCTTGCATATCGAAAATAATAAGCAACCAAGTTCGCGTTCTCATGATAATTGGGCTCATAATCCCAATTATGAAAAATCTACTCATAAAGCTATGTATGGCTCTGAGGGTAACTCTCAAGGCTCTGCTACATTCTTAAACGGTCAACAAATTAATGCCCTTATAAAAAGTAGTGGTATTTCTCCAAAAGGGCAACCTTTTCAGCTCTTTTTCTTCTTTATCAAAGAAGTTTTTATGAATAACGATATTCCTGTTACTGAGAAAAATATCGACAAATTTGCTAAGCAATTAGAAACAATGTCAGATTATTCTAACGCCTGGGAAAATATTAAGAATATGGTTTTTCAAAACGATAAAGGGACAGTTAATCAAAAAGCTTTTGTGGGCGCTGTTGGTGCTTTTATTAATAAATTATGTTCCAAATTAGGCGTTTCATTTCCTACCAATGGATCTTGGTTAAGTAAGTATCAATTTACTCAACTTATAAAAAAAGTAACGGCCATGACTCCCGCTCAGCAAGTAGATGCCTTTCCACTTTTAGGTCAAAATGCTCTCAGCGTTTTAAATAGTTTAAACAGCTTTGTTTCGTATTTTTCTATTGGACCTTATAGCCGTCCCCAAACTCTCTCTGCTCTTTGGAATAATGTTAACAATGGTGGTCCAGCTATGCCAAATGGAAGCCATATGCCCAATCCACATGCTTTTTCTTCGTTTTTTGATGCTCTTTCAGAAGGTTCAAGTATTTTAAGCGGCGTATCGCAATCCAACTCTTCGAAACTCTCTTACGCTCAAAATCAATACAATAGGTTAAATGCTTTTGTCCATGTTATGCTCTCAGATTGGCAAAATATTAGAAAAGGGATGAATGTAAAAATGGCGCAAGCTAGAAATTAGAACACTGCTTAATCCGCAGTATAAAATTGGGTTAAAATTGGTAATATAATTTAGGGGTAATATTATGTCACTTACAGATCAAGCACCCTCCGTAGGGAATTTTGAGCAAAATATGATTCAAGCTCTCCAAGGGTACATTGGAGCTATGAATAATGCTATTGTTGTCGATGGTGAAGGGTCATCTCCTTTATCTCAACTTCAAGCAGCTGCTATGAGTAAAGGGCAAAAATGGCTCTCAAGTATTTATAATAGCCAAATTAAAAATGCAAAGAGTAGTTCTGCTCTAAGCAAAGGACAAGTGGCTTATAACGAAGCAAACTCTCAAGTTAATAATATTGAGCAGCAAGCTTCAAACTTAACTCAAAAAGCGACCAACGATGTTAATACAGATTCATCTCAGTCGCAAGAAGCTTTAAACATGGCTTCCACTATTATTAATGGCGTTGGTTTCTTTAATAATCTTCTCTCTCAAGCTTTCCCTTCTTAAGGTAAAACGGGGTAGAGAGGATCATTACAGATAATAATACTAATTATAGTAGGGGTAATTGTGTATGGCTTATAAAATTCAAGGGCTTGATTCAGATTCTTTTGTTTCGGCAAAACAAAAGGCTGAAAGTAAAAATAAAAAAGGCTCTCAAAACAATAGTGGAGGAAATCAAGCAGCTAAAGCGTTAGTTGGTGTTTTAAGTTCAAATTTAGACGAACTTCAACGCCATTTAGATTTAGGAGAAGAGGTCTCTTTGCCTTCTCCAAAAAAAGGGTTGTCAAGTGAGACCTTAGAAGATGTACTCGCTCAAATAGCGTCATTAACTAATAAACTTCAACAATATGAAGCTAAATTTCAAGATAGTACTAACTCAATTAGTTGTAACATTGGTAAAGCGGCTATTAAGGCAGCTCAATCTGCTGCGACTAAACTCGAAGCCGCTATAAAAAAAGAAGCATCAGAAAAACACACAATGAGTATTTTAGGTGATATTGAAGACGCTTTTGCCGGTTTAGCTGTTTTAGGGTTATGTATCTCTCAAAATTATGTAGCTGCTGGTATGATGGTCGGTTTTATGTTGGCTCAAAAAACAGGAGTTACTAACGATCTTCAAAACCTTGTGGTTCCTTTAATGAAAAAAGCGGGTTGTTCTACAGAAACAGCTAATGCTATTGGAAGTGGAGTTGTTTGTGTTGTTGAAATAGTTCTTAGCGGTATAGTAGCAAGTGCTGCATCGGCTGCTCAAGAAACGGCTACGGCTTCAGAGGGAGCTGTTAATGCTGTTGTAAAAACTGCGGTAAAGGCTGCTGTAAAAGATGCAGTTGAGGATGCAGTGACAGCAGGTTTAAAGGATGGAGTTAGTGCTACATCTGATGACATGCAAACTCTAATAAAAAATGCTGCTAAAACTGCTGCTAAAAACGAGATGAGTAAGTTTGCTCAAGATGGCTTAGGCTCTGCAGTTGTTAATGCGGTATCAAAAGATGCTATTTCGGAAGGAATCGAAGATGGAGTTAGTTCTGCTCTTGAAAAAGCAGGTAAAACTATTTCTAAAACAATTCTAAAAGCTTTGGTAAAAACAGTGGCTAATGATGTTAGTGCAGAAGTAGCCGATGACATCGGACAAGTAGCGAGTAAAGGGGTTAAAGATTTAACTCAAGATCTTAAGAATAAGTTAGAAAAAGCAGGTAAAGATCTAAAATGGAATAAATTGAAAGGGGCATTAAAAATGGCCGTTTCGGGTTCAGTTACAAGTTCTGGATTTATACAAAATTTTTCCATGGCTATGTCTCAACTTGGACACTCAAAAAAAGATAAAGAATGGATATTGATTATGTCAATGCTTATACTTTCCTTAGCGGCTTTAGCAGGTACTATTTCTGGCGGAATGAATTTAAAGGGAGGGAGTATCACAAAAGATCTCCTTCAAGATGGTGTAAGTGGTGCAAAACAAGAGGGTAATGTTGTTGCTCAAATGTTAAAAAGGGCGATGGCTACAGTGACTAGTCCTGCTAAATTAATGAATTATTCTCAAATTGGTGCAGGTGTTGGTGATGCTGCCACTCAGATGGCGATGGCTAACGCTCAGGTTACAATGTCTGAAATTGAAGATCAGATGGCTGTTTTAAGGCCTACAATGTCAGTCAATAGTGCGGCAGCTAAGATTCAAGATCAGCTTCAGGCTCAATCGCAAAAGCTCTTTCAGCAGCTTTATAAAGCAATTCCAACTCTAATGGCAGATGCTAATTCAATTGCCACTTTATTTGGAAAAGCAGCTCAAGCATTAGCGTCATAAAAATCATAAAAATATATAAATTTAGGGGAATAATATGTCAGGTACAAATTTAGGGGAAGGAAGCGGAATTAGCTTTAATGGCCCCATTGAGTTGTCTGGAGCAGCACTTAGTAAAAAGTATATATTGCAGACGATGGATAATTACATGTCTTTTATGAGTGATATGCTCAATTTATTCAAAGAAGACATATCTGTATACGCAACAGCAACAGATAGTTCTGCCAAATATGAAAAAGAGCAAATCTCTCAACAAGCTTGGTCAGATTTAGCTGGTGGAATATGCTCTGGAGTTTCCGGAGTGATAAGCTTAGGAACTTCAATTGGTATAGGAATATCCAATAGAAGTAACAATGCAAGCGCAGACTTAGCCAAAAATGAATCAACCAATTTTGATAAAACTTTGAATGGACTTAATTCTGTTGAAAATGATGAGTTAAATACCCCACCTAGAAATTTAAATGGAGCAGCCGTAGGAAACGAAGGAGCTGCTCCCGATAATGTCGAAGAGGATATTAAAAAATTAGAAAATGGTGACAATGACACATTTAAAGAATTTGGGGAAAAAGGAGATCCGCTTACTAAGCCAGGCTTTAATAAAGCAAGTGAGGCTATCAAAGAGCTTGTAAGGCAAAAAAGAGCGGCGCCGGATGAACCAGCAAGAAGAGTGGTTCAAAAACGGATCGATAATATTAAAGAGAGATTTAAAGAAAAAATAAAAACAGCACAAAATGAAAGACAAAGTTACGATAGTAGGACTTCAGCTAATTCTCAAACAGGGATGATGGTTTCACAAACGGCTCAAAGTTTAACTCAAGGTGTTAGTTCTATCATCAAGTGGGATACAGCTTCAAGAGGTGATGGACAAGCCAATGCCAAAGCTCAATCAACTTATGCGCAGTCTAACCAACAGCTCAATCAACAAATATTAAACACCACTGAGAGTACGGCTCAAAAGGCTTCTCAACATGCTGACGACTTAGTTCAGTTAGAAAGGCAAATACAAGCGAATAACATCACTCGAGGATAGTCAGCATAAATCACTAATAACTAGCCAGTTACATTAGATGTAACTGGCTTTTTTTTGTTTTAATATTAAAAAAAATATTAATTATTACATAATAATTTGCATAATTAATTAATAGTTGATAAAATACATATAGGGGCGAGTTACGGCTAGTAACATTGAGGGAAAAAAAGCTTAGATAAGAGTGGTATCTTAACTAAGTAAAAGGGGGGAAATATGGCAGCAGAACAAGCTCCGTCAGTAGGTAATTTCGAACAAAATATGATTGTGGCCCTTCAGGGCTATGTCTCAGCAATTAATAATGCTATAGTTGTGGATGGAGAAGGGTCCTCTCCAGTTTCTTTTTTACTGTCTGACGCAACGGCTGAGGGTAGAGCGTGGCTTTCAACTTTGAATAGTGCTATTCAAAAGGCTGCAGCAGGTTCAGCTTTAAGCAAAGCTCAAGTGGCTTATAACCAAGCTAACTCAACGATAAATAATGTTGAGCAACAATGCTCTAATTTAACTCAAAAAGCTACTAATGATGTTAATAATGACTCAACGCAGTCGCAAGAAGCGCTAAGTATGGCTTCGACAATAATTAACGGTGTTGGCTTCTTTAATAATCTTCTGTCTCAAGCGTTCCCTTCTTAAGGAAACTCTTAGAAATAGAGGATCATTATAGATAACAACGGTGTTATTTAAACAAAATCCTGGGGGGCTTTTAGATGGTCAATTGTGACACCATCTTACTATATCCTCATGATTTAAATAGTCGGTAATCATATTAGTAGGTAATAGTATATGGCTTATAAAATTCAAGGGTTGGATTCAGATTCTTTTGTTTCTCCAAAACAAAAAGCTGAGAGCAAAAATAATAACGGCTCTTCTCAGGGCGGTAAACAACATACTAAGGCGCTGATGGGTGTTTTAGCAAGTAACCTTGATGAGCTCCAATTTGAATTAAATAATCACCATCAAGATGAAGAAGTAAAAAAACAATCAGTTAATAATAATCTTTCCTCTCAAACTTTGGAAGATATATTAGCTATGATTTCTTCTTTAACAAACAAGCTTCAAGAAGCAGAGTCTAAATTTCAGGCCGAAAAAAATGGCTTTGATACTGAAATTGGTAACGCGGCTATAGCTCTTTCAAAGAAAGCAGCTAACAAATTAAAGGCTCAATTAGCTGAAGCGGCATCAAAAGAAAAAGAAATGAAAATCTTTAGTATTTTAGGTGATATAGTGGAAGGGCTAATGTTTTTATTAGCGGCCGCTACTGGTCAAATTGAAATGTGCGTGGCTATGGCCGCTCTATTTATTGCCCAAGAATCAGGTGGCACACAAGCCTTTACAAATGCTGTTGCAACAATCCTTAAAAAAAGTGGTTGCTCTTCTAAAGTAGCTAATATTTTAGCAAGCGTTATTACTATTGTAGTTGAATTAGCTGTAACAATGGGCGCTTGTTTAGGTGGTTCAGCCGTAGAAATATCTCTTAATGGGGCTAAAGATGCTACAGAGGTAGCGGTTAAAAAATTAGTAGAAGAAGCTGTTCAAAGCGCTGTGAAAAAAGCGGTGAGATCTGCTGTAAAACAAGCTTTGGAAGATGGAGTTAAGATGGGTTCTCCTGAAATGGAGGAAATCATTGCCAATGCAGCTAGCGCAGCAGGTAAAGATATTGCTACTGATATGGCTGAAGATGGATTGGGGTCAAAGTTAGTAAATAAAGCTGTCGAAAATGGAATTAAAAAAGGGATAGAGAAAGGGGTTGAGCAAGGAGCTCAAGAGGCTAAAGATGCAGGGGTCGATGTTTCAATGAAAGAGGCTAAAGATGTAGCTAGAGAAGTTGCAAAAACTTTGGCTAAAAAAATAGCGAGACAAATTGCAAGAGAAATGGGAAATATTGCCAGTAAATCAGTTGAGGATCTATCAGAGCCAAGACAAGTTCGTCTAAAAGATATTGCTAAAAAAATTGCTAAGAACCGACTTCGTGGAGCTCTTACGATGGTACTCAGTTCGTCTATGAATAATAGTCAACTCATTCAGAATGTTGTCGCTCTTTTGCCTGCAAAAGATGAAGCAGCTAAGTTGGTTCTCACTCTTATATTAGAGTTGATGTCTATAGCAGCAGCTCTAGCAGGTGGCGCTATCTCTGGTGAAGCAGGTTCAAATGTTGGAAATGTTTTGAAAGATACTTCTGAATCAGTAGAGAGTAATGTTGCAGCGAGAATGTTAAAGAGTATCATGTCAAGAATGTTGAGTAATCCATCAAGAATGGTGAGTTATGGTCAAACAACAGCAGGAATGGGAGAGATGGCTTCTGATGCTGGTATGGCAGTAGGTCAACTCAAAATGGCAGCCATAAAGCGCCAAATGGCAGAATCTAAGCCTGAAATGCAAGAGGCAGATTCTATTGTTAAGATTCAAGATCAAATTGCAGCGCAAGATAGAAAACTGTTTGAAGAGCTTTATAAAGCGATTCCAACGATTGTTGCCGATGCCAATTCGATTGCGGCAATGTTTGGGGCAGCAGCTCAAGCCAGTTTAGCTTAAAAAATGTATAAAAATTAAAAGAGGGTAAAAATATGACAGATTTAGGTACAGGTGGGGGCATCAGCTTTAACGGCCCAATAGAGTTATCAGGTTTAGCTTTAAGTAAGAAATACTTGCTGACATCCATGGATAACTACGTTAAATATATGTCGAATATGCTAACGCTATTTAGTGAAGATTTGACAACGTATGCAAAGGCTACACAAAGTTCAGCTGGTTTTGAAAAAACAGCGCTTGATATGCAAGCTTGGTCCGAATTTACTGGTGGTATCACATCATTGGGTTCAGCAGTAGCAGTTGGCATGATGACGATGAAAGGAAGTTCATCAGATAGTTCAATCCGTGAGAAATCTGATGGAGCTAAAAATGAGATGGATAATCACTCAAAAGTGCTAGATGGCCTTTGTTCAACAGAGTCAGAAGCTTTGCAAGCTCCGCCGCCAGTTGCAGAGGGAGCTGGAGTAGGGTCAGCAGGAGCAGCACCTAGTACCGATGTGGAATCTAATATTCGTAAACTCGAAAATGGAAATTCATCAGTTTATAAACGTTTTGGAGAAAGCGGAACAGACACAACATCGAGTTCTGATGGAATGAGCTATGATGATGTGAAAGAAGCGACAAAAGAATTAGTGAGAAGGTCAAGAGATCCAGAGAGTACCTCATCTGACAGAGAATATGCTAAAAAACGTTTAGAAAATATCAAAGAGAGATTTAGAGAACATAGAAAAATAGCTCAAAATGAAAGAGAGCATTGGGATGGAAAAGCTACAAATAATTCTAATAAGAGACAGCAATATACTCAGATGATTCAAGCGATTTCGCAAGCTGCTAGTGCTGGAGGAAAAGTGGCAACTACAATGCATCAAGCCGATGCGAGGGCTGATGCCACTTATGCAAGTTCTAGCCAACAGCTAAATCAACAAATATTGAGTACAACTGAAAGCACAGCTCAAAAAGCGGCTCAACATGCTGAGGATCTTATTCAACTAGAAAGGCAAATTCAGGCTAATAACATCACTCGTGGATAACATTATAATTTCATAAAAAAAAGCTAGTTGCAATAAATGTAACTAGCTTTTTTTTGCAAACTATTGAAATAATTATTATTATTTGCTATAATTCAATAAGAGGCCATTTATGAATGTAACTTTTGGTAAGAAAAGCATTCAATAAAAGTCTTTGCAGGGGTGAGAGAATTACTCTCAAAGTATCAAAAATTTCTTAGATGACGGCGGCATTTAAGCTAGGGTAAGTAGGTATACCATGGCAACAAATAGTGTCGCAGATCAAGATATCAGCGGTTCAGGAAATTTCGAACAAAACATGATTGAGGCCCTTCAGGGCTATATTGGAGCTGTTAACAATGCTATTGTTGTTGATGGTGAAGGTTCATCTCCATTATCAAATCTACAAGCGACGGCCATGAGTCAAGGGAGAAAATGGCTCTCTTATATTTATACCCACTCTATAGCAGGTTCTAGAAGTAGCTCATCATTGAGTAAAGGGCAAGTTGAGTATAACGAAGCTAACTCAGTTGTTAATAACGTAGAGCAACAAGCTTCAAATCTAACACAAAAAGCAACAAATGATGTCAATAACGATTCATCGCAATCACAAGAAGCGTTGAATATGGCCTCCACCATTATTAATGGCGTTGGTTTCTTTAATAATCTTCTGTCACAAGCTTTCCCTGCATAAGGATAGTCAGTGATCGAGGATCATTACAGATAACAAGGTAATAATAAAAATATGGCATATAAAATTCAGGGGCTAGATTCGGATTCTTTTGTTTCAGCAAAACAAAAATCTGAAAGTAAAAATAATAACTCTTCAACTAATAAGGGAAATAAGCCCACTGATGCTTTGATGGGCGTTTTATCTAGTAATCTAGATGAACTTCAACACCATTTAGAAAATAGCCATCAAGAAGATAATTTAAATATCAAATCGGGTCAAAATCAAGTTAGCGCGCAAACGTTGCAAGATATTTTAGCTGAAATTGCTGCGCTTACTAACAAACTTCAAGAATATGAATCAAAATTCCAAGCGGCTAAAAATGGAATTGATACCAAAATTGGTCAAGCCGCCATTAATTCAGCGATTGCGGCTGCTAAAAAACTTGAGCATGAACTCGCAGAAGCGGCTAAACAGAAAAGAGAAATGAAATGGCTTGGTATTTTAGCCGATGTGATCGAAGGGATCATGTTCGCTGTGGCGGCTATCACCGGTCAAGTTGAACTTTGTATCGCTATGATGGTTTTATTTGCCGCTACTGAATCAGGTGGAACCAAAGATTTCACTAAAGCTGTGGCTAAAGGGCTTGAAAAAATGGGATGTTCTCCTAAATTAGCTAACATATTAGCAAGTGCTATCACTATTTTAGCTGAAGTTGTGGTCACTATGGGCGTTTGTAGCGCTGGCGCTGCCGTTCAAGGAGCTAAAGTTGCCACTGAAGCCGCTGTCAAAGAAGTGGTAGAATCGGCTGTTAAAGATGCTGTTGAAGCTGCTGTCAAAGATGCCGTCTCTAGCGCTCTTGGAGAAGGGACTGAGATTGGCTCTGATGAGATGGCTACTATTATTGAAACAGCGGCAAAAGAAGCGGCTGAAGATTGCGCTAATCAATTAGCTGAAGATGGTTTAGGATCTAATCTTGTCAATAAGTCAGTTGAGTCAGGAACTAAAGATGGAATTCAATCAGGCGTTAAGCAAGGCGTTAAAGCGGCGACTGAAGAAGGAGTTGAAGTTTCAAGTAGCGCGGCTAAAGATGTTGGCAAGAAGCTAGCAAAAACTCTTTCTAAAAAAATAGCGACAGAAGTAGCTGAAAATATGGGTCAAGTGGCCACTAAAGCAGTGGATGAGTTGCCCGAGCAGCTTCAGACTGATCTAAAAACAGCGGGTAAAAAAATCGCCAGAGATCGCCTTTTAGGCGCTGTTAAAATGACCGCTGCGGCTGGCGTTTCAAACTCTGGATTAGCTGAAAATCTCGCTATATCATTTTCCACCCTATTCCCTAAGAAAGATCAACAAATGGTTCAACTGTTAATGACCATTATCTTATCTCTTTTAGCTATGGTGGCTACTATTGAGGCGGGCACTTCAATGTCTGGAGCTTCAAACTCAGGAAACGCTTTAGAAGAAGGGGCTCAAAGTGGAGCTCGCGAAGCTGAAGCGGCTGGTAATAAAGTGACGAAAATGATCAAAGATGTGATGAATAAAATCACTTCTAATCCAGCTATGATGTTGAGTTATTCTCAAACAACATTGGGTCTTGGTCAATCAGCTACAGATGTGGCGATGGCAACAGCTCAAATCCAGATTTCAAAGATTGAAACAGAAATGTCGAAGGATCAACCTGAAATGCAAGAGAATAACGCGATAGCTAAGATCCAAGATCAAATTCAAGCTGAAGATCGCAAGCTATTTAATGAGCTTTACAAGGCTATACCCAATATTATGGCTGATGCCAACTCAATTGCAGCAGTCTTTGCTTCGGCTGCTCAAGCATTAGCATCGTAAATTGTTTAAAAAGTAATAAAAAAAGGTAAAAATATGTCAGGTTTAAATTCGGGTGGGGGCATCAATTTTAACGGACCAATTCAATTATCGGGCTTAGCGTTAAGTAAAAAGTATATCTTAGAGACAATGGATAACTATGTCTCATTTATGTCGGATATGCTCTCTCTTTTAAAAGAAGATATAGGAGTGTATGCTACAGCTACTAATAACTCAGCAAAGTTTGAGTCTGAGACTCTTAAAAAACAAGCTCTTGGAGACTTAGTCGGTGGTATATCTTCTGGTTTATCAGGTGCTATTTCAATGGGTTTTGCGGCACATGGAGCAAGATCTGATAAAGTAGATCTTCAAGAGTCAGATAGTGCTAAATCAGAAATGGGAAATCATGATGAGGTTTTAGATGGCCTTAATCATGCAGAATCAGAAGCTTTAGAAGCGCCGCCAGGAGCTCCAGCTGGGGCCGGTGTAGGCCACGGGGGAGCAGCCCCTGATGATCATGTGGATGCTAATATCCGTAAACTTGAAAATGGTCATTCTAAAACTTTTAAAGCGTTTGGCAAAGATGGTGTAAATGCAAGTGGAGCTCATCCTGATGAAGTTAGCTATGACGATGCTAAAGCTTCTGTAAAAGAGTTAGTGAGAAGATCTCGCGATCCTGAATCAACTGATGAGCAAAAAGCTACGGCTAAAAAACAGATAGAAAGGATTAAAGAGAGCTTTAAAGATAAGAGAAAAATAGCTCAAAATAATCATGATAGCGCAGAACGTAGGGTTAGTAATAATGTGAGTAAACGAAATCAACATACTCAGATGATAAATAGTTTTACTCAGGCTGCAGCTTCAGGAGCTAAGTATCAAATTGCCGCTGTAGGCGATGGTAGCCAAGCGGCTTCTAAAAGAAACGCTGTATTTGCTCAATCTAACCAGCAAATCAACCAACAAATATTGAGCTCAACTGAGGCTACGGCTCAAAAAGCGGCTCAACATGCTGAAGATTTGGTCCAATTAGAGCGCCAAATTCAGGCTAATAACATCACTCGAGGATAAAACTTCGTAAGTTATTAACTATAAGCTAATTACGCATTGCGTAATTAGCTTATTATTGTGTAAAATTAAAGCTTTATTTGTTATAATTAGTATATGTAATAGACGGTATTAATAGGAATTAATAATGGCATCAGCAGGAGCACCAGCAGGAGCAGGAGCAGCACTTAGAGTTTTGGCAAGGCAGGTGCCAGATCCAAGTACTACGAGCATGGTTCGTGGAGGTTTTTCACGTGCTGCTGAGCCCGCCGGTCTAACAGCAGATCCGAATGCGTTGCAGCAAAGGCTTTATAGTGGTGGAATGTCAGGCCGAGTTGTTCGAGCAGGTCCTCAAGGGAGTGCCTCTGATGCTGAAAACATACATGAATTATTTAAAGAAACTGTCCGTACTCTTTACGAAGATGATGGTTTTAGAGAGTATTGGGATCACGCATATACTTCTTCTGGTGGTATTGCTCCTAAAGTGTGGATAAAATACGGTACAGGAGAAATTACTCTAACTCATGGTGGTAATACAACCACTGTATATATTCACGAATTAGATTTTAAGATTAGAAAAGCATTTACAGAGATTGCGAGAGATGTTTCTAATGCAATGGGGGCTAGAGTTTCTTATACCCCTAAAACAAGATCAAGTGATAGCGTTAGAGAAAAGCTTGTTTCATTAGATGCTCCACAAGCTGCAGCCTTAGGAAGAGATTCTGTTCCAACTAAGTCGATTAGTCAAATGAAAATGGCGTTTGATACTGAATCAGCTAAATTGGGAACTAATAATAAGGCTCGAGAGATTATGACACGTCAGATGTCATATGGAATGACGATGATACACGAATATCAAGCTTCATTTGATTTACTTATTGCCCGATATGATGGAGAGAGAAAAAGTAAGCAAAAAGATCTTGCAGCTGCAAAGGCTCAAAGTCCCCAAATTCCATTGCAGATAAACAAATTAAATAGAGAAATAAGAGAATTAGATCAAAAGCTGACCAAGCTTAAGGCTAAAAAAGCCGAAATTGATAACATGGATGGATATGCCATAGTATCAGTGATGGCTCAAAGAGCGAAAATGATGGCAGATCCTTCTAATAGAACGGGTGATAGTTATTTTGGAGCGAGTGATTCAGCGATGAAGTCAGTTGTAGACAAGTTTCAAAAAGAAGTAGAAGAGGCTCATAAGTGTGTAAAAAAACGGACATTTAAATCATTCGGTCGAAAAGTAGCAGCAGGTGATGAAGCATTAGCGCCAGCCTATGCGAAGAAAGTAGCATCATTGATGTTAACAACGAATGAAGCGAGACGACTAGGGTTTAACCCGATAAGAACATTGGAACAAGAGTTAGTATTAAATCCAGCGAGTCTATGTGGTGAGAGCGGTAATATGAATGCAGCTGGTTTAACAATGCCAGCTGGTTTATTTAATGATTTAGACGCAATAGATAGAGAGTATTTAAAATGTGCCCATACTAGAGCATCAAATGTGGCGCATGGGGTGCAGAAGAAGTTTACCCTAGCGGCAGGAAACCAATGTGATAGGCCAACATCAGAAGCGCACATATCAAAAGTCTTCTCAAAAGAACATGTCAAGAGCTTTATTTTTGCCCCTGGCTGTCCAATTTCTGAAAATTCTGCAAGCAAGCATTTAGCTGATTATGAAAAAGCGAAGATAAGCGCTCCTGGTACAGAATATAAAGAAAATTTTATACGTCAACCTATAGGAGTTCGCGAAGCTAGATCAGATCATGAATTTTCTATTCAAGTTGGTGGTGTGTCTGTTGCGTTGCCACCATTAAGAGTGCCAGAAGTAGTGGCATCACCACCACCAACTGGAGCAGCGGCTCATTTAGGTCCAAGACCAAGAGGAAGAGCTTTGCCTTCCCTCACACCAACCCCTCCAGCGGGAGCTGCTGCTGCTGCTGCTGTAGCAAGCACTTCTGCCACAGGCGATGACGATGGCAGGTTGCGAGCACGAAGCGTTTCAGTAGTAAGCCTTAGTTCATTAGATGACGAAGGTGGTAGCGGTGGTGGTGGAGCTGCTGGAGCAGCAGCAAGCACTCTTGCTACAGGCTATGATGATGGCAGTGGCAGTGGCAGTGGCAGTGGCAGTGGCAGTGGCGTGGGAGAAGATGATGACCGAGGGTCAACAGTAGAGGAAATAGATATCAGGGGTGGACTAAGAGCAACTCTTGTTGAGGAAATGGATTAAATCATTGATAATCAATAACTTAAAATTCGCTTTCTAGCTCTAGCGGATCACTTCTGGTTGTTTGTTCTCTTCTACACACGATGCATTTATCACAATCTCTTTGATCGTCGGATCTGATGGAATTTCATACATCAAGTCTATTAATAGATTCTCTACTATCATCCTTAACGCCCTCGCCCCTGTTCCCGCTACTTTCGCTTTTTTTGCAATGGCGTGATACGCGTCATCTTTAAACGTGAGTTTTACATTGTCTTCTTCAAATAAATTGATGTATTGGCGGATAATCGCATTCTTTGGCTTTGTTAATATCTCAATTAAATCTTCTTCTTCTAGCTCTTCACAGTTAGCTATAGAATTAAATCGTCCCACAAATTCTGGTATAAGCCCAAATGAAACCAAGTCTTCTGTTTGTACTTGAGATAAGAGATAGTTTTGCTCCGTATGATCAAAAGTTCTCTTGTTCTCTGCATCAAAGCCAATCGATCCTTTGCCAAGCCGTTTAGCCACAATCTTTTCAAGGTGAACAAATGCTCCACCCACTATAAATAGTATATTCTCGGTGTTGACTTTGAGATACTCTTGGTTGGGATGCTTTCTCCCCCCTTTAGGTGGTACATTGGCGACAGTCCCTTCGACAATTTTAAGCAGCGCTTGCTGTACACCTTCTCCAGATACATCTCGGGTAATCGATACATTGGCTGTTGTTTTTCTCAACTTATCAATCTCATCAATGTAGATAATCCCTTGCTCGGCCCTTGTAATATCATAATCAGCATCTTGTACTAAGCGTAAAATGATATTTTCTACATCTTCACCTACATAACCTGCTTCAGTTAAGGTGGTTGCGTCAACAATAGCGAAAGGAACATCGAGAATGTTAGCCAATGTTCTGGCCATCAATGTTTTTCCAGATCCGGTAGGTCCTAATAGTAAAACGTTAGATTTACTATATTCCATGTCATCGCTTTTGCTTTGAGCGCGAATTCTTTTATAGTGGTTATAAACCGCAACAGAAATGGTTTTTTTAGCTCTATCTTGACCAATGATGTATTCGCCTAGACGATCTTTGATTTCCATCGGCTTGAGAACTTTCATCTCGTGATGAACAGTCTTTTTATCGATTATATCCATGCAAAGATGAACGCATTTATTACAAATATAAGCATTGGGGCCTGAAATCAGTTTTTCTACTGATTCTTCAGTGCGTCCACAAAATGAACAAGATGCAATTTCTTTCGTTGGGGATGTATTTCGGCTCATAAATATCTACTTGTATCTCTACTTGGTTTTTTCCTGCGAGGTCATTACTTTGTCAATGAGACCATACTTTACAGCTTCATCTGGACTCATGTAAAAATCACGTTCTGAATCTTTCACAATTTCTTCAATAGATTTATCGCAATGTTTAGCAATAATTTCTGCGGTCATTCTTTTAAGGAATAAAATCTCTTTGGCTTGCAGACGAATATCATCCGATGTGCCGCCAATACCACCACTTGGTTGGTGAATCATTATTCTAGAGTGAGGAAGGGCAAATCTTTTCCCTTTTGTTCCTGCACAAAGTAATAGTGATCCCATAGAAGCAGCCATTCCAATGCAATAGGTGTTAATATCGCAGCCTAAAAAGAGCATAGTGTCATAAATAGCGAGACCCGCAGAGATAATTCCACCCGGTGAATTGATATAAACATTGATATCTTTTTTAGGGTCATCTGCTTTTAAGAAGATAAGTTGCGCTATAACAGAATTAGCAACGGCATCATTAATTTCAGAGCCGATGAAAACGATACGATCTTTTAAGAGTCTTGAAAAAATATCGGTAGTTCTTTCGCCACGTCCAGTATCTTCCGTTACGTAAGGGGTGTAGTGCATGTATATCCTCTCTTTAGAAATTTTCCCTACTATTAATGATTATAAAGGAGGCAAGTATAAGACTCACCTCCAGAATACAAGTTATATCGTTCTCGCTATCAAGACGTCAAGAAGATTCCTACTATTTCAACTTTTCAGCTTCGATAACGCAAAAATCTTGAGCTTTTTTCAGCAAGAGTTTTGACATAAGGTAAGCTTGCTCTTCTTCAGTCTTGGTATCGAAGTGCATCATGTCTCTATCTGTAAACATCGCTTCTAAAACAGAAGTTGGAGGAGCTTGTTCTTTTGGCTTAGCAATAGCGATATCGTGGCGTCTTACTAATTCTCTAGATAGGTAAAAAAGCTTAATGGCGCGATCAGATTCGTCCATTATTTCTTTTTGGAACTCTTCTTGCTCAGCGCGAGATTTAGTGTCCCATTCTTTTTTAAACTTTTCATTTTTTAAAGAGTGGTTAAATCTGTGAGAAAATTCTTTTTCTTTTACAGATTTAGGGATATCAAATACAACTTTTTCTAGTAGAGCTTTAGAAACGCGTTCTCTTCTATCTTCATCGAAGTTTTCTTGAGCTTGTTTTTCGAGCATTTTTTTGAGTTGAGATCTCATTTCATCAACTGTAGCAACGCCCACCTTGGTGGCTAGTTCATCGTTGATTTCAGGAAGTTTCATCTCTTGAATTTCTACGAGAGTTACTTTCACTTTTTTAGGTTTAAACTGCTCTTTAATTTTGTCTGAGTCGTTGCTGTTGGCTCTAGAAGTAGCTTCTTTTGAGTCACCAGGCTTCATCCCTTTTACAAGTTCGAGCATCCACTCAGCCATGCCATCTTCTTTCACTTCAAATCTAGCTGATTTAAAGACAGTAACAGGTGGGGTGGATTCGAGATCATCGATATCTAATAAGACAAAGTCTTTCTCTTTAGCAGCGCGATCTTTAACAACGTCGCTAGTAGCATAAAAAGAGCGAATTTGATCAATAGTTTCGTTAATTTTTTTATCATCTACTTTTTCAAGTTTAGTCCCTTTAAGGTCGATAATAGAGTAATCAATTTCAGGGATAGAAGGTTCGCTTTCGAATGTGAAACTCATGTCGACCCCTTTTTCTAGGTCTCGATTGAGTAAATCGTAGCTAATTTGAGAGTTGCCATTTAAAAGAGGGCAATGAGCTAGCATTTGAGATTCTCTGTAAGCGAGATCGGCAAGTTCTTTAAAGATTTGTTCGTCAACTGCTTGAGGGAATCGTTTTAAAAGCATGCTTGTTGGAGCTTTGCCTTTTCTAAAGCCTGGTATGGTGACATCTTTGGCTAAAGATTTTAAAGCTTTTTGTCTTGCTTTTTCGATAAGAGGCTTTTTAGCGTGAACAGCCATTTCTATAGCGCATTGAGGATGCTTCGTGACAGTAAGAGAAATGTTGTCTGAAGTGAAAGTGTCAGTGTGAGATTTAGCTTCTTCTACTTTTTTAGGAGCTGCTTTAGTCGCGACTTCTTTTTTAACAGTTTCCTTTTTAGGATCAGCTTTCTTAGGAGCAGACTCTTGAGCAGGAGTTTTTTTTGTAGCTGTTTCTTTTTTTGCTGCAGGCTTTTTAGCGGGAGCTTTTTTTGTAGCTGTTTCTTTTTTAGGAGCCGCCTTTTTGGCTACTGGTTTTTTAGCTTTAGTCTCATTTTCAGATTCTTTAGTACTCTTTGCCATTACAATTCCTTATCCTTGCAAAAATTTAATTAAGATAAGTATAGGAGTTGAAAAGATAATAGACAAGAAAAAAAGCGGATGATGAGATTCGAACTCACGACCCTCACGTTGGCAACGTGATGCTCTACCACTGAGCTACATCCGCAAAGATGAGACCGATTATAAAATTCAGATGTTTTGTTGTCAACTAAAGAAATAAAAACAATTTTTTCATTCTTTTTGCTTGCGGGCATCATCAAAAAAAGGTAAAAGCTAGGTGTTGTAATTATTTTCAGTTTGGAAAAAATATGTTGAATTTGCGTAAGCTTAAACAAGACTTCTCTTCAAACGTGCTCAAAGAGGGTAAACAAATCTTTGAGGAAAAAAAAGTTGTCGCCGCTAAAATTTTGCACTTAGATAGCTCTGTATTAAGAGTGAATGCAAAAATAGAAGGGCAATACAATAATACGTATGAGAGTGAAATTGAGATTGATAGACTCGATAATGAGACGATCGATTCCGATTGTGATTGCCCCTACCATTATGATTGTCAACATTTAGCTGCGCTGCTCTATTTTTTAGATGCCAATTTAGATGCCATTTTAGTTGACTATTCAAAGGAAAATGACTTCGAAGGTGGCAAAAAAGAGATTGATGAAGACGAAAAAGAGAAAATTCTTGAAGTAGTAAAAGAGGCCGAAGTTAAAGAAGGTCAAAGGCGTGACAAGCAATATCAAAAAGAGCTTTTGCAAGAATATATTCACGCGTCTAAAGTTTTATCAAGGTCACCTTTTTTCTTACCAGCGAGACAAACCGCTGTAGATAAAGCAGAATTAGCTATGATTTTTTCCATGCCCAAAGATGGAAAAAAATCAATTATTGAGCTCCAGCTCGCTTTGAGGTTGCCTTTTAGATCAAAACCGCTGCATATTCCCAATACTCGTGAGTTTATCGATTCCCTTCGACACGCTGAGCCACTATATATAGGGGGCAAGCGATATCTTTTTTCTCTAGATTCCTTTGATTCTGATTATAAAGTTTTATCCCGTATGCTCATTGACTATGCAAGATTTACTGATAAGAGCGCTTCGACAACGGGATCTGGATCTGAAAAATGGCAAAGGCTTGCTGCTGTTGAAGTGAAATCATTTGGTCACATATTGTCTTCAGCCTTTGAGATTGAGTATAAAAAATTACAAAAACAACACGGTTCATTTCAAGATCAAAGCCAATTTGTATTGCCTTGTATATATTTTGAAAGTTTAGAAACGCCTCTTATGTTTTGCCATAAGCCTGCTAAATTCAAATTGGCTATAGAATATATTGACCCTCCTGTTTCAAAAATTTTATTAAATCCATCTCTTCAAATTGAAGACAAAGAAGTTATTTTAGAAGACGTCACTTTCTTTGAGTCTGCCATGCCTGGCATGTTATTTGATCAGGTTTATTACCGATTTGATGATCATGTTACTCGCCTTCACTTGCTTCATATCCAAGAAATGCGTGAGGTGACTATTCCAGAGCCATTATTTGGCACTTTTGTGGAAAACTCCCTCCCGGTATTGCACCAATTTTGTAATGTTGAAAATGAAGTGATCACGGAAAAATTTGTAACGCTCCCTTTTGTTGATGATATGGCGGCAATTTGTGATTTGTCTTTCTTAGATGGTGAACTTGAAGCTGTATTAAAGTTTCAATATGGTGATTCCCTTGTCCCTGCTTGCGTTGAGAAAATGACTCAAGACGATCTCAACTCATTTGTTACTGAAGAGGGGATTGTTGGGCGCAATTTAGTTGAAGAGCAACAATTAGTAGACGAAGTATTTCAAGACTTTATCTTCAATGAAGCTCAGGGCCATTTTGTGGCTAAAAGTGAAAAGAAAATCATCGAGTTTATGACCGATATTATCCCAAGATATAAAGATCGAATTACTTTTAACTGTCCTCAAAACTTACTTGATCAGTTTATTTATGATGAAACTAGCTTTACTATTTCTCTTTCACATTCTGGCAAGATGGATAGTTACGATTTAGACTTGAAAGTGGATGGAAAACTGAATGGAATTAGGATGGACCGCATTTGGGAATGCGTTCTTTCTAAGAGAGCCTTTTTAGAGCTCGATGTTTCTGGCGCAAAGGCAAAATCTAAGAGTATGAAGTCAAAGTTGCCTAAAATATTGGTGCTTGATTTAGAAAAAGTGAGCAAAGTGGTGCAGCTTTTTGATGAACTTAGAATTGATAAGTTGGCGGATCATAAATTGGAGTGTCCTCTATGGACATTGGCCAACATCGATGCTTCAAACTTTAAGGATTTGCCTGTCGAGTTCACCATGAGCGATCCTCTAAAAGAGATTCGTCGACAAATGCTGGGGGAAAAGCCTTTTGATTTCTCTCCTGTCCCTAAAGTGATCAATGCAAAGCTTCGTACCTATCAAGAAGAAGGTGTTCAGTGGCTTGAAAGATTGCGCTTGATGTACCTATCTGGAGTTTTAGCTGATGATATGGGACTTGGAAAGACTTTACAAGCGATTGTAGCGGTGACTCAGACTCAAAAAAAGGGGGATACTTCTTTAGTCGTTTGTCCTACTTCATTGCTATATAACTGGTATGAAGAGATTCACAAATTTAATCCGAATCTTAAAGTTTTAGTGATTGATGGTGTACCAAATCAGAGAAAAAAAATGATTCAGACGGTTTCTAAATACGATGTCGTCGTTACTTCATATAGCTTACTTCAAAAAGATATTGAAATGTATCAGCCTACTGTCTTTAAGTACTCTATATTGGATGAAGCTCAACACATTAAAAACCGTGGCACTCGCAATGCTAAATCTGTAAAAATGGTCAATGCGGTACATAGGCTTATCTTATCTGGTACTCCTATTGAAAACTCTTTGGAAGAGCTCTGGTCGCTATTTGATTATTTGATGCCAGGATTTTTGAGTTCCTATGATCGATTTATTGAAAAATATATCCGTGTCCCCAAAGAAGAGTTGCAAGACAACCTAAACTATCTAAAAAAGAAAGTGGCCCCTTTTATCATGCGCCGTATGAAAGAAGATGTACTTGATGATCTCCCTCCTGTATCGGAAATTCCTTATCGTTGCCATTTAACAGAATTCCAGCAAGAGCTTTACAAGTCTTACGCAGCATCAGCAAGGGATGAGCTTACAAAACTCGTTGAGCGAGATGGATTTGACAAAGTTCAAATTCATGTTTTAGCAACCCTTACCCGTTTGAAGCAAATTTGTTGTCATCCCGCTATATTTGCAAAAGAGAGTGTAGAGCCTGGCGATTCAGCCAAATATGAAATGCTCTTAGAGTTGGTTCAAAACTTAATTGAAGGTAATCATAAGACGGTTATCTTCTCGCAATATACCAAAATGTTGCAAATTATGAAAAATGACTTTGAAAAAATGGGGATCAAGTTTTCATATCTAGATGGATCTACAAAAAATCGCTTAGATATTGTCAAAGAGTTTAATAGAGATTCAACGATTTCAGTTTTCTTAGTTTCTCTTAAAGCAGGAGGGACGGGTCTCAATTTAGTTGGAGCGGATACTGTGATCCATTATGACATGTGGTGGAATCCAGCTGTAGAAAATCAAGCGACAGATAGGGTTCATCGAATTGGGCAAAACAGAGCTGTTTCAGTCTATAAGTTGGTGACAATGAACACGATTGAAGAGAAGATTGTGGAGATGCAAAATCGCAAGCAGGGGCTAGTCAAAAAAGTGGTAAGTTGTGATGAAGAAGCGATTTCAAAACTTACCTGGGAAGATGTTTTAGAGTTATTACAAAGTTAATTCTTTAAACTTAATTTATATATATTAGGTTTTTATATAAATAAAATGCTGATTTAGTTATACTACCCTCATCTTTAATAAATAAGTAGGTATATCTTGAATTCAGCAATCCATGGCGTAGTTGCAATAGGGGTAGTTGGCGCCACTTTTTGTGTAAAGTCGTCACCTTATTCTAAAGTATCAGCAGTGGCGGGTAGCGCGCTATATTTGATATCGCTCTATAGCCAAAAATTATCGACTCTTCGATCAATAGGTATAACTATTATTTCAATGCTTGCTTTAAGAGATAATTTTAAGTTGTCCGCAATAGTTGGCGCTTTTGTAGGGGTTTGTCAAGTAGCTCTTTATCACCTTCAACCTGCAAAAATAGAGCCTATTGATAGTGAGATTTTAGAACTAGATACCGTTTTGGATCATATCACAGAATATGTAGAGTTAGATAAAAAAGAAGAGGGGACTCGCTCAGAAGAGTTGATCACAAAGCATGGGGGTTTATTTCTAGGCCAATCAGATGGGGCAAAGGTTTTACGATCACCGATGTTATGTGGTAAAGAAATAGCTATTGAGTTGTCTGTTACAGAAGCTAATCCTAATTATAAATACTCGAGATATCTTGACTTAATGTGTCAATTAAAAGAAAAAGTAATTGAGAAATATCCTGATAAAGATCAAAGAATTAACTATGTTAGTTTAGGTTCGGGCAACATGCTGTTTGACTGGTATTGCATCGCTTTATTAATCAAAGAAGGGTATAAAAACATTTCTATATCATTAATTGATACAGCCTATGACTGCAACGAGAAATCTGATGAAGTGGCCCAATTAAAACCTGAGGCAATTGTTAAACATAATCAGTTTATTTCTACTCTTAAGCGATATGCGTTAGTTAAAAAAGCAAATGTTCAATCTCGGTTATTGATGAGTTTAGGTCAGTATACTAGTGATATTTTCCCTGCGGAAAAAATAAACGTTTTTACTGGGGTAAATTTTAGTTGGACGAATGTAAGGATCCCTGGTCAATTAAACAAAGATGTTCGGAAGTTAAGTGATCTACTTATCGACTCGAGTGTGGGATTGTTTGCGTCTAGTAGCTCTGTATATCGCCATTTGGGCTATAGATCAATGTGTACGCCACATCAAGATCAAGAGGCTGCTATTACGACTACTCAAGGTTTTCTAAAGAGATTGGCCCCAGAAGTAAGTGTGCCTTTAGTGTAGAAGTTAATATATGATTATGGCAAAATATATCCCATTCCTATCGAGGTCTGGTTTCAATGTACTTATCATTGATTATTTTAAGCTATAGTAGAATGAGCTTACCAAGCAGAGTGATCGCTTCAGCAGCCTTGTTTTTACGCAAGTGGTCATCAATAATTCTTTGGAAAATTAAGCTTAAGTTCTCAAAAAGGCAATGCTTAATAATTCTAACCCATATTTAAACAATACCCTTGCATAGAAGGCTGACTCAATATACAATCCAAAAATTGGTGAATTGTACTTAAATGATCAGGCTGAGTCATGGAAAAAAACACGTTTAAAAAGCTAACAGATATCCTTACCGATAAAATGAAAGGGGTTACTAGCGTTTTCTCAAGCGATATTGGTATTGACCTTGGTACTGCAAATACTCTTGTTTACGTCAAAGGGCGTGGTATCACTTTAGCCGAACCTTCTGTTGTTGCTGTCGACTCAAGAACTAAAGAAGTGATCGCTGTTGGACAAAAAGCGAAAGAAATGCTTGGAAAAACTCCTCGTCAAATTCACGCTGTTAGGCCCATGAAAGACGGTGTTATCGCAGATTTTGAAATCGCTGAAGGTATGCTTAAAGCTCTTATCAAGCGAGTCACTCCAAACCGTTCACTATTTAGACCTAAGATTTTAATCGCCGTTCCATCTGGGATTACTGGCGTTGAAAAACGTGCCGTTGAAGATTCAGCCCTTCGAGCTGGCGCTCAAGAAGTTTTTCTCATCGAAGAACCAATGGCGGCTGCTATTGGCGTAGATTTGCCTGTTCACGAACCTGCTGCCAGCATGATTGTTGATATCGGGGGTGGTACAACTGAAATTGCTATTATTTCCCTTGGTGGTATTGTTGAATCTCGCTCACTGCGTATTGGTGGCGACGAATTTGATGATTGCATTATCAATTACATGCGTCGCACTTACAATTTGATGATTGGACCAAGAACCGCTGAAGAAATTAAAGTGACAATTGGATCAGCCTATCCTCTTGGTGACTACGAATTAGAGATGGAAGTGAGAGGTCGCGACCAAGTTGCCGGTCTTCCTATCACAAAGAGAATTAATTCAGTTGAAATTCGTGAATGTTTAGCAGAGCCTATTCAGCAAATCATTGAGAATGTGAAATTGACTCTCGAAAAATGTCCTCCAGAACTTGCTGCCGATCTAGTTGATCGCGGTTTAGTATTAGCAGGAGGGGGAGCTTTAATTAAAGGGTTAGACAAATTCTTGATTAAAGAGTGTGGACTCCCTGTGATTATTGCCCCATCACCACTATTAGCAGTATGTTTAGGTACTGGTAAGGCC
This sequence comes from Candidatus Amphrikana amoebophyrae, assembly GCA_030408475.1. Lineage (GTDB taxonomy): Bacteria > Chlamydiota > Chlamydiia > Chlamydiales > JACRBE01 > Amphritriteisimkania > Amphritriteisimkania amoebophyrae. Next base: position 37,469 of record JAUHQG010000015.1, read on the forward strand.
TTGGAGTATCTTGATCAATTCAAGAAGTCTAAGACAATGTCTTCTTATTAATTTTCTATCTTGTTGCTAAAGCTTCAATTTCAAGACTATAGGGGCAGATTTCCTAATAGCGCTTTCCCAAAAACGCTCTCTGTGTTATTTGTTTTTTCAATACGATTTTTAAAATTAGGATGTGTTTATGAAAGTGGACCAACTCAAACATAAAGCACTTCAAGAGTGGATTATCAAGTGGAAAAATCATTTCGAGCCCAGTGATGTCTATGTTTGTGATGGTAGCGAGCAAGAACACCACCGCTTAGCTGGTGAACTGGTGAAAAGTGGCGCTTTTATAAAACTCAATGAAAATAAACGCCCTGGAAGTTATTGGTGCGCTTCAGATCCCAATGATGTTGCTCGAGTTGAAGAGCGAACCTTTATTTGCTCTAAAGATCCCAAAGATGCAGGTCCTACCAACCACCATAAAGATCCCAAAATTATGCACGATGGGCTCAATAAGATCTCAAAAGGATGTATGAAAGGTAGAACCATGTATGTGGTTCCTTTTTGTATGGGCCCAATAGATGCTCCCTTGGCTATGATTGGGGTTCAGCTTAGTGATTCGCCATATGTAGCTTGTAACATGCGTACAATGACTCGTATGGGGCAACAAGTGCTCGATAAGTTAGGAAAGGATGGAGAATATATTCCATGTCTTCATTCTGTTGGCGTCCCATTAAATGAAGGCGATACCGATAGCTATTGGCCGTGCTCTCCTGAAGATGTGGTTGTTTCCCACTTTCCTGAAGAAAAGCTAATCTTTTCCTATGGTTCAGGATATGGTGGCAACGCTTTACTTGGTAAAAAGTGTTTAGCTCTGCGTATTGCTTCAGTCAAAGCAAAAGAAGAAAAATGGTTAGCTGAGCATATGCTTATTATTAAGCTTACGAGCCCAGAAGGGGAATCAAAATTTATTGCAGGATCATTTCCAAGCGCTTGTGGAAAGACTAACTTAGCAATGCTAGAGCCATCCCTTCCAGGTTGGAAAGTGGAATGCGTTGGCGATGATATTGCTTGGATGAAAGTGGGTAAAGATGGCAGATTATATGCCATTAACCCTGAAGCGGGCTTTTTTGGAGTAGCGCCTGGGACAAGTGAAAAATCAAATCCTAATTGTATGAGAGCGATTGAAAAAAATACCATTTTTACCAACGTTGGCTTAACTGAAGATGGTGACGTTTGGTGGGAAGGGATGACAGACATCCCTCCTAAGATGAAAATGGATTGGAAAAGAAGACCTTGGGATCCGAGTAGCAAAGAAAAAGTGGCTCATCCTAACTCTAGATTTACAGCACATGCAACTATGTGCCCCATACTAGCCAAAGAGTTTGATGAGCCGGAAGGTGTGCCAATAGATGCGATTATCTTTGGCGGAAGGCGTAAATCTTTAGTTCCTCTTGTATATGAGAGTTTGTCTTGGGAGCACGGTGTATTTTTAGGAGCTTCACTTTCCTCTGAACTCACTGCTGCTGTGAAGGGGACCGTAGGAAAACTGCGTCATGATCCGTTTTCAATGATCGCATTTTGTGGTTATAATATGGGTGATTATTTTAGCCACTGGTTAGACTTTGCTAAATTTACTGATCGATCTAAATTGCCTAAGATATTCAATGTGAATTGGTTTAGGCAAGATAGCGCTGGTAAATTTATGTGGCCAGGATTTGGAGAAAATGGTCGAGTGCTTAAGTGGATCTTTGAAAGATGTTCAGATGATGCTAAAGCAGAGTTAACGCCGATTGGAAATGTACCTCATATGGAAGATTTTGACCTTCAAGGATTAGATATTTCAAAAGGGCAAATGGATGAGTTACTTAAAATTGACACCGAAGGGTGGCTAAAAGAGATGGACGAGCTGGATAGTTATTTTTCTATGTTTAAAGAGAGTATGCCTCAAGCTCTTTTAGAAGAACTTGAAGCAATAAGAAAGAGATTAAAAAAGTAGTTTTTTGTCAATATCACTTGATCCTAGTTGGTTTTGCATGGCTAGGCATGTAGTATAGTCTTTAGTTAACTCTGCAATTTTATCGTTTAATAGATCTTGCAAGCTTTTGTGTAGTGGTGTAGATCTTGTCGAAAGAGTTTCTACAAATTCCCTTAAATAAGTGGATAAATAGCCTTCTTCAATCATTTTGTCTAATACACTTGGTGGAGGCTCTATGTACTTTTCTCTTAATTCATGAATTTTTCGGATCAGTTTTGCGAGATTATTACCTCTTATATTGTTTGTAACATCATGAATATGATCTGTCAAAGTTTCCTTGTACATAACATGGGGCAATAAAAACATACCATCATTGATTGCGATCATTTTTTGGTGTCTATGGGCTAAGTTAAAAAAAGTAGCAGCATGTGCTTTTTCTCTGGGAACTTCTGAAGTGCCTTTTTTTATAGATTTTACAATTTTTTTAGCTAAAAGAAAATTAAATTCATTATAGTATAAATCTAATAAGCTTGGGAGTTTTGATAAAATGGGATGCAAAGCTCCTGAAGCACTTGGACATGACCATTGACTTTTTAGGCGGATAATAGCGAGCTTTATGAGATCATTATGAGTACAATCGGGTTGCTCTGTTTTTATATCTTGGTAGTTGTTCCAAAAATCGGCTAATAGGCTGAGTTCATCAGCTGGAATTTGTGGCAGAAGAGGTTTAGTCGATGTTGAATGTGACCTTTGTGCAATAATTGCTTTTGTGATTAATAATTTTAACTCGTTATCAGATAAATTTGGAAATGCTTCAACAAATTGAGGATAACAATTATGAGCTAGTGATTTTTCATCTACAGAAAGGGCAGGGGGATTTTTCGGATTAGGGAGGTCGGTTTTGTAATGATTTTTTGCGAGCTCATGAACTTGTTGTTCAGTCAATGTTGGGTTGGATTTTTGGAAAGTATTATAACAGTCCCAATATTTAATGATTTCACTTCTCAATTCAATCCAATTAATATCAGTTTGCAAAAGCATAGATTGCATATTTTTCATTATAGAGTTATGGATTTGTAGAGGTGAAGCTTGTGGTTGTGTAGCTCTTAGTTTTTGATATACCTCAAAGTATTTATCAAAAGCACTTGCAGAAGTTTTTTTTGGAGATTTATCTATAACTGCAGCTCCAGACAAATCTTGGTATCGAGCTTTTCTATATGTATAGTCTGGAAAAATATTGCGATGATATAGATCCACTTTTTCAGGTGAGCCTAAACTTATGATTATCATCCATATTTTATCCATTTGAGCTTTATTTAGTCGCGCTGGAGCAGCTGAAAATTGCTCATTAATAGCATTGATGAGTATTGGTTTTGCACTATTTGAAACTAAAAATGAATAAATAGTATCAAAAGTTGGATATTGAGCTATAGCGGCCATGAAATTTCCCCAATATAGTGGTTTTAGAGCTAACCTAAGCAAATATATTAGCTAATTTTTCAGGTAGAATATTGGTATGGCTCAATGAGCGAGATTGCGTGAATAGACAATAAACTCCCTAAAGTTTCGCAAAAGTTTACTCTATATTAGAATAGAAATCAATAGATAAAAATAACGATACTTCCCAAACAACTTAAGGCTTAATTTTTTTTACTAGTTTTCTCGATTGAAAAAAAAATTTGCAATCGAGAAAACTAAAAATAGAGTTAGGCTGAAACTCTAGAAATAACTTGATTAGATTTGAAGAAGTAGTCGATTTCGATTTTAGCGTTTTCGAGTGAATCTGAACCATGAACAGCATTAGCGTCGATGCTATCTGCAAAATCAGCTCTGATCGTGCCTGGAGCCGCTTCTTTAGGATTGGTAGCGCCCATGATCTCACGGTTTTTAAGTAGAGCATTGTCGCCTTCTAAAACCATCACTAAAACAGGACCTGAAGTCATGAATTTAACTAAGTCATTGAAAAATGGACGCTCTTTATGAACGGCGTAAAATCCACCAGCTTCTTCAGAAGAAAGGTGAACCATTTTTGCTGCAACAACAGATAGGTTTTGAGCTTCAAAGCGGGCAATAATTTCGCCAATGTGATTTTTTGAAACTGCGTCTGGTTTAATAATAGAAAGTGTTTGTTCAATAGCCATTAGATTTTGCTCCTGGGAGTGTAATTTTGCTCCAAAGAGTAGCACGATAATAAATAGTGTACAAGAGACAAATCTCATAATGAGCTCCTAATTTGGGAAATAGTATCATAAAGTCAAATTGGATCCAATGGGTAAAATATTATTGAATAAGTTGCTTTACGAGTGTGCTTATAAAATCGCAAATTAGGTGATACTTGAGGTTACCTTTTTGAGATTTTTTGGAAAGTATACGAAAAGGCGATGCTCAACTAATCACACTTGTTTTTCAACAAACGCTTTACTTACGGATAAATAAGGGGGCAGTGGGGGGATTTCCTGATGTGGGAAGCCAAACTCGAAGCAGCTCAACATCGACATCATCTTTCATCGTAGGGTTCCAGCGCTCTTCTTTATGTTCAGCAAACAAAGATATAATATCGTTATCGATTTGTTTTTGTTTTTCTTCTGTCAACATTTGGAAATCACTATCGAAAAATAAGCCGAAGTCTTTTCCGAAATCAAGCTTGTCAAGATCTTGGATCGAGGCTTTAATAATTTCATCAACTCTTTTGCGTAGTTCGAAACGTCCTATTCGTGGATTTTGAGCGACTTGCTCTTTGGCAATTTTAACATATTGTTCTACAAATTCCAAAGTTACTGAAGTATCATTCCAAATATATCCTTGCTGATTGGTGCTTATTGACATATTAACCCCCTAAGGTTTCAAGTAGTATATATAAGGTTTGAGTTTTATTCTAGAAAAATATTTTTTATAAATATAGTAAAACTAATAGTTCACGATCAATGTAAAGCGGCTTGGCTGTGTTGCATAATTAAAACATAGTGTTACGCAGCTTTTAGAATTTTCCTGTAGGAAAATTCTTTCAACCAACGCTAGGGGGGGCAAAATGCTAAAGGCATTTTGCCCCCCCCCTCTCTGTATCTTTTATAGATCCGAAGGATCTATAAAAGATACTGAAGTCATGGGTTATAACATAAATTTATTTGAATTTAGGCAAAAAAAATGGCAAGATATTTCTTTTTTAACCACAAAAAAGGATCTTGCCAT
>JAUHQG010000016.1 GCA_030408475.1 Candidatus Amphrikana amoebophyrae
GTACTTTTTAGTAAATCGCAAATTAGATGATACTTGAGTATATCTTTTTGCGATTTACTAAAAAGTACACGAAAAGACGATGCTCATCTACTTAGACTTGTTTTTCGACAGGCCCATTAAACAGTGAACAGCTGCTTTTGTATATGTTAAATATGTCATTAAATAGATCCTAACGTTAAATTAGGGATATTATAGGCTATTTAGCTTTATTTTTAAATGAAGAAGTTAAAGAATTCAGATCTTTTTGTGAAATCTTTTTTGGAATCCCAAGAGGCATTCTAAGTAGCTTTAATGAACCTATACGAATTCTTTTTAAAGCTTCAATTCTAAGCCCTGCTCGCGTTACAAAAAGGCGCACTTCATGCTTTTTACCCTCTTGAACTGTTACTTTAAGGGTATATTGATTCTCTTGAGTCACCTTTACAGGCTTAATAAATCGCCCTTCAATAAATTGGCCCTTTTGAATGAGCTTAAGTTGTTCATTACGAATGGGTTGGACTGTTTTCACCACATATTCTTTCGTAATATTGGAAGAGGGGTGAATAAGTTGTTGGGCAAATTCGCCATCATTTGTGACGAGAATGAGTCCAGAGGTGTCTTTGTCGAGTCTACCAATAGTAAAGAGGCGTCTTGATTCTTCTGGTGGGAATAGGTCGTAGATAAGGAATTTAGATTGGTCACGGTTTTGTGAGCAGACATAACCTTTTGGTTTGTTGAGAACGTATATAACTTTTTTTTCAACGCCCTTAATAGGTTTTCCTTTAACTTCGATGCGATCCACACCGAGCTCAACTTCAGTTTGAGGAGTGAGACAAGTTTGGCTATTAACGCGCACATCGCCATTAAAAATGAGTTCTTCAGCGCCTCTTCTCGAGGCGATTCCGCAAGCAGCAATTACTTTAGATAGTCTATTTTTCATGCGCCAAAGCATATCATAACTACGTATGAAATGCAATCTATCTCGAAAAAAGTTGATCTCAGAGGGAGTATACTATATAATTTGGTGATATGAAAAAGCCAATATTGATATTACTTAGACACGGTCAATCTGTGTGGAATAAAAAAAATATTTTCACAGGATGGGTTGATATACCCTTAACTCGTGAGGGGATAAACGAAGCTATAAAAGCGGGTCACTTGATTGACAAGATTGATTTTTCCGCCGTATATACTTCTGATTTAATTCGAGCTCAAATGACAGCATGTTTAGCAATGAGTGTTCATTCAGGGGGTCGAAATCTCGCATTTCAACATGAAGGTGATGAGACCCAAAAAAACATGCAAGTGAATGATGAAAAAAATAGATCTGGGCTTATACCGGTTTATAAGAGTTGGCATCTCAATGAGCGCATGTATGGAGATCTTCAAGGTTTAAATAAAGCATCTGCCGCTGAAGAATTTGGTCAAGAACAGGTTCAAACTTGGCGACGAAGTTTTGATATTGCACCTCCCAATGGTGAGAGCTTGGAATTAACAGCCAGCAGAACGTTGCCTTATTTTGAACAGAAAATAGTGCCTCATTTAAAAAGTGGGGAGAATATTTTAGTTTCTGCTCATGGCAATTCACTTAGATCAATAGTCTATTCTATTGAAGGGATGAGTAAGGAAGATATTTTGGCATTTGAGATTCCAACTGGCGTACCACTCGCTTATGTTTATGATAACGGAAAATTTGTAAAAGCTGATCTTAATGAGTTAAATAAATGAAGTTGATAGATCAGGCAGTGGAGTCAATCTACGCTTTAGCGGGCGCAAATAGTGAAGATCAATTTGTTTTTACATCTTCTGATGCAGAATCGATTACCCAAGTATTCCACTCTATATATTATGACCATATGGTTAAAAATGGACGGACTCAATTTTTGCTTTGCAATTTGGAAGGGTCAGCTACATTATTAAATGGTGCTCGCTTTGAAGATTTAGGTTGTTTAGTAGAGCAAGTGAGTGTCAATTCTCTTGGATTGCTAACGCGCGACATATTAAACTTACATACAACTCCTAAAACGGGAGCTCTATTTTTATCTCTATCGAATCCATTAACAGGTGTGATGCAATCTCTTGCTGAAATTGCCCTATATTGCAAAGAACATGAAATTTTACTGCATCTCAATATTAGCGATTGTATAGGTAAAACCTACTTTATGATGCGTGACTTTCCTATTTCTTATCTTAGTTTTTCGGTTAAAAAAGGGGCTGGAGCTCTTTTTATTAAAAAGGGAGTGGAATTTAAAGGGATGATCCCATCATCCGAGAGTTTGAATCCACTTCGCGGAGGAGCTATTGATGAAGATTTATTTGATGCATTTGGAAAAGAGTGTCAAAGGCAAATAGATGAGATGGATCAATCGACGCTCCATTTAGCCCATTTACGCGATCATTTTGAAACGACATTGCAAAAAGAGGTTCCAAGCGTAAAGCCACTTTATATGAATCAGATGAGAGTACCACATCAATCAGTTGCACTCTTTCCTAAAGTTGCGGCCGATCTCTTGTTATTTCACTTAAGAAGTGAAAATATTTTAGCTTCGTTAGGAGGGGGCAGTGTACAGAAATTGGAACATTTGCTAGGTAAATGTGGACTTGATAGTGAAAGTAGTAATAGTGCATTGGCTTTTTCATTTGATGTGAGTCAAACATTAGAGCAAGTTGAAAAAATGGCGATAGATATTGGAAAAATCTATCTAAAATTAGAAGTAATGGCGCAAGATTTGGAGGAAGATGAGTTTTAAATTTCACCAAAAATTTGCCTGGGACTTATATAGCAAAAAGTTATGTAAAGCTATATTAAAGCCACATAATGCTGGCGTAATTACACATAAAGAAGCAGATCTTTGCGAAATGAGATTAGTAACGGGTAAATCAGGTAGATATCGCGATGGCAATGTAGCCAAAATCTACTTATTAGTAGACGAAGATGATGGTCAAATAGCAGATTGCAAGTTTCAAATGTTTGGAGATAGCGCATTAGCTGGCGCTTTGCAAACATTGTGTGGATTAGTCTTGCGTAAGAATTATGATCAAGCCAATCATATGTCAGCAGATTTTATCGATTCTCAACTAAGAGATAGAGCAGATATAGCAGCATTTCCAAAATCAGCCTATACTCACTTAAATTTAGCCCTATCAGCAATGAGTAATGCAGTTGAAAAGTGTCAAGATATTCCATTTGCATCTAATTATGTGCCGCCAACTCCATTTCAAGAAGATGATGGGGGAGAGCCGCAATATCCTAACTTCTTGGAGTATTCATTAGAGCAACAAATGTCACTTCTTGAAGATGTGATCGCTAAAGATGTTCGCCCATATGTAGAACTCGATAGTGGTGATGTGAAAATTACCAAGATTGATAATTATCAATTGACTGTGACGTATGAAGGAAGTTGCACCTCTTGTTATTCAGCAACAGGCGCTACTTTAAATGCGATTCAATCAATATTAAAGTCCAAGGTGAATCGCAATATCGAAGTGATTCCAGATCTTTCAACACTCACCTTCGCTTAAAGCTTGGGGCTCTATCCCAAGCCCCGCCAAAAGGCCAAGGCCCTTTAGAATTCCATGTTTTTTAGTGAATAAATTGCGGATGCAATTTACTCACGGAAGCGTTCTCCCTTCGGGAGAAACAGTGTAAAACGGCTTGGCTATGTTGCATAATTAAAACATAGAGTTACGCAGCTTTTAGAATTTTCCTGTAGGAAAATTCTTTCAACCAACGCTAGAGGGGGCAAAATGCTAAAGACATTTTGCCCCCCCCTCTCTGTATCTTGAAAGCAGATCCGAAGGATCGATAAAAGATGCTGAAACCTTGGGTTTTAACAAGAACGTATTTTTTTTCCTATTATGCTCCCCATAGTTTATTCATTACTTCAAG
>JAUHQG010000017.1 GCA_030408475.1 Candidatus Amphrikana amoebophyrae
AGGAAAAAAAATACGTTCTTGTTAAAACCCAAGGTTTCAGCATCTTTTATCGATCCTTCGGATCTGCTTTCAAGATACAGAGAGGGGGGGCAAAATGCCTTTAGCATTTTGCCCCCCCCCTAGCGTTGGTTGAAAGAATTTTCCTACAGGAAAATTCTAAAAGCTGCGTAACTCTATGTTTTAATTATGCAACACAGCCAAACGGCTTTACATTGGCCAGCTTATTTTTCAGTGTACAGAGTATCGAGTTTTTGATGAGATTTGAGCTCAATTCCAAATAAGGTAGTGTGATGGACACACCTATTTGGAATTGGACTCAAAGATCGCGAAAAATCGGTGCTCACTCTTGAGTTTTGTGGGGCATTATTCGACCCCATTTGATTTCATGCATGTGGTGGAGCTCATCTTCAAGTAAGAGATAGCCTTCTAGAGAAACGCTTCGCAGTGTACCCGTGATCTCATTCCATACCATTTTTTTATCGATGAAAGCGAGATTTTGGACATAGTCGGTTAAAAAAGCTTCGAATCCTTTTTCATGATAGAGATTGAGATTCTTTAAAAAGAGATTTGTTAATTGATTTAGTACTTGCTTTACAGAGTGAGAGTGATCGGTTTCAAGATGAATGGAAGTGGCAGGTTGATCGATAAAAGAAGTGTCCGTGAGATTGACATTGAGGCCAATTCCTAGAATCATCATTTGGTTTTCTGTATCTGGAGTGGCTAATATTCCAGCAATTTTCTTATTATTGATCAAGATATCATTGGGCCATTTAATTGTACCTTGAATTTTTAAGCTATTTAACAGTTGCAAAACGGCAACACTTAAAACTTGTCCATACTGATGTAAAAGGGCATTTTTTTTATATTTAAAGACAAAAGTGTTGAGTATATTTTCATTTTCTTTTGAGTGCCAATAGCTTTTTTTTGTAGTTAATCCAGTGGTTTGGTAAGAAGTTGAAATGGCTGTAAGAGATTTAGGATCAAAATTTTTGATATTTTTTTTGGCATAGAGATTTGTCGAGTCGACATGATCTAAAAAAACGGGTATACTTTTCTCAATAATAAACATGGATATATAATACCGTAAAATGATTTTTGACGCTAAACTTTTACGCAAGTTAGATTTTAAAATCTTACCCATTATTCTTTGTTTAATGGCCATAAGTCTTATGGTTATTTCTTCAGCAACCGCACAAATCCAAGAGTTTGGTGAGGATATATATTTAACGCGCGAAGTGATTTCTCAAGTAAGAGCCTTTGTGATAGGACTATTTGCTTATTTTTTTCTCGCTATATTTGATTATCGAAAATTAAAGAATTTTTCGTGGATCATCTATGGAGTAATGCTTCTTCTATTAGTAGGTCTATTTTTTACAGCCCCTATTCAAAATGTGAGACGATGGTACCGCTTGCCCTTGATTCCCTTTGCGCTGCAGCCTTCGGAGTTTGCCAAGGTAACAGCTATTATTATGTTGAGCTATTTCTTAGAGAAAAACAAAAGTAGCGCTCACACTTTTGCTACGTTTTTAAAAGCATCTTTGATTATGTTTATCCCTTTTGTGCTTATTTTAAAGCAGCCAGATTTAGGAACAGCTTTAGTTTTAATGCCGATGATGACAGTGATGTTTTATTTTGGTGGGATCAATCGAAAAATTATGATGGCCCTTTCATTTTTTGGAGCTCTTGCGATTGGGTTTGTTTTACTGATGTTTACTGGAGTGCTATCACATGATGAAATGAGGCCAATAGTTACTAAAGTGATCAAGGAATATCAATATGAGAGGTTAAATCCCAATACCTATCATCAAAAAGCAGGACAAACTGCAATAGCACTAGGCGCTTTGACAGGTTCAGGATTTCATCAAAGTGAATATACAGCAAAAAAATGGTTACCCTTTGGATATAGTGATTCTGTATTTTGCGTTTTCGTAGAGGAATTTGGAGCAATTGGAGCTTTTTTTCTTTTAGGCTTGTTTTTTGCCCTCATTTATTTTAGTTTCCGAGTTACAGCTATTGCAAAGGATGACTTTGGAAAATTGTTATCAAGTGGAATTGCTGTTTATATTTCGATGCATGTTATTATTAATGTGGGGATGATGGTTGGTTTTTTACCTATAACGGGTGTGCCGCTATGTTTAGTTACTTGCGGAGGATCATCAGTTCTTGCTACAATGTGTGCACTAGGTATATTACAGAGCATCTATACAAGAAGGTATATGTTTTAATGTTTGATCATCTTTTTTTATTTAATCCCGGTTGCTGGATCGGTGAAGGCAAAATTCAACTCAATGCGCTAGAAGATGAGCTCATCTATTTTATGAGATGGCGCTCAATCTTAATAGATAATGAGCTTCAAGAGTTTGAATCAACGCAAGAAGTCCAAATTGCTGGACATACAGACGTCATGTTTAATCAATTTCTCTTTTCCAACTTTGATCGAGGTAATTTTGATGTCCTCTTAGAAAATCAAGCTTGGGGTGAAGTGTGTGGCCGTGGCCAAGTCGATAGTAAATTTATTGGCTGGGAATTTCGTAAAAATGAACTGGGCTTTGAGGGCTATGAATTTTATGAACTTCAAGATGACGGAACCTATATCACTAAGGCTGAGTTCGTTACGCAAGAAGATTTGAGAACTACAATAGATGGGAAGATATGGAAGCAACATGTTCCCTCAAAACAAGAAATGAAGGAAAAAGAGTCATGAAGCTAAGAACAACAATTTGGGGTTTAGCCTTATTAACGGCATGCGCACATGGGGCGTTGATGACGCATAATGATTATGCGGATATTCATGTAGGAACATCGATAAAAGATGTAGAAAAGACGTATGGCAAGCCTGTCCAGATACGTTCAGATGGGGATCGCTTTGTTTACGAATATATAGAGCGAATCAAGATGGGTTTACAAACAGTTGAGATGCGTAAGTACTACTTCGTAGTCAATAAACAAGGTAAGATAGTAAATAAATTTATTAGGGATCAGAATCCGCCTGCTTACGATGAAATTTATAGCGATGATGTATTCCCAGACCAAGGCGGTTAGGGATCGTAAGGGGGAGAGCCTCTTATTCAATACGCATGTCTTGCCATTTTGCCTTCGGCAAAAGTGGCTTCAACTATCGCGAGAGGGGGCAAAACGTCAAAGACGTTTTGCCCCCTAGCTTTGCCTGAAGGAATTTTCCATTTGGAAAATTTCAATGGCTACGTATATAAAAAAAAGCTATACCATTTAAGTATAGCTTAAAGCTTAAGTAACTAGTAATTAGCTGATTAGGTCTTGATGTTAATCTCAACGCCAGCAGCTACTGGTAATACTTTTAACTTGTCAATTGTATCCAATGTTGGATTCAAGATATCAAGCACTCTAGTATGAGTTCTAGTCTCAAATTGCTCGCGTGATTTACGGTTAACGTGAGGTGATCTCAATACTGTGTAAATTTGCCTTCTTGATGGCAATGGTATCGGTCCTACTACTCGTGCACCTGTTCGCTTCGCTGTCTCTACGATATCTAGAGTTGAGCGATCCAAAATGCGCTGATCAAAACCTTTCAGTCTGATCCTTATCTTTTTCTTTCCTGCCGTTGCCGTTGCTGGCGTCTCTTTAGCTGGCGTCTTAGACATATTTTTTGATCCTATCTTATTTTTTCATAATTTCTTCTTGAATCTTCGCAGGCACCTTCTCGAAATGACTTGGTTCCATCGTGTAACTAGCACGTCCAGAACTAAGTGATCGTAATTGAGTCGAATAACCAAACATTTCACTAAGTGGTACTTCTGCGTTAAATACTACAATACCGCGTTGATTCTCTTGATTCATAATTTTTCCACGACGTCTGTTGACATCGCCCATTACATCTCCTAAAAAGTCTTCAGGTGTTGTAATCGTTACTTTCATTATAGGTTCTAGGATAATCGGGCTAGCAGCTTTTGCAGCTTGTTTTACCGCCATAGATCCACATATTTTAAATGCCATCTCGTTAGAGTCAACATCGTGATAAGATCCGAAGACAATTTCTACTTTAGTATCTACAAGATTATATCCCGCTAAAACACCTGTATTTAGTCCTTCTTGAACCCCTTTAATAACAGCAGGGATATATTCTTTTGGAATAACTCCACCCACAATCTTACTGATAACTTCGTTACCTTTGCCTTGTTCATTTGGCTCAATATTTAAGCAAACATGCGCATATTGTCCACGTCCACCAGATTGCTTAACATATTTAGTTTCAGCCTTTGAAGGGAGTGTAATCGTTTCTTTATAAGAAACTTGAGGACGTCCTACGCTAGCATCAACTTTAAACTCACGAAGCATTCTATCCTTTAAAATTTCAAGGTGAAGTTCGCCCATACCTTGAATGATAGTTTGTCCTGTCTCTTCATCTGTTGAGACTCTAAATGTAGGGTCTTCGTCAGAAAGAGCAGACAATGCCATTGATAGTTTTTCACGTTCAGCTTTTGTTTTTGGTTCAATTGCCATTGAGATAACAGGTTCAGGGAATTCCATTTTCTCTAAAATAAGAGGGGAACTATCCTCGCAAAGTGTGTCACCTGTCTTAGTATATTTTAGACCGATTACGGCAGCAATATCGCCAGTAAAGAACTCATCTTTATCAGTTCTTTGGTTAGCATGCATTTCTAAAAGTCTAGAGACACGTTCTTTTTTCTCTTGCGTAGAGTTAAGAAGGGAAGAGCCTTTCTTTAATGTTCCAGAGTAAACTCTAACAAACGTTAATCTGCCTACATAAGGATCGGTCATAATTTTAAAGGCAAGAACTGAAAGAGGGGCATCATCATTTGGCTCTAAGCTCATCTCTTCTTCAGTTTTCATGTTGATGCCAGTAATGGTTCCACGATCAAGAGGAGAGGGCATCCAGCGAACAATATTATCAAGTAGAGGTTGAACCCCTTTGTTTTTGAAGGCTGTACCACAAATAACAGGGTTGATTTTGTTGTTACAAACGCCTTTACGGATAATGGCGTGGATTTCATCAGCTGTTAAAGAGTCTGGAGCTTCCAGTACTTTCATCATGAAATCTTCATTATCTTCATCTATAGTTGCTAGTTCATCTAATAGAGCTGCTCTTAGTTCATCACATTTAGCTTTGATGTTAGTAGGAATTTCTTCAATAACATAATCAGCACCGAGAGTTTCGTCTTTGAAAATGATCGCTTTCATAGTGACAAGGTCGACCATGCCTCGGAAGTCATTTTCTGCTCCAATTGGATGTTGAAGAGCGATAGCATTTGCGCCTAGTTTTTCTCTCATTGACGCGATACACATGAAGAAATCGGCACCAACGCGATCCATTTTATTGATAAAGGCTATTCTTGGTACGTTATACTGAGTAGCTTGTCTCCAAACAGTTTCAGATTGCGGTTGAACTCCATCTACAGCACTAAACACAGCGACAGATCCGTCAAGAACGCGAAGAGATCTTTCAACTTCTACAGTGAAGTCAACGTGACCAGGGGTATCAATGATGTTGATTTTGCTATCACCCCAAAATACTGTGGTAGCAGCAGAACCGATCGTGATTCCTCTTTCTTTTTCCTGTTCCATGAAATCCATGGTAGCAGCACCTTCGTGAACTTCACCCATGCGGTGAAGACGTCCACTATAATATAGTATACGTTCTGTAACAGTAGTTTTACCGGCGTCAATATGGGCCATGATCCCAATATTGCGTACGTTGTGTAGCTTTTCTATATCGCTTCTTGGCATATGCGTGTGTGTCCTAATTTACCATTTGTAGTGAGCAAAAGCCTTGTTAGCTTCAGCCATTCTGTGTGTGTCGTCTTTCTTTTTGATTGTTGAACCTTGATTGTTAAAGCAATCAGCAAGTTCCATAGACAGTCCATCTTCCATTCCACGTCCTACTTTAGAGCGGGCATTTCCGATAATCCATTTCATTGCTAAAGAAGTTCTTCTTTCTGGTGCGATTTCGATTGGCACTTGATAAGTCGCTCCACCAATTCTTCTTGATTTTACTTCAAGATGAGGCTTTGCATTCTCTAGAGCTTGTAAGAAAGCTTCTAAAGGATCTTCTGTTTTTATGTTCTTAGCAAATTTAGTGATAGAGTCGTATACAAGGCGTTGCGCTACAGATTTTTTCCCACTGAGCATGACGCGATTGATGAACTTAGTCACCTCTTCGTTGCTAAATTTAATATCAGGCTGTACTTTGCGCTTTTGAGCGCGATGTCTTCTTGACATATTTTGAATTCCTTAAAATAGTAATGAGCCACATAAGTGACTCTAAATCAATTACTTAGGTTTTTTTGCACCGTATTTGGAGCGTCTTTGCTTACGATCTTTAACCGCAGCACAATCGAGGGCTCCTCGAACGATGTGATATCTAACACCAGGAAGATCTTTTACCCTGCCGCCACGAACGAGAACAATACTGTGTTCTTGAAGGTTATGTCCTTCACCACCGATGTAGGCAATAACTTCTTGTCCATTAGAAAGGCGAACCCATGCTACTTTACGTAGAGCTGAGTTAGGTTTCTTAGGTGTTTTAGTTTTAACTTGAAGGCAAACGCCACGTCTTTGAGGACAATTCATCAAAGCGGGTGATTTTTTTCTTCTTACTTTATCTTTTCGTCCAAAGCGAACAAGTTGGTTGGTCGTTGGCATATTTAACCTGGTTCTCCTTTTTGTAAAATGCACTAGGCATTATACATACAATTAAATTCAAGAGGGTGTTCTCTAGTTAGATAAGGAATATAACCGATGAGGTAATTTAATGCAAAACGAAATGTGTCGCGCTTGGAAAAGGGGCAACTCTCTTATATATCGTAGTAAAAGTAAAGAAATCTAAGTAGTTGAGAGTAAATAAGTAAAGGTTAATTAATGGTAATTAAAATTATCATAGTATAGATATAAAGTGATTTCACATATGTCGATAATGATCTTAGGATCAATTCTATTAGGTATAAATAATTAAGTGAGAAGAAGGCTTTGATTAATCTGAATTGGTAAATGGAATTAAACGCAATAGGAGCGAGAAGAGGTCATTAAATAACTGAACCCTGAACAGGCTTAGGAGTAGAGGGTTAAGAGAGCTGTTTTTTTAATTAAAAATATGTTATAATATAGTATTAAGGAGGAGGAGTGTATGTATGACATTTATGATAGTGCTAGCGTTAAGAGCGTAGATTCTACCGCTTCTATTGATGAAGTCAAACTTCCGACTAATAAACGAAATGAATTAATTAGAAAAATTGTGTTGTCAGTTTTGGCTATTGTAGCGGTTATTTCCATTACGGCTTTAACAGGAGGAGCTTCTCTTGGGGTTTTTGGATTAGCGGCGCTTAGTTTACATGGGATGGGCCTAGTCGGCGCACTAAGTGGATCGTCATTAGCTTTGATTACGGGGGTCGCCTTGTTGTCACTCAATATTCATAGAGGCAGAAAGAGCCTGCAAGAATTGCAATGGCTTAAGGAACATTCTGATGTAAATGGAAAACCTAATCAGGAATTGTCTGCAAACGACTTAGATAAATTCTGTAAATATTTTTTAAAGCATGCAGTTGTAACTTCAAATGATGGTAACAAAGCTGTTTCTAAGTTGGAAAAATTGGTCTCGTTATTAAGTTATAATCAGAAGCGCCTCCTATCCGATAAGTATATTAGTGTAGATCCATCGCTTGAACACGATTTTTTATCCGATTTCAGTACACAAGATTTATTAGAAAGCAAAGAACAACTAAAGCCATATCAGCTAGAGTTATTTGATAATCTTTTTTTAGCTTGAAATTTGATTCGCAGCATTTGCTGCTCACCCCTTCTGGGCGGATTTCACTATGCAGCATCCGCCAAAGTCGCTAAAGCTCCAATGATCCGAAGGATTGCATAAGAGATTAAGCTGCTAAAACTATTATTGAGTAATCTATTTAGGCAATGCCGAGATTACACAAAAACCTGGAATTAAAGAACAATTTATTAGAGATCTGTCTTAATCTCTTAATTGCATCTTTATTTACAAAAGTGCTTTTTATTTAATTAACTCTAGCGTAATAGGAAAATTAAGCTAGGTTTTAATTCGGTAATATAATGAAGCACTTATTCTTTTCAGTTTTGTCTGTTCTTTCCATATTGAGTGCTTCTCTTGGAGCCAAATCTCTCACTTTAAAAGATATTCATCCCATTAGTATGCAAATGCTCTCTTTTCATGTTGAAAATAATAAACTTAACTCCATGATCGTTAAGCGCGCTTTTAAGGTGTACATCGATCAGTTTGATCCTCTTCGCACTTATTTACTTGAGTCTGAAGTGAATGACTATCTCAATATGAGCGATCGGACTGCCAATCAAATTGTCGCTCGATTGAATGTTCGCGACTACTCCGACTTTGAAAAACTTAATACTAAAATGCAAAAAAGTGTAGTGCGAGCTCGTAAAATTAGAGATAGCGCTTTTAAAACTTATGAAAATAAAGGATTTGTGGCCGTATCTTCAAATCCAAAACCCTCTAAAGTTTTCCCTAAAAATATCACTCAGCTTACTCAAGCAATTCATACTCAGATGGATCTATGGATTTATATCGAGCAAAAAAGTCCTCATTACGATTTTTATACAGAAAATGAGAAGGTAAATGCTTATCAAATTTGGGAAAGACGTCAAAAAAAGCATGAAAATCCTTACATGTTTAAAGATAATAAGGGTATGAGCATGTCAGTGGAAGAAGAGAATCACTTCTTCTCTCAAAACTACTTAAAGGCTTTTGCTAAAAGCTTAGATGCTCACACAATGTTTTTCTCAAGAGAAGAAGTTAACCACATGCGCATGTCACTCCATAAGCAATTTCGCGGTATTGGTGTTATGGTGAGAGAATCAGGTAAAGGCCCTTTCATTGCAGACGTCGTTAAAGGTGGTCCTGCTTTTAGATCACAAAGGATTCATCCTGGTGATTTAATCGTCGCTATAGACGGTGATCGACTCAATGCTGTAGATTTTGATCAGGTTTTAAAAAAGCTTGAAGGGAAAGAGTTTTCAAAAATTGTACTCACTTTAAAAAAGCCTAATGCTGATCACGAATTTGATGTTGTTTTACGCCGAGAAAAAATTACAATGGATGATCAAAGGCTAAAGTATAGCTCAGAGCCTTACGGTGATGGTATCATTGGCAAAATCTCATTTGACTCTTTTTATGATAATGGCAGAGGCATCTCTACTGATCAAGATATGAAAAAAGCGATACTAGAGCTTCGCAAACAGGGTAATCTCAAGGGTGTTATTCTAGATATTCGCCAAAATCCAGGTGGCTTCTTAACTCAAGCGGTGAAAGTGGCGGGTCTATTTATTCCCAAAGGGATTATCGCTATCGCTAAATACTCTAATGGGGAAATCCAATATAGTCGTGATGTAGACGGCAGAATGTATTTTGATGGACCTCTAGTGGTTTTGACTTCTAAAGGGTCAGCTTCAGCCTCTGAAGTGATTGCTCAAGCTCTTCAAGACTACAATGCCGCTGTTATAGTAGGTGATAAAGTGACTTATGGTAAAGGGACTATGCAGTTTCAAAATATCACCGACCCAAGAGCTCCTCACTACTTTAAAATCACTGTGGGTCGATACTACACTGTTTCAGGTCGAACTCCTCAGCTTGAAGGGGTAAAAGCTGATATTGAAGTTCAATCAGAGTATGCGCCCTATAATATTGGCGAGCGTTACTTACCATATCCAATTTCAAGGGATCACTTGGGATTCTCTTTTACAGATCCTAAAAATCCACTTCGAGAAATTTCAGGAGCGGATCAAAGTCATCTCTACTCCTCGTTTTTTCCTAAAAGTAGACTTAAGTGGAAAGCCATGATTCCTCAGCTAAAGGATAATTCTGAAAAAAGGTTAGCGAAAGATTCTAACTATCAAGCATTTGTTGAAAAAATTAAGGCCCTTCGTCTTGATCCTAGTAAAGGGCATGATGTGATCACTGGCCTTAATGATTTGCAGATGAAAGAGGCGGTCCATATTATGCGAGACATGATCGCAATAGATCAGCTGAACCAAGCCAGCCAAAAATAGAGAGAGGGCCTTCTTTTTGCGTATTTTAAAATAACTTGGGGAGCAGTGTGTTATTCACACTACTGGCTCCCCAAGTTATTTCAAACTACATCAAAAAATAAAGCCCTCTCGTCGCTAGTAAGCAAAAACGTAGGGAGCAGTGTGTTATTCACACTACTGGCTCCCCAAGTTATTTCAAACTACATCAAAAGTCCCTGTTGAAAAACAAGTTTGATTAGTTGAGCATCGCCTTTTCATTTACTTTCCAAAAAATCGCAAAAAGGTATACCCAAGTATTACCTAATTTGCGATTTTTTAAAAATTATAGCAAAAAATCGACACTCTTTCTGGCCAACCTTTCGGCGACCTTGCTCCTCTCAAGCGAGAAGCAATCTCATCCAAAATGTAGGTCCAGAAAAATTCTTTTTTACAATATTAACCTCTTTTGATTTATCCTAGTTTCATGTTTAAACCGATTCGTAAAAAGGACCAAGTTATCTTAAAATACGCAAAAATAAAGCCCTCTTGTCGCTAGTTAGTAAAAAAGTAGGAAGCAGTCTGTTGTCCACACTAGAATGGGGGTGTTTAGAAAATCAGGGTTTTATGTTTTTAAGTTGCGATAAATTGCCCATATCTACTACAGTATAAAGGGCGGCCAGATAGCTCAGTTGGTAGAGCAGAGGACTGAAAATCCTTGTGTCGCTGGTTCAATCCCGGTTCTGGCCAAAAGAGGTTCACATCATTTGTGAACCTCTTTTTTTTTGTCTCTATTAAAAGCAAAGATGCTGAAATCGAGATTTTTAACACTCTCATAAAGTCTAATTTATTGATCCTAAATGAGTTGTAAAACTAGTTAAGTCGCTAATTATGAACGACTTGCACTCAAAAACAACCTATCATGATAATTCAAAAATATGTTATAATAAAGGATGGAATAATTGGGTAAAGGTGTCATTTGACTGCAGCTATGCGTTCAGTACATATTTCACAAAGTGAAGTGAAATCGCTTATTTCTACATCTCGTAATGTTACTTTATCTTATGATAATGAGAACATGGTCACGGCTACTATCAAAACCGATTCTTTTACTCGTAACTTTTTTAAAAAATGGGGCCTTGCTATTGCTGCTACTGTGATCGTAGCCGCTGTTTTATTAGCAACTGGGCCTGTTAGCGCTTTAATTGTTATTTTTGCTGTCACTTTTTTTGCTAGCGGTGTCGCTGCTTATACTATAAAAAACCCCCTTCCAAGTTTAGAAACTACCCATACAATTCAGCTGTTTAAATTGGGTGATCATCAACATCAATTTACGAAGTTAATTGAGGATGGAGCTACTTTATCCTATGATGGCAGTGATTTTATCCTTCGTAAAAAAGGGGTGGTAGATCAGAAATTTACTCCAGCTTTAGAGCATGGAATGTTTAAAGGGGAAGTGAGTAGTCAGTATTGTCAACATCATCTTGAAGGAAGATTAAAAGGTAGTATGGTAGAAGCCACTAACGATGCAACTACGACAAAGAGTGGGGTTGTTGCTAGAAATAAAATGGATCATTTTAAAAAGAGCGCTCTAACAGGGGCTAAAATGGGGGCTCATGTGTGGGGAGTGGGAGCTGTTTTAGGTGGTTTAGCGGGAGCTGTATGGGGCGGTGTCACTGCCTTGTCAGGCAAAGGGCGAGATCACAAAGCAGGTGAAGTGGTCTATGCAGATAGCATAAAAGAGAGCGATGCTCTTAGCAAAATTGCTACTTTAACAAAAAGTAAAGATGCAGTGAAAGCAAGTTTAACCAAACTTGCTAAAGAAGGGAAAGTGACTTTTTATCCGCAATATATTGAAGTTACAGGTGTTGGGATTCTAAACATTGATCAAAGTAATATGAGTTTACCTAAAGATTATGAGCATGCCTTTGCATTTTTAAAGACTAATCATCCCGATGTAGATGATGTCAAACTTTGGAATCATGCTATTGCCGTTTGCAAAGAATGGGATAAAGCGGGTATGCGTGGCAATCCAGATGATGACTATTTAAGAAAGTTTTGTGAGTGTAAGGGCACTTTAACCCCTCAAAAAGCATTAATTAAATACTTAAGTCAAAATCTTGCCTATAAACAAGCGTATGAGTGCGCTATCGGAAGTGAGGAGGTTAAACATAAGGTGGCTCTATATGCTTTGGAGAGTGATGAGCCTATTGATGCTCCAACTACAAGTGTGTTTTGTGGCCAAACGGGTATTATGAAAATTGATGATAATGTTCCAGATCAACAGGAAGGTCAAATCCCAATTTTTTGTACTGCTAGCGACAATAACCATTATGTAATTGGGTGGATGACTGCTACTGAGACTACCTGTGCTGAAAGTGTTCATATAGATAATGGTGCTGGCGAAAGGATTACAGGGAAACGATTTCATAGTAGTTCACTTCCTTCTGCAGATCCGTTTAATAGTCCCATAAGAGTTGCAAGAGTGAAGTTACTTAAAGAAAAGTCACCCTATTTTACGCCCAATAAGGATAGAAGTAGAGATCCAAATATACTGGGTTATGAGTGGAAAGGTTTACCATCCGAAAGAGCCATTTATTTAGATAAACCCTCTACAATGGGTTACCATTCTTTTTTTACTGCAGCTCATGAGTTGTTAGGTTATGTCAAACGTTCTTCACGAAGCTGATAATTAACGGCTTATGAATCTTTTAAAATAAGTATTATAACTAACTAAATTAAAATAGTTTATGTATATTATTTAATTAATTACACCTGTATAATATTATTATAATTAATAAAGATAATAATAAATAATAGGTTAATTATGATGATGATAGCTAATAGCGCTTGCAAAGCTAGTAGGAATGCTTTTAATTCTGTTATGTCTGCCACTTTAACAAGAGCTATGAAAGGTGCAGCTATTGGGGCTGTTTCATGCGCTATTTTTGGTGGTCCGATCGGTGCCCTATTTGGCGCTTTAGGAGGATCATTACTCAATTCTGTTGGAATTTTAGATATTCTTAATAAAGCTGGCGATAAACTCACAAATTTAGCGACCAAAACTGATGGCGTAGTCATGCGCTTTTTTGCCAATACGGCTGCTCGAGCTATTCAATGTGCTACTCTTGGGGCTGTTTCAGGTTCACTTGGTGGAATACCAGGTATTGTGCTGGGCGCTTTAGGTGGCCTCGTGGCAGGGGCATTATATGGCGCCACAGAAAAGGTGTCTGGACCCGTTGTTAAGAAAATGGGTGAGTTAACGCGTAGCTTTACTGATTATTTGATGTGCGTGCCAAAAACTAACGCTGATACAAAAGTATTAGCATAAAAAATTATCTCCATAGTTGCCCCTCTCCCTCTATATATTTTACAGTATAGAGGGTAGTTGGGTAGTTTAATATTGAGGGGAGCTCGGAGCATAGTCGTGGACATGGTTTCTAGAGCCCTTTCAATAAGGCCTCAAGTAGATGCCCCACTTACTTAGTTTCTAGAAGCTTACCTCTTCGGAAACTATTGAGTATGAATCGTCTCACTTTTGATGTGATCATCATGGAAGGGCTTTGGGAAAAGCTCTTGCCTAAATCGCCATAGTTGCTGAGAACAAAAATGGAATATCCAGACGGCTCTATCATGTCAATACAGACGCTATAATGAGGTTCAACAAAATCTAAATGGGCTATATAGCGGTGAGATGGAAGCTCTTTTATTCCTGTTGGTACAAGTTTATCACCGACTGGTTTTTTGGCTCCGCTGCTTGGTACGCTATCTAAATAGGCAATATTAAATATCAAACCTTGATACGATTCACTTGGGCCAATTCCAGCTCTTGAAGATGAAGCTTCATCTAACTTCATATAGGGAGTAAAAATTTGGTCGAACATTTTTTTACTTGTGAGAGATAAATTATTAAGCGAATTTACAAATTTAAGTAGGTCTCCTACTGTAGTATAAGCTCCAGACGCGGGCGATCCTTTAGCAGCCCTAAAAAAGAGGTTGTTTTGCAAATAACCGGGCTTATGGGCATATCCTGTTGCAATATTTTGCATAGGCGATGATAGTGAATAAAATCCGCTATCATTCATATTGGCCTTTTTGAAGACTTCTTTAGAAATATAGCTGTAAAACGATTCACCACTCACTTCTTCAATGATGGCTCCGAGTAAAAGTATAGCAGTGGTTGAACGTTGATTTTTCTCACCAGGCATAAAGGATAGGCCTTCAGTGCTCACTAAATGCATATAGTCATTAACTGTAGTATAAAGCTCTTTATTTGAGCGCTCCCATAGTGAATATCCACCTCTCATTTGGTTATTATACATATTTCCTAAACCAGAACTATTGGTAAGTAGGTGGATTATCTTAATTGATGAGAGGTTAACTTTTGGCAGTAGTTTTGAGCTTATATATTTATTAATAGTGTCATCAAGCTTAAGTTTACCTTGGTCAATAAGTTTACAAATGCCTATGAGGGTGAAAATAGAAGAGTTATACCCCAAGTCAAAACGGGTGTGAAGTTTGTTTTCAATATTGAACTCTTTTGATTCTTGTCCTATGGCCAAAGAGTAGATGGGGTCTCCATTTTTTGCGATTAAAACAGCGC
Organism: Candidatus Amphrikana amoebophyrae; assembly: GCA_030408475.1. Classification (GTDB taxonomy): domain Bacteria; phylum Chlamydiota; class Chlamydiia; order Chlamydiales; family JACRBE01; genus Amphritriteisimkania; species Amphritriteisimkania amoebophyrae. The sequence goes on from JAUHQG010000017.1 coordinate 14,588, forward strand.
CAGAAAATTGATCTTTTTCATTTAAATTAGTCACAACGCTATGAATATGATCACTTAATTCCAAATGAGCATTATTTTCATTTTCAGCGGCAAGTGTAGAGGATAAAGTGATTGAAGTTATGAGAGTAAAAAGGAGATATTTCATATAGATAGAGAGGTTGTTTTTTTTTCTCTTTTTGCCCATAAAAAGAATTATTGTCTATGTTTTTTAGTGAGCAATTTTGCAAGTCTTATAGGGTGATCTGTAATGATAGCATCAACTTTCCATTGAATCATTTTTTCCATATCGTTTTGTGAGTTGACAGTCCAAACAGCCACTTTAATCCCTTTTTGATGAGCTTTGTTCACTTGGTCTTGAGTAAGCGATCGAATATCAGCGCTCCAAACATCTGCTCCTAGTTGATCGATCATGTCAAAATAATCGCCATCAAAGTCGTGAGCGCTAAATCCCGCCCACTCTTTAGTATAAATGCCAAATTCTTGAGTTCCTTCTTCTAGTAGCTCTGTTACGAAGCTAATTTTCACGTCTGGCAAGATCTTCTTTAAAGCTAAAAGAAGCTTCCAGTCAAATGATTGAACTTCCACTCTATTTATGATGCCATGATCTTTTATGATGGTGGCTATTTCATGAACGTAAATTTTAGGATTTGGCGCTAAATGGGGGTGTAGAGGTGTGTTTTTCATCTCTATTTGGTAGAGCATTTTTTGATTGGTTACTTCTTCAATTTCTTTAATAATGAAAGAGAGAAGGTGTATGGGATGCAATTCTATTTCGGCTATTTCGTGTGTGGGGTGAGGATAATGAGCTGGATTGATTTTGCCTACTTGAAATTTTGATAGTTCATCGTATGTCATGTGAGAGATGAAATATTCGCTTTCTTCTGAAATAAATTCACCTTCATCTAAATGAAGAGCAGGGGATAGTTGGTGGTCATGAACCACTACAATTTTACTATCTGAAGTCATGAAGACATCCATATCGATGCGATCAAATGGGTGGTTGGAAATAGCGTGTAACATCCCTCCTAGGCTATTTTCAGGAACAAGAAGGGATCCGCCTCTATGGGCAATAATTTCAATAGAATGAGCGCTCAAAGTGATACACATAAGGAAAAGGTTTAGAGAAAATAACTTTATCATAATATATTTTTATCTACAAAAAAGATTAATTTATGTAATTGAGAAGTTTTACGGAAAATTTTTAAGGAAAAATTAGTATGACGACTTTAGCTACTCAACATAGAAGAGCATCCTTTGTTCCCATATATTTTGTATTCTTTCTAGATAATTTCGGGTTCTCATTGGTATTTACAATTTTTGGTCCGCTGCTGTTATATCCCGAGTTTGGATTTTTTACAAGTCATGCGACAGTTGGTGTACGCAATTTAATGATAGGGATATTATTTGCAGCCTTTCCTCTAGCTCAGTTATTTGGTGCTCCAATTATTGGAGATTTAGCAGATCATTATGGAAGGAAGAAAGCATTTACCATATCGATTGCGGGATCGATTATTGGCTATATATTATCAGCTATAGCGATCTTAACGCAAAGTTTTTCGCTTTTGCTTATTTCACGGTTATTGACAGGGATAGTAGCTGGAAATTTAACGCTTTGTTTGGCTGCTATTGCTGATTTAAGTCCTACAGAGTCATCTAGAGGGCGACATTATGGTTTTATCGCTGTGGTTGCTGGAGTGAGTTGGATTGTAGCGATGTTAGCCGGGGGATATTTATCAGATAAGGAGATATATCGATATTTTAATCCAGCTTTGCCATTTTTAGTGACAGCATTTTTGTCTGTATTAGCGCTTTGGGCGGTGGCGGCACTATTTAAAGAGACTAGGCCGACAAGGATGAAGAAGTTAACATTTAATTTATCAAGAGGATTTCACAATGTGATTGAGTCTTTTAAGATAAAAGAAGTGCGTTGGCTTTACTTAGTTTATTTCTTTTGGGTAGTAGGCTGGGGAGCGACAGTACAGTGGTTTACCCCATTTTCGATTGAGCGCTTTCATGTTAATCAAGTAGAAATCTTATGGATTTTGGTATTGTTTGGATTATCGTGGTCTATTGGAGGATCGCTGATCAACTGGTTTATTCTCAAGTATTGGGGATCGGCTGCTATATCAAAAGTGACATTAGCGATTAATACGATTTTTGTATTGGGCGCAGCTTTTTGCTATTATTATGAGTTTTTTACATGGTTGTATGTAATATCAGCAGCATTTGCTGGAGTAGCGATGAGTAACTTACTTAACTTGATATCGCTATCTGCGCCGGCCAATATGCAAGGAAAGGTCATGGGACTTAGTCAATCAACGATGGCCTTAGGATGGATAATTGGACCGATATTAGGTGGATTGATTACTGATTATATGGGTATAGATATTATTTTCTTTTTTGCTGCGTTATTCATATTGATAGCTTTTATTTTGATGTTATATGATACATGTTACATGAAAAGGATCTCAGGAGTGGGAAAAAAATAAAACGCCTAGAGCTAAAGAAGGGGGCAAAACGACGAAGTTGTTTTGCCCCCTTTTCTTTATCTTGAGATTAGATCCAAAGGATCGAATTAGAGATTAAGCGCCAACATCATGTACCCATGTATCGGTACATGAGTACACTATTTTACTAACTAGAATGGTGCTAAATTAAGAGCGTTGTATTTTTGTGGCCTTTATTAGAAATGGAAAAACAGGTAGTACATATAGTACACCGTTTTTCCATTTCTAATAAAGGACGCAAAAAGACAATGCTCTTAACCCATTTTGTCGAGGGATTCTTGTATCTTCTTGATCGTGGGGTCGATTTCTTCCATCTCTTGAATGTTCTCAATATGACTCTGAATCTCCTTAACACGAGTAATCATCTTTTTAAGATTGGGGTGTACTTTCTTATAAGATTCAAGCTTTTGAATAAGTCGGGAAAGCCTATCCATATAATCATTTTCAGCAGAAAGGTCATCATTATTGAATGAGTTGATAAGCAGATTAAAATAGAGCTTAAACTCTTTAATGAGATGTCGATCGACCTCTTGAAATGAGACATCCGATCCTTCCATAGGGTTTACCATAGGTCACCACCTAGATTATATTTGAGAAGTCTCTACAATGGCAATTGGAGAAATATTAGGAAAGCTATTTTTCCAAAAATATGTTGGTAGTGTTAACATAGTTGAGAAGTTGAAAGTCTTCAATTTTCATCTCTGCTTTGCCTGCATAGATAATATACCCTTTGGGGCATCTACTTTTAGTAACTAAATTTTGGAAAAATTTAAGGCTTGAAACAAAACTTGAGTTGTAAGTTGTAGATGATTTAATCTCTATTGGAATGAGCTGGTTGCCAGATTTGAATATGACATCAACCTCTATTTTCTTTGTATCTCGATAGTAATAAAGCTGAGAATCCAATCCTTGATTGTATCGGTATTTCATGAGCTCTAAAATGATAAGGTTTTCAACTAAGTGTCCTCTAAGTGGATCTCTTGATAGTTGCGTAACATTTTCGATTCCTAATAAGTAGGTGGCAAGCCCTACGTCTGTAAAATAAAGTTTAGGTGATTTTATCATCCGCTTACCAAAGTTTTCATAGTAAGGCTGCAGGCGAAAAACTATAAATGATGCTTCTAGTATAGAAATCCACTCCTTTACAGTATGCGAGGAAAGGCCAACTTCATTGCCAATTGATTCTAAATTGATAATTTGACCAACTCTACCAGCACAAATTTTGACAAATTTTTCAAATTGAGCTAGATTTTTTACATTGATTAACTGGCGTAAGTCCCTTTCTACATAAGTTTGAAAATAGTTTCGATACGCTTTTGAGGGGTCTAAATTATCCTTATAGATTCTGGGATATCCACCCATTATTAAAGATTCATCTAGAGTTTTCGAAAAACCGGCTTTTTGAAGTTCTTGGATACTCATAGGCAATAAACTTAAAAGTGCCGTTCTTCCTGCTAATGATTGAGTGATAGCTTGATGGAGCTCTATTTGATGACTTCCTGTTAAGATGAATAAGCCTTTTTCATCGCGCTCATCTACAATAGTTTGTATGTAAGATAAAAGCTCTGGAACTCTTTGGATCTCATCTAAAATCGCCCCATTTGGATATTGATTTAAGAAACTTCGTCCATCAGCTTGAGCTAGTGCTCTTATATCTGGATTCTCTAAATTTGCGTAGGGCATATTAGGAAAAAGAGCTCTTACTAGTGTAGTTTTACCTGCTTGACGAGGACCTATTACAGAAACAACAGGGTAATTGGTCATAAGTTGTTGAAGTTCAGCTGCTATGGCTCTTTTGTACATATTAAATCTGGGTATAATCCGAAGTTGAACTTCAGATTATACCCAAAAATAATAAAAGTAAAGGGTATAATCCGAAGTTGAACTTCAGATTTGCACCTATGCAAATGAATAGTGAGGGGAGGCTATATTCTTAATTGCATCAATGAGATTGGATAAGTTAAGCTCTTCTTTAGCTGAAATCTCAACGATTTGTTGGTCAGGATAGGCTAATTTGAACTCTGCTATATTCGCATGCGCTTGTTCGCAATCAATTTTATTTAGCGCGATTAAAAAGGGCTTATTCATCAATTTTTTGCTGTAAGCGGCTAACTCACCCGATAAAATAGCAAATGCTTCTTTTGGTGGGCAAATTTCATCAGAGCCATCTAATATGAATATGAGCGCTTTAGTTCTTTCAATATGCTTTAAAAAAGCAAATCCAAGGCCGCGGTTATGCGAAGCTCCTTCAATTAATCCAGGAATATCAGCAAAAGTTAAACGTGAGTAGTCTTCAAATTGGATGTAGCCTAAATTAGGTACCAAAGTTGTAAATGGATAGTCTCCAATTTTAACTTTGTGCGATGTGATAGATGAAAGAAGTGTCGATTTTCCCGCATTGGGCATACCTACAAAACCTACATCGGCGATCATCTTAAGTTCTAATTCAATCTCTTTATCTTCGCCAGCTCTTCCTCGAGTTGCTTTTTGGGGAGCTCGATTAGTTGGCGTTTTAAAAGTTGTATTACCTTTTCCTCCCTTTCCACCTGAGCAAATCTCTATTCGCTCTCCGTGAGTAGTGAGGTCGTGTATTACCATTTGGGTAACAGGGTCTATGACAAGAGTTCCACAAGGAACCAGTATAGTGCGCTCTTCTCCGTCCTTGCCTTTGCGATTATTGGCGCCACCTTGGCCTCCATTTTTCGCTTTTACGACATTTGTATGACGGTATTTGTCTAAAGCGTATATATCGTGAGAAGATTCAACAAAAATTGAGCCGCCATGGCCACCATCGCCACCACAGGGTCCACCTTTAGGTATGAATTTCTCACGACGCCAAGCAACGACGCCATCTCCGCCTCGGCCTGCAAATAATTGTAGCTTTACGCGGTCTATGAACATCGTTTACTTCCTTTATATCACTTGAGCAGGCTCAACTGACACATACGTTTTTTTAGTCTTTTTATAGGAAACAATTCCATCAACTAATGCAAATATCGTAAAGTCATTTCCAAGACCTACGTTACTGCCTGGGTGCCACTTAGTGCCACGTTGACGTACTATGATATTTCCAGCTTTTACTACTTGACCATGAGTCTTTTTTACTCCAAGGCGCTGAGCATTTGAATCACGACCGTTACGTGACGATCCTTGACCTTTCTTATGTGACATAGAGTTTAAGCTCCTTGTATCTTTGTAATTTTCACTCGTGAATACTTCTGACGGTGTCCAATCTTTTTGCTTGAGTTTTTGCGCTTTTTATATTTAAACGCTATCACTTTTGGTCCCTTCACTTCTTCTACTAATTCACCACTAATTGTGATGCCATTAATATGTGGGGTTCCAACTTTAATGTCTTTACCATTGTCAAAAAGGAGAACTTCATCAAATTCAACTGTTGAACCTGTTTCTGTCTTTAGTAGTTCAACGTCAATTACGTCGCCTTCTTTCACTCGATATTGCTTGCTGCCGCTTCTAATAATTGCGTGCATCAATCCTCCAAATAAATAGGGGTTAATTCTGTTTCAGTCCACTATGTTAAAGTAGATGACGTTGAAAGTCAAGCGCTCACTTTCTGTTTGCCAAAAAGAAGTAGTGCAAAATATCCTAAAGTCGCTGTCAAAGCTATTGTGGCTCCAGGAGGCCAGTTGAATAAATAGGAAAAAGAAGTTCCTAATATACTGAATATCAGCGATATAGCAATTGCAACCATAATAGTAGTAGAAAGTTTATTGGTAAACAAATTTGCGGTCGCAGCTGGCAAACAAAGCATGGCAATTATTAAAATAGCGCCAATAACTTGAACAAGCGCCACAACTGTAATAGCGATTAATGAGAGGAGTAAAAAATAAACTAATGAGGTATTTATTCCTTGTAAGTAAGCTTGGTCTTCGTCAAAACATATAAGTAAAAATTTACGATGATTTAATAGTGTAGTGATAATAATAATGCCATTTAAAATAAGTAGCATGTAGATGTCAGCGCTATTGGTCCAAAGTAAATTACCAAATAAAAAGTGTAAAAGCTCAACGTTATATCCAGGAGTTAAGGAGATGAAGATAACGCCAACTGACATACCGAGCGCCCATAAAGAGGCTATAACAGTATCTTCTCTTTGTTTATGCTTTAGATGGATCCAGCCAATTACGTAGGCTGAAATAATGGCAAAAACAAAGGCGCCTAAAAGGGGGGTAAGAAAAGGGAGATTAAATTTATGATTGAGGTATAAAAATAGACCCATTCCACCTAAAACGGAGTGTGATATACTACCGGCAATGAAAACAATCCTTTTAACAACCACATAACTTCCTACAATGCCAGATGGAAACGATGCTAAAACGGCAGCAAAAAGGGCCATCATTAAAAAGATGTTATTTTGGAAAAACTCAATCATTGCTATCTTCAATATTTTTATCTTTTTCTGTTTCTTTCGGCTTGTGGTAAACTCCCAAGGCAATGTGTTTACACACTTCTTCAGGGGGGATTATAGTAAGCGAGTTTTGAATGCAAAAAACGCGATCAACATGAGGGATGATCCCGGGTATTTCATGAGTAACCATCAAAATAGTCATCTCTTTTTTTAAGCTGATCAATAGGTTGCAAATCGAACTTTCAGCTTCCATATCGATATTGGCGGTTGGCTCATCTAGAATTAATACAGTTGGGGAATTGACTAGCGCTCTAGCAATGAGAGCTCTTCGAGCTTGTCCACCAGAGAGTTTTCCAAATGACTCATCTTTTTTGTGAAAAAGCCCCATTTTTTTTAAGGCGTTATCAGCTAATATTTTTGCCTCTTTTGAGTATCGACCCCAAATGTTGAGGTGAGAGGTGCATCCCATTAAGACAAGTTCATAAGTTGTAATTGGGAAGTCGGAATCAAAATTACAAGTTTGAGGGACATATCCAATACAAGTTCGATTCTCTTTGGGCGATTTCCCATCAAGAAGAACTTTCCCTTTGGTGGGAGTAAGAAGGCCCATGAGATTTCTTAAAAGAGTTGTTTTGCCGCCTCCATTAGGTCCTACGATGCCTATGAATTCGCCCTTAGCAATTTCAAATGATAGATCATTTAAAATGGGGGTATGAGTGTAAGAAAAATGGACATGTTCAAATTTTATCATTGTGTAATATCATCGGCTACTTGGAGCACTGTTTGGTAGTAATGTTTGCTATTAGGATCTACCATATATATAGGAATGGTCATATCATTAGCAATTTTTTTCAGAGCTCGTTCATCGAATTGAGGCTGGGCAAAAGCGCATCGAATTTCATTATGTTTTAGCTTTCTTAGCAGGTGTTCAATATCTCGGGGGGATGGCGTTTTACCATCACATTCGATTGAGTATTGGATGAGGTCATATGTGTTACAAAAGTAGCCAAGAGAGGGGTGACCAACTAAAATGACATTTCCTTTATAAGGGGCTAGTCTTTGAAGGATTTCAGCATTTAATTTTTGAAGTTTGAACATTACTTGTTGAGCATTGGCTTCAATTTCGCCTATTTTGTCTGGTTGCCAGTTAATGAGGGCGGTTTTCATCACTTCAACTTGCTTCATCATTAATTGAGGACTCATCCAGATGTGTAAATCAAAGAGATGTTCATGGTGATGGCCGTGTCCGTGGCAGTGGTTTGAGCTTGAATGAATGAGGGGAATTTGCTTGGATAAATTAATATAGGTTATCTTCCCTTTTTGCTTAAGAGAGGGTAGTATTTTCTTTTCAAAACTCTCACCCACGCCAAACCAGATTGCCGCATTGGCAAACTTGGCCATTTCTTTGGGTCTAGGTTCAAAAAAGTGAATATTTTGATTGTCAGCCAATATCGATTTGACAGTGGCTAGGTCTCCAACAAGTTCTTGAACAATTTCAACGTAGGGAGGAGCGCTGACTAAAATGACATTTTTATTAGCGTCATTAGAGGATGAACATCCAAAAAGAAGAATTATGGGGAGTAAGAGTAAAGAGAGTATTTTCATTTATGGTCCAAAAATAGTACTTGGCTCAGATTATGCCTTAAAATGAGTTTTAAAAGTACAATTTATACTAAAAGTGCTGTTTTTTTTACCAGCCCTGGCGCTTTGCATTCTGGGGAGTTTAAGATAATCTCCATGTCTTCTCTTTCTCTTTGTCGTAAGTAGGTGCGTCTTGATACGATCTCTAATGAAGTGTAGGGTTGGTTTTCCACTACGAATCCCCCTTCAATTAGGCGCATATATTTAGAAGTATACATATTTCTTAATTTTTCGGCTGTTTGACCATATTGGTTAATCTCTACTGTTTTGTCTAAGCGCATATCTAAATGGGTTATAATTTCAGCAGCTGGGCAGCAAGGGGAAGGTATCGTGAATGTTTCAAATCCCCCTTCAATCACTTTAGTTAAAATTGATCTTGGACGTTGGAAGAACTTTATCGAGGCTTCCATGGTGGCAAAAGCTTCAGAGCGACAACCGTAATGGCTGGCTTGTCTTAGTCCCTCTGAAAAGAGAATTTCGCAATTTTCTGGTGGTTTTTGAGTAAGTGGCAAAGATACAGGGTGGCAATGATCAACTGAAGAGATGCAATCCATAACAAGAATGAAGAGTTTTTGAGTTTTGTCTTTAAAGCATAAAACAGGGGTTACATGTCCATGTTCTGCAGTATAAAGTATAAGGCCAAACATGTTGTGAGTTTTTCGGGCAGTTGCGATAGTAGCGAGCATTTCATCAGCCGGTTTTGCAAATATGGGTCTATTGCAAACATTTGAATAGTGCCTAGCTAATATTTGCATACCTAAATTTGTAGGGGAGTAGTGAAAGTTCAGTAGATTGCCTAAAAACCTCACATCCCAAGCAAAAGTATTATCTTTAGCTTTTTTACGAAAGGATTCAGTTACAATTCCAGGTTCTAGTTTTAATCGCTTTATCATTTCATTTTGCATCTCTTCAGACATTAAGGATATGCCACCTCGACGTTTAGCTTCCTTTATTCCTAAATATTTGCGATGAGGCCACAATTCTTCTGTTAGTGACTCTATTGTTACTGGAGTTAAACTAGGTATAGAAGGTGATGCCATTAAAAAAATCCTTATTTTGGTGAAGATAGTATAGCAGAAAGTAGGAATGAAGGCTATGTCTTTAAAATGGCTATTAATTGTTAAAAAATTGATGATATATTTTTGTTTTTTTTTAAGGGGAGAGTTGAGGAAGAATAAAAGTGGCAAAATAAGTGAGGAGGGTGCTAGTATTGCTTTGGGTGAGCGGACAGTTATTTAAAGGAAGGATGTCCGAGTGGCTTAAGGAGCACGCTTGGAAAGCGTGTATGCAAGAAATTGTATCGAGGGTTCGAATCCCTCTCCTTCCGAATAAAAAGAGAGCGCAAGCTCTCTTTTTTTTTGGATAGGAGAGGGTTAAAAGTGCCTTTGGCACTTTTAAAGAAAAGCTTCGCTTTTCATTCGAACTCTTTGGGGTTCGTTTGGAGCGTCAGCGACAAGGTGGACGCGATTAGCGGCCAGTCCAAAGGACCGAAAAGGCGATAGCCTTGAGCCCATCCCTCTCCTTCCGAATAAAAAGAGAGCGCAAGCTCTCTTTTTTTTTGGATAGGAGAGGGTTAAAAGTGCCTTTGGCTCTTGAGAGATTCTATCTCGAGGTATTACTGCGATGCCGCTAGTTTTAAATTTTCCTTTCCGCTATAATCACCCTTTTGATACTGTTCATTCAAAACTCGAGTTGTGTTTAAATCATTTATTAATAGGTAAATCGTGCAATGTCCCTTCTGCGGAGATGAAGATATTAAAGTAACCGATTCGCGTAACGCTACTGACGCTAACGCTATTCGACGTCGTAGACAATGTTTGAGTTGTCAAAAACGCTTTACTACTTTTGAAACCGTCGATTTAGCCGTTCAGGTTAAAAAAAGAGACGGCAGTTATCAAGATTTTAATTTAGAAAAATTAACTAATGGGCTATCTGCTGCTTGTAGGCATACTCGCGTTGGGCCTGAGCAAGTGAGCGCTCTCTCCTCAGAGGTCTCTTCCGAAATTATGGAAAAAGGGCTTCGTGAAATTGAAACTACCGTTATTGGTGAGATGATCATGCAAAAATTAAAGGTTTTGGATACCATTGCCTATATTAGATTTGCTTGCGTATATCGCCGATTTAAAGATATGGATGAGTTGATTAATGCTATTCAATCAGCGTCGACTCTTGAAACTATAATGAAAAACTGAGGTCTTATGGCACTATCAAAAGCAGATATCGAAGAATTTAAAGAAAAATTATTGACTCTAAGAGCTCAACACATGGGATCACTAAAAGAAGTGTCTGAAGATGTTAAAACCACTCAAGGGAATCCACATTCGCAACACCAAGCCGATCAAGGCACTGATGATTTTGAAAAAACTATCAGCATCGGAGTGGGAGCTAGAGAAATTTATGTTTTACACCAAATTGAACGAGCACTTGAAAAAATTGAAGAAGGTACATATGGGAAATGTGATATGTCTGGCGAAGATATCCCACGTAAAAGGCTAGATGCTACCCCTTATGCTATAATGACTGTGGAATCACAAGCGAAAATGGAAAAAGAAGAGTTTGAGGAGATGGAGTGAAAATTTCAAAGCGAACTTTACTCTATTCTTTGCTTTACTTAGCAGCTTTATTGGCTTGTGATAGCTTCTCCAAGTTTTGGACTTTTGAGAATATTGCTAAAATGAGCTGGCTTTATCCTTCTTATCCCTATGGCGGCATCGCTGTTTTTAAGAACTTTTTGGGCATCAGTTTTAGCCTTAACTATGTCCAAAATACAGGTAGCGCCTGGGGTCTTTTCTCCGATTATCAAATCCCTTTATTTATTGCACGATCCCTATTGGTCGGCGCTTTAATTATTTACCAGCTTTTCTTTTTAAAGAAACAGTATCATGCGTTTGCCCTCACTATGGTTATCAGTGGAGCAATTGGCAACTTAGTGGATGTGGTTTTATATGGCCATGTCATTGATATGTTCCATTTTAATCTTTGGGGATACCACTATCCTGTCTTTAATATTGCAGATATGTCTATTTGCATTGGAGTTGTTTGGCTGATTATTTACTCAATTCGTGATTCTATTCGAGATCGGCGCACAAATGCCCATTAAACTTTTACAAGCCTCTCGTTATTTGACTCATTCTGTATTGCTATCTGTTAATGATTTAGCTCACATTATTGACTTATTAGGTTGTCAGGTTTGTAACATCTCTAAGGTAGTAGAAAATTTTGACTACAAAAACCAGCTTTTACAGGTGTATCAAAATTATTTAGAAGATTTTAATCTAAATCAAGTGGCATTACCTAAATATAGAGCTAATTTATCTTGCGCTTTCACTCTAGATTCTAATTGCCTTAATACTCAAATATTATCTGATAATCGCCTTATTATTAGACCCACTTTGCCGATTATTCAGGTGGGGTTATTTACATTTGCAATGAGTAGCGATGGCAAAGTTTTGTCTGGCTCTTTAGGTGATTCTACTCGCTCCTTTGGCTTACAGTTTTCTTTCCCTGCTATTTTTCGTGACCCATTGTCAGGTAAGAATTGCAACGGCCTTAAAGATAGTATCAATGCGCCCGCTTGGAAACTTCTAACTAAGTGGATCAGAAATCATAGTCGCCTCTTGAAGATAAAGCGCGACCATGAGATGATAGCTTCTAATCTCCGAGCAGCAAATAGTATGGATCAAATATGTCACGTCTCGTTTTAGTTGCCATTGGTAACGAAATTTTAAAGGGATTTACACTAAATTCCAATATCCATTTCCTCTCCACTCTCTTAACAAAAGAAGGGTTTGAAGTGGAGACTCACATCACTGTTTCTGATCACCCTGATGAAATTATTAAAGCTTTTAAAATGGGCGATATTATCATTTCAACAGGCGGATTGGGCCCAACTTTAGACGATCTAACTAAAGAAATTGCGGCTAAATTTATGGATAAAAAGCTGATTTATAGCGAGCAAGTAGCTTGTGATATTAAAGCTCGATTTGGCGATATTCCTTCTATTAAAAATCAAGCGATGATGCCTTTAGATTCACACTATTTAAAAAATAGTATCGGTACCGCTTTTGGCATCTGCATGGAAAATAACGGTAAGCATCTCATCTTAATGCCGGGCGTTTTTCGAGAAATGATACTGATGGCTCAAAATGAACTCATCCCTTATCTTAAGACCGTTATTAAGATTAAAAAGAAAAATCAAGTTGAATTTCATCTCACTCACAAAATCGAAAGCAATATAGACCCTTTTTTACGAGAGCCATCTGATAAGTTTCCTGCAGTCGAAATGGGTATATATCCTCATAGAGCACAGTTGACAGTGAGATTTTCCTCTACTGATTCACTGGATCTCATTTCAACATTGTTTATTGATGAATTTGAAACATTTATCTTTGATTCTGAAGATGGATCGATAGAAATGGCCTTGCATGATCTGATGATAAAAAAAGGGTTGACCCTCTCTACTGCTGAATCTTGCACAGGTGGAACTATTTCTTCAAAGATTACCCGAATTAGCGGCGCTTCAGATTATTTTTTAGGAGGGGTCGTTAGTTATACGAATGATGTTAAAATGAAGGTTCTTGGGGTTAACCCAGCTACTTTAAGAGATTTTGGAGCCGTATCACATGAATGCGTGAAGCAGATGGCTTCAGGGGCTCGCTCACTTTGTTCAAGTGATTATGCCATTGCTATTTCAGGAATTGCAGGACCAAATGGCGGCTCCGAAGAAAAACCAGTGGGATTAGTCTATTTTGCTATCGCTTCAGAAAGTGGATGCGAAGCTTTTACTGTCCCCATTAAAATTAGAACAGATAGAGAAGTGGTTATAGAACTCACTTCAAACTATGTATTAGGTGCACTTTACAGAAGGGTTAAGTTTGGACAATGATTATGAGCTGATAGATAGCGGCAATGAAAAAAAACTCGAGCGATTTGGACCCCATATAATGGAGCGCCCCTGCTTTCAAGCTATTTGGCAACCATCAAAAAATGAAAAAGTATGGAATAAAGCTCAATATATATTCTCTCGCGAAGGGAGAAACTTGTGGAAAAAACGGGGAAATGATGATGTTTGGGAAATTGATTTCGAAGGGATGAAACTCAAGCTTTCTCCCACAGATTTTGGTCACTTGGGGCTATTTCCTGAACATAAAATGCTTTGGAAATGGATGCAGACTCAAATTGGCAAATTAACTGGTGAAGTGAATGTATTGAATCTATTTGCTTACACAGGTTGCGCTACTTTAGCTGCCGCTCAAAAAGGGGCTAAAGTTTGTCACGTTGATGCTTCTAAAAAATCGGTTGCTTGGGCAAAGGAAAATGCGGCATTAAATGGTCTTGAAAAGCATCCTATTCGGTGGATTGTTGATGACGCATTAAAGTTTATGAAGAGGGAAGCTAAAAGAGAAAATCACTACGAAGGGATTATTCTCGATCCTCCTTCTTTTGGTCGCGGGGCTCAAGGTCAATTGTTTAAAATTGAAGAGCACTTAATGGAAATGCTCTCTGTAGCAGCTGATCTACTTAAGAAAAAGGGGAAATTCTTAATTTTATCCTGTCATACCCCTGGCATATCTCCCCTTGTTTTAAAGCGAGTAGTTGAGCAAATTTGGCCAGGCAAAAAACTCTCTAGCGGAGAAATGATTGTCGATGGAGAAAATGAGTTACCTTGTGGAAGTTATGTAAGGTGGTCGGTGTGTTAATTGAGAGTTTTCAAAATCCTAAAGTGAAATTGCTGGGTAAACTAAAAAATAAAAGAGCTCGGGATCAAACATCACTTTTTTTTGTTGAAGGGTATCGCGAAATATTGCGCCTGAGCGAAGGTGAGACTGAAATTGATATGCTCTTTTATTGTCCTGAGCTGTTTTTACAGGATAACGAAAAAGATTTGATTGAAAAAGTGGGTGAAAAAACGACTCAAATATATCGCTTGCCTAAAGCTATATTTGAAAAAATATCAATGAGAGATAGACCTGATGGGCTCGCTCTTATTGCCAAACAAAAGCGTTTAGGATTTTTTGAACTTGAAGAGATTTTAAAAAATGAGGCTAATCCTTTCTTTTGTATTGCAGAATCTATCGAAAAACCTGGCAATTTAGGCTCCATCTTGCGCTCATGTGACGCTGTTGGGATCAATGGTTTGATTGTTTGCGATGAATGCACTGATGTTTATAACCCCAATGTGGTTCGATCAAGTGTGGGGACCCTTTTTACGGTGCCTATTTTTCAACTTACAAGTAAGGAGACAATTGCATTATTGTATCGTTACAATTGTGCGATAGTGACGACAAGTCCTTCTGCTAAGCAAAACTATACCGATGTCGATTACAGGGGAGCAGTTGCTATTGCAATGGGCACCGAACAGGTGGGTCTTACTGAGCAATGGTTCAATGAGAAATTTGAGCAAGTTTCTATTCCAATGATGGGAAAGGCCGATTCTTTAAATGTGGCTAATGCAACCACCTTATTATTATACGAAGTATTGAGGCAAAGAAGATGAATATAATTTTTCATGATAACCATCTATTAGTTGTGGAAAAAGAAGCGGGTCTTCTCACTCAACCCACTGAGCTTTGTCAAGATTCTTTGGAAACTAGAGTTAAAGCTTGGCTTCAAAAAGAACTTAATAAAGAAGTTGTATTCCTTAAAACAGTTCACAGGCTCGATAAAGGAGTTAGCGGTCTCGTTATTTTTACAAGGTCTTCAAAAGCGACAGCTAGAATGTCGAAATTAATCAAAGACCAAAAGATTAAAAAAACTTATTTTACAGAAGTAGAAGGTTTAGTTAAAAAAGATAGTGGCACTTTAACTCACTTCTTAGAAAAAAAAGAGTTTATAGCTAAGGTGTATGATATAGAGCAGTTTGATACTAAAGAAGCAATTTTAAATTACACTGTTTTAAAGCGAAATGAGTCAACTTCAGTTTTAAAAGTGGAGCTCATTACAGGACGCTATCACCAAATTAGAGCTCAGCTCAGCTATATTGGCCATCCCATCGTTGGAGATCAAAAATATGGCGCTAAATTTAAACAGGCAAATATCCATTTGCGTCATTCAATTTTAGAGTTTATTCATCCTGTTACCCAAAAACTTCTTAGGTTACAATTGCCTGATACTGGCTTTTAAATCGAGTTTGCTGTACTATATGGGACTATGAGAAATGCTATACAAAATTCAGTCGACCTTGCTGTTAAAGCGATCGAAACTTTAAATCTAAAATCAACTCAAAATTTCATTGAGAGAGTTAGCCTTTCTTTGGCTAAAATTTTAGATAGTGGCAATAAAATTTTAATTGCAGGAAATGGCGGAAGTTTATGCGATGCTATGCATTTTGCTGAAGAACTAACCGGATATTTTCGAAAAAAAAGGAAGGCATTTCCAGCTATTGCTTTAGCTGATCCAGCGCATATGTCTTGTGTTGCTAACGATACCGATTTTGAGTCTGTTTTTTCAAGGGGCGTTGAAGCTCTTGGAAAAGAGGGTGATGCTTTAGTTGTTTTGTCTACCAGTGGAAATTCTCCCAATATCATTAAGGCTGTTAGTCAAGCTCAATCTGATGGTATTGTCACAATTGCTTTTCTTGGAAAAAGCGGAGGACAATTAAAAGGGATGTGCGATTTTGAATGGATTGTGGAAGGCTTTGAAACTTCTGATCGCATTCAAGAAGCTCATATGACAGCCATTCATATCATTATTGAAATGATCGAACTAAAACTTCTTTATTCACCTAAACAGTTGGATGAAAGAGTTTTAGCTCAAAATACTTCAGTTTAAAATTTATAAATCTTTACCCAAATTTAGGATGAAAAAGAGCCATATACTCTCTCACACTCTCGCGAAGAAGCTTGAGATTTCTACTTTAAAGGCGATTAAAAATAAAGAGCGCCCTTTTGTCCTTTTTTTTCTCTATTTATTGAGTTTGTTTTTCCGATTTGCTCTTTTTAGCCGCAATTTAGCCTATTGTTTAAAGATAAAAAAAGGGAAAAAACTACCAACTAAAGTGGTGAGTATTGGAAATATAACGGCTGGTGGAACTGGGAAAACCCCTTTTGC
Organism: Candidatus Amphrikana amoebophyrae; assembly: GCA_030408475.1. Classification (GTDB taxonomy): domain Bacteria; phylum Chlamydiota; class Chlamydiia; order Chlamydiales; family JACRBE01; genus Amphritriteisimkania; species Amphritriteisimkania amoebophyrae. The sequence goes on from JAUHQG010000017.1 coordinate 31,154, forward strand.
AATCCTTTTATTAAGCTTAATATCAGACAAGCAAAAGTGCGCTCTTCTCTCTTCTGGTTATCGGAAAATTTCTAAAAAAGATGGGATAATCAACTTGGATTCAAGTGATGCTAAAGATATGGGTGATGAGCCTTTTTTAATTGCTTCCACTTTTCCAAATGTAGATGTTTACTCTATCAAGGATCGAAAGCCTTTTTTATCCAATTTTTCTGCTGGAATGTGTGATGTGCTTTTATTAGATGATGGCATGCAAAAAAGGGACATCCAAAGAGATTTGGAAATAGTGTGTATGAGAGGATCTGATCTATTTGGGCATGGCTATTTTATTCCTCGAGGCCTTTTGCGAGACAATCCTAAAAGATTAAAATCAGCTCATTTAATCTGCGTGAATGAAATTACAGATGAAGCCCATTTTATGAAGCTTTGTAAAAAAATTAAAAAATATAGCAGCTCTCCTGTAGTGGGGGCTGAAATGGTAATATTGAGTGCAACGACTTTAAAAGGGGATAGTGTTGTTATTGAACCTGGTTTAAAAGTGGGCGTTTTTTGCGCTACTGCTAATCCCGACAGCTTTATTAATTCGATAAAAAAGAAAAATATTACCTGCGTTGGCTTGTTAACAGGGGCGGATCATTCTAAATTTGATGATAATCAATTGAGAGATTTCGCTACAGAATGTCAAAAGAGAGGGGTTCATGCCTTAGTATGCACTCAAAAAGATAGCGTTAAATTGTCACCAAAATTAGAAATTGATTTACCCATATATGTGTTAAATGGGCAATTAAAGGTCACTTATGGTATAAGACATTTTGAACATTTTATAAATCAGATTTCCGGTTGGAAGTCATAGAGATTTGGATTGATATATATGAAATTGAAACCTTGGATTAAAATTCTTATTGGTCTTGCGTTAGGTATAGCGTTTGGACTTATTTTTCAAAAAGAATATAAAATTTTAACATTGCTTGGTAAAGCGTTTATTGACTTACTTAAAATGGTTGTAGGACTCATTGTCTTTTCTTCTATTACTACAGGTATTTGTCATATTCACGACCCAAAAAAATTAGGACGAATCGGTCTTCGAACCCTTATATTTTTTGCTGTAACGACTCTCATAGCGATTACTTTTGCTATGCTACTTGCCGCTTGGTTAAAGCCAGGAGCTGGTTTAAATTTACCTATTCCTGTTTCCGATCAAACAGGAAGAGTCACTTTAGGTGTTTTAGACTTTTTGGCTAATATTATCCCTTCAAACCCATTTGCAGCCTTTGTCAATTCCGATATTTTACAGGTAATCGTCTTTGCTGTTTTCTTTGCTTATGCTTTGATCTTAGCTAAAGATAAAGGTAAGCCAGTTTTAGAGTTTTTAGAATCGGTATCAGAAGTAATGCATACGCTAACTCATGTGATTATGAAATATGCCCCGATTGGTGTCTTTGCCTTGATTGCCACTTCTGTAGGTTCAATTGGATTTAAGGTTTTGCTTCCTCTAGGTTCATTTTTAATTTGTAACTACGTGGCTACAATTTTACAAATTGTTATCGTTTTCTCATTATGTATTAAGTTTTTGGCAAAACTAGAAATAGCCCCTTTTTACAAAGGTATGAAAGATGCGATTGTTTTAGCGTTTACTACTTCGAGTAGTTCTGCCACATTGCCTATTTCTTTGGAGTGTACAAGAGAGCATTTGGGGATTTCTGAAGATATTTCTGGCTTTGTTATGTCACTTGGTTCAACCATCAACATGAATGGTGCGGCCATTGGTCAAGCTGTTGCTTCCTTTTTCATTGCACAAGCTTATGGAATTGAATTGGGACCGCTTAAAATTATAGTTTTATATGTGACCGCATTATTATCTGCTATTGGAGCTGCTGGAATTCCAGGTACTGGAATTGTTATGCTTTCAATGGTATTGAATGCTATTGGATTGCCTTTAGAGGGAATTGCTCTAGTTGCCGGTGTTGACAGGCTTAGAGAAATGGTATCTTCTGTGGCTAACGTATTAGGCGATGGCGTTGCTGCTGTTTATGTAGCAAGAGTAGAAAAACAAATCAATGTTGAGCAATATCATGCAGTAACCTGGCTAGAGTAATGAGTGAAGAATTTGAAGTAAAAATGCCAAAACTTGGCGAATCTATTGTAAGCGCTACCGTAGTATCATGGATGAAAAAAGTGGGTGATCGAGTCGATCTCGATGAACCCCTTTTAGAAGTATCTACCGATAAGGTAAATAGTGAAATCCCTTCCCCTGTAGCTGGAGTATTGAAAGAGATACGCGCTAAAGAAGAGCAAACTTATGACGTCGATGCTGTCATTTGCGTTATTGAAACTTCTCAAGCGACTACAGGTGAAATTGACCAAACACCTATTCATGCGCAACCTACTGAAGATCAATCAGATAGATCTGGGTTTTATTCACCTGCAGTGTTGCGTTTTGCCAAGGAGAATGGCATTGCGATGTCTGAGCTTGAAACCATAAAAGGCTCAGGCGGAGGCGGTAGATTAAGCCGCAAAGATATTCAGCGCTATTTATCAGAAAAGGGTGGGCCTTCAACTCATTCTAGTTTAGAGCGAGTGAAGATGACAGGAATGAGAAAAGCGATTGCCGATCATATGGTGAAATCGTTTTATCAAGCTCCACATGCAACTTTAGTATCTGAAGTAGATGTAACTGATATATTAGATCATATTAAAAGTGTCAAAGAGTCATTTTTAGCAGAAAATGGAGCAAAGCTCACTATCACCACATATATTATGATGGCGATAGCTAAAGCGGCATTGAAGTTCCCTTATATCAATGCATCTCTTGACGGAGATACGATTGTGCTCAAGAAATTTGTTAATGTAGGTATAGCCGTTTCAGTGGATCAAGCAATTTTAGTGCCAGTTGTCCGAAATGCCCATTCAATGAGCGCAGTGGATATGGCCAAGAGTGTGGCCGATTTGGCTGGTAAAGCAAAGAGTCAAACATTGAGCCCCGATGAAGTACAAGCGGGCACGATTACAATGACTAACTTTGGAATGGGTGGAGCCTTAATTGGAATTCCGATTATTCGATTTCCTGAGGTGGCGATTGTTGGAGTGGGTAAATTGGATCGCAAACTTTGTGTTATGGATGACGATTCAACTGCAATTCGAACAAAAGTTCATTTATCACTTACTTTTGATCATAGGGTAATTGATGGCATGTATGGATGTGGCTATTTAGAAGAAGTGAAGCGGATTTTAGAGAGTGGTCAATAGTAAGTTTTTCCATTTTAAAAATATTTTTTACGTTTTTTTTGTTTCTTTCTGTCAATGCGATTGCGAGCATAAATTTACTTCATATGAGCTTCCACGATGGATGCAATGCTGAGTTTGAATATGTTTGTAAAGAGTTAGATTTCAACTTAACTCAAGCTCCACAAGAAGTTTTGAGTACGCTTGATGGTCAACATATTGGGAATAATCGATATAATATCACTCATGCAAGGGCTGAAAAAGCATGGTTGACTTATCAAGACTATTTCAATTCGTTTGACGGGGTTATTGTTTCTGACACCTCAGCTTTGGCAAGAATTTTTCTTCAAAATGATTGGCAAAAACCGCTTATAGTTTGGGTGACGAATCGATTTGACTATGCTGATAGGGGAAATCAAGGAACTCGGTTCAAATTTCCCGATAGCGAGTTTTATGATTTAATTCGTTCAATTTCCAATAGACCTAATGTAGCGATAGCTTATTCGACTATATTTGAAAAAACATACGCTAGAGAGATCAGGGGAGTAGATGTAGAAGGGCCCATTATTAAAGCGACAGGGTGGGGAAGATCAGGGCCGCTTTCTAATATCATTATTCCGAGCCTTAAGCATCAACAGATGGTCTTTTTCCCTCCCTATCAAAATGAGTTTGCTTTTACTTCTTTACCGTCTGCATTAAAGAGAAAATCAATCCCATTTTATCATAAGAAGGGGCATTGGGGAGGGCCTTTTGCAATCAAAGAGTTTAAAGCTATTGTCCATTTGCCCTATGCTCCTACTACTATTGCTCTTTTTGAAAATATTCGAGTGGGTTTGGTTCATGTTATTCCTTCATTTCGATTGATGAAAAGCTTATTAAAGTCTAAAAAGTATTTCTTTCAAGCGACTCATACTTTAGAGATGGTACGAAATTCAGAGTGGTACTTACCAGAAAACAAAGCCTTTTTTGATTCGTTTAGAGATTTGCGAAGAAAATTAACAAGCATAGATTTTGAAAAAAAGAAAAAGCAAGTGTATCAGTTGTCTGTTCAACATAAAGATAATCAACTTGCTCTTTGGAAAAAGCTTTTAAATCCATTATTTCTTAATTAATTCTTTGGCGGATTATTAGGAATAAATAGGGTTTAAAAATTATCTCTAAGGGCCTGTCGAAAAACAAGTCTAAGTAGATGAGCATCGTCTTTTCGTGTACTTTTTAGTAAATCGCAAAAAGATATACTCAAGTATCATCTAATTTGCGATTTACTAAAAAGTACAA
>JAUHQG010000018.1 GCA_030408475.1 Candidatus Amphrikana amoebophyrae
TTCTCAAAAATAGCAACGAAACTTGTACGTTTGGTACAGTAAGTTGCTATTTTTTTCGTGAAAGATCACGGAAAGACGATGTTCATCTAAAAAAGCCTATTTTCTAAACAAGCTCTTAATTCAAGCCGCTTCAGCATGGCAAGTTGTTCGTCCCCATATTGACTCCTCAGCTAGTACTGAAGATCAAGCAAAATATCAAAAGATCTTAAATCTCCATGGATTTCAAGGTTACACAGTTAGATCAAGTTATCCTTTTTCATGTACAGAAAACACCTTAACTATCAAAGATAAAGTTATTGATTTACAACTGATTCCCAAAACAGAACCGGTTGAAATTCTCGATAATCAACTAAAATTATATAGTCTCCAAGCATGTACAAACCATATACGTAACACTGCTGCCATTACTTTATCAATAGCTCTGCCTTTACTAATAGGTAAAGTATTTAAGCCCACATCACTTTTAGCATTGAGTATTACTTTTGTTGCTGAATATATTACTCTTATAAAGGTTAAAGAGAGCACTATTTTTTCTTGGACGGCCACCCATTTGCTCAATGCGCAATCTAGACTATCTAACCTCTACAAGAGTACAACTTCTGGTCACAAATAAACTTGAAACCCAAGTTGTGTGTGACAGCCATTTCAAAAATTAGGCAAGATTTTCCAGGTTTTTTTACCTTCCATCGAGCTCAAATCAATAGATTTGAGCGAAATTTAATGTGAAAAAGATAGATGGTATGGCCAATTTTTGGAATCAGCATGTTACACACAACTTTGGTTTTTAGTACCAATCTGTATTCGGAGCACTGAAAATAGCTATGGTCAGGTCTAACTAACGAGTCAACGTGAGTTTCAAACATCTCTTGGCCCTTTTTATAAATCGATTTAAACATGAATTAATGAAAAGAAGGGTTTCTTTGTTCGTTGAAAAATCTTTTCTCTCTGCTGGAGCATGCGAATCTAAAGGTTGCCCAAATAGTAAACTTGACTAAGTGCAACAATTAGTATATTCTTACACTTATTTCGAGAAATATTATGCTTACAATTGCTAGACTATTTGGAAAATCCCCTTTTGCCCCTTTACAATCTCACATGGAAAAAGTGAGCGCTTGTATCTATAAACTGAAAGAGGTTTTTGACGCCGTTTATGATGGAAACCAAGATGAAATTGAAAAATTGGTTCCCATCCTCTCTAAACTAGAGCATGAAGCCGATTTAACTAAAAATGACATTCGAAATCACTTACCTAAAAGCTTATTTCTCCCTATCGATAGATCTCAAATCCTTGGCATTCTCTCTTTGCAAGATTCTATTGCTGATACTGCTGAAGATATCGGTAATTTACTCATCATTAAACCTATCGAGATGATGGACTCTCTTAAAGATGAATTTAAAGCTCTATTTGATAAAAATATTGAAGCCTTTGAAGATGTCCATAAAATTACTAAAGAAATGGAACAACTTTTAGAAGCTTCTTTTGGTGGAATCGAAGCTGAAAAAGTAAAAATAATGGTAGATAAAACTTCGTATAAAGAATACGAAGCCGATCTCCTCAAACACCATCTTATGAAAGCTTTTATTAATCAATCTGATCATTTATCACCTCCAAGTTTTTATCTTTGGACCCGTTTAATTGAAGAAATTGCCACTATTTCTCACCTGTGTGAAAAACTTGCCATCAAAATTAGAATGATTCTAGATTTGAAATAAGGACTTCATGTACAATAAATCTCACAAAAAAATGTTGCAAATATAGATAATGACCATTTCACTTATTTTGATCATTCTCGTTTTGGCTGCCGGTTTCTATATGTCGTGGAATATTGGCGCCAACGATGTCTCCAATGCTATGGGAACTTCTGTCGGAACGGGAGCCCTTACTCTAAAAAAAGCGGTAATCATTGCTGCTGTATTGGAATTTTCTGGCGCCTTTTTAATGGGCTCCAATGTTTCCGAAACTTTGCAAAAAGGGATTATTGATCTCGGAGCTTTTGCTTCTGATCCTACTACTTTACTTATTGGTATGTTTTCTGCCCTTTTAGCTACTGCTATTTGGCTTCAACTCGCCTCTTATTGTGGATGGCCTGTCTCCACTACTCATGCTATTGTAGGTGCCATTGTGGGCTTCGGCATCATTGCTGGAGGATTTGGAGCTGTTCATTGGGGAGAAGTTGGATTCATTTCAGCTAGCTGGGTAATATCACCCATTATGAGCGCTATTGTTGCTTTCATATTTTTTACTGCCATACAAAAGAAAATACTGCATGCCCTGCAACCCATAGATGCCACAAAAAGACTCATCCCTTATCTCGTATTTATTGTCGTTTTAACTTTTTTCATGACTTCTGGATTTACTGGAATCAAATCATTAAATTTAAACGCCCCAACTTACCTCATTTTTCTTGGCGCCTTTTTAATTGCTTTATTTTCTTCCATAATTTCTTCAATTTTAATCAGAAAAGTTGCTGAATCGGCCCAAGGACAATCTTCTTCTCGATTAAAAAATACTCACCAAATTTTCAGCCTTAATAAAGCTCTCAAACACTTGCAAAGGTTAAAGCTAGCTTCAAGTGGATCTATTCGCGAAGAAGTATCAGCATCCATAAATTCTATGCGTTCAATTCAAGAACAGATTACCAAACCTAATACTATTAAAAGTATGTCTGAGTATGAAACGGTGGAAAAAATGTTTGTTTATATGCAAATTTTATCCGCTTGTTTTGTCGCTTTTGCTCATGGAGCCAATGATGTTGCTAACGCTATTGGTCCTGTTGCTTCGGCTGTCGAAATTATTCGAAACCCAACTAACTTTGCTGTCGTTTCAAAAGTGCCAACTTGGTTATTAGCTTTAGGCGGTATCGGTATTGTCGTCGGTTTAGCTACTTGGGGATGGAGAGTAATCGAAACAATTGGTAAAAAAATTACCGCTCTCACTCCAACGAGAGGTTTTTGCGCAGAATTTGGCGCCGCTGCAACTATCTTAATCGCCTCAAAATTAGGTATGCCTGTATCGACAACGCACTGTATTGTGGGCGCTGTATTTGGTGTTGGTATCGCCAAGGGAATTTCAGCTCTCAATCTAGGTATGCTCAAAGATATTATCCTCTCTTGGATTATCACTATCCCTTCTAGCGCCATAGCTTGTGTAATTATATTCAAAATTATAATGGCTTTTATTGGTTCAAAACAATTAATTTAAGAAAATTAAAACCCAGAATGTCAAAATATCATTTACAAAGGCTTTCAAAATACAAACATATTTATTGCAAGCATGATAACTTACTTAATTTTAGCTTAACTGTAGAATAAAGAATATATAGACTATTGATCTAAACTGCGCCTATTGGTTAAAAGAAAATTTAACCAAGGTGCAGTTTTGAACGATCCAATAGATATACAGGGTGATATTATCATCCAAAAAATTAAGCACTATCTCATTACCACAATGGGAAGAACCCTAGATGAAGCTACCGATATAGAATTTTATCGAGCCCTTTGTTGGTCTCTTCGCGAAGAAATCTTAATTAATTGGGCCGCATGCAACCACACTTTTGCCAAAAAAAATGCGCGTAAACTCTATTACTTCTCAATGGAATATATGCCAGGACGACTTCTAGGCAATAACCTATCCAATCTTTGCTCCAATGATTTAATTCATGCAACACTTAAAAAAATAAACCGCGATTTTAAAACAATGATGTTCATTGAACCAGAAATTGGAATCGGTAATGGAGGCCTCGGCAGACTCGCTTCTTGTTTTTTAGACTCTTTAGCCACTCAGCAATATCCTGCAATTGGTTACGGCATGCGATATCAATATGGTATCTTTGAACAAGAGCTGCGCGAAGGGATTCAAATCGAACGCCCAGATTGTTGGCTGCTTAGAGAAAACCCTTGGGAATTTAGACGCGATGCTCAAGCTGTTAGTGTCCAATATAAAGGTAATGTTCATCGAAAAATGAATGAATCTGGTGAAGAAATTTATGATATTTTTGACTACGAAGATGTTAGAGCTATCCCTTATGATTACCCTATAATTGGCTTTTCGCACACTTCCACTTTTCCCGTTACAACTTTAAGAATTTGGTCCACTAAGGAATCACCTCGTAACTTTTCATTGCAACGTTACAATGCCGGGGATACTGGTTCTGCTGCTGAAAATACAACTCTTACCGATGTCTTATACCCCAATGATGACAATGACACAGGAAAAAGAATTAGACTTAAGCAAGAATTTTTACTTGTCTCGGCATCTTTACAAGACATCATTAATGAGCATATGTATTTGAAAGGGAATATTGATGATTTTGCAGACAAAGTTCGTATCCAAATCAATGATACTCACCCCTCTTTAGCTGTAGTAGAGCTTATTAGACTTTTAATGAAATATCACCACAAGTCATTTGATGAAGCCTTTGATATTACTAAAACAGTTTGTAGCTTCACTAACCACACTGTAATGAAAGAAGCGCTCGAGGAGTGGAATATTAATCGTATGCAAGAACTATTGCCTCGTCAATTTCTTATTATTGAAAAGCTTAATCAACGTTTTATAAGTGAAATCAAAAAAAAGTTTCCTGGGCAAAATGATAAGATAAAAGCAATGACTATTTTAGATGATAACCAAGTTCGAATGGCTAATATGACTGTATTTGCTTCTCATAAAGTGAATGGAGTTGCGAAATTACATAGTGAATTACTTAAAAAAACTGTCTTTAAAGAACTCTATGAGCTCTATCCTGAAAAGTTTACCAATGTAACTAATGGTGTAACCCAAAGAAGATGGCTGCTTCACTGTAATCCTCAGCTATCTGAACTTATTTCAAAGCTAATAGGCTTTGACTGGATTACCGATTTCACCCAGCTTTCAAAGCTAAAAATGCATGCCAATGATGATGATGTTTTAAGACAATTAATTGAAATAAAGAAAAATAATAAGCAACATTTAATCGATGTCTATAGTGAAGTGATGCAGCTTAAAAATCGATTTCAAGAAGATTACTCACCCTTTTTAGGAACTGATGCCCTTTTTGATGTTCAAGTAAAAAGAATTCACGAATATAAACGTCAATTTATGGCTGCATTACACATGCTCATGATTTATCAAGATCTCTTAGAAAACCCAAATGAGCGTCAAGTAAAAAGAATGCTTATTTACGGTGGAAAAGCAGCTCCTGGATATGAAATAGCCAAACAAATAATTCGCTTTATCTATTGCTTAGGGAGAACTATTGAAAAAGATGAAAGAGCAAAAAATAAGTTAAAAATCCTCTTTATAGAGAACTATAACGTCTCTACTGCTGAAAAAATCATACCAGCTGCTGATGTTTCTGAACAAATATCCACAGCTTCAACTGAAGCTTCTGGCACTGGCAATATGAAACTATCTATAAACGGAGCTCTTACTGTTGGCACAGAAGATGGAGCTAATATAGAAATGAAAGAGCAAATTGGTGAGCAGTGGTGGCCTTTTACTTTTGGCGCTTCAGCTGATGAAAATTTACGCATGGCTAAAGAGCGCGATTATGACCCTCAAGAAAAAGTGTTTTCAAATCCTAAAATACAAAGAGCCATCGACTCACTTATCGATGGCTCTCTTACTGAGAATGAAGAAGAAGCATTTGCTTTGCAATCACTTCATAAAGCTCTTTTTGAAGGAGTATATGGGGGCGCCCCTGATCGATTCTTTGTTCTGAATGACTTAGAAAGTTACTACGAAGTTCAAAAGAAAGTTGATGCTCTTTATCTCCAACCGATGGAGTGGGCCAAATATACGCTTCATAATATTAGCGGGATGGGACAATTTTCCACTGATGTTTCGATCAATAACTACGCTAAAGAGATATGGGAGTTAGAACCTTGCCCTGTGGATCAAGAAGAAGTGAATAAAATTCGTGATGAATATCAAAAAATCGATCAATGTCGTATCTATAAAACTTCAGCATAAATCATTTATGCTCAATTGATAAGATTCCATTTTTTAAGAAGCTTTTGATAGACGCCATTTTGTTTTAGCTCTTTAAGCCCTTCATTGAATTCGTATAATAGATCGCTATTAGTATCCTTAAGCGTCACTAATCTAATCCCTTCATCAAACATCGGTTCAGATTTAATGAGTAAGTTTTGGTTATAGAGATCGGCGACATAGCTAATTGCTGGAATAGAATCAACAAGTCCACCGTTAATTTCACTTTCTACAATAGCGGAGCAAATTTGGCCATTATTATCATAATACTTAGCCATTAAATTAGGTTGAGTCTCTATATATAGAGCCGCCTTTGAGCGAGGGATAACTCCAATATATCCATTTTTAAGTCTATGAATATCTATATTTTTCATATTCTTTCTTAAAACAATAACAGGACCCGTTTGAAGAAATAAGTTTGAAAAATCGAAGGTTTTTTCATTCATCAAAATAGGATCCATTCCACTAATGATAGCATGCACTTGCTTTTGTTTTAGAGCATAGACGATATTGTCCCAAGCTTTGGGCACTTTAGTAATTGAAATATTTCTAAAATGGGCAATTTCTTGAAGTAAATCATTAGTAAAAGCGAGAACATAGATCTCTTTTCCTTCTAACTCAATAGGAAAAAAAGTGGGATCGATAGCTACAGAGTAAAATTCTTTAGGTTTATGAGGTTTACATCCTACTAATAAAAGGAGGAATAAACAAAATAAAGGAGCCATTTTTTTCATACACTTCATGGAGACAATTGTGGCTAATAGATCCCTTTAATGCAACAAAAAGAGTAAAGAGCGCTCAACTCAAGAGTGAGTTTAGGTTTAGAGGCAAAAATAAGTTTAAAAATAACTTGACTTTCAACAGAAATTTTTATACTGTTTAACACTTTCTTAACAAAAAGAGGTTCACATGGCAGTCAGGGCAATAGTTTCACACACTGCAAAACAAGCAGCAATGCATGGTTTTAATAAGCCTGCAGTCAAAGTGGGCACTACAATTTGCGCTCTATGGTTTGGAGGCTCATTTTTATTAGATGATACCACTAAAACTCAAATTGCCAATCAATGGACTAAAGCTCAAACAGCAATTGGTAATATTAAGCACATTTCAGATGCAGATTTAAAAAAAGGGGCCTTTCAAGGAGTTGTCGGGGTAGAAGGGGTCGTTTTATCTTCCCCATTGTTTTACGGCGTATTTCATCTTATACACCCTGAAAGAAGAAATAAAACTAGTGCTAAAACTTCAATCCCACGCACCCCATCATTTATTTCTATCTCTTCGAGAAATGTGTTACGCCACCTTTTTTCATCAAGTCTTAAAGGAATATCGGGGAGCTTAGCCGCTGCGCCTGCTATGTTTGCTTTTTATGGCTTAGCTACATTAATTATCCCCATTATCCAAGACAAGTTAATTACAGATGAAATAACACCTAAACAAGCAAAATCTCTTGCTGAAAGCGTTACTATATTAGGTGCAGCCCCATTAGAATTTGTCATAGAATTTCAAGGATGTGGAGGATCATTTAATCAATTGCAGCCAGGAGCTTCTCTTCTCGGGACCGCTGCCATTGTTGGAAGATTAGTCGCTGGAGTATTGATTCAGCTAAGAGCTGCCGGATCAGAAGATAAATCAAAAAAGAAAGAGCTAGAAGATTTTCTCGTAACTTTAGTGGGAACAACACTATCGCAACATTTGATCAATGCAACAATGAAAGCTCAAATTGGAAAAGCGGGACTACCTGGAGTTTGGAACTATTTAAAAGTGGGACATATTTCTGGAGTTGGAACAACTGGCGCCTCATTAGCAAGACTAGGGGGAACTTTTTTCCAAAGATTAACATTTGTATTAGCATGGAATAGATATACCCATACGGATAGACCATTACCCAAGTGGGCAGGTGGTGATAAAATAGAAATGTGTAAAATTGAAGGGTGCCACGGAGCATGTCAGTCTAAAAAATGAACATCACAGCTAAATTTTGCTCCCCTATTGTCACAGCTTATAGACAAACACTCAGGCAACAAAAAACTTTAGGAATCAAGAATAAAGTCTTTGTTTTGGGCGACTCCACCCGAATTCTTCTCAAGAGTGAGACTGGAAATAAGATTGGAGAAATTGAGCTATGTTTAGGATATACCTCATACCAAATCCATAAAGTAGTGGTCAGTGAACATAATTTATCTCGCGGTTATGGCAGACTTCTTCAAATGCATGCCGCCTTTCATGCCATATCTCAAAAGGCGCCTCTTAAATTTCCATCATTTTCATATACGCAAGAAGGTCACATTGCTTTTGCGCATTACCCTTGCTTAGCATCGTCGATAATTAAATATACCTTGGCAACAATGATCACTGAAACTAAGCCGCCGATTGATCTTCCTTTTAGCTTGCCCCCTGTTAATATTGGGGAGGCCTATACTAATCGATCATTAACTGAATTATTTTTATTTAGAAATTGAAAAACTGAAGCTGTATCTATCTTTGATCAATTCTTTTTGAGCTCACTGAGTAACCCTTTGATCTCTTTTTTAGTCTTAGCTGAAATAGATCCTTTATTTAATAGGGATCGAATTTTTTTCACGTAGGCTAAAACCTCAAGATCCACTCCCTCTTTTTTTGCTCGCTTATCTTCATCATTGAGAGGGAATATAGTGCGTATTTCTTCGATTAACTCTTCGGCAAATTTCCCTTTATGATTATCTATTACCTCTAATTTAGCTTTCACTTCCCCGGCTCTTGAAGCTAAAACATAGCTTGCTTTAGCAGGCATCGCTTTATACTTTTCTTTTAACTCATCCGTAGGAATTTTATGATAGAGATCATGATAAGCCAAAGCGTTATAAGCTGTTTTTAAGCTTGAAAAAGAAAAACTCATCCATTTAGTTAACAACTTTTTTCCTTGAGAATATTTACTCAAAATTTGCCTAGCTTGGTGTATTCGCTCTCCAATAAGTAAAATCCCTTGCTTTTGAATCGCCCTTACCTGAGCACTAACGCTAGCAATTTGCTCAAAATCAGCCTTAAAGTCTACCCCTTCATCATCAAGTAACTCGCCTAATAGCAATTTTTCCAATCTGCTTTTTTCATCTTTTGAGAGCTCTTTAAATCCAAACATTTGCTCAAAACTATTGGCTATTTTAGTTGGTTTAGGTGGCAAAGTTTGTTTTGAACTTCTTTGTAAAAAGTTAGCAACTAAATTACTATTTTTAGACATGAACACCTACTTTCACTCTTGTTAAAAACTCTTTTGATAAAAGTTTAAAATCATCACTAGCTCGAGAATTGGAAGTCACTTCAAAAACAGGCATACCTTTTAAAACGGCTCTTGATATCGCCACATCTCTTCTTATTTTTTGCTTGAATAATTTTTCAGGGAAAGCGAGATCAATGGCTCCTACAAATGCATCATTAGTCGCGCCTCGATCTGACCAAAAAGATAAGACTACACCCACTAGTTCAATAGGATGATTTTCTTGAATTTGCAAGTGGTACTGGCGTAATCTATCAAGGGCTAAAATACTATATGCTTCAGGCACAGCGCAAATCAATGAATAATGAGCGGCGAAAAGAGCTGATTGAGTTAGCCAGCCTAAACTTGGCGGAGTATCAATGAAAATAAAATCATACTGATCTAAGCCCAAAAGTGCTTTACGCAATCTTTCGTGCCCGTATAAATCGCCAACAATGGGAACCGTAGATTCAATCCCATCGAGATATACATTAGCAGGAATAATATCGAGATTTTTGACTTCACTATTTAAAATGACTTCATGAGCTTTTTTATTGCCCTGTAAAACATTGACCATAGTATTGAGGTTGTCAACGCCAAAGCCAAGTCCAGCACTTAAATTAGCTTGGGCATCAAAGTCGATTAGCAACACTTTTTTGCGATGAAACTTAGCGAGGGCAGCGCCTAGATGTAAACAAGAAGACGTTTTAGCGGTTCCCCCTTTAAAGCTACAAAAAGTGACAATTTTTGTCATGACAGACCTATTGGTTCTAGAACTGCTGAATAAACAAACCTTCAACAGATCCATAATTGGAATAGAACTCCATTGTGATATATTTTAATCATGAAAGCAATCAAAAATGAAATTGTCAGTCGACAGGCATAGTTATCTAGATTAACCTTTTAAACTAATAGGTAAAACAATGAGTGGAATTTCATCTTGTGATTTACCACCTGCACGACTTTCCCCGCCCACTGCTCTTGCGCCACCGCAATCCGCTTTATCGACTAAGTTTGGCACTTCTTCTGGGTTAACATCTTCATACATTCCTTCTACATCTTTATACATTGATTGAAGAAATTGTAAATCTAGATGTGATGAACTCTCTTCTGCTGCAGAAGAATGAGGTTTACCTGCTTCTTTTCTTAAATCAGTCACTATCATTGATATACCATCTTTTAATTCATCAGCTTCTAATGGCACTAACGATTTTAAAAGATTTAAAACAATGATATTTGCATCAGCTATATTTGCAGTTTTTATTCTCTGTAATAAGTTAGCTTTCTCCAATGGAAATTTAACAAAATGAGCTCCTAACACAGTCGAGATTGAATTCGCACAATCTTCTGGACAAAAAGTAGCAGAACGAGCTCTTTTCGTGTTTCGAATACGAGGGTTTGATTGTTCACTCTGAGACCTTTCACTCCTTTTATATTGACTACCAGATTCTGGCTCTTGTGGCTCTGCCTCTACTACCCCTTTAGATTCAAGATCTTTAAGTAAAAGGGCTCTATTTAATTCAGCTACACATTGCTCCGTTGTAGCTGATCTTTGCTCAGCTGGCATCCTGCTGATAAGCTGTTTAGATAATTGCTTAGTTGCTATCGGTATAGCATCTTTAACAGCATCATATTGTGAAGTAGCCAATTGCTTTATAAATTCGTCCACCATTTTTTTAGCATCCTCAAATGGTAAACTAAGAAAAATTTTCGTAAAATGTTCACGCATAACTGGTTTTTCTTTTAAATGAAGAAATAATATATTCGAAATGGCTAATGTAGACTCTTGAGTGCTTGGCCGCTTTATTAAGGTCAGATCAGCACAAGCCGCTGTTGCTTTAAAACTTTCTGCTAAGCCGCATGAACGACTCCCTGCTTTCGTAACTTGATCTGGCATTTTCCTCTTTCTAAATGCTCTCGCTTCCTCACTTCTCCCTTGCAAAAACTGTTTCAATTCATTCAAATCGCCATCACTCAGATATTTACCTTTTTCAAAATAATAACTCTCACTCCCAAGCTCTTTGCACTTAGTTTGATTTTCTTCAAAAAGAATCTTAGATATCTTTGCGCAGGAAGTTTCCCCATTTTGAAATAATTCATACACCCTCCTTTCTCCTATATCTGATAAGTCATGGCAGCATAGTGGATTTACTGCCTTATAAAAGTGATTCATAACTGCTTTTGGAGTTCTACCCTCAATAGGGTGATTTTTCCAATGCAAATCTCGCCTTGGTTTCCCAGTTATAAAACATGGGTATAAAGGACCTTTATAACCTCTAGATTTGACAGAATCTAATAATTGTTTATTTTCTTCTGGAGTCCAAGGACGATCCCTCTTTGCTCGAATATTTGATGCCATAACCCCTCCCAGGATTAACAATAGATTAATTAATCTATTATACATCGATCAAGAAATAGTTGTCAAAATTTTATTTTGTTGCAATTGACTGTATTTTAGCTATTTAGAGTTTAAGGCGCTATGTAAAGCTTTTTTAGTTCTTTTTACAGTATCTTCTAAATCTAGCTCCAATACTGTCGCAAGATGAGGAGCCTCTAACTTAATAATAGCTCTAAGCCTTTTTACCCCTTCAAACGAAGTGCAATTTAAGAAAAAATGAGCCTGGTCAACCATTTCACTTCTATTTTTTTCTAAATAATCGGCAAACAGGTCGTCGATCATTGCTCGAGCCTTATCCTTAGTTAGATACGCAGGATTAGCTGTATATGATTCTAAATTTACTCTTTCCGCCTTGCTCTTTTGATTAGAGAGCTCTTCAGAAGGTTTATTGAGTATTGCCTCCTCTGGTTCAAAATGGCGACCCAATTCTCTATGAGCATCATTATCTTCTGGCTCAAACAATCCAAGATCTAATGCAAAACTATCCAATGTAGAATTTGGACATGAAGAGCTTGCACTACTATGAGGGGGGGGGTAGCGCTTGAGGCGGCAGAAAGCAGTGATCTTTCATTATGCGCTCTAGATACTTTTCGAACTCTACCACTATCTAAAGATTGTGCAGGTCTTTTTTTAGAGGATGTGTTAGATTTATTTCTTAAATGGTTACATATGATACTATAAATTTTTTGTTGAGAAATATAGTCCCCTTTTTTGCAAAAAAAGCTCGGCACTCCTAACTGGTCACATTTTCTATTGTTTTCTTGGAAAAGTAACTTAGAAATTCGACAGCTGCTCAATACTCCCCTTTGAATATGGAACTTAATCGCATTTATTACTTTTTGAGATATAACTTTGCAACAACGAGGGTTCACATGATTATAAAAATGGTTCACTACTGAGCTAACAGTTTTTCCAGGTAAACAGTGCTTTTTCCAATCGATAAAAACTGTTCTATTTTCACCTAACCCGTTTGGATATAACGAATAGGCTTCATCTCCAAGCTGTTGCTGCATTGATTGCCATAATTGTTGATCTTCTTGATGAGACCAGCGTGAAATAGATTGACGATCGTTAACAGATGATGCCATTTGTCCCTCCTGTAATATATTTTCAACAAACAATTTTACATGAATCCCCGATAATATGTAAACACCCAAATATTTAACCTCAACATCTCTTGTAAAGTATTAGGGATCCATTTGTTGCAAAATTCTTACTGAGAGGATTGATTTAAGCTCCACTGACTTAGTTATCTCGGATAACCCTCTCAACTAATGAGCCAAACAATTGATGGAGTTTCCACTGCTCTTGAGCCAGTACCCGCAACAACTTCACTACAATTGACAGCTCCCGGCTCTAAATCAAACGATTAATGCTTGATTAAGTATCGTCAGTAGGTCTTTTGGATCTTCACTTGGCATTGCACCGCTACTTGCTGCGCCTGCACTAGAGCCTACTAGTTCGTCACCGCATTCTGATTCTACACTAGCTAAAAAAGCGGCAAATTCTTTATCAGGTATCAATCGATCTTCTGAATCTTCACTTAGCATTGCACCCCTACTTGCTGCGCCTACTGGTCCTTCGCTGGATTCTGATTTCATTCTAGCTAAAAAAGCGTCACATTCTTCAAAAGGGCTGCATATATCTTCTGCATCTATTCTTGGCCTTGCCCCCCTACTTGTTACCTGTTCTACAACTAAAGTTTTAGATTGTCTTGACTTTTCTTTCCCTCCCTGAAAAGCTGAGGTTTCTAGTTCAGGAGAATGTGAAGCTATTGCTTCTTTTTTTAAATCACTCACTATAATTGATAGTCCATCTTTTAGAACATCAACTTTTGATGGCACCAAAAATCTTAAAAATTTTAAAACATAGTCCTTTGTATCTGACTCATTAGCAAATTTTATGCTATTTAATAGATTAGTTTTATCTGATGGAACTTTTCTAAATCGATCTGCAAACAAAGTTGAGATTTTCTTTGCATGCTCTTTTTTAGATTCTAAATTGGAAGGCCGCGATTTCTTTTTTCGAGCTGCTCCCACAAGTTCTTTTGTCGAAGGAAGTGCGCCCCTTTTTGCTCTATTACGGGAAGGAAGCCTTTGAGGACCTTTATTATATTGGTTTCTTACTTGACTTCTTGAAATTATTTTGCCAGCTTCACAATAATGTGAGCCAGCGCTCAAAGATTCGCATTCATAATCGTTTTCCTTCGTTAGTAACTTAGCAATAAAAGAATGCTGAGTTCCATACAGTCCGTGTAACACTTTAACCCGCTCTTTACCCAAGTCTGTCAATTTTTGTGCTATATTTGGACAAAATCGTCTTCGAAAGTGTTCTCTAACAGATTTTATTGTTTTAGTAGCAAGGGGGTGATCTGACCACTTCACGCCTTTTGTAAATAAAATACCCTCAAACATTGAATCAATCGATCCATACTTGCTTTCTGCCCAAGCTCTCAATGCCTCATCTTCCACAGTTGTGTAGCCGTTTATTCTCATGACCATCTTCTTTCCCTAAGCTTGTTTCAGAGTAATTATAGCCAATATAAATTAAATGTCAATATTTTTTCCTTAACTCAACTAGCTCAATATTAACTACTTGCGACCTTTATATTTACTAGATTGATTTCTGGTAAGGTCTTGTGCTATATTTAACGCTATGAACGCTATCAAAAACCGACTGATTCTACTTTTTATCAAGCTAGTCAATCTATTTCAGACAAAAGCCAAAACTAACATAAAACAGGTTCTAATTGTCTCTACCACTGGATTAGGCGACACTGTTTGGGCCTCTCCTGCGATCGCAGCACTCAAAAGTGATTTCCCAGATGCTAAACTTCATCTTTTAGCTACTGGTCTTGGCAAAGAAACTCTATTTCAAACCCCCCATTTAGAAGATATTCACGTCATAACATACCAAACAAAATACGCTCTTTGGAAACTTTTACGCAAGAATAGATTTGACACTGTACTGCTCTTTCACGCCTCTCAAAGGTATATATTCCCCCTCATCGCAACAATTGGAGCCAATGTTATAGCAGGAACCAAAGGATTAAATAAGGGGCTTGATTCTCTATTTACCCATCTGTCTCAACCAGCAAAAATTCATGAAATTGAGCGACGAGGGGAAATTTGCAAATTAGTTGGACTCAAAAGTGAACTAGGCCCCCTGCAAATTGATACATCTGAAGATGAAATGGCTGAGGCTCTCAATTTTTTGCGCATTGCAAAGTGGGACGAAAAGCGCCCTATTATATTGATGCAACCTGGGGCTAAAGATCACTTTAAGCTGTGGCCCGCAATATATTACGCCAAAGTAGCTAATGAGCTGAAAGACTTAAATCCTTTTATCATTATAACAGGCTCTATGAATGAAGCTAAAATGGTGCAAGCGCTCTCTCGAGAAATTGAAGGATCTATCCCACTATTTGGCCAAGTATCTTTGAGAGCCCTTATTTCTATTATAAAGAAAGCGTCACTTTTGATAACGAATGATACAGGAACTATGCATCTTGGTTTTTCGCAAAACACCCCTACAATAGCTCTTTTTTCTCCTACAGATCCTAAATTATGCGGGCCACGAAAAGCTAATAATTGCTACGTGATATCAAAAAGGCGTTCATGCATACCTTGCTTAAAGAAGAGATGTGCCGATCCATTTTGTATGCGTCAAATCAGTGTTAAAGAAGTGGTCGCTAAAGCTAGAGAGATTTTATGAAAGTATATATTATTATTTTAAATTATAATGGCAAGCAAGACACTCTTGATTGCCTAACTTCTTTAAAACAACAAACCTATGCCCACTTTGATACAGTTGTAGTAGATAATGGTTCAAGTGATAATTCATGTGCAGCGATCAAAGAAAAACATCCCGATATCACTCTTATTCCGACTGGAGAGAATCTTGGATTTGCCGGAGGAAACAATGTAGGGATTGAGCATTGCCTTAAACATGACTGCGACGCTATTTTTTTACTCAATAATGATACAGAAATTGATCCTCGTTGTGTTGAAGAGTTTGTTTTACAATCAAAAACAATGCCAAAAAGTATATTGGGGGGTTGCTTAACCCAGTTTCATGATCGCACAAAGTATGATCATATTGGGGGGATGTGGAGCGATGAGAAAGCAAACTTTGACTTAATTGGTTCCAATGAAACCATTACACCAACAAAATACCAAGAGCCGCGCCACTTTGACTTTGTATGTGGCGCTTCTATGTTTATACCAAGAAGAGTGTTTGAAGAAATAGGCCTTTTAGAACCGAAATTTTTCCTAATTTGGGAAGAGAGCGATTATTGCGCTAAAGCTTTGAGAAATCAATTTGAAGTAACATATTGTCCAAAAGCCATCATTTATCATAAAGTATCAGCTTCTTTTGTTGGGGGCAAACCGCACACACACTATTTTTGGTGGCGCAACCGCTTATTTTATATGAAGCGCAACCTCTCTAATAAGAAGTATCAAGCTCTAATGATTAAGATTATTGTCCCTGAATTAGCCCATATTTTAAAGCTATATCTCCTTAAATCTATACAACTGCTTTTCATCAAACAAAAAAGAGAAGAAAAAGCAAAGAAAGTGAAGTGCTATAAAGCAGCGCTTAGAGGGGCTCTTGATTATTTCAGAGGTCATTTTGGCCCTGCTCCTGATTGGATCATTAAAAAATAACCCACTTATGACAGCTTTAAATCTAGCAACTCATTGGATATTAATTAGTTGCGTGCGCTTATAAAATAATTTTAAATGTGTTATAATTAATATAAGATTATTTCCTGAGCGGGGAAACACTATGGCTCAACAAGTACATTCTAATTTTGCAACAACAACTACTACTACTCCTGAACAAGTAGACAAACCTATCAAGAGTAGCCTAACCTTTTTAGCGAAAGCTTTAATTCCAACTCTGGATTTAAAAACAGCATCAACTAAAGGTGCAATTGTTTGGGGCCTACTATCTGTTTTCATAATAACGACAGCTATATTTATAACAGTCAGTTCATTAGGAACAGGCTTATTGCCTTTAGCGCTAGCTTATGTTGCATGCACCATACCAATGTTTTCTCGAGCTAGTCGCAACACGTTAGACTCTATAATCGAGCGCAAAAATCATCAACCTATAAAACCTTTACCTCAAAAAAATACAAAAATAGGGCAATGGGTGCACAATATATTAGCTAATCATCCAAATAAATCTCCTGGCACCTTAGCTTACATGCTTCTTAAGCATTTGGATAACGAAAAGATCAGAGCTCCTCAGCATAATGAAATTATCAAAGGTTTATACAATTATTATAGCAATAATGATGCTAAGAAGAATGAGGCTATTAATACTTATGTGAGTGGGCTCGATTTATCCGAGAGGGCTAAACAAACGATGCTCCGTGAAGTTAAAAATATTGTTTGATAGACCTTTTAACGACATAACAGTCACATGGCAAAATGCGGGACGCGTTTTCAATAACGCCGAAAATAGTGATGAGAATTTTCTAGATTAAAATACCTTTTTACATTTAGTTTTTTTAATATGCTTTATTCCTATACAAATTTACGCAGTAACAAAAGACGAAAAAGCGCACATGTATGGTTATAACAGTGTAGAAGAATATGAATATGAAAAAAAAATGGGTCGAGACCATAAAACCTATTATGAAAGAAAAAAAGAAATAGAAAAACTAAGAAAAGAAGCTCAAAAGAATTTAGAAAGTAGCTTTGAAAACATCGGCATCGGAGTTGTAGCTATTGGGACAAGTGCCGCATGCACGTCTGCTGGTGCAGTACCTGCTGCAACTGGAATAGGTTTAGGTGCTTATATGGTCAAAAGTGGAGTTTCTGATTTTAAAGAAGCTAAATCAAAATTTGCCGAAGTAAGAGCAATGGAAAAAGACCTATCAGACAGGGAGAGATATAAATGATTGACTGGATAGTTTGCTTTGCCTTTCTAACTTTATCTGTATACTTACTTATATTAATTAAATTAAAAAAAGGAAAAAAAAGTATAAATGGATTTGCTTCAGGCGTTTTTTTTACCATCTTCATTATAAAACTATCTCATTTACTTGCTAAAATCATAGGATCTATTAATGAATCGATATAACATATTAGTTCTTTTTGCCATCATTTTTCAAACCACTTGTCAAGCTTATATACACACAGAATCTCAGATAGAAAACGAAACTACAATACTCCTTTCAAAGCTTAAAATTGCAGATGATCTTTGGTCAAAAAACGAACTCAAGTTGGCCTATGAAATGTACAAAAAAGCATATGACGCTTTACCCCATTCACCTTTAAGAAAAGCTATAAACATCAAATTAGCTTTAGTCAAACATGATTTAGGCGATGATTTTGAAGCCACATTGAAATTTATGGAATCAATACCAAGCTCTAATTCTTCGGCAGATCTTAGAGATATATTAAGGTCTGAAAAGGGCAATAAATATCTTTTGGCTTTTAAAGCAGCAGCACCGAAAATAAAACATGAGATTTTTACAAATACTCCAAAACAGTAGACCCCTTCTGATCTTACTTTCTAATCATCCTCAACCTAGGTATTAACAAAAGAGCCCATATTTTTTCTCAATATATCAACACTAGAGGGCTCTTACGATCACTTCAGAGGCCATTTTGGATCACTCCACAATTACTTCTTTAAAAAATAGAAGTTGTGAAAAATGAAATTATCTGTGAAATAAAAGTGAAAAAAGACTAAGCTTAATAACGTTAGTCTCAACTTTTAAGGATTTTATGCGTTTTCGTCACTCTTTGATTGCTTTAGTTCTTTGCTCAATTATATTCGTACTCACTGGATGTGCTAAATCACAAACCGTTGTGAGTGGAGTAGAAGAGCGTGATGCCAACATGATTATCGTTTTTTTAGATAGCAAAGGAATTGCCGCTATTAAAATGAAACAAGCTTCTTCGGCTATTGGTGGCTCTGCTGGAGCTACTAAATTTGATATTATGGTTGACTCCTCGAGAGTAATTGATGCTATGGCCATTTTAAATGCCAACGGATTGCCTAGAAGGCAAGGCACTACTTTGTTGGAACTTTTTGCTAAACAAGGTTTGATGACAACCGATAAAGAAGAGACTATTCGTTATCGCGCAGGGCTCGAGTCTCAAATTGCCAATATGATCATGTTAATTGATGGAGTCATAGATACCGACATACAGCTCTCATTTCCAGAAACTGACTCAACAAGTGTTGAAGCTCAAAAAGGGGTTGTTACCGCTGCTGTTTATGTTAAGCACCAAGGGATCATCGATGACCCCAATTCTCATTTAGATATTAAAATTAAAAGACTCGTTTCCGGTAGTGTCAATGGCCTCGATATAAATGATGTTACAGTAGTCACAGATCGCTCTCGGTTCACCGACATCTCTGTCGCCGACTTAAGTAAAGTCACCGACAGTCAAGACTACGTGAGCATATGGTCAATCGTCATGAGTCGAGAGTCTGCTGCTAAATTTAGAATGATATTTTTCTTAATTGTTGTTTTAGCCACTTTGTTTGCAGCAGTTTTAGGTTGGATGGCATGGAAGTTTTATCCAACCCTTAAAAAACAAGGCGGCATCAAAAACTTATTCAATATAAAACCATTTGCCCCTGAAAAAGCAACGGCTCAAAAAGATGAAGGGGCTCAAGCTTCTGATGAAGATCAACCCCCTTTTGAGTAGGCTATATGAATAAAATGACTCAAACAGCTGCCTTTAAAGCAAAATTAGCCACCATGACAGATGATCAAAAAAATCAGCTTCTTCATTTTCTCCCCGAATCAGAAAGCATAAAAGTAAGAGAAATGGCCCAATTTGATATGGGCCTTATCAATTCTATGCCCATTTTTGCCTATTTAGGGAAAATTCACCCCAGTTGGTTTGAGTCTCTTTTTAATAATTACTCCAAGCAAGATAAGTTAATCATCATTTCTGCTTTCACACAAAGGCGTGAAACTTTAGCCGATAGTTGTCATTTACCCCATGACTTTGTTCCACTCTCTAATATGGCTAAACAATTTGTTTTAACCAATTTATACAAGTCGATGTTAGCTAATAATCAAAACTCACTCCCCTTCCCCTTTTTATCGGTCGAACCCTTTTTTAATCTCCTAACTCTCCCTTATGAAAAAGTGTCCACTTTAATAGATTTGATGGGAATGCACGATTTAGCGCCAGAGATGAAAACTCTAATTCGCAGTCAACAAGTACGATCAATTTTAGAAGCTTTCCATCCAAAAGTTGTCACCTATCTTAAACAAATTGCCACTCATGACAAAGATGTCTCTTTTGGAAAACTTGGGATCAGTTCTTGGAACGGAAATGTGGAAAACTTAAAAGAGCTTGTTCATAAACGGGGACTTAATAGAATTGCTCGCGTAGTGAGTGAGAATACAAAAAGTTATCAAAATCATTTAATGTATCTTCTCTCAAAACAAGAAGCCCTTATTTTGAAAAGCTTTTTTAGTAAGAAAAAAAATGAAGAAGTGGTAAACAGTTTAAAACAACAATTAAATGAAGCAATAGATTTTCTGCTCGAAAACTTTCAGGACTAGCCCATGTTTTTATTTTCACTTATTCGCGCAGGATCAATTCACTCTCATAGCAATAAAAAAGTGATTCCAAAAGATGACTTTAGTCTTATACTTCAAGCAAAAGAAGTACTGAACAAAGCTCATGAAGAGAGAGAAGAGCTTTTGGAGAAAACACGATTAGAGTGTGATGAATTGAAAAAACAAGCTGAAGCGCAAGGTTTTCAAAAAGGTTTAGAGCAATTTAATGAACAAATAATGGGACTGGAAAATAGTATTAAAAAATCCCGCCATGAAATGCAGGCTCAAATTTTACCCTTGGTTTTAAAAGCTTGCAAAAGAATTATTGGCGAAGAGCTACAAACTAATCCTGAAACCATAGTACATATTATTCAACAAGCTATTAAGCCAATTACGACACATCAACAAGTGAAGATCTATATCAATAAAGCCGATGTGAAAACTGTTTTAGATCAAAAAGAAGTACTTAAAAATCGATTTGAAAAACTTGAATCATTAACGATTGAACCAAAAAAAGATGTTTCAGAAGGGAGCTGCATAATTGAAACTGAAGTTGGCATTATTAATGCTACATTAGAAAATCAATGGCGAGCATTAGAAGCCGCCTTTGAAACCTATATGAAAAAAAAATCTTGAGACACATTATGAAATCGCGATCTATTATATTTTTGGCCTTTGTTTTCGGAGCCTTATTTTTATTCCAAGGAAACTTATGTGCAGAGGATGATAATTCAAATTCCGCCGCTAAACTCAAAGCGATGCAAGAACAGTTAATGAGTAGCGATAGTGATATCAACCAACATCAGCCAGCTTTGATCACTAAAATGGGAGTGCTCGCCCTTTTAGGCATTTTACCCTTTGCAATCATGCTCCTCACTTCATTTTTAAAGATAGTTGTTGTTTTATCACTTTTAAGGAATGCGATTGGAGTGCAGCAAGCTCCACCCAACCAAGCCCTCAATGGAATGGCACTAATTATGACATTTTATGTTATGTTCCCAACTGGGGTTGCTATGTATAAAGAGTCAGAAGGATTCATCAAATCTCAAAATCCTCAAGAGCTTTTTTCAACAAATGGCGCCTACTATATGGTAGGAATTGTGGAGAGAGCCGCTGGACCATTTCGAGAATTTTTGCTTCGCAACATGTCTGAAAAACACCAAAACTATTTTTATAAATTAGCTTATCAAAAGTTCCCTGTGGAATATCGGGATAAAATGTCAAAAAATGATTTTCTCGTTTTAATTCCTGCATATGTTACCTCTCAAGTTAAAGGAGCCTTTGAGGTGGGCGTATTAATTTACTTGCCCTTTTTTGTCATTGATCTTGTTACATCCAATATTTTGCTAGCGATGGGGATGATGATGTTGTCTCCTTTAACAATAGCATTGCCCTTAAAATTGCTTTTACTTGTAATGATCGATGGATGGACCCTCATCATACAAGGATTAGTCCTATCTTACCGGTAAAAAGGTGGTTTAAAAATGTATCAAACAGAGATCTATCAACTAACCTATCAATGCTTATTATTAATCTTGATTTTGTCAGGACCCCCCATTTTAATTAGTATGACTTTTGGTTTAGTAGTAGCGGTTTTCCAAGCGGCTACTCAAATTCAAGAACAAACCCTTTCATTTACTGTGAAGCTAATCGCAGTTATGGGAGTTTTAATGTTAATGGGTGGCTTTTTAAGCGCTCAAATTATGCAATTTTCACACTATATCTTTGACAACTTTTATAAATGGCATAACTAATGCAATCTGATTTTTTAGAATACTTGCTTAGTTTTAATTTATCACCAGAAAGCTTACTCACCTATTTCTTTTACTCTCTATTAAGATTAGCACCCATTTGCGCTATCACCCCATTTTTAGGATCAAAGGTAGTCCCCATAATTGGGAGAATGGGATTTGCGATTGCTCTGTCATTAATTTTTATGCCCATTGCTATTATGACAGCTAAAGAGCCCTTAATCTTTAATGACATGTTTCTTATATATTCATTAAAAGAAGTTCTTATAGGATTTGTCTTAGCATTTTTAGCCTCAATGCCATTTTATGCTGCAGAAGCCTCTGGTATATTAATCGATTATTCTCGTGGATCTTCAAGTTTAATGGGGCAAAACGTATTAACTCAAAACCAAGCGTCTTCTACTGGTATATTTTATAACTATATCCTTATATATATGTTTTATCAGTTTGGAGGGATTGAACTTTTCTTTAATGCAATAGTCTCTTCATATGAATTTATGCCAGTGAATAAAACTCTCCCTATCACCTTTTATACGATTGAAAATGACTTTTGGAAATTAGTCGTTAGTACAGTAGGCAGAATTTTTGCTCTTGCAATTCGATTTGCATCACCTGTCCTAGTCGCTATTTTAATGGCTGAGGTCTTTTTAGGGATTGCCAACAGATTAGCGCCTCAAGTTCAGATCTCATTTTTAGGAATTGCTCTTAAATCTCTAATGGGGCTTCTGCTATTATGGACAGGCTGGTCTTTTATTCTTAAAAATATGGTTTCAGAAACTTTTGACTTTATCAAACTTATCGATCACACCATTAAACTACTCAATTTAGAATTCCCTTAAAAAAATAGATAGCAAACTTAAGTTTTCTCTCACTCTTTATCATTAACGATTTGCGCTAAAACGATCAAAAATTGTTCATAACTTTTTCCGTTTTTTCTTTTTTTCATAAATTTTAAAAATAAAAAAAAACCTTTCTCTCTATGAGAAGGAATAAAAATTTCATTTTTTTTTTAGAATTTGTTGACAGTATTAAATCTTACGAATAATCTAGGTTTACACTATTTATTTTAAATATAACATTATCCGCCTCATCAATAACCAATTAAAAGGGAGAAGAAAAGGTAATGAAAAATACATTCAAAAAATGGTTGCCAGTGCTAGGAGTATTTACATGCTCTTTAGCTTTTGCTGCGACTAACACAGACTCAAGTAGCTACGATTCAAGTATGATGAATCAGCAAAAAGCGACAAAAACCAACAAGATGTACAAAGAGATTACACCTCCTGCTGGTCCTAATGTAGACAACGGCGTTGGCTTCAGCATTTATGCTGACTACATTCTATGGGAAGCTAGAGCTGGTGGTCTAGAAGCTGCTCAAACAGGTGTTTCACAAACAGCTGCAGGCGTTTCTACACTTACTAAAGGCCAAACTTTCGCACCTGGATTTAAATATCAATCAGGTTTTCAAGTTGGAGCTTCAGCTGAACTAGGACATGACAATTGGACAGTAGATACTAAGTATACTTGGTTACATACTAGCGACAAAAGAACTTCATTTGGATCAGCTACTGCAGCTGCTTCTACAATGCAAGCTATTTACATGACTGCTCCAGCATCTCATGTTTTAACAACTGGTAATACAGAGTGGAACCTACGTTTCAACGCTGTACAGTTAAACTTAGGGCGTGATTTCCTAGTTTCAGAGAATCTCTCATTGAGACCTTACTATGGAATTAGAGGTGCTTGGCACAATCAAAGACAAAACACTAACTACACATTCAGCAACACTACTTCAGGTTCAACCGGTACTCAAGACTGGAACGTTTGGACTAAGCAGAACTGGTGGGGCGTTGGTTTCCAGACTGGTTTAGATACAGGCTGGTGGTTCGATGAAAATTGGGCAATTTATGCTAACTTCGGATCTTCACTTCTTTGGGGACGTTGGAACGTTCAAAACAGAGAGAAGAAGACTGATGTAGATCCAGATACTTATAAAGAGAACTGGGCATCAACAGCATACGGTGTGCAACCAACACTTGACCTCGAAATGGGTGTTAGATGGATGATGAGTTTTGATGACAATACTTATGCATTCTTAGTACAAGCTGGTTGGGAACAGCAAGTTTGGATTAATCACCAACAGCTAAACCCTATCGCTACTGCTGCTGACGACCTTTCTTTACAAGGTTTCAACTTCAGAGCTAGATTCTACTTCTAAGCGAAGCGAAGTCTACTTAAGAGTAAACAAAAACCTGAAGGATTTTCCTTCAGGTTTTTTTGTGTCCATTTAAATCTCTTCTTGACTCAATTAAACCTTTTCTTTAAAAATGGTGTTTAAAAAAAGTCATCTATCTGGAGATACATATGAAACTAAAACCATTCACCACAATATTATCGGCACTATTATTCACATCTACTTCACTTTTGTGTGCTTCTGCTGCAGATAAAGGCGACCTAGATGACAGCAGCATGTTTGCTTATCAAACACCTGCTGATGGAAAACAGAGAGTCATTATGCCTGCAGCTGGACCTCGAGTTCAAGAAGGGGCTGACGCATTTTTAACAGCAGATTTTTTATATTTCGAAGCTCGCCAACAAGGACTTCAATTTGCTCAAACTGGAATCGAAGCATCAACTAGCGGAAATCCCTCTCTTCCTGAAGGAAAAGTATTCACACAAGATTATCATTATGATCCAGGAGTTAGAGTAGGACTAGGACTTGGCTTAGGACATGACGCTTGGGATTTATTTGTTCAATACACCTGGTTTCAACAAAACCCAAGTAAAATAGTACACACACATACTGACAACTCTTTAAACACTCTTCAAGCGACTTCAAACATGGGATTTTCAACTGGATCTCCCCTTACATATGCAAGTAGCAGTTGGAAGTACCGTTTAAACATGGCCGATTTAGAACTCGGTAGAGATTCATACTTCAGTAAATATCTAGCTCTACGTTATTTCTTTGGAGTAAGAGCCGCTTGGCAAAATCAACACTTCAATACCCATTATAAATGGCTTGATACTTCAAATGCAAATGCTGAAACTAATACTAAGATTGATCAAGCAATGAAAATTTTTGCTGTAGGTCTTCGTGCTGGACTTAATGGATCGTGGTTTTTCACTCCAAACTGGTCAATTTTTGGAAATGTCTCAGCTTCTACTCTTGCTGCAAGAGCCAAAACAACTCCGAAAGATACTCAATTCACTACAGCTGATAGCTCAACAGTGACAACAAATGAATATCTCGAGCAAAAAGTTTCATTTATTGAACCGGTATTAGAAATGATGATCGGATTTGGATGGGACCTTTGGTTTGAAGATGACGGATATCATTTTGGATTGAAAGCTGGTTGGGAAGAATCTATTTGGATTAGCAACAACAAGTTTGTTACTATTGGATCACAAAACCATGGCGATCTAGCTATGCAGGGATTTGTCTTAAAAGCGAGATTCGACTTCTAAATTTTTTAGGGATTTGTCTTAAACGCCAGATTCGACTTCTAAATTTCTTTATGAGGCTTGTTTTTAACAAGCCTCTTTTTTTGCCAATTGGCAACTCTCTTTTAAAAATTCTAAGATAGAAATAAAACAGTCTCTTTAAGAACTTTGATAAACATATCGATATCTTTTTTTGTATTATATAGACCAACAGATGCCCTACAAATATGTTCATATCCTAAAGCTCTTAGCGCAGGTTGCGCGCACATATGACCCGTTCTAATACTCACCCCTTTCATCCCCAAAAAAGTGCCTAAATCTAAAGAGTGTACCCCTTCCACTATAAAGGGTAAAATTGACACTCTTTCATCCGGATCGCCAATGATTTTTACCCACTTAATTTCTTTCATCTCATTTAGCAAATAGAGAAATAAATCCTTTTCATATTTCTCGATAGCATCAATTCCAACTGCTTGCAAAAAATCGATAGCCGCTCCAAGTCCTATTACTTCAACAATAGATGGAGTGCCGGCCTCAAACTTTAACGGAGGCTCTTGATAGGTGGTTTTTTCTATCGTAACTTCAGAAATCATATCTCCTCCACCTTGATATGGAGGTATCTTTTTAAGCCATTCTAACTCTCCCCATAAAACCCCTAAACCTGTCGGTCCATACATTTTATGTGAAGAAAATAAATAGAAGTGAGCGCCAATATCAGCTACATCAATAGACATATGGCTTGGAGCTTGCGCTCCATCAACAACAGTAATAGCCCCCTTATCCCTAGCCATCCCCATTATTTTTTTAATATCGCGCTTTAATCCTAAAACATTACTAACATGAGCTGCTGAAAAGATTTTCACTTTTCCTGAATCTAAGATTTCATAAAAAGCATCTAAATTCATTTCCCCAGAAGGCAAAATAGGAACAGCTTTCAAAGTCGCGCCATATTGCTTTGCCACCATTTGCCAAGGAACAATATTTGAATGGTGCTCAAGCTCTGTAATCAAAATAATATCACCAGCATTTAGCAAAAGCTGACCCAAAGAAGAGGCTAAGAGATTAATACCGTCAGTTGTTCCGCGAGTAAAAATTATTTCTTCACTATATCTCGCGCCAATAAAATGTTGAACTTTAGTGCGCACATCATGAAATTTTTGAGTGCTTTTTAAAGCATCTCTATAAACAGCGCGATTAACAGTAGCATATTCATGAGTCATAAAGTGAGACATAGCATCAACAACAGATTGAGGCTTATGAGTAGTAGCTGCATTATCTAAATAACAAGCGTTAGGCTTTAATATGGGAAATTGAGTTCGTAAATCTTTTCCTAAATCACTTACTACAGTCATCAGTTACATCCTATAAGCCGATTTAATCTTTTCGCAAAATATAGCATCGATCATTTCTTTGGCAAAAGCTCGTATTAAAAATTTACGCGACTCTTTCTTTGAAATGCCTCTTGATAACATATAAAACATCAATTCATCATCAATTGTCGCAATGGTTGCTCCATGAGAAGCTTTTACATCATCAGCAAATATCTCTAAACCCGGCTTAGAATGGGCTGAAGCATCACTTGAAAGTAACAAATTACGATTCAACTGGTATGCATTAGTTTGTTGAGCCACTTGATCCACATATATCTTGCCTGTAAAGCTCGTTTTTGACTGATCGAATAGTAGATGCTTCACAAGTTGATTAGACTCGCACTGAGGAGCTTTATGATTAACTTGAACATGCGAATGAAACTGAGCTTTATTTTTACAAATAGCAAAAGCTTGAAAGTCACAATACCCATTTTCTCCGAGTAAATCAGCATCAAACTGCAAGCGAGTTAAATTACTCCCCTTGCAAGTGGCCATTACTTTCAGATTGCTATCACGTTTTACAGTGGCGCTAAAATGGTTCATTTCAACAGAGTTATCTTCAAAATGATTATCATACAGCAGAGTCATTTGACTATTTTTTTCCACATTGAGATCGACCAAGCCATTAAAAAAAGAATTGTTATTGAGCAGAGGCTGCACAATAAAAGTTGCTTTTGAACTTTCATCACCAAAGAAAAAGAGTTGGGGAGTTTGATCACAAATGGCGATTCGAATAGGCCTCTTTATTTCCACCCCTTTTTTAAGGTATAAAAAGAGACCATTTTGAGAGAGAGAGCAATTGAGAAGAGCAAAAGGAGAAACTTGCTTTGAATTTGCTAAAGATTGAACTCTTTTATTAAGGTAAGAACCATATGAAAGCGCCGCTTTTTTCAAAGTAAACACAGATAACCCAACAAGATCTTCTTGATTTTCATTAACTGCGATTAATTCACCATCTTTTAAGATGAAATCATAATCCGATAAGTCATGATCCATTCCAGTTTGCTCAGCAAAATCCAATCCAAACAATCTATCTAAAGATACATGTTGAAAAGGGTCACTTTTTTTCTTGGGCAAGCCCAATTGATTAAACTTTTCCCAAGCTATTACTTTAAAAGAGTCATGAGCAGATCGTGACTGGTTTTTAAACAAGTTTGAGCAGTGAGATAGAAACTTTTCATCTTTAGTTAGCATGAATCGCCTTTTCCATATGTTGATATCCGTTTTTCTCTAACTCTAAAGCGAGAGTAGAGTCACCACTTTTCACAATTTGTCCGTCTACCATAACATGAACAAAATGAGGTGTGATATAGTCGAGTAATCGTTGATAGTGAGTGATTAAGATAAGCCCCTTATCTTTAGTCATAAGCATATTAATTCCTTCCGAAACGATTCTTAACGCATCAATATCAAGACCTGAATCTGTTTCATCTAAAATAGAGAGGGTTGGATTAATAACAGCCATTTGTAAAATTTCGTTTCGTTTCTTTTCGCCACCTGAAAAACCGCTATTAAGATCTCTTTCAACAAATTGTCGATTTATATTCATTTTAGCTAAAATAGGAACTAAAACTTGATCAAATTGGAGATCATTTATCTCATCTTTTTGTTGAAATTTTAAGTGCGAATTATAAACGCTCTTTAAAAACTCAAAGTTAGTTACCCCTTCAATTTCAAGTGGGTATTGAAAGCTCATAAAAATACCGAGATGACATCTTTCATCGGGATCAAGCTCTAAGATAGACTCTCCCTTAAATTTGATATCGCCTTTAGTAATTTCATAAGCTGGATGATTAGCAATCACTTTAGCTAAAGTAGATTTTCCGGCGCCGTTAGGGCCCATGATAGCGTGAACTTCACCTGGCTTTACCACTAAGTTTAAGCCTTTTAAAATTTCTTGACCGTCAATTGAAACATGAAGATCTGTAATTTCTATAATATTTTCCATAAAATTAACCCACCGAGTTTTCTAATTTTAGCGTTAATAAATTTTCAGCCTCTTTGGCAAATTCAAGGGGCAATTTTTGTAAAATATCTTTACAAAATCCGTTTACAATTAAATTGATTGCATCATCTAAAGCAATACCTCTAGATTGAAGATAAAAAAGTTGATCTTCACTAATCTTACTTGTGGATGCTTCATGTTCAACGCAAGCTTTATCGTTATGAACATCGATATAAGGAAAAGTATTCGCTGAGCATTGATCTTTAACTAGCATTGAGTCACATTGAGTATAATTTCTAGCCCCTTCTGCCCCTTTTCCTATATGAACTTGACCGCGATAGGTATTATGTGATTGATCAGCGGAAATCCCTTTTGAGATAATTGAAGAGCGAGTTCTCTTACCTATATGGATCATTTTAGTTCCAGTATCGGCCTGCATTTTTCCATTAGTTAGGGCGACAGAGAAAAACTCTCCAATAGAATCATCCCCTTGAAGTATGCAGCTAGGATATTTCCAAGTGATAGCAGCACCCGCTTCAACTTGAGTCCAAGAAATTTTTGATTTTACTCCTTTACAGCGTCCCCGCTTAGTCACGAAGTTAAAAATTCCCCCTTTACCCGTTATAGGATCACCTGAATACCAGTTTTGAACAGTTGAATATTTAATTTCTGCGCGATCTAAAGTGACCAACTCAACCACGGCAGCGTGGAGTTGATTTTCATCAAAAGCTGGAGCAGTACATCCTTCTAAATAGCTAACGTAAGAATCGTCTTCAGCAATGATAAGAGTTCTTTCAAATTGACCTGTAGATCTCTCATTAATTCGGAAATATGTAGAAAGTTCTATAGGACATTTAACCCCTTTAGGAACGTAAACAAAAGATCCTTCAGTAAAAACAGCAGAATTAAGGGCAGCAAAATAGTTATCGCCAATAGGAACTACGGTTCCCATATACTTTTTGACTAAATCTGGATAATTTTGCATAGCTTCACTCATCGAACATAAGACAACGCCATGCTCTTGTAGTGTTTTTCTAAAAGTGGTGCCTAAAGAAACAGAATCGAATACAACATCAACTGCAACGCCGGAGAGCATTTTTTGTTCATCTAAAGGTATGCCCAATTTTTCAAAAGTGCGTAAAATTTCGGGATCTACTTGGTCGAGGCTATCAAGCGACTGCTTTTTTTTAGGAGCAGAATAGTAACTAATTTCTTGAAGATCAATAGGTTCATAGTTAAGATTTGACCAATTTGGCTGTTTCATCTCAAGTAATTTTTTATAAGCTTTTAAGCGAAAATCAAGAGCGAACTGAGGTTCATTCTTTTTTTTAGAAATAGCTCGAATAACATTTTCATTGAGCCCCTTTTCAAAGGTTTCGCTTTCAACATCGGTTGTAAAACCATATTTATATTCTTGAAGGGTTTCCATCAGATTCTTTCGCTGTTATATTAGGTATCTATGATACCTGAAAGTGTTGATTCATGTCAAAAAGCTGAGCTTTTTTTAAATCTTCCGGGGTATCTATGCCTAAAGTTTCAAATTGAGTTTGGAAAACGGCGATTTTAAGACCATGATATAAAAAACCGAGTTGCTCTAAACCTTCTTGAATTTCCAATTTAGATTCTTCAAAAGAGCTTATTTGACTCAACGCCTCTTGACTATAAGCATAAAGACCAACATGCTTAAAATATTGTCCACTCTCTCTTTCAAAAGGGATAGGAGAGCGAGAAAAATAAAGGGCTCGATCGAAATGATCTGTCACTACTTTAACAACAGATGGAGAGTCAATTTCTTCTAAATCCACTATCTTTTTCTTTAAAGTCCACACATCAGCAAGATTTAATTTCTCTTCAGGTAAAAGGTCATCGATCATTTTGGAGTGAATAAAAGGTTCATCCCCTTGCCAATTCACCCAAATATCCCCTTTAATATCCCCCTTTTCCATCACTTCAATTAAACGACATGTTCCATTTAGGCAATCAGGGTTAGTCATAATCCAATTAGCGCCAAAAGACTCTACTAATTGAGCCGTTTGTAAATGATCAACAGCAAAAATGATTTCATCGAATTGAGCGCATTGAGAAGCGCTTTCAAAAATCCACTGTAAAGTGGGCTTGCCATGAATAGACGTCAAAACTTTATTGGGGAAGCGGGTGGATTTTAGCCTTGCAGGAACAACGCAAATAACCTTTTTATCACCAATCATAACTTAGTCCATATCAACAGTGGTATATTGTTGATTAACCCAATCATAATAGGTTTTATTTTTGACCCTTTCAACCCAATCTAAATTATTTAAATACCAATTAATCGTCAGATCTATACCTTCTTTCAAAGAGCGAGTCGCTTTGAATCCAAGCTGTTTTTGCATCTTATCAGTATTTAAAGAGTATCGGAAGTCGTGACCTGGTCTATCAGGAACAAAAGTAATTAATTTTATATATTTAGCAGGATCATTTGAAGTAATTTCACAAAATCTTTCAATAAGCAGATGAAGCATATCTAAGTTAGAAATTTCTTCATTAGAAGCGATGTTATAAACTTCTCCATTTACCCCTTTTTCTAAGATAGAAATGAGAGCAACAGAATGATCTTGAACATACATCCAATCGCGAACATTATCCCCTTTCCCATAAACAGGAAGAGGTTTTTCTTCGATACAATTAAGAATCATAAGAGGAATAAACTTTTCCGGATATTGACAAAGGCCATAATTATTTGAAGCATGAGAAATGGTAATGAAAAGATCATAGGTTTCGTGATAAGCCATTGCTAAATGATCGGCAGAAGCTTTTGAAGCTGAATATGGTGATCTTGGTCTATAAGGAGAATCTTCAAAAAACTGTCCTTCTTTAGGCAATGAACCATACACTTCATCCGTTGAAATGAGATGAAATTTAATTTGGGGATTAGCCCGAACAAATTCGAGCAAACTTTGAGTCCCTAATATATTAGTTTCTAAGAAAGTGCGAGGACTTTGAATACTTTTATCAACGTGAGTTTGAGCAGCGAAATGGACAATGATTTCTATATTATGCTCTTCTTGGATGGAGCTCAATAGCTCACCGTTTTGAATGTCACCATGAACAAAATGGTATCGACTATCTTCATCATATCCGCTTAAATTATCTAAGTTGCCAGCGTACGTGAGCAAATCAAGATTGATAATTTTACCCTTAAATTGTTCATTATCTAAGAGGTGACGAATAAAATTTGAACCCATGAAACCGGCGCCACCAGTAACGAGTAAAGTAGCATTTTTCAGTTTATTAAGCATGTGCTACCTCTTGTGTATAAATTTGAGTGAGATATGCCTTAAGAGCATCATAATGATTTCTAGGTTGCTGCTCCGTTTCACATATAAATTTCTCAATGCTTAAGGCTGAAAATTGGGGGCGAGTTGCCAAGGTGCTAAAGAAAGAACTTTCAACAGGAGTTAAAGTTTTAACTTTCAATGGGAATCCAATTTCTTTTGCAAGATCTAAAATATTTTTAGCCCACTCAAAACGGCTAAAAGGTGATCCATTATTAGTGAAATGAAAAAGGCCGCAAGAGTTCAAAAGGTGCATTGAAGCCCATGCCAAATCATCAGTCAATGTACTTGTTCCTATTTGATCACTCACAACTTTCACTTCTTCATCTTGTAAAAAACGATTTAAAATAGCCTTTACAAAATTATTTTTACCCTCACCATAAAGCCAAGACGTTCTAATGACTAAAGCGTTTTGCATTGCATTGAGGAGTTTAACTTCTCCAAGTCTCTTAGTTTCTCCATAAACGTTTATAGGAGATGACTTAGACTCTTCATTATACACAAACTGCGAGTTCCCATCAAAGACATAATCAGTTGAATAGTGAATTATTTTTGAACTCAAGCCTGAAATTTTTTCAATTAAAAACTGAATAAAGTGGCAATTGATCGCTAAAGCTCTCTCTTTATCATGTTGAGCGCCATCAACATTTGTATAAGCGATGCAGTTAAAAACATGGGTAAATGGAGAGAAAAAAGAGGCTGGTTTTTCTATAATTTCATCATAGCTAACCCAATCAAAGTTGATATTAGATTTTTGAAACTGCTTGGCAAGAGCTTGAGCTAGCATAGATCTTTTACCTAGTAATAAAAACTTCATAACACCTCTCTAAAGCTTGGGGCATTAATGTCTCTATTAGAGAGAGTAATTTCGTCTAATTCTGGCCATTGAATCCCGATTTGGTCATCTTTATAATGGAATCCCTTTTCAGTATCAGGGTTATAAAACTGGCTCACTTTGTATTGAACGTGAGCATTTTCTGATAAGACGCAAAAACCGTGAGCAAATCCATTAGGAATAAATAATTGAGCCTTATCCACATCATCTAAAATAAAGCTTTGCCACTGCATATATGTTGGGGATTCTTTTCTAATATCGACGACGACATCGAAAATTTTGCCTTGAGTGACAGAGACGAGTTTAGCTTGGCCTGGCGAGGATTGAAAGTGCATACCTCTGAGTGTGCCTTTACAAGAAAAAGAGTGATTATCTTGAACAAAATCGACATTGACACCCAATTCAAGAAAACGAGCTTTATGAAAAGATTCTAAAAAAAAACCTCTGTCATCGTAAAAAATTTTTGGATGGATTAATACTAATCCTTCTAAGAGTGTTTCTTCAGATATCATTAAAAAATTCCCAATTATTTGATCTATTATACTCTATATTACTACTCAAGTAAAGAAATTAGCGTAGCATTTCTTAACTTGGTTTTATTTCTTCGATACGAAAAACAATCATGTTGACACTCAAAAGAACAAACGTTTGCAAATTCAATATTTTTTTTCAATATCCCACTTTGTAATAATTGATATTCTCCTACACGCCACAGGTTAAAATAATTTGTATTTTCTTTAAATGGGAGAAAAGATTGTGGGAATTCTTGTTTATAGTTAATGAATTGAGAGTGTTTAGGTCCAAGAGATGGAGCGATGCAAACGATGATATTGGCTGGATTGCAAGAAAACGTTTTAACCATTTTCTCCACACAACTTTTATAAATATTTTGCACATTACCTCTCCAACCGGAATGAACATTAGCAATGACATTTTCATAGGGATCGAAGAAAATAGCGGCTTGACAATCGGCGTGAGAAATAACGAGAGTGGAACCTTTTTGAACAGATATTAAACCATCGCATTGACCTGCCAGAGTAATGTTTTGGAAGTTAGATTGCGTAATACTAATGCCATTGGAGTGGATTAAATGGGGCAAAACAAAGTGTTCAAAACCTAAGGCATTAGAGACTAAATTAAGAGAAGCTTTCATATTTTCTTGGTGAAAAGAGAGATCATTATGACCTCTAAAGAAAGTAGCGTGGTTAATATTTTGAAATTTATTTAAGAGGTGAAACTGACCATATTGGATATTATCTTTTTTGAAACGCAGCACAAAAGCCTCCATCTTGACCATTAGAAGATGGTAAAAGAGTAAGCGATTGATTGATTTGTTTTAAAGAAGCAATATTTGAAGCGTGAGAAACCAGTTGTTGATTTTCATCATTTAGAATTGAGCATGTAAGAATCCACATTTGACCACCAGGATTTAATTTCTCGCAAGCTTTAGAGACTAATTGCTTTTGAAGAGAGGTGAGACGATTGAGTTCAACATCATTAATACGATATTTAGCTTCAGGTTTTTTAGCGAGTACGCCGCTATTGGAACAAGGCACATCTAAGATAATGAGATCAAAAAGTTGATCAATGGGTAAAGTGGTACCATCCAGATTGAGAATATCAGCTTCAATTTTCAGCCTATTTAAATTCTCTTTTAATCGATCAAGTCTGGAAGAATCAAAATCATTAGCCCAAAGTTTAGCCTGTGGATAAATAGCATGAGCTAAAGTCACTTTTCCACCTGGACTTGCGCAAACATCTAAAATTGAAGAAGGGGTAAACTCACCTCTTGCTAAATGAGCCATTAATTTAATGGGAGTGATATTTTGAATATATGACCCATCAATATTCAAGACTTCATCTAATTTTCCATTCAATTTATAAGCGGAGCAAAAAGGAAATTTTTCGACTAACTCCCCTTGAGAAGTTTCAGCTTTACAAGGAAGTCTATAAAAGACTTGAGGTCGCTCTAACATCGCTGCATAAACACTATCTTCTAGATCTAATTTTTCTAATAAAAATGGGGGAACTGAATACTTATCGCTCTTGGATAAACTCGCTTCATCGAATTGAAAACTTTCTAATTTTCGCAATAATGCATTAAGAAAAGAAGCTTGTTGTTTGGCAATTTTTTTTGCTAGCTTTACAGACTCATCTACAATGGCATAAATGGGAACTTTATCCATATATTTGAGTTGATAAATCGCCATATAGATGAGCAATTTAATCCCCCCTTTTACGCGAAGGGGATTATTATCATTTAATTGCTTTGCATAGGCAGCAAGCTCTAACATTCGTCTTAAAGTTCCAAATGCAATCTCTTTTGCAAAAGCAACATCTTCTAAATTAGCGAAAGTAGATTCAAGCATCACACCATTGGTGCGAAACTCATTTAATGCTCTCAATGCTAAACTTCTTCCATTTTCCATGAAAACAGTATAAGCAAAATGGCACTTGAATGTAAAGCGGCTTGGCTGTGTTGCATAATTAAAACATAGAGTTACGCAGCTTTTAGAATTTTCCTGTAGGAAAATTCTTTCAACCAACGCTAGGGGGGGCAAAATGCTAAAGGCAT
>JAUHQG010000019.1 GCA_030408475.1 Candidatus Amphrikana amoebophyrae
GTACTTTTTAGTAAATCGCAAATTAGATGATACTTGAGTATATCTTTTTGCGATTTACTAAAAAGTACACGAAAAGACGATGCTCATCTACTTAGACTTGTTTTTCGACAGGCCCCTTAAAAGTGTCACTTCACTTTTAAGTAAGTCCATTAGTTGCAAAGAACTCACTGAGTCCATATTATCTTGTGTCATATCATCCTCCCCACGCGTACGCTATCATGAATAAAATCCATGCGATATACCTCTCTAATGACATAATTAAGTGGTTTGTTCAACATAAAAGAGAGCTCCCTTGGAGAGAAAATTGCTCCCCCTACCAAGTTTGGATCTCCGAAATTATGTTACAGCAAACTCAGGTCAATACTGTCATTCCTTACTATCTAAATTGGCTCAATCTATTCCCTTCTATTGAAGTATTAGCTCAATCTTCTGAATCTGAGGTGATTAAGGCATGGGAAGGGCTTGGTTATTACTCTCGAGCTCGCTCTATTCATAAAGCCGCTAAACTATTGGTTGAAAAATTCAACTCTCAATTGCCCACCAATAGGAAAGCTCTAGAGGCTATCCCAGGTATTGGCCCCTACACTGCTGGCGCGATTCTCTCTTTTGCATTTAAACAAAAAGCCCATGCCCTAGATGGTAACGTTATTCGTATCTTCTCTAGACTCCATAAACTCGATCATGATGTTTCTAAGCCCATTGTTATAAAAGCGCTTAGGCAATCTCTCTTTGATTCCCTAGGTGATGATCAACCATGGGTTGTTATGGAAGGACTCATCGAACTCGGCGCTCTCATTTGTAACAAAAATCCAAAATGTCATATTTGTCCCATCAAAGTCCATTGTAAAGCCAGAAAAACAGGTGATCAATTAGACTATCCTAAGAAAAAAAAACCACCCCAAATGACTCTCTTAGAAAGAGCTCTGTTTTGCCTCACTTATAAAGGACAGGTTTTAATAAAATTGGGCCAGGAAAAATTAATGCAAGATCTTTGGCACTTCCCTTTTTGCGATCTTGAGGATGATGCAGATGCCTTCTTAAATGGTCTAGGTTTTAAAAATAGAATTAAAATAAACCATTTTAATCCCGTTTCACATAGCTTCACTCGCTTTAGATGTACTCTTTTTCCAACCGTTTGGAAAGTAGGACAAAAGATTGAAATTAAAGGGTTTAAATGGGTTGATATCATGGCTTTACATGAGTTGCCTTTTCAAAGTGGACATAGACAAATAAAAGAGAAGCTTGTCGACAATAGTCAAACCTCTTATACTTGAAATCATTACTTTTAATTAGAGAATTTGCCATGAGTAGTTTAGATGATCGCCTTAATGAAGCACTTGAAGAACCTAAAAACTTTAGTCAATCACTTAAAGAAAACAAACTCTTTTTTTGGATTCTAACTTCTTTAGCTATCTTATCTATTGCCGCTTCTTACATCTTTTTTAATCAAAAAGCTAAGAAAGAAAATGACTTTTTTACTTTCTCTTCATTAAAGGGGAATCAACAAGTGGTTGATGAGCAAACTATTTTAAAGTTAAAGCCTTATGGTGTTAAATATCCTGAGCTAAAAGTTCAAATTGATAATTTAATGGCTAAATCTTTGATGATTGAACGCCATGCAGAAAAAGCGCAACCTATTGCCAATTCAACTCTCTCTGTAAAGTCACCTTTATCGCCTTATTATAAAACGTTCTCTAAAACTTCATTTATTATCGAGCAACATCACTTTGGAGACGCATTAAAAGAAGCTATAAGCTTAAAGCAAACTATGATGGATGATCGCTCTTTGTGGACCAATGAAAAAATAAATGACAATTTTGGAACTCAAATCTTTTTATTTAACCTGCTCCGTATTGCCTCTATATATAGAGAAATCGGGAATGTTTCTGAAGAGTTTAACGCTCTTAAAGAATTAAGAGCGTTTTTAGGAATGGGATCTGCCGCTAAA
This sequence comes from Candidatus Amphrikana amoebophyrae, assembly GCA_030408475.1. Classification (GTDB taxonomy): domain Bacteria; phylum Chlamydiota; class Chlamydiia; order Chlamydiales; family JACRBE01; genus Amphritriteisimkania; species Amphritriteisimkania amoebophyrae. The sequence goes on from JAUHQG010000019.1 coordinate 1,949, forward strand.
GCAAAACTTTCCCAAGAAGAGATTGCGAAATTTCAATCGCACCTCTCCTTAGGTAGTGTATCTCTTCTTGACTTCATTTCCTCTAGGGAAAAAGTACTAAGCCACTAAGACTTATTCTTCGTGATGAGTCTCATCGAGATTGCTGTGTAAGTGTTGACCTTTATGGTGAAGTGAATCCTTGTGTAGACTCTTTCCACCCATTAACCCTAGTATTATGAAAATTACTGGACATAGCACTATAGAAATAACTAATAGCACTACACCTATAATGATTTGAGTAATTTTCTCTTGTTTACAGGTAAATGAAAGCACCCAACCCATGCCTTTATCAATTTGCAACGGTATCAACATCCCCACTATACCCCCAAGAGCACATAGGAATATAGACCAGCCCCACATTGTGAAGAGCCAACTAAATATTGCCGCCAATACAAATGAAACACAGAAAAATGCTTCAAATCTGTATTTTTTAGCCATATTCTCTATCTCTTGCACTGTAAATCCTTGCTTGTCTTCTGTTTCTTTTGCCATATTAAGCACCTTTTTTGCTAAGTAGTTTACTTAAGCGCCACATAACTAGCCTGTTAGATAGCTCTTTGGCTCCCTACCCTTTCTCTTAACATAAAAATACCTCTATTCCTATTTATTAGCAATAAAGAGTTTAAAATTTTAATTACTATTAACCAGTAGTTTATGTGTTTTTTTAATTACTTTAATCATAATTTTTGTTATAATAGTTATAATTACTTACTTAAGGTTAAGCTATGCAATACATTAGTGCTTTATTTACTACTAGATCGGACACACAAGGGGCTAATCCTCAATCACCTAAAGTTTTAGCTCCAGAAGTAAATCAACCTGTTGTTTCTAGTTGTATGGAAATGTTGCAAGCATATGTGCCAGACATGGAGTCACTTAAGGAAAGATTTTCTGGCGTGGTTTCTCATTTGGTACCTTCCACTATATATGGTGGTGATAAAGTAAATACAAAAGAAGCTGAAGAAGTTGTATCGTTGACTAAAACAGAGCAACAAGCGAGTACAGATTTAGGTGTCAAAACGGCTCTTACCTCAGTTGCTAATTCAGTCAAGGGTGTCGTTCAAAGATTCACTAATTATTGGTTTGGTGCTAGTAAGGAACAGCCTGCTATAGACTATTCAAGGATTGATGAATTCTCTGATGAGGAAGAGACTTATTCGGTTAGAACCAAAAGAAAGACAACGCCGTTACCTGGAAAAGTTGTAGATGTGCGCAAAAGAGAGCTTGAAAAGAGATTGGTTGCTATGGAGCGTGCAGCTCCTATTGTTCATAGTTTTGCTAGAATGGTGGCTCCACGAATAAAACATCTTAGAGCTCAAGAATTAGCTGCAAAGCATAGGGGCGTTACTAAAATCCAGAGCCAATTTAAACGATTATTAGCTACAAGAAAAGTAGATTCAGTACGCGCTAATGCTAAAAGCACCGCTGAGTTTCAGAAAGCTTTTATATCGGGCTTTATGGCTTTACGACTCAATGCAATAAAGTCCAAAAGAGAAGAGCAGCAGAAAATGGAAACAATGGCTCGTTCGTTTTTGGCCGATCCTCAAAATAGAGTGTTGGTTAGATTACAAGGACATGTAAAAGCTTTTCAAAACTTTGTTTCTAAATTCACTTTCTAAGTTTTGCCTTTATTTATTAGGTTTGCTATTATCAATTCTCTTTTTAATGAGTATTGAAACGTGAAACTTAATAAATCTTCTTTCTTCGAAATGTCCAAATTATTCAATCGATCGATTGTTTTTGTTTCTCTTACCCTCATAGCCGCTTCTGTTTATCTTATTTATGCTTGTTTAGGCCCACTTCCAAACATTGCTGATGTTGCGCCGCCAAAAGAAGTTATTCAAACTTCTCCACCTTATATTGATGTAAAAGAGCTTGACTTAGGCGCACTCTCTCTTAATCGTAATGAAAATGAAATCCCTATTCCCGATGTCCATAAGCATATCCTTCTTTATTCAATGAATGATCGATATGATGCCAAAAGTGAGAATCAATGCTTTTTAATAGGAATCAAAGGCTCATCTATTCGAAAAACTATCTCGCCTAAAGAGAGAGTGTTTCTTGGCTTTAAGGATATTAACTCAGGTAAGCTTAGGTTTGATGACATACCTTCTCCCATTTGGCTCAGGCTAGATATGAAAAATGGAGACGTTATCATGGAGGTTGGTCTTGATATCGTTGATGAGATGGGAGAAAAGGTAGTGCAGAATCGGCGCTACTTTAAATTGACTGCTTTGAATAGAAATCCTCAAATTCATGAAATTCAAGACCCTACTTTGGCTAAGTTTGCAACCGCTTTAGAATGCGCTTTTTGCTCTTGTCCCGATCAACTTTATGAAATATATGCACCCGATGACGAAAAAAGGGGAAAATTTCGCATCCAACTTGACCCACAAAATCCAAAATCTGTTATATTTGTAAATCTTAATTCAAGACTTTTTTTTGAAAATGAGTCGGTTGTTGAAAATCAATGTTTAGGCGCTATAGCTCAAGTCGTATCGCTAAGTAGTGATTTCATTGGAATTAAGGTGTGGAATGCTAGTGGATTAGAAAAAGTTTCTCTTAATCTTCCAATATATAATAAGGCCGAAGAAGTCAGCTTTAATATTGATGAGGCGATTAAAAGAGTTCGTAAAAGGACAACTTCTTCTGTCTCTTGCCTTCTTGGAAATAAAAATACGTATTTGAAAAAAGGAGATTGGGCCATCCATACCAAAATGGGTTGGAAAGTTTTGAAAAAAACTCATGACCTTGTCGAAGTCATTAACCACAATTTAGTAGGGGAGCTTTTTGTCTTCGATCGTATCGAAAAAGTAGGCGACTCTTCAAAATTAGTTGGCCACCTTTTTGATAAGTCTAGGTCCAATGTAAAGCAGCTTTACATCCCTTTTGCAAAAAGTCAGCGGAAAGCTGCTCGCGAAAATAAGAGTGAGGACAAACTAAGTGAACCTCCTCGCGATGAATTTGATGATATTGATTTTGATGACCCCAATATGGAGTTCGACTACTTTGATTTTGATTTTTAGAAAACTTTTCCTCTTGCTCATTCTATTGGGATTTTCTTCTTCGCTTGTTGCTATGTCTCTTGAAGAAAAGCTTACTGCTATTGATAGCGAAACCTCAAACGATTCTTTCAATGTTGAAAAAGAACTTTTAGCCGTTAATGAAAATCTCTCTTCTCTTAAGCTGAAACTAGCAAATCAACTCACTCAAGCAAGAGCCCTATACGATTCAAATGCTACTGAAAAAGAGTATGTCGATCTACTCTCTTCTATGAAGCAGTTAAAAAATGATATAGCTCTTTCAGAGACTTTATGGCGAAATAAATCGGTTAGTCAAAGCAAAGATGACGAAGAAGGGTATGCCCTTTGGGATCAGGAAGAAACTTCTATTTCTCAACTTGTGTTAGAGTATGGGTCAGGAGATTATCTCTATATTATTCCTCCTGATTTAGCTAATCATAAATTAACTCTACATTCTGCTTTGCCTATTCCAAGAGAATCTTGGGATAGCTTAATGGAAATTGTTTTGTCTCATAATGGCATTGGCGTTAAGGAAATCAACCCTTTTGCTCGTCAACTCTACTCAATGAAACAAGACTTGCTTTCGGCTTCGATCATTACAAATGATGAGAGCCATCTTGAAAGCATGCCCGATATGGCTAGGGTAATTTATGTTTTTAGCCCCAATCCGGAATATTTTAAAAGCGCTTACCACTTTCTTGAAAGATTTCGTGATCCAAAACGTACCTTTGTTTATTCGGCTGGAAATAAAATCACTCTTGTTTCGACTAAAGAAGAGGTAATGAAACTTGTTCGTCTATATAAGTCAGTCTGGGAAAAAGGGGGTGAAAAAATCACTCGCGTTGTTTCCTGTTCCAAAATTAAAACTCAAGAAATGCAAAAAGTTTTAAAGTCTTATTTTGGCGCCATTTCAGAGGCTGATCGATTCTCTATGGCTAAAGGAGTAAATGAAATTTCCATCATGCCACTTGCTAACGAAAGTTCCATTGTTTTAGTTGGAAATCGTGATCTTGTTACCAAAGCTGAGCAAATTATTGAAGAAACTGAAGCTCAATTTGAAATTCCATGCGAAATGACCCTTTATTGGTATAACTGTAAGCATAGCGACCCTGAAGATATTGCGACTGTGTTACAACAAGTGTACACTTCGTTAGTCTGCTATTCAATTAATGGTACTGATAATAGTAAAATTGACGCTCAGCAAAATGTTAATATAGATGTGAATAGTCCTGAAAACCCTCCCTATCCTTATCCTGAAGACCCGATCGGGAATTCTCCAAATCCTGTTGAACCACCACCTGCCTTATCAGGCGAAGAGCCTAAAACTCCTAAATCAAATGTGAAATTAAAAAATTTCATTCCTTATCCTAAAACAGGCGCTTTGATGATGGTGGTTAGGCGTGATACCTTAAATCGAATTCAGGATTTGGTGAAAAAATTAGATGTGCCAAAGAAAATGGTTCATGTTGAAGTTTTGTTATGTGAAAGAAAAGTGACTCAACAAACTAATACTGGTCTTAATTTATTGAAGTTAGGCTCTGCCGCTTCCAATGTTCGTAAAACAGGCATTGATTTTGATCAAGCTATGAAAGGGATTTTCCAGTTTTTTATTTCTAGAGCAAAAACAGGCAAAACTATTCCTGCTTTTGATATCACTTACAACTTTTTGATGTCCCAAAATGATATTCATATCAATGCTTCTCCTTCACTGACTATGATTAATCAAACGCCTGCAACCATTAGTTTGGTAGAAGAGCAATCGATTAACTCGGGTGCTGCTCCTATCGATACCAATTCAAATATAACGTTTGAAAAGGCGTTTATTCGGAAGCAATATGGTATCACCATTGTGATGACTCCTACTATTCACGAGCCATCTAAAGATGATGATAACCAAGATACCTTGGTAACTTTAAAAACTAATATTACTTTCGATACTCAAAAAAATGATGATAATGATCAACCCAGAGTCGATAGGCGTCATTTAGAAAACCAGGTGCGTGTAATAGATGGTCAAACTATCGTTATTGGTGGTCTTAGAAAAAAAGCGACTGATGATAAAACCGATAAGATTCCTTTTTTAGGTGAAATTCCAGGTATTGCTAAACTCTTTGGTACTTCTAAAATGACCGATGAAATGACCGAAATGTTTATATTCATTACTCCAAGGGTTATCCACGATAGCGCGCAAGATATAGAATCGGTTCGTGAGCATGAGTTGAATAAAAGAGCGGGGGATATCCCTGAATATCTTTGCCGATTATACCAAGCGAGATCAACTAAAAAGCGTAAGGTTTTTGAGCAAAGCTTTAAACTTTTCTTTGGGAATAATAATGGCTAAGCAAACGGATAAAAAAACGCTATCGCTTAAGCAATTACAAGATTACGCGTCTAAGTTTGGTTTGAATTTTTATAAAGATCTACTTGATACCGAGTTCGTTAAAAAACGCATTCATAAAATTAAGTATGAGGTAGCAAAAGAAAAGGGAGTTTTACCCCTTTTTGAAGACGATGGCTCTATCTATTTAGCTACTAGTGAACCCAATAGTATTGATATTATTCAAGAAGTGAGCTTTCTTTTAAAGGCGCCTATTATAGAAGTAATCTCTTCTAGAGACTCAATCATGACGGCTATCGAAAAATGTTACAGCCAAAATGAAAATGAGACTGGCACTTTTCTTAAAAATATTGAAGAAGAAAAAGGGGATGCCCTTCTATTTCCTAATGAGGACGAGTATGATTTGCTAGGGCAAAAAGAGAGCTCTAAAGTGATTAAAATCCTTAATATGATTTTACTTGAAGCTCTTGGGCAAAATGCCTCTGATATTCATTTTGATCCTACCGAAAATGGATTGAATGTCCGCTATCGTATTGATGGTGTCATGCATCTAAGGCACCGCCCTCCAAAAAATATTCAGCAGCAACTTATCACTCGGATTAAAGTGATTGCTAAACTCGATATCGCTGAGCACCGTCTTCCTCAAGACGGTCGTATTAAACTTAAAAAGGGGGGTAAAGAAATTGATTTTCGAGTTAGTAGTATTCCCGTTGCTTTTGGAGAACGGATTGTTCTCAGAATTTTGGACAAAGGCAATGTTTGTCTAGGTTTAAGTGATATCGGTATGGAAGATAATTTATTGAAGTCTTTTCGATCTTTTATTAAGCAAAACCAAGGGATTGTTCTAGTAACAGGTCCGACTGGTTCAGGTAAAACAACCACTTTATATAGCGCTATTTCAGATATTTGTTCTCCAAATATCAATATTATGACTATTGAAGATCCTGTTGAATATAAATTACCTCAAATTGCTCAAATTGGTGTGAATCATAAAATCGGCCTCTCTTTTGCAAAAGGCTTACGCTCTATATTAAGGCAAGATCCAGATGTTATTTTAATTGGAGAAATTCGAGATCGTGAAACGGCTGAAATTGCCATTCAAGCTTCTTTAACAGGCCACCTTGTAGTTTCAACTCTTCATACTAATGATGCCCCTTCTGCTATTACCCGATTAATCGATATGGGAATAGAACCATATTTAATATCTTCTTCAGTTTTGGCTGTGTTAGGTCAACGGTTAGTGCGGAAAATTTGTCCCCATTGTAAAGTTGAATATATTCCTACTGTTGAGGAAAAACATGAGCTTGATATCCACTCAGATAAGATTGCTCTTTACAAAGGAAAAGGGTGTGATCAATGTTTTAACCTTGGTTATCAGGGCAGAGAAGCTATTTATGAATTATTAGAAGTTGGGAGCGAAATAAAAAAGCAATTGCTGAATAATCCAGATGCTTCAGCTCTTCAAGAATTGGCCGTTTCCTTAAATATGAAAACGATGCGTGAATATGGAAAAGAGCGAGCATTAACGGGTCACACAACAGCTTCTGAAGTTTTGAGAGTAACAAGGAAAATTGCCACGACAAAAAAAGGGGATGGGTAATGGCTTTATTTCAGTTCACTGCCCTTGGTCATAGAGGCAAATCTTTTAAAGGAGTTGTCAACGCTGACTCTTTGACAGAAGCTAAAGACTCTTTAAAAGAGCAAAATATTATAGTGATAGGAGTTAACTCCTATCAATCGGATAAGAAGCTCGTTTTATCTAAAAATGAAGTGCTAGATTTCACTCGCGATTTGCATCAACTTCTGAAAGCCTCTTTACCTCTTTATGAATGTTTGAAGGCTATTGCGGATAAGGGAATGGAATCTAAGAATCATACTGTATATGTAGATATCTGTGACATGGTTAAGCAAGGTAAATTGCTCTCTTATGGACTTAAGCAATATTCAAGTTCATTCTCAAATGTCTATGTGGCCATGGTCGAATCAGCTGAAGAAAGTGGCGCATTAGCCAGTGTCTTTCAAGAACTTTTACGCACTCTTAATCAAGAGAATAAATTAAGAAAGCAACTCTCTTCGGCGATGATCTACCCTGCATTTTTAGGTTGCTTTTGTCTAATAGTGATCATTGGTCTTTTCACTTTTATGATTCCATCAATGAAAGAGTTATTTGAGGGGAGAAAGCTTCACCCTTTTACTGAAACGGTCTTGGCTATTTCAGATTGGATCACTGCTTATAAATTTATTATTTTCCCTACATTTTTTGCTGCTATTGTTGGTGTAGTTTTATATTTTAAATCTTATCAAGGCAAAAGAGTATGGCAAAGAGTAATATTAAAATTACCTCTTATTGGAAATATGGTGACTCAATCCATTATGCTCAAATTCTCTCGTACGTTTTCTGTTTTGCTCACTAGTGGAGTCCCTATTGTTAGAGCTATAGAGATGGCATCTAAAGTAATGGATCATTACCAATTTGAAGCGGTCATTTTAAAAGCAAAAGATAAAATTATAGAGGGAAAAAAATTATCAGCTGAATTATCCAAGAGTAAACTTATTCCAACTCTGGTGGTTAAAATGATAGCAACTGCTGAAGCTACCGCTACAATGGATACAATGCTCGCTTCAATTGCAGAAATTTATGAAGCTGACTTGGATAAAAATCTAGCTCAACTTTCGAGCTTGATTCAGCCCATAATGATATTAATATTAGGAATTATCGTCGGAGGAGTTTTGCTAGCAGTCTTATTGCCGCTCACTGACGTCTCATCATTTTTAACATGAGGAAAATTATGAAAAGAAAAAAACACGCTTTAACTCTTTTGGAAGTGATGGTTGTTATCTTTATCATCGGAATTATTGGTGCCGTCATTGGCGTTAACATGAAAGGTAGTTTAAACGAAGGTAAAGCATTTAAAAGCGAGAAAGGTTCTAAGCAAGTTTATGAGATTTTAAGCTTAGAGTTAGCTAAATACCCGGAGAAAGTGGCTGATATAATTGCCAATCCCATGGAAGCTATCAAAAATTCCGGTTTGCCCCAAAATGCTAAAAAATTATTGGAAGATGGTTGGGGTGAAAGATATTTCATCAATATAAACGAAGATACTGGAGATATTTTTGTCACTTCTAAAAAATATATCCAATATCTGATGAATAAGAAACATAAGAAGAAGAAAGAAATCGAAAAAGATTACCCTTGGATGAATCTTGATATTATGCGTTTTGAACAAAAAAAGAGCAAAGTTGGATGAATCTTGATGTTGCTTGCGAAAGCTAAAAGGTGCTTTACCCTTATTGAAGTTGTGAGTGCCATTTTTTTACTTGGCATACTCACTACTTTTGTCTCTTTTAAAGTTGTCGGCGTTATTCAACACCATAAAGAGAAAGAAAAACTCTCTTTTTTCTATAACCAATTAACTCAAGTTATTGAAACTGCTAGACTTAAAGGTATTGAAAAGACTGTATCCATAGATAATTTCGGGCCTGATCTCCATATCATTTGCTCTTCTTTAAAGAAGCCAATTATCTTATTAGGTGCTCATACTCAAGAACCTATCCATTTTTATATCACTGAAGAAGGGCATATTGATTCGATACTCTCGTTCAATCTTAAATTAAATCAAACTCAATATAGATGTGATATTGATACTTCTAAATTCCCTGCTGCACATATATATATAGATACAGCCAACTTGGGTTTCAAGTCTTAAAAATGTAATTTTACAGGGTTATTTTTGTTGCTATTGAATTAAATTCATAAAAAGTTTTTTAAACTATTGAAATTAAATATTTAATATTATACTAGGTTATATAACCGTAAATTAATTTTTAGGAGAAAAAATATCATGGATGTTACCTATATTGCTCAAATATTCGGGCCAATCCTCATATTAACAGGTATTTATGCCATATTCTTAAGACACGAATGCGACAAGACATGTGATGATTTCCATGCTAATGGCGCTTTGATGTGGATGGAAGCATTTGTATCATTTGTAATCGGTCTTGCGATCGTAAACGTTTACTCACAGTGGACTGCAAGTTGGCAGATTTTTGTGACATTATATGGTTGGCTGATCATTATTCGTGCCTTCTTATGTCTCTTCTTTCCAAAGCATTTCTGCGAGTGGTTCAAACATCATCACGCCAATGCGATAGTTATTGGAATTATCCGCGTAATCTTTGGTGTAGTATTCATGTTCCTAGGTTATTTCTAATAGAACAATAACAGTAGGAGAACTGATATGGATATGACATTTTTTTCCAAAATCTTTGGGCCCACCCTTATGTTTTTTGGACTTTTTTCCATCTTCTTTAGAGATGATGCGGTAAAAATTTCAAAAAATTTCGAAGGTGCCTATGGAGCTTACTGGTTTGAAGCAGTAGTTTCAATGATTTTTGGATTAGCAATAGTCAACGGATTAAGAGACTGGGGAACATGTTGGCAAGTTTTATTGCCAATTTTTGGTTGGGCTTGTTTTATTAAAGGGGTTTTACTTCTTTTCTTTTCAAGAGCAACTCATTCTCAGCTTTGGTTGAATAAAACGAACCTGATTATGTTAGGGGCTATTCGATTATTCTTTGGCTTTAGTTTCGTATGCGTTGGTTACTTCTCATAATAATTTATATAGGAGCCGCATATGGATATGACTTTTTTTGCTAAGGTTTTTGGACCTACGCTAGTTTTCTTTGGGCTAATGAGTCTCTTTTGTAGAGATCAAGTTGGCAAATTATCAAAGCAACTAGAGGGTGAAACTGGAGCACAGTGGATCGAAGCGTTTTTATCAATGTTATTTGGTATGATAATTGTTAATGGCGTTAAAGATTGGGGAACTGGACATGAAGTTCTAATCCCTATTTATGGATGGATTTGCTTTGTAAGAGGTTTTTTACTTCTTTACTTTAGAAAGCCTTTCCTTTCTGTATTTAATAATGCACCGAATAGAATTATGTTTGGTATATTACGTCTTTACTTTGGTCTCGCCTTTGTAGGAGTTGGTTACTTTATGTAATCGACTTTTACTAAGAGATTTTAAGTCTTTTAAGACCTTTCACTTTTTGTGAGAGGTCTTTTTTTTTGCTACTGGTATCGAATTGTAACAAGTGATATAATGGCAGAAAAAGTTTATCTTGAACTCGAAAGGCCTTATGAAGAAGTCAATTTTTGGATTTATATTTTCTCTACTTTTAACTACAGCTGTTTTTGCTGAAGTAGTTCCCGTTGCCACCACTTTAAAACCTCGTCAGCCTGAGTGGCGTCCAGAGGTATTGGAGAAATTTGAAGACGGCGCAGCTAAAATCGCAATTTTTTACTCAGAAGAAATGGAAGGGGAATCAATTCCTGTAAAAAGACTTCATTTTTACCCCAATGGCAGAGTGGCCGAAGAGATTGATTTGACCATGGTTGATGAAAACTCAGAATCTGCTGAAACTTGGCAATCTTTGTTTGTTCCTCACGGATTACGCGTTTACTTTACTGAGCAAGGTCATGTTCAAAAAGTAGCATGTTATGATGAAGGAGTTTTACATGGTCCTTACTCTGAGCATTTTGAAAATGGTCAGATTCAGCGCTCTTTGACTTTTAATCACGGAATGCGAGAAGGCAAGGCCCTTATTTATTATGAAGACGGCACAGTGGCTGAAGAAGGAGTCTTTAGTAAAGATTTACCCGTTGGTGATGTTAACTATTACTTTCCCAGCGGAAGTAAAAAATGTACTGTTTCTCATGCCAATGGCAAAGTAAATGGCCTTGTCACTAAATGGTATGAGGATGGAAGTGTTAACATTGAAGAAAACTATGTAGATAACAATCTCCATTCTTTTCCATCTACACCTGCTGTTGTTGTTTATGGGGAAGATAATTCTATTCGAGAAATCAAGCATTTTAAAAATGGCAAACAGCATGGTTCACACACTACATATCATGAAAATGGTCAGCAAAAATCAAAAGCGAATTTTGTTGATGGTAAAATGGAAGGGCCTTGTTTAGCCTATTCAAGTAAAGGTGCTCTCTGCGGTGAAGGGGTGTATAAGAATGGACTGGCTATAGGTAAACACTACCGAAATCATGAAAATGGACAACTCGCTTACTTAGCTCATTTTGATAATGACGGAAATCTTCTAAAACCAATATTGGAATATAATAGCCAAGGCCAAAAAATCGCTCAATATTCTACTGATAGTGATAATGCTCGTCACGGCCAATTCCAACTTTGGCATGCTAATGGTCAACTAGAAATGGATTATAATTACGAACATGGTAAATTTAACGGAACTCAAACCGAATATTTTTCAAATGGACAATTAAAGCGCTCGGCTCACTATAAAGACTTACTCAAACACGGTTCTTTTAAAGAGTATGCGGAAAATGGACAGCTTGTTTTTGATATGACCTTTGAGTGTGGAATTCCAGTTGGTGATGTGAGGGAATACTTTGTTGATGGTTCTGCTAAAATCATTAAAAGATATGAAAATGGTAAGTTAGTAGGTCCAGATTTAGAATGGTTCGAAAATGGCAAGCCTAGATTGGAATCTAATTATGTCGCAGGAGAGTTAGACTCTACTTATAAAGCGTATAATGAAAGTGGTAAATTAATAATCGATGGTACTTACAAATTAGGAAAAGTTGAAGGGAAATTTTTAACTTTCTATGACGATGGCACTACCAAAGAAGTTCTCAATTTTGTTGATGGTGAAAAAAATGGTGAATTTGAATCATATTATCCAAATGGCCAGCTTCAAGCTAAAGGTAGTTATAAAAATGATCAACCACATGGTGAAATTACCGGCTGGTATGAGTCAGGGTCCAAAGCTTTTGTAAGAAATTATAATATAGGTCAGTTTGTCGATTCTCAAATTGAATACTTTAAAGCTAAAAAGGGAAATAATGAAGTTCTTTCTAAAAAGATGAGCTACAATCAAGAAGGTAAACTCGATGGAGAACAAAAAACTCATTACCCTTCAGGTGTAGTTCAATCTTTACTCACTTATCATGATGGTCAACTTCATGGGATGAAAGCTCTTTGGGATGAGAGTGGTGACCTCTTAGAAGAAGCTTGGTATGAAGAAGGTAAACTAGAAGGGAGATTCTTTGAAAGAGATAACAAAGGTAAAGAGATTATCGCTTTTTATGAAAATAATAAAAAAGAAGGCCCGTACGAGGTTTATTATCCTTTCAATGAAAAGTATGGCAAAGTGAAAGCGATAGAGGCAACATACCGCGCTAATCAGTTCGTAGGCGATATGTTTGAATATGATGAGACTGGCGAAAAGCGCTCACATACTCGATATGTCAATGGAAAGAAAGAAGGTATCTGTCAACTTTTTATGCCAGGCGAAAAATTAGTATTAGAATGTCAGTTCCAAAATGACTTACGCAACGGGAAGTGTGTTCAGTATTTCTCTAGTGGAAAAATTCACAAAGAGCAACAGTTTAAAAATGATATTCAAGTAGGCGATGAGAAGATCTATTTTGAAAATGGTAAATTAGCGGCTACTTCTCAAATGAAAGATGGTCAACTCCATGGCTCCATGAAAAACTGGAACCAACAAGGCACTTTAATTTTCGAAGGTGAATATCTAGAAGGAAAACGACACGGCTCATTTAATAAATTTTATGACGATGGCAGTCCAAGGCTAGTTCAACACTATCAAGATGATGAGTTACATGGACAAAAAATTAGTTATGATCGCTCAGGATCTGCGACAGAGTTTGCTTATGACCATGGGAAAAGATTATAAAGCCATATGATTATTTGTACTCATTCATAAGTTGAATTAATTCATCAAACTTTGGAGGCTTTGACCTTATAGCTTGCGCCCCCTTCTCGAGTAGTTCTGCTGTCTCTGAGTTAGAAATATCTTTTGCGGTGAGTATTATCACTGGAGTGGATGAAAATGTGCGTATTTCTTGTAAAATTTCGGGTCCATTTTTATCTGGAAGCAACATATCAAGTAAAATCATATCAGCAGAGTTGTTTTTTAGCCATTTTATAGCTTCATCTCCATTATTAACCGATTCTCCGTCTACCCCCTTTTTTTTCAAATTTAGCAACATCAATGCAGCAATATCAGAATCATCATCTATAACTAATATTTTCATATAAAATCTCTATGTTTCTAATAAGCGAGGCAAGGAAAGAAAAAATATTGTCCCTTTATCTTCAATTCTTGGAGATTGAAACCAAATTTTCCCGCCATATTTTTCTGCTATTAATTTTACTATATATAAACCAAGCCCTGTTCCTGAAGGTACTTTTTTTCTAGATCTATTGGTTCGGTAAAACTTTTTGAAAACATTTTTTTGTTCTTCTGGAATAATTCCTATTCCCATATCACTTACGCTTAAGATATATTCATTTTCTTCTTGCTTTAGCTCAATTTCTATTTCTGATTGGCGTGGAGAATATCTAAGCGCATTGGATAAAAAATTGTGAATAACTGTTTCTATTAATGTGCTATCCAGTAATAAATTAGGAAGATTAAAGTTAGGGGTCTTTACTGTCAAAGTGCATTCTTGTTGCTCTATTAGAGGTTTAATTTCTTCTACCACTCGATTTATCGACTCAATTAAATTTATTGGCCTATTTGACATACTCAAATGTCCACTTTCTAACTGAGACATGGTTAATATTTCTTTTACTAATTTTAATAAAGCCGCGTTGCTATTGGATATATTTTCTAAGCATTGATTTATAATGTCATTTTTCTCATCTTCATTGCGTATCGCTTCTAAAGCCATTTGAATTACTGCTAAAGGAGATCGAAATTGATGAGAGACAATAGCTACAAATTCAGACTGCATTCTCGCTAATTTCTTTCTTTCACTTATGTCTTGAATAAGAGCTACAAAAAAGGTAGGGATACTTTTTTTAATGACAGGATAAATGGAAAGATGAATGTCAACTTCAGTTCCATCCTGTTTCAATAGTTTAATATCTTCAGATGTAAATTGTTTTTTTTCATTCATTTGCTCAGTGATTACTTCCTTAATATCTTGTGAATTATTAGTATATTTCACCAGTTGAAGAAACTGTATATTGATAGTGTCTATCGATGAGTAGCCACTTAGAGTATAAAAGCTGGAATTTGCATATTCTATTGAAAATTCTTTATTAAACATCACAACGCTTTCTACAGATGATTCTGTTGCTAGTTTAAAGCGTTGAGATTCTCTTTTTCCTTGCTTAATGAGCTTTTGAATGCTTGTATAATTATGAGCTGCTAATTGAAGGAAGTCGCTTGCTCTTTTTTCCATGAAATGTGAATAGGTTTTATTAGGGTCATTAATTCCAATATGGAATAGCCCCAAAATTTTATTTTCGGAAGTAAATGGGATTGTAAAATATTGAGAAGGAATCAGAGATGATGATTCAATAAAATTAGACCCTGAATGTAAATACTCAAAATATTTTGGCTGACTAAATTGAGCTATGAATGCATCTATATTATGAAACTTCCCATCTAATTGTTTTAATTCATCTTCTATTTGTGAAATCACTGTATTTTGATAAACTCGTCCTATCGGCTCAGAGACTATAGAGTAAATAAGTTCGACGTCTCTTTTTTGTGTACTATGCAACATTATAAATGATACATTTTGGAATGTAATAATTTGTTTTAGTTCATTTATAATTGATAGAAGGATGTCACTTAAATTCGTTGAAAATGAAAGCTTTTGTAATAAATTTATAGAGGCATTTAAATATGCTTTTTCTTCAAAAATAGACTGATTTTCTAGGTAAAATTCGTCTTCATAAAAAGATAGGCTATTTGTCATATTGCAAACTCTGGATATAGGGAATAATTGTATTGATGTCTAATTTCCCAATAAATTGTTTTGTTCCTACTATTAATGTTGGTAGTGCATTAATTTTATACTCTTCTGCTTTTTCTGGCTGTTTTGATATATCAATGATATCAAATGAAAAAGAGTCTAAATTTATTAAATTTTCTTGTAGTTTTCGGAAAGCTTCAATAGACACTTTAAAATATAGAGAGTCTTTTGATACAAATAAGAGTAGTGGTATTGACATATGTTTTAAGTCTTAAGTAGTTATAAATATTATGGAAATTTTATACTTTGACTTTACAAATACGGGTTCAGTATATATTTGTAAACTAACAATAATCGATTTATTATTAGTTTATCTTTTAGGTGAGTAGTTTAATTCCATAAGAAGCGTATCTCCCACTTTGCGGCTTTTTTTGATACTCAAAGAGGGGTAGGGATCGAGATTGATTTGAGACATATTAGAAGGCAACTCAAAAAAGATGCGAGCTCCATCAACAAATAGATTCTCTATTTCAATCATCTCGAAAATTTGATTAAAACTTTCTAATTCTTCTACTGTTTTAGGATAGGGGGGATCAAAAAAACCAATGTCTGCTCCTCCACTTTTAGCTACCACTTTTAACCCTTTTAAACAGTCACATTGTAAGAATGTAAAGCCAGAATCTATATTGAGCGTTTTTATGTTTTTTAATATAGTTTTGCCAACCATTTTGTCATGTTCAATGGCATAAACTTGTTTGGCGCCTCTTGAGAATGCTTCAATCGCTATGGCTCCACTTCCTGAATAGGCATCTATAAAAGTTGAGTCTTTAATGTCTGGCGCTATTATATTAAAGAGTGTTTGACGTAGTCGTTCACTGGTGGGACGGGTGGTATTGCCTTTCGGAGTATCAATAAAATGGCCCTTAAAGAGTCCGCCCGTAATTCGTAGTTTCATTCGTCTTTACAATATAGGGGTTAATAAACTGGCGCGTTTTATTCTCTATTAGCGTTGAATCTCTTAAGAGCTCCCGATCTCCAGGAATCGCCTGTTGTAGATTAACCGATTGTGTAATATTGATCCACTCTTCTTCACACTTACCTTGAAGCATAAACTCAAATTCACAGAGGCTGTCGGTTTCTCCGTAAATAACTAGTGGCTTATGACCATAAAAGTCTTGGAAATAACCCGATCCTGGAAAAAACTTTAACTTATCTGTTGTTGAGCTAATAAGTGACATGTGTAAATCAGTTGCTATAGGATAACGCATTTTCTTTACAAGTAGTGCTAGTTGCCTTGGCAAAGAGGCGTGTGATTTACTATGAAGCATAGTTCCACGATTCATAAAGCTGACTAAATCTAGTGCACTCAAATAGTTATGCTGCGCTGCTGATATCATATGTATAGCAAACTTTTTGTTATTCACATCTGTAAAGTGGGCTACTTTTTCTTTCTGTAAATGGTGCGCTTTATAGGCGGCCCCATCGGTTAGCATGATAATCACGTTTAATTCAGAAGGATCGGGATCAAAATTCTCTGACACATACTCAACCACTTTAGAATAATCTTGTGGAGGAACTAATGAACCATGACTCACATTTTCTAAATAACGTCTCGCCTTGTTGATTGAATCTTTTGAATAATAGAGATTGACACTGCTTAACTTTTCAAATCGTTTGTCAAATACTATTACATTGAATGTGTCATCAGGATAAAGATAGGGGAGTGACCTTATTATCGCTTTTTTAAAGGCAGTGAATCTATCTTTATTTATAGTTCGACACTGATCAAGTACAAAGAATATATTTTGTCTTACTCTTCTTAATTCCTCAGGGAAATATGGAGCCACTTTCAAGGCAAAATAATACCCTTTTTGATGCGGCTTGGCTATCACTTCTACTTCTGTTTTAAACTCAGTCGATAATATTTGCGTGTTGAGTTCATATAATGAGGGTAGAGAAGAGATTGCATCTATATTGGCTAAGTATGCTTCATTAAGTTCTCTTACTCTCGATAGCAGTGGCTTGAAATCATATGTGTGTTGCTGAATTTCATGAGTAAAACTAGGATAGAAATTTTGCTCATTCATCGATAGTAAATCAATATAGTCTGTAAAGCGATTTGAGTGACCTGGAAGCTTATAATGAGCTTTGGCTATAGCATGCGCTAAATCTCTTTTATGCGGTTCATCAGAGAGCTTATAACTGAATTTTAATGGATTAGTAAAATCTAAAGCGTAGCGACCTTCTCTATTGGGTACTTTTATTTTATGAATAAATGAAAGAGTATGAGCTGGATTATTTTGCATTTTAATAGCAGCCTTACCATCAAGATTAACATGATTAGATGCTAGTAAACTCGATCTTAACTTATCAATATGAGTATAGTTAAAATCTTTAGCCTGAAATATCTTGAGATCGCTTTCTTTATTTAATGCGATCTCTTTAAGTTCCGAAATTTTGATTTTTTCTAACTTAATTTCTTTTTGAAGAGGAGATGATTCAGGTGATGCTCCTTTAACCGATACTTCATATGAAGGGAGATTAAACCCACTTCTTGGAGCTACCGAAATTACTGTTTGTTGATAATCTAACCCTTTTGCTTGTTCTTGAATTCGATTATTTAACACTTCTTGTTTGTTTTTTAGAGCCACTCTTTCTAATGGAGTAATTGTAGGCTGATTGAACCCTAATATTTCCACAGGGTCAATAGGATGGAGTTTTAATGTATAATCTTGCGTATACATTTGTGGATGAATATAGTGCTCTTTAGCAATAGTATTAAGTGGTAATTGAGCTTTGAATTCTTCTAATTTAGCTTGATACTCTACTATGAAAAGGGGTTTAAGGTTGGCTGGTATATCAGTTTTAACAACCTCATATTGTTCTAATATAACAGACTCAATTCGTGGCAAATCAAGTTTTTGCATCGATTTATGATTGCTCACTAAAAGAGGCTTTTTCAATTTGAGAGATTCAAAGGTAAAAGATTTAAATTTTAATGCTTTTGGAGAGAGATATTTCAGAGCTTTAAGCATCATCGGCTCTTTAGCCCCAAGAGAGTATTGGCTTTTGACTGTTTTAGGTTCGTAATGAGCATCAAGTGATTTTAAACTTTTGCTTTTTTTTAGATTAAATCGACTTGCAATGATGTTTAAATTTTGTTGCTGTACAGGTTTATTTGAAGCTTTAGGGTGAGACACATGACTTGTTTTTGCTATATATCGCTGACTAGAGTCATCAGAAATTAGAGGTGAGACAAATTTAACGTTGTCTTTGCTTTTTGGAACACTCATATCTTGCATTGCAAGTTGATATGATAGACTAGGCTCAAATTGTGCCCCTTCTAAATCGGGTTCTATTAGGTGAGTTAAAAGCTTTTTAATATTGAAGTAATTAACTTCTGTTCTCTTTTTTAAACGGGGAGAGTGAAGCAATAAATCAGAGTTATTTGACTCGTAGGGCTTTTTTGGTATACCAATAAGATCTGGCAACTTAATTCCATCAATTGAGGGATCATAGATTGTTACAGAAAAGAATTTTGGGTGCGCTTTATAATAATCATGCTCAAGGGGAACTTCACTCAATAGTGATTCAAAAATAAGAGAGTTTTCTTCATGTTTTGGGTTCAAATGAGCTAATAGAGAATGAATATTGTAGTAATTCTTTCCTTTTAGCTTAGCTAAAAAGGGTACATCGATATTCGTATTTGAAGATTTTGCTTGAATATTTAACTTATCTAAAGGGTGATTCTCTTCTACTTTCGCTGATTTAATTTCTTGGGACTGTAATGGTATCTTTGCAAATGAGGTGGTTGCTTTGGCAATCATCTTATTGTTTATCTTTACATCTTGATCGGTGATCTTAATAGAGTTTGATTCTTCATGAGTTAACGGATGATTTGCTGTTGTTGCTAGGTTTTTGCGATTGTCTTTATGGTTTTTCATCCTATCTTGAAGCAAAATTTTCTCTAAAAGAGGGGCTCTCACCTCTTCAGTTACTAATGGAGCTCTATTATAAGCTAGTTTGTTTTCATGTGAAAAGGTAGCAAAAGAAACGGAGTCGTTTCTGAAAATGTCTTCAAAAGAATCAACTGGGTGAGCTATATACCCTTTTTCAATTCTAATATCACCAACATCACTTTGAAGATATGCGTTGTTTTCTACAGTTTGATCTTTGGGAGCAAAGAATATGGAGGGGACATTTTTTTGTGGTGGCTCTAAATCATAAGCTTTAGTTTGAATCTGTGATATCGGTTGAATGTCTGCTTGAGTAGAGCTATTGTAAATACGAACTTTTTCACTAACAGCTGAAATGGGTACAATTTCAAATAGAGGTTCATCTGATTCTATAACTTGAAATGGAATTTCTTTTTTTGTGCTTTCTAAATTTGAGAGCATAATTCGTATATTCGAATTTTTTGAAAGTTTTGAAATATGGCTTAATGTTTCAAAACCTGGAGAGTAGTTGGATTGGTACTCAGTTTTGCCGATTTTTTTTGCAGGAGCAAAAGTATCAATTTTGATTTTGTATATTCCGCGTGATAAAAAATGAACCATATTTAAAGTGGTATGAAAATCATTTTCTGTTTTTGGAATTAGTTCAAAATTAGAATGAGTGACTACTAAATTTGGATTGTGATGAAGATCTTGAGATAAATTCAGCTCTTTAGAAATAGCTTGCGCACTTGATGATGTGATATCAAAATCTTCTAATAATGGAGTGGATTCTTTGAAGTGTATGCCAAGCGAATTACTATTAGCATAGGTAGAAAAAGTAAGTTTTAATATTTCGCCAGTTCCAACTGATTCTCTTTCTTCAAAGGAGTACTTTTCAACTTTCTGCGAATTAAAATTAGAATATAGTTCACTATCTGCATAACCAATTATCTGGCTAAACAATGTGCTCACTAATGCTAGTTTAAAAACGGGCAGTTTTATTAAATTCATTACGCCCAAATATCCATTAAAAATCACAAATCAATAAATTTTTACAATATAAAATTCGATCATTTAGTGCTATTTTTTTCGCTAATAATAAATGAACTAACGCATAATCCGAAAATTGCAATCGTTCCACTAAATGCTAAAGCATAAGGGGCCTGTCGAAAAACAAGTCTAAGTAGATGAGCATCGTCTTTTCGTGTACTTTTTAGTAAATCGCAAAAAGATATACTCAAGTATCATCTAATTTGCGATTTACTAAAAAGTAC
>JAUHQG010000020.1 GCA_030408475.1 Candidatus Amphrikana amoebophyrae
GGCATCAAAATAATTATAATAAAATAAAAATTTTGGCTTTATACTAAGTGATCTGTAAAGACACTTAATATGCCTCACAGACTCTTCACTTTCGTCACTTCATTATAGCTGTCAAAAAATCTGATGCGAAACTCTGAAGGTCTCGCTTCGTCCCTCGTTCACTTTCGTGCCTTAAGACATGACATAACATACTAAATCACCTCTTTTTAAAGCAATGGTTTTCTGAAAAAAACTTTTCTTTTTTTCATTCTCTCTATGAAATATAAAGATTTATATCTGAAAAATTAATCGAGAATAGACTATAGGCAAGATCGATGAACCATAATAAAACCCAAGTTGTGTGTAACAGCCATTATAAAATTAGGCAAAATTTTCCAATTTTTTTACCTTCAATTGAGCATAAATCTATATATTTAAGCGAAATTCAATGTGAAAAAGATGGAAGGGATATTCAAATTAAAAAATCAGACTGTCACACACAACTTGGCTTTCTATATAAAAAAGTTTTGTAAAAACTGATAAGTATCAATAGCCTCTTTCACTACACCATCTCTTACTTCCTGAGCCAACACAGTCACATTTCGAGATAAAACCGCTTCATCGGGAAATGCTGCCAATTCCCCTGACAACGCCCCCTTCATCTCCGTTAAAGGCTTAGTGATCGACTCCCATATGCTTGTAAAAAAACCACTGCACCACTTTTGACCTATTTCAGTCTCTTCGCTATTTTGAGTATTGATAAGAAACCTCAATACTTTTTTATGACCTTCTTCTTCATCAAGGCGAGCAATCATGTCATCTGTGGCAGTTGCTTTAAGCATTGCAATCAGCCCTGGGCAGTCCAAATGTTCCACATCCCTAGGATTAGAAAAATGGTGTGAATGAAGATATGAGATTAAGCCCGATGTACTATCTACAACTGTTGTGATAAATAATGACACCACAAATACATCAGTACTAGGAAGCACTTGCACAACCGTTGAAAACATATCTAAACCTGTTACCTCAAAAACAGATTGAGTTACGTTATAAACTAAATTAGAAGCAGCCATTCTCTATTCCCCTGAATTATAAAGGGATAATTAATAGCAATATTATGAATTAAACTCAAGTAGTTATAACCCAAGTTGTGTGTAACAGCCATTTCAAAAATTAGACAGCCTTCATCAACATATAAACGCCTATGCCACCTGCAAAGCCTAATGCCGCAGGAATAGTCGCTTTCTTCATATATTGTATAAAGTCCATTTTCTCAATTCCCATCATTGCCACACCAGCAGAAGATCCTATGATGAATATACTTCCACCTGTTCCTGCCGTATAAGCCACGAGAAGCCAAAAGTCTGAATCCACAGGGTATGCAGCCATATCATACATTCCCATCGCCGCAGCCACTAATGGCACGTTATCTATTATTGCTGAAAAGACCCCAATAGCAGTTGCTATAACAGTTGTACTATTTGTAACCCTGTCTAGCCACTTAGAAACCAATTGTAAAACTCCAACAGATTCCAGTGCATTGATCGCAAGCAATATTCCCAAGAAGAATAAAATTGCCGATACATCTACTTTTGTTAAGATAGATGGAATCTTTAAATGTTGTCTAGCTTCGTGTTGATGGTGAATAGCGTCTGTTACAAGCCATAAGACAGACAGCGCTATTAACATACCCATAAATGGTGGTAACCCGGTTGCCGCCTTAATCATAGGAACGGAAATCAATCCAATAATCCCTAATATAAAGATTAATGTAGCTCCATATTCTTGTTGCTCATCTTTCACAGAAACTTCAGGCGCAGTGTAAACCCCTTTAACGCAAAATGTGTAGATAACAAGAGGGATCAACATGCAAACAACAGATGGAATGAAAATCTCTTTCATCACTGCTAAAGTTGTAATTTGACCATTGATCCAAAGCATAGTAGTTGTGACATCCCCAATTGGAGTCCATGCACCACCTGCATTAGCCGCAATCACAACCATACAGTTAATGATAAAACGCTCTTTTCTCACTGGAATAATTTTGCGTAAAATTGAAACCATTAAGATAGTAGTAGTTAAGTTATCTAAAACGGCAGACAAAATAAATGCCAAAATAGAAACAATCCAGAGCAGCTTCTTTTTGGATCTTGAATCTATAAATTTAACAACGGTATTAAACCCTTTATGTGTGTCTATCAATTCAACTAAGGTCATTGCCCCAAGTAAAAAGAACAAAATCTGTGACACATCACTTAAGTGGTGCCCCAGTTTGGTCATACTTTCAGCATGAGATGATGAACTGAACATAAACATAAATAGCCAGCATATAGCTCCTACAAGAAGGGCAACACCCGATTTATTTACGTTAATTTTAAACTCAAAGATAATGCCAATATACCCAAGCACAAAGGCGAATACTATTAGCATGTTTAGCGAAGCTGGTTCCATAAATAACAAGAAAATGGTTAGAATTTGAGTCTCATCATAGAATATGAAAAGATTATATTAAAGAGAAATTACAATATTCCGAGATTAACCACGTCATGCATTGTGACTAAACCTTCCAGTTTATCACCTTGAACTACAGGTAACATCATCACCCTTTTTTGTGGATCGTGCTGCATAATATTTACTGCATCGATAGCTAAAGACCCTGCACTTACAGACATATAAGTTTTTGTCATTAAATTCTTCATCTTCATGCCAAATGCTTCTTGGGCATATTTTTGAATAGATCTTCGTAAATCACCATCTGTAAAAATACCAAGCAAATTATTTTTTTTATCTACTACCAAGATGCAACCGCAGCGCTTATTTGTGAGCTCAACTAAAATTTCACCTAAATTAGACTCTGGCAAGCAAGTTGGCAGCTCACTTCCTGAAAGCATTAACTCTTCAACTCTAAGCGTTGATTTTTTTCCAATGGTTCCCGCTGGATGATTCATCGCATATTGACTGAGTGAAAATTGTTTTGACTTCATCAACGCTATAGCTAATATATCACCAAATATGAGCTGAACCTCAGTAGATGTTGTAGGAGCTAAATCAAACGGACAAAGTTCACTTTCAATAGGAAGTTGCATCACTAAATCGCAATCAGGTTTAAGTTGAGCCTTGTCATTACAAAACCACCCCATCACTCTAATATTTCTAAGTTTTACTATTCGAATTAACTCTTTTAGCTCTTTAGTGTGCCCACTTTTACTTAAGACAATAAAAAGGTCATCTCTTCCCAATATCCCAATATCGCCATGCATTGCATCTATAGCTGATAGTGCTAAAGCCTTGGTCCCCGTAGACGACATTGTTTTGGCAATTTTTTCAGCGATAATACCACTTTTCCCAATTCCAGTAAGGACAATATTTCCTTTGCAATTGGCAATTTCTTCAAAAATAATTTGAGCATGTTCAAGGTCGATCTTATTAAAGAACGATTCAATTTCTTTTTTTTGCTGCTTAAATAACGCTTTTAACATATGTAATAGTATAATGTTCGCAAAGATTCAAAGGAAGTAAAATGAGTGAAAAACTACCTATAGCTGTAGCCCATGGCAATGGAATTGGCCCAGAAATTATTGAAGTGGCTCTTGAAATTATGAAAGAGGCAGGAGCGCCTCTAGAGATTCACCCTGTTGAAATCGGTGAAAAAGTTTATATGAAAGGGATTACGACTGGAATTGAACCCAAGACTTGGGACACTATTAGAAATTGCAAAGCTTTTTTTAAAGCGCCTATTACGACTCCTCAAGGAGGCGGATTCAAAAGTTTAAATGTCACATGTCGAACCACTCTTGGACTATACGCCAACATTCGTCCCTGTATCTCATACACTCCCTTTATAGACTCTAAACATCCTAATATGGATGTGGTTATCATTCGTGAAAATGAAGAAGACCTTTATGTTGGAGTTGAATATCGACAATCTGCTGAAGTTCAAAAATCAATTAAAATGATTTCATCTCCTGGCTCTGAAAAAATAATACGATACGCTTTTGAGTATGCTAAAGCTCATAAACGCAAAAAAGTGACAGCATTCACTAAAGACAATATTTTAAAAATATCTGATGGCCACTTCCATAAAATATTTGATGAAGTGGCTACTGAATACCCTGATATTGAAAACGAACACTGGATCATCGATATTGGTGCTGCTAAATTAGCCGATACCCCAGAGGCATTCGATGTGATCGTGATGCCTAACTTATATGGAGACATTGTATCCGATATTGGAGCTCAAATTTCAGGTTCCGTTGGCTTGGTAGGAACAGCCAATATAGGCGAGCATGGAGCTATGTTTGAAGCGATTCATGGATCAGCACCAAGAAGGGCCAATCAAAATATGGCCAACCCCTCAGCGATGATCTTAGCTTCTGTATTAATGATGGATTACTTAGATTTACCCGAAATAGGCGCCTTAATCCACAATGCATGGCTCAAAACTGTTGAAGATGGCATCCACACTTACGATGTATATGTAGAGAGAAAGAGCAAAGAAAAAGTGGGCACCAAAGAGTTTGGTCAAGCTGTGATAGAGCGCCTTGGCAAAAAACCGAGCAAGTTAAAAGAAGCAATCAAGCACGATAAGGTAAATACTCCTAAAGTGCTCCCTAACCAAAACAAAAAATGCTCTCAAGAATTAGTAGGAGTTGATGTTTATATCAATGCCCCTGTCTCACAAGAAGAATTTTTACCAATAATTACTTCTTTAAATTTAGGTAAATTTGAAGTAAAACTAGTCACAAATAGAGGCACCACCATCTATCCAGAAGGACAACCTGAAACCTATTGCATTGATCAATGGAGAGTGCGCATTAAGCTTAAAGAAGATGAACACGCCTATAAACCTAGCCATACATATAAAATACTAGAAATTCTTAACGAAAGTAACCTAGACGTTATTTCCATTGAACATCTATATAATTTTGATGGATCACCAGGTTATTCTTCTTCAAACTACTAACCCTAAACCATTAAAATATTTACTTTGTATAAGTCACTGTAAGTGAGTGTACTATGCTTATTTTTACAAATTGCTTTTTTAACCCCTTTATGTCATAATAGATCCATTAAATTACTGTAGGGGATAATTTTATGGCAAACCTAATATCTGGACAAAACAAACGTAGGCATGATGGGGTAGAAGATAACCTTGAGAAAACAGCAGGCCTTTTACTCAATCTTTCAAAGAAACCTAGAGCTTCAGAAGCCAACCCACCACAAGTTGATATAGGGTTAGCATTAGCTCGAATTAATACAGCTCTTAAGAAAAGCAACTATGGAATCGCTCTCGATTTAGCGGAAAAATGTTCAGCTCAAAGCAACACTGAAGCGATGCGCATTTGTGGTGATATTCTCGCATCTAAACGATTTGGCCTGTACAATCTTAACGGGGCCAAGAAATATTATAAACAAGCTGCCGATCTTGGAGATTTTATAGGAGCATACAGCTACGCCTATTATTGTTATCAAACAAAAACTCCTCAATTTCAAGCCAAAGCAAGGAAGTACTTTATAATAGGGGCTCAAGGCCTCCATGGTCCCAGCATGCAGTACCTCGCAATGATGTATAAAGAAGGGATAGGAGGAGATAAAAATCTGCCAGAAGCTCGCAAACTGTTACATCGTCTTGCTATACACGGCTCTAAGTGCGATCAACACCAGTATGCTAAGATGTGTCAAAACGGTGAAGGGGGAAATGTAGATCTACTTGAAGCCAAAAAATTCTTTAAATTAGCCTCTGATAATGATTATATTGATAGCCATTATGAACTCGCGAAAATTTATTTAAATAGCTTAGACGAAGATAGGGATTTCACATTAACAAGAAATCTCTTGAAAAAAGCAGCCGAAGGGGGCCATCATGAAGCTCAAATCATATATGCGAATATGTGTTCTCAAGGTCAAGGTGGTAGAGTCAATTTCTCAGAAGCTAGAAAGTTTTATAAACTGGCTGCAAACAGAGGTGACACTCAGTCACAATATAAATATGCGATGTTCTGCCAAAATCAACTTGGCGGCCCTCAAGACTATATTAAAGCGAGAAAGTTTTTTAAATTATCTGCTGACAAGAATTTCAAATATTCGTTGCTAGAATATTCAAAGCTTTGTTTTAAAGGCTTAGGGGGAGATAAAGACTTAAAAGCAGCAAGAAAATATTACAAACTTTATCATAATCATGGTGAATTTGTCTCTTTCTATTCATTCGAATATGCCAAAGCATGCCTAGAAGGCATTGGAGGAGAGATTGACTTGAAAGAAGCAAGAATTCATTTTTGCCTAGCAGCAGACGAAAAACACACCGAAGCGCAATATCAATACGGTATGATGTGTTTAAAAGGACAAGGGGGTGAGCAACTTTTAGAAAAGGCAAAAGAATACCTCCATAAGGCGGCTCAACGAGGACATAAAGAGGCTCAATATAAATATGGTGATATGTGTTTAACTGGCGCTGGAGGAAACATAGATATAAAATCTGCAAGAAAATATTTTAAATTAGCAGCTGATAACGGGCATATAAATGCTCAACTTCAATTTGCTTATCTCTGTTTCGACTCCCCTCAAGGAGAGGACTACGCTACTATGGGTAGATTTTACTGCAAAAAAGCAGCCGATAATGGGAATGAAGTCGCTGCTTGTGAATATGCTTATCGGTGTTCTGAAGGTCACGGTGGTGTAAAAGATAAGACTGAAGCTAAAAAATACTTCAAATTTGCAGCTGATAAAGGCTTCCACCTTGCTATTCGTAACTACGCTACCTTATGTGTAGAAGACGAACCTATTGTAGCTAGACAATATTATCTTATTGGGGCTAATAAAGGCGACATAATATGTATAGAGAGTTATGCAGAGATGTGCCTAAATGGTGAAGGTGGGGATCAAAACCTAGAAGAAGCAAGACGTTATTATGAAATGGGAGCTAATAATGGAAACGTAGATTGTCAATTCCTTTATGGTCAAATGTGTTTAGAAGGAAAAGGTGGAAATGTAGAAAAGTCACGATCCCACTTCTTCATTACTGAAGCTGCTAATAACAATCATCCACAAGCAATAAAATTCCTTAGAGAGCTTGTTTAGAAAATAGGCTTTTTTAGATGAACATCGTCTTTCCGTGATCTTTCACGAAAAAAATAGCAACTTACTGTACCAAACGTACAAGTTTCGTTGCTATTTTTGAGAAATA
>JAUHQG010000021.1 GCA_030408475.1 Candidatus Amphrikana amoebophyrae
GTTGTACTTTTTAGTAAATCGCAAATTAGATGATACTTGAGTATATCTTTTTGCGATTTACTAAAAAGTACACGAAAAGACGATGCTCATCTACTTAGACTTGTTTTTCGACAGGCCCCAAATACCTTTGGGTCTAAAAGTGGCTATATTAATCAGTTCATTTCCTTTAATCTTTATTTCAAGCCAAGCTTCTCCTGGAACTTTCATTTCAGCAAACAATAACAGTCGCCTATTTTCTTCATCCAAAAGAATCACTCTCCAAAAGTCTATTAAGTCCCCTGGTTGAGGTTTTTCTCTTCGAAGCTGCCCTTTATAATAGCCCACTCCTCCTATCATCTTATCAATAAAACCGCGAAACTTCCAAGCCCAGTTCCAATAGTAACCATTTTTTCCTCCAATTTGCATCACCGCTTTAAATAAAATATTAGGATCAACCTTAAACCTTGTTTTATGACTAGAAGTAAAACAACCAAATGAAGGAACTTGAACAAATCCAGCAAGATTTGAAGGTAACCTGCTGAAAGTAAAAGAATCGCTCCATGAGGAAAGTATGCTTGACTCCTCTACTTTTTCTAAAGCCCGTTTGATAGCCGATTCATAACTTAAACATGAAATTTTGACGAATTTATCAATACTATTTTCCTTGCAGACTACATCATTTTTCATGCTATCTATTAAGTTACGTGCAATTTGAAAATTAGTTGTCGTAATTAAACATAACCAAAGACTAGAAAGTTTTGGAGTTAACACCGGCAATACCTTGATATACCTTTTCAATCCTCTAACTTTAGCAAACCTCAAAATAAGATCTTTATAGGAAATTTGCTCAGGTCCCCCGATATCAAATACTTTATTTTCACAACCACAATTACCTAAAACTCCGACTAAATATTGGATGACATCCTTAATAGCAATAGGCTGGCATAATTTTGACACCCATAATGGCGCCACCATAATCGGCAATTTTTCAGCTAAATCACGAATGATTTCAAATGAAGCACTACCAGCCCCTATCACAGTCGCTGCCCTTAAAATTGTATAACTACAAGATACTTGTTTTAAAATGTTCTCAACTAAAAGCCTAGAACTTAAGTGCTCAGAAAGATTATTATCACTTATGAGCCCTGTAAGATAGATAAGCTGTTTACACATAGTGGAGTCTATATAGTCCTTGAAAAATTCTGCCCCACTTTTTTCTTTTTTCTTCAAATCTGCTTTTGGCACAGTGAGATTATGAATGAGGTAATAAGCAGCCTCGATATCGCGAGGCAAACACTTATATGCATCTTTTTCATTAAAATTTATCCCAATAACTTCGATCTGATCTTTAAATTCCAATGGAATTTGATAGCGCGAAGCATCTCTAACAGCTGCAATAATAAAATGACCTTGATGAGCCAAAAGAGGGATTAATCGAGATCCAATGTAACCATTTGCACCAGTAACTAAAATTTTCATGTTTATCCAAAAAGTGTAATGTTATAGAAAGTATATAAAAGGAAGTCATATGTCAAAATTTATTCTTACATTACTAACTACTATTACTTTTTTTCAAATGCAACTAGTTAATAGTTCTGAAATATCTTCTCAACAAAAAGTAATTACAGAAATTGCAGCTCTCGCAGATGTTCAAATTAATGGCGATCGTCCGTGGGATATTCAAGTACATAATGACGATTTTTACAGCTTAGTGTTAAGCGAAGGTTCATTGGGGCTTGGAGAATCTTACATGGCTGGTTGGTGGGACTGCGATGATTTAGATGGCATGTTCATGAGAGTATTACGAGCTAATGTAGAAGACAAAGTGAAAGTGTCATGGGAGATGATATGGGGCTATGTCAAAGCAAAGTTATTTAATCAACAGACTAAATCTAAAAGTATGAAAGTGATCGAGCAACATTATCAACTAGGTAATGAGCTATATGAGAATATGCTTGATGCCAACATGGCATACAGTTGTGGTTACTGGGCATGCAGTGATAATTTAGAGAAAGCGCAAGAGGCAAAGTTTGATTTGATAGCGCGCAAGTTAGGAATGAAAAAAGGGATGACCGTATTAGATATTGGGTGCGGATGGGGAGGATTTGCAAAATACATCGCTAAAAATTACGGCGTATCAGTCATTGGAGTGACATTATCAGAAAACCAAGCTGAACTAGCAAAGAAAATGTGCAAAGGGTTACCAGTAGAAATTCGGGTACAAGATTATCGAGATGTGAAGGAGAAGTTTGATAGAATTGTATCGATAGGAATGTTTGAACATGTGGGAAGTAAAAACTATCGTACATTTATGGAATCGACCCATGACAGTTTAAAAGAGGGAGGATTAATGATGTTGCACACGATTGGATCGAATGAGTCATCATTAACAACAGACGCATGGATAGCCAAATATATATTCCCCAATAGTCACTTGCCATCGATAGCACAAATTGGAACCTCTATTGAACAATTATATGTGATGGAAGACTGGCATAATTTCAGTGTA
Source organism: Candidatus Amphrikana amoebophyrae (assembly GCA_030408475.1). Lineage (GTDB taxonomy): Bacteria > Chlamydiota > Chlamydiia > Chlamydiales > JACRBE01 > Amphritriteisimkania > Amphritriteisimkania amoebophyrae. The sequence goes on from JAUHQG010000021.1 coordinate 2,489, forward strand.
GATTATGACAAGACGTTGATGGCTTGGTATAAGAACTTTGAGAAAACGTGGCCAAAAGTGAAGGATCAATATCCAGCAGACTTTTACAGAATGTGGAAGTACTATTTACTTTCATGTGCAGGTTGCTTTAGATCGAGACACATTCAACTTTGGCAAGTAGTGTTATCGAAAGAAGGAGTACTTGGCGGTTATAAAACCGTGCGTTAAGGGCTCTATCGAAAAACACTCTTAATTATTCTATAGTAGCGCTTTTATGACTCTTTGCAAAAAAAGAGCCTAGCAAAAGCAAACTACCAATAGAAGCGAATAGAATCATACTTTTCAATATATTGAGTGACCAAATTTCTAAATATACGATTTGAGCAACAACAAAAAGGATTAATAAGCCCCCTCCTTTTTGAATCCATTTGCTTGCAGAGAAGAAAATAGCCCAAACCCCAACCAAAGTAAAAGTAATATAGCAAAACACTTTTGCTGTATCTGATAATGCAAAAATTTGATGATAGATATCAGAAATGAGATAAAGAGAGAAAATTGAAGCTGGGATAAATAAACAACGTGCCACTATATTGCTTGCCTGATGCTTATTGGACTTTAAAATAAATGCAGTTGTAAATACAGTAACTGTTGAAATCAAAAGGTTAATAAAAGCATGCAGAGGATAAGGCGAAGCTTTTAATAAAACAGTCATAACTTCAGAGCCGAGTATAAAAACAAAAGCCAAAGGCAACAAGCACATGAGGCCAGTAGAGCGAATGCACCATTTAGCAAAAGATACTCCCATCAATATTTCTAAATAGAATACGTAGCGAGGGGTAGAATGAGGATTAAAAAGAAGCTCTGTCGCAAACCAAATAGCAAAAATAGAGATAGAACCAGCCGCTATAGCTAATAATTTTTGCCCCAAAGAGTACTCAGACTTTTTAGCTACTAAAGTCGAACTTACCATAAACATTGTCGCTACAAAAAGTAATAAAAGCCCTCCTATCCACGTAGCATCAGACCTGAAAATATCGGCAATGTTGATGCTAAGAGAAATAAAACCCAAAACGGCTACTAAAGATCCCTTTACTAAAACTCTATCCCAATTTTCTTCATTTTTACTCCAAATAATGGCCCATGGCAATAAGAATAAAACGGTTGGGACAGCTAAGGCAAATATCTCAAATGAAATCCGATTGGAAGTTGAACTACAAACAGCAAAGTTGAAAATCGCAGCGACAAGAATTGGCCAAGACCATCTTAAGTACAATAGAGCAACTACAGTAAAAATATCTAGCAAAGCAAAATAAGAGAAAAATACATTGGGTGATCGATCCCAAAAATCAATAATAGGGATCAATGAAGCAAATGAAATCAGAAAAGTAATTAAGACTTGATCTTTCAATTTGTAAGCAAATAGAGCGCAGCTAATAATAGTTGTGAAAATTGAAATGAGTTTCACCATCTCAGAATAAAGATGATAATGAGAGCTACCTGCCCATAATGTAACTAAAGTAGCCGAGCAGCCAAGGCAAACCAAAGCTTGAGAAACCGCACGCCTTTTCTTTTTCAAGGTTAAATAAACACCTAATCCTAAAATGGAAAAACTCAATAACAGGAGTATGCCGACACGCATTCCATGAGTAAACCAATTCGAAGTAATGGAGTAATCGATAAAATAGATCAGCGCTACAAGTAAAAAAAGAGCACCAAGCAAAGAAGGCCATTGTTTGAAAAGGGCTCTGATTTTAAGCTCTAGAGGAGAATAGACCCTTTCGAGTACGACAGGTTCTATAACTTCATCTATCACTTCAGCACTTTCTTTAATTTGAGAAGGTGGTTTTTTTTCCTGGCGCACACCAAGTTGCTCTTCAATTGTGCTCAATCGGGCATCAATAGAATCTAGAGCTGTTTTTAAATCATTGTCCATAGTTTCTCACTTTTTAGGTAAAAAAGACTGGTTTAAAATAGTTTTTAATACTTCCTGAAATTGTAATTATCCAATAAAAAGCATTAACGAGATTAGCGCAAGATTAAAATTATAATTTACATTTTATCAATAAATTTTATCCTTTATTTAATATTAATTGAGTTTTTTAATTATACTGTTGTAATATCGTTTATGTTATAATTCGTTAAATTAAGTAAGAGTTTATGAGAATACTACTATCAATACTATTATTTGCAATGTGGTCCTTGGCATTTCCTTTGGGGAGATACCTAGTTGAATACGCATCACCTGTATTTGTAACAGGTTCTCGGATGACGATTGCAGGATTACTGCTCATAGGCTACATGTTTATCAAGAAACGTAAATCACTCATTATAAGCAAGAAGCAACTATTATCGGTAGTAATATTAGGAGTGATCAGTATATACTTATCGAATGTGCTTGAGTTTTATGGACTTAAGACGATATCGGCAGGGAAGACCTGTTTTATATTTAGTTTATCTCCCTTATTTGCGGCATTATTTTCCTATTTTCACTTTAAGGAGAAGATTACGCCATTGAAGTGGGTAGGTTTGGGGGTAGGATTTGGAGCGGTGATCCCAGCGTTGCTATCTAGCTCACCTGGAGCGTTATATGGCTTTGGAGTAGCAGAGCTTGCAGTGGCGGTAGCGGCGTTATGCTCTGTATATGGATGGGTATTGTTAAGGATGATAGTTAAAGACAATGAGATGTCCCCGCTAGTAGCGAATGGATATAGTATGTTGATAGGGGGAGCGATAGCATTAGGGCAGTCATATATGACAGAAGACTGGAGTCCTTTGCCAATAGAATCGGGACAAATTTGGCCGATATTGGGAGGAGTGGGAGTACTGATATTGATCTCGAATTTGTTATGCTATAATTTGTATGGATATTTGCTTAAGAAGATGACAGCGACGTTGATGTCGTTTTTTGGATTACTGAGTCCGATATACGCCTCGCTATTGAGCTATTTAATATTGGGAGAGTTACCGAGAGTAGAGATATTGGCATCAACCTTTGTGGTAATATTTGGGTTATGGCTAGTATATAAGGCTGAGCAAAAGCAAGGCTACATATTAGCAAAATAACCACCTTCCTTCTCCCATACCTGCAATAATGCTCACCCCATCATATACTGTAGCTGCTACATCAGGTGACATACCAGCTTTTTGTAAAACCATTTCTGTTGCTGTATGCCTCGATTCCCCAGTGATCAGTGTATACATCCCTGAATTAAACTGATCAGTTCCATGCGCCATCACTGGCCACCCAACTACTGCTAGCGATCCTGCTGATGATAGAGAAGCGGCTCCACCTAGTCCAAATTCTGCTGCCCCTCCAATAGCTTGCATAGCTCCTTGAAAACGATTACTTTGGATCACCTCAACAAAGCCATGTACAACCGATCTCCATATTTAAAAGGTTATTGTACACATAACAATAGCGATTAGGACTATCTACATATCTCAATGGATCTGGCATTAACCAACGCCCCAGCTTGGGATCATAAAAGCGTTTACAATTGTTTCAAAGTGTTAATAATTTCCTTTTTTATTACTTCTTTGTCCACATATTCAGAATGGTGTTTTCGCATACTTTCGTCAGGCTCATAAAAATCTAGATCATATGCTAAAATGGATAATATCTCATATGCTTCGCTTTGGCAATCCATATCCCAAATGCGATTTTGAAATTCCGATATTAAAATTTCATGACCCTTTTGGAACTTGAGAATATTTATAAGAAGTTCTTTTATATTATCTAATTCTTTCTTTTGCATTTTCATCAATCCAATTTGATAAATCTTCCTTTAATAAGTCTATTGCCTCTAATAACTGTTGAAATTTGTCCCGAATTTGGATTTTTCCCAACTAACAGAGACTTTTCACTAGCAAATCCCTTTTCTAAAATAAAATTAACAACATTATTTTTAGGATCATGATAACGCTTTCCTTTTTTTAACGCAGTATCGACCATCTTTCTTGTGATGCCTCTTTGATCCATTCGTATTAAAGCGTGTTTACTGAATTGCATACGATTAGTCTCAATAATCGTTAAATTATATCGAAACTTTTTTAATACCTTTTCAACCTGAGAAACCCCTTGACTCCCCTTAAAAACTGGAGCAGCAGCCACTTTCCCCATCTTCACGACACTACCTGCCCCCATACTTGCAATAATGCTTACCCCATCATTTACTGTAGCGGCTGCACCGGGTGACATACCAGCTTTTTGTAAAACCATCTCCGTTGCTGTATACCTCGATTCCCCTGTGATCAGCATATGCATTCCAGAGGTAAACTGATCTGTTCCATGCGCCATCACTGGCCACCCAACTACTGCTAGCGATCCTGCTGATGATAGCGAAGCGGCTCCACCTAGTCCAAATTCTGCTGCCCCTCCAATAGCTTGCATAGCTCCTTGAAAACGATTACTTTGGATCACCTCAACAAAGCCATGTACAAAAGAATGCTTACTATCCCCTCCTCTTTTACAGTTGCGATGCTCTTCACAAGCGCAATAAGGTTCTACCTCTCCATAAAAGTAGTTTTGAAATTCTGAATCACCTGATAATGCTTCACTATTTGTTCCAAATCGATCTACATATTTAAGAGGGTTATTGTACACATAACAATAACGATTAGGACCATCTACATATCCCAATGGATCTGGCGTTAACCAACGCCCCAGCTTGGGATCATAAAAACGCTTACCATAATAACCTAAACCTAACTCTTCATCAACTCTTTGTCCTTGATATCTCCAAGGATTCTTATATTGAGAAGATTCAATTCTATCTCCATCTTCATCAAATATCTCCTCTTCTCCAAAAGCAGAATATTCATAGTACTCTAATATCATATCTTCTTGTGTCGAAAGTAAACATTTTACATTTCCACTTAAATCTTCTAGCACTACAAAAGGTTCGTTATTGAGCTCAAGCGCTAGAATATGGGATTCTTCTGGGCAGTTTGGATCAGTTGGTATACGCAGTTCAACTATTTTTCCATTCTCATTGACACACCCTAGCTCATAATCACCAATGTAAAAATAAGTAAAAGTTTTACATTTACCATCTTTGCTTTTTACTTGTTTTGTAAGACGTCTCCCCTCAATATCATAGGCAAAACCAATCGTCGACTCATCAGGTAAGTTTATTTGACAGATACGTCCCATTGGATCTACCTGGTACGTCGTAATTTTCCCATCTAACTCTTTAGAAATAATATTACCACTTACATCATATTGATATGATTCATCTCCAAAAAATCGCAGCTCATTTAAATTTCCATAGGACATGTTTTCTTTATTTTTACTGAGACGATTTCCTAAAGAATCGTAACTATATGTAAAATCCCTAGATCCTTTTTCCGTAATAAGTTGAGAAAGATCATCATATATGTACTCATTTTGATTTTCAAAATAATCAGAGATAGTCTCTTTTTTTACAATATTACCAACGCGATCCATGCCTTTCTTAGGTATAACTTCTTGAAAACAATTATTTTTAAGCGCTCTTCTTCTTCCATCATGACCGTATTTTGAAATTTGTATTCCAGTCATTCCAGGCAATGTCTCTTTAGTTGGGTGCCCCATCAAATCTCGAGCGACTACCTCATAATTATAAATGGCTAAGCCTTCTTCTCCTCTTCTTTGAAAAGAGTTAACAAAAGGTCCATTGTATCCATAATAAAGTCTACTTTTGTCGGGAAGAACAACTTCAGAAATCCTCCCATCATCATTATATAAAAAGCTCACAGTGCTTTTATTTTTAATCTTTTCACTCTTAAATCGGCCAAATGCTTTGAATGTCTTCTCTACAATTTTTTCATTATTATGATATTGATCACACATGAAATGATTTTCGTCATACTCAAACGAATATGTAAATGGCTCTTGTCCCTCTTCTGTAATAGACAGCGCCTTCAAAAATCCCTTGCTATTGTACTTATATTGAATGGGCTCTTTTAAATGAGGAAGGCTTATCTGATCAAGCTCTCCGAATCTCCCGGCTATAAAACTTTGTTGATTTGATTTGTTTCCAGACTGATGGATTGTGCATCTTGAGTTACCATCATATTTGTCTATCGACTGAGTTTTAAATGTCTCTATATGCTTTCCCTCAACAATTTTAGGATAAGAGTGAGAGACTTTCCCATGTCGATCTATTACATGCTTAGAAGAACATAAAACGTCACCTTTTTGGTTTTTATACCTTTCCTGAATAAAGTCACCAAGAGCGCTTGTTAATTGTTCAGTTTGCCTACCTAATGGATCTGTCGCTGTACATTTTAAGACAATTTGTCCACTTTTTGAGTCATATTGACTCGAGTAAACAAATGTTGTTTTAAAACCATATGCATCGACTTTTTTAATTACTCTTCCTATGTCATCATATTCAAAATGAGCTAAGATGGTTCGTTGATTGTTTGGGTAAGCAATAACGTCAGTCAGCTCTTCCATTGAGTTATAGACAAATTCTTGCTTGAAAAGAACATCTCCTTTTTCATTCTCTATTCTTTTCTCAGTAATTTTTCCATATTATTTAAGATAAGGTCATTGCAAGCGAGGCAGACAGCGACTAAAGAAGTGGAGCAAGCGGTTTGGACAGCGAGGCTAGGACCTTTTAGGTTTAGCTTATAAGAAACTCTAGTGGTGATGAAGTCAGGGCGATTACCGATGGCGATTAAATAGTCCTGTTTATCTTGAGAGAGCTGATGATTTTGCAATAAGTTATTGATGAGATAAGAGTTATCACCGGATCCGCCGTAGACACCGATTTTACCCTCGAAGTCGAAAGGGTTATAGCCGGCGGACTCCAAAGCTTCATAAGAGCATTCGAGAAATAAACGTTGTTGAGGATCGATTAAGGCAGCTTCACCTGGACTAATGTCGAAGAAGGAAGCGTCGAACAAATCGATATTATCGACAAGTCCTCTATGAGGGACGAGGTTAGGTTGATTCTCAAGAGTAGAGATAGACTCAACACCCTTAGAGAGATTTTGCCAAAAAGAAGAGATATTATTAGCGCCTGGGAATCTACCGGAGAGACCGACGATAGCAAAAGAGTGATCCATAGTCAAAGAGCAGGTTAATGAGGTAAAGTCCCTATATATACCAAAATTTAATCAGAATTAAAATAACAATAACCCTAACATTTAATGTTTAATAATCAATAACTTGAGTGTTATTAAAAATACTCCATAGATTAGCTAAACTAACATCTTTATCAAATATTAATATCCATTGATCGTTTAGTCTATAAATAGTATTATTAAGTAAAATAGCTAAGGGTATTATGGCATCAGAAAACTCGATTCAAATTCAATTAAATGGCAATGAATTAACTACTTATGATGTTTTTAAAATTTCTCAGTCCACAGAAGCTAAGATCACTATTGCTGACTCTAGTATTGAAAAAATTTCTAATTCAAGAGATTTACTAGAAAAGTTTGTTGATGAAGAGAGAGTAATATACGGCGTCAATACCAGCATGGGAGGATTTGTAAATTGGCTAGTCCCCATAACACATGCACATGAGTTACAAGAAAACTTAATCGCTTCAGTTGCTTCCAATGTAGGAGATTACCTTGACGACGACATCGTAAGAGCTAGCATGTTAGTTCGAATTAACTCCCTTGCGCGCGGTTGCTCCGGCATTTCAATTGAAAACTTCAATAAGCTAGTAGAAATGTTTAATTCAGGAATAATCCCATGTGTTCCCTCCAAAGGATCTCTTGGAGCTAGTGGTGATCTTGGCCCTCTTGCAGCAATTGCATTAGTTGCAACTGGCAAGTGGAAAGCAAAGTTCCAAGGAGTAATTCTTAGTGGGGAAGAAGCTTTAAAAAAAGCGGGCATCACTCCAATGAATCTCTCCTTTAAAGAAGGATTAAGTTTAATCAATGGAACTTCAGTAATGGCTGCTTATGGAGCTATTTTAACTGAAAAAACTAAACAGCTAATATCTTCATATGAAATTATTTCGTGCTTATCTTTTGAAGGGCTGAAAGCAATGAGAAAACCTTTTAATCCGATTGTCCATAAAGAGAAACCTCATATTGGCCAACTTCAAACGGCTAAAAACATTTGGAAAATTTTAGCTGATAGTAAAATGGATCAAGATGAACAAGATATTGAGCATGAGTTGCAAAGTCATCACCCATCAGCTCCTTTCAAAACAGATACTCCTATAGAAGATGCATATTCCATCCGCTGTACCCCTCATATTCTCGGCCCCATCAGAGACACACTAGTATGGATCGAAAACATTATAACTAATGAGATAAATTCTAGTAATGACAACCCCCTTATCTTAACTGAACACCAAGAAATATTTCACAATGGTCATTTCCACGGCCAGTATGTATCCATGGCAATGGACTATCTCTCTATTTCTCTTACTACACTCTCTAACCTATCAGATAGAAGAATTGACCGCTTCATGGACAAAAGCAACAATAACAATCTACCCCCCTTCCTTTGTAAAGAAAACCCAGGCTTACGTCTTGGTTTAATGGGAGGACAATTTATGGCCACATCTCTTACTGCAGAAAATAGATCTCTGTGCACCCCACTATCAATTCAGTCGCTCACATCGACAGGAGATTTCCAAGATATCGTATCACTAGGTCTAGTAGCAGCAAGAAGAGCTGATGAGCTTTATTCTAATGTCTCTTATATTATTGCATTTGAACTATTATGCGCATCTCAAGCTGCAGACATTCGAGGTGTTCACAAGCTATCTTCATACACGAAACCGATACATCAATTTGTAAGAGAATCAGTCCCTTATCTGGACTATGATACATGTTTAACACCTTATCTCGAAAAGCTAGCCAAAATTGTAAAAAGCGATAAAATCATACATGAATCTAAATTCAAAGAAGATGCCTGTTAGCAATTCTCACATTGACTTTCTATATATTTTGCTTGGTTAGCTATAGTTGTATGCTTTAATAATAACACGATAGAAAAGCGGATACTGAATTCTTTTTCGATAGCCCAATGTAAATTAGTCAACTTCAGAGCACAATAGTTACTCAATTACAACTCGGTTCACTCTTTTGAAACCTACTATAATAGACCAACGAAATAGCAAAACTAACAAACGAAAATAATACAAGAACTACTATGGGAAACTGAAGATAATTAAATACCATCACAACTCCAACAGAAAATAGAAAAGCAATAGAATCAAAAGACTCAACTAACCCTAAAATTTTTCCTTGTTCATGGTGAGGTTTTTCTTTTGAAAGCATCGTCAAAAGGGCTGGTGACAAAAAGGAATTACCAATTGCATGTAGAAAATAACACAAACCTAGTAAAACACCAATATTCTCAAAGAAAAAACACCCTAGGAAATATGGAAAAAGTGAAAAAAAGGATATGAAATACCCCCATTTAAAAATTATTTCATCCGGAATAGGTATAACCCTTTTTAATCGAAGAATTAAAACACCAACAATATAGCCAATCATCATCATTACAGGAACATACCCAATTGCAGTACTTTCTCTACGCAAATCAATCTGTGAAATTAATATACTATACATCGATATCGACCATAATAAATAGGCGAAAAGAGCTTGCCGGGCAGGGCTAGCGCATCAAAATTTTGATTGATATCAAATACGTATTTGAGAGATGACTTTTACTTTAACTTAGAGGTATTATGTCAGATCAACTAACGATTCAACCAAAAATTTTGAAGCA